>JBIPOV010000167.1:0-3810 GCA_044378815.1 Obscuribacteraceae bacterium (SeqCode) | reverse complement strand
CCACCATTTTGCTAACCCAAAACATCTCAGAAAGACATCCCTGTTTCAATTACGCCAGAGGGATGCCTTTCGCATATGCCGTGTAAACTCCTCGCCGAATATCCGCGCATCTAGAGGACTGTTCACATCTCCGCGAGAGAAACAGCCTCATCAGTATTTTGTTTTGTCATTTAGAGTGCTCTAGATGAGTTCTAAATATCGCTCGCTGATGTTAGTCAGTTCGAAGCCACGATCTTTTCGGCTTGGCGTTACTAAGAAATCCAGCTGAATTTTCCTCCAGCTTTCATTTCGTCTTTAATCCAATCTTGATCGCCTTCATAAAGGCAGGGTTGCGTTTTGACTTGCGTGGGTTCTAGCAAGTCGCGTTTTGTGTTTTGAGATTGGTTTCGGTTGTTTTTGCGTGACATGGTACTTACCTTCCTTTTTTTTGAGTTTGAAATGTGCGCAGCAAAACTGAGGTGTTGATGCCACTGTACAGAGCCTTTAGAAAGACTCAGTCTGCGATTAATAGAACTGACGGGACTCGAACCCGCGTGCACTGTTCTTGCGATCAAGTCAGTGCGCTCCCAGTGAGCTTCAGTTCTAGGACGCGAAATTAGACGTCCTCATAGAAAAAGAGCCAATTGTCAACGTCCGACTGGTTCCAGTCTTCGTCATCCCAGGTTTCCTCATCCCAATCGACGAAATCGATTTCGTCCATCAGGCCTTGGAGTCGCTCTTGTTCTTCTTCTAATGAGTCTATTGTTGACTGAGGAGCCCGGTGTGAGCGATTCAGCTGGTTTTGGACATATGCCAATTCTAACTTGAGTGATTTAATTTTCAACCAGCGTTGGGCGGTTAGCTTAGTAGTAAAAGCTTTGCATTCAGCAGTCCACGGGGAAACCCCTTTGGTGGTTGCCTTCTGCTCTGCCTCCTCATCTCCTTTTGCCAAGACGACACATTTATCTGAGTGATAGTCTCGGATAAACGCATAGTAGGAAATTTTAAGCTTTTCACCCTCGATGGCTGCCTGTTGATTGTCTTGTATTTTAGACATGATGTTTCTCCTTTGTTCACCTGCGTCGCGGAATGCGCCACTTGTCGGTTTCGAGAGCGACCAGCTCTCTAAATTGATTTCTTCCACCGGTAAGAGAACTCCGCGGGACTGCTTTTTCTCATAGACCGTAATTTGATCGTCGGGACCCAAGAGAGCTAACAATTGAAAACCCTTATATTCATAAGGTTCAACAAAAGAATGGGTCTGCACCCGGCTAAGCACTCGTTCCCCAACCGAATCATTGTTTTAGTGCCAGAGCGGTTGACTTGTGTTAGCAGCCAATCACGCACAATTCAAAGCAGACGGGAACCTGATACCAGACCAGCTCTCAACACGGAAGGTGAAGAGGATGGTTCCAATGATGGAAGTTGGGTATGGGTTTTGCTAGTTTTGTGTTTGTTCTAGGTTGAATGAATAAATTGAGATAACCTAGATCTATCAAAGGCTCTACTCACGAAGCAAATCACATTTAACCTAGATCTTCTTTGTAATTTTGTTGCTGCAACTCGCAATGGGTGTTTTGAAACCTAGTCTTGATGTGACGTTGGTCAGTATTTACTATTTAGAGAGGAAGTAGTTATCGCTATCTGTGTTATCGTATTGTCCGCGGCTCTCTGTGTCTTGAAGTTGGCGCTAGGTTTAGCTTCTATGGCTTTTTTATGTCATCAGTGCAAGCGAAATAGTGATACTTGATTCAGTATCACTGCGAAATAGTATTATCCCGCAAAATTGGGGAGCTGTGTTTGTTTTCTAATAGGAACTTTAACCGAAAGACTGTGACAAAGACATACTCGTTCAGCCTTGAGCTGATTTGTTTCTGTCACAGTAAATTGCTTAAAGTAGTGTTATTGGCTGAATATTAGCGCGAGATGCTCTGCGCAATCGCCTGCGTAAATTACGGGTTGCGAACCTTACTATATTAGAAGAAGCTTTATGAATAATAGCTTTTGGGTATAGCACGCGCTATTGCCAATAACTATCTTGAACCTATCAGTTACTCAACAAAGCTGTAATTAAAGAGTTTGTAGTTGTGATTGACTCGCTGACGAAACTTCTGCAATGGTAGACCTATCTCTATTTCATCCACTCAATACAAAGTAAACCAACCAGCGTAACCCAAATGCCTATGCTATTACAGCACCATTGCTCCGCATCTATCGATGTGGTGTGTATGGCTTGGTGTCGGCGTCGTGTGTTTCTTATTTCCGGGGGGCAAAATGAAAATCAAGACTATATCCAGCAGCAGCCCTCCTGTTTTTTCTTTCAATCTGAAATTCTTTTTCAAAGAGGACAAAATGATCAGAATTGAACAAAACCGAGTCAAGGACGGCCAAAACTATGGACCGGACGTTTTGGAGCGTACTAGCCTGGATGCCATGCAGCAGATGCTCAAATATGAGTTCGGCTACGGCGGAGTGGTTGTAGAACTGAATGAAACTACTGTGACGGTGCGAACCATCGTTTGTGGTTGCGTGGATACGACCATTTTCTCCGGTTGCATCGAGGAGATGGCACCGTTAGTACACGCAGCGAAACTATTTAATCTGTCCTGCAACTTTGATGACAAGCATATTAAGCAGACTTCGGAGCAACTGCAAGACACTCGCGAAGAAGAGGGCATGCACCAATTCTGGTCGCAGAATCTCGCACCGCTTCTACTTGGGCGCAATCGTCTAAAAAGTATCATGATGCTCGCACTGGGTATTAGTGATGAAGCTGACATCAAAGCCGGTATCAAGCTCACGATGGAAGATCTTGGTGCAGTCCTGACGCTCTTTGCTGAGAGCTCAACTACTTCCTTTCTGGGGCTGCTCACTGATCTGGGTCTCTAAAGAGATGAATGCACTTGCGGTAAGGTACTTGCTGAGTGGGGGCGAATTATTGACCATGATGATTCTTATCGGTCTCTTGCAGGCAAAGCGCGGGTGGAGTTCCTCAATGACGCTGGGCTCAAATTATTCCAGCTCCTACCGAAAACCTCGACCTTTACGGAAGCTGGGGCTCTATTTGACTGAATCTGATGTTCGTCTTTCTTTGACGAACAGGGGCTATAGCTCAGTGTTAGAGCACTCGCTTCTTTAGTGAGAGGTCGCGGGTTCGAATCCCGTCAGTTCCATTAACCAGGCAAGTGCAATCTTCGTGCATTTGCGTTCTAGCCTGCTTCAAGCGGCTTCTGGACAAACTTCCGAAAGGAAGTCCTCCATGTGAGGTAATTTACTATCAAAATGAAAGGATCATCAACTATGAAAGGACATGCAGTTAACAGCGTAAAAGTAGAGCGGCCCTCTGTGACTTTCGACGACTTAATCTATGAGCTACTCGACGACCTGTATGAAGAAGTTTCGATAAAGTTCCTAGCGGATTTATTCTCGGCAGGTCACAAAGTATTGACATGCATTGTGATTGCTTTGCTGCTGATTTCTATTCACTTGATTCATCTGCACATAGCAGTAGATACTCCTGCAGCTTCGAGCGTTGACATGTCATCCGGATGCTTGGTCGATCAGCAAATACCAAAGGCTGTTCTCCTCTGATTGAGACAATGACTTAAGCAGAACTGTGGCTCATTGGGAGCGCACTGACTTGAATTCAAGAACGGTGCATGCGGGTTCAAATCCCGTCAGTTCCATTAAAGGCAGAACTCCTACTGCTGTGAACAGTCCTCTAGATGCGCGGATATTCGGCGAGGAGTTTACACGGCATATGCGAAAGGCATCCCTCTGGCGTAATTGAAACAGGGATGTCTTTCTGAGATGTTTTGGGTTAGCAAAATG
>JBIPOV010000010.1:0-137904 GCA_044378815.1 Obscuribacteraceae bacterium (SeqCode) | reverse complement strand
TATATCATTACTGACATCCGCGCATGACTCGTGGTCGCTGTGGTTTGCTAGACCTTCAACGTGGAGCTTCTTCCTCTCCTGCTCTTGGCCGGCTTTAATCGGCGCTTTCTGTATATACAACTATTTCTCAAAACACTACTTCTCCGCAGCAACCAAACGCTCGTCTAGCTCATCCAAGGTTTTAAGTCTGGCAGCCAATAATTGCTCTGGCAATAAACCTTTTGCCCGCATTTTCTTTTGATAGCGCAGTTGATCAATCAACAAATAATTGGTTAATGCTAGAGAAGAAGCAGAACCTACGGTTGAGGCAATACCACCAGCAAGATACATATTATTAGCGGCCTTCGGCCTTTCGCGCAGCCGATTAAGAGCAACTGAAGCCATGATATCTTGGGCCAAATATGTGCTTGAAATCGCAGGTCCAGAAATCACACCCTGCAAAGCCACTTTGTTCTGGTGGCGCTGGTCAATCAGTCCTTGCTCAATATACTTGTCGTATCGAGCAGACCAGAGCAAATAGACAGAAACTCTGTTTTGAACAGAAGCAGCGGTTTCAAGAATGGTAATGTCCCGCGAAGCAAGCTCGTTGTTCAACTCGTCCATGGCCGCTTTAGTTTCTTTTTCAGCACTGCTGAGGTCTTCTTTTAAAGTGGCCGATAGCCGCTTGCGCCAATGGCGATAGAACATATTGTATGACTTAGCACTGGCAGGTGCGCTGATAATACCAAGGGTATCACCAACCATACCAGTGTTAGCAGAAGCGTTTCCAAACTCAGGCCTGGTCAATGATTTAATAGCAAGAAGCTGTGAAGCTGTGTAGGCACTATCGGCAGCAATATCCAATATGTAATACACGTTGAAGCTCGCCTGAGTTGACTTCACATCAGCATAAACATCGGCAAACTCAGACAAACACCAATCACGAAAGCTCTTCAGCACACGACCTTCCGCCTGACAAACACTGATTGACAGAAGATCTGGATTCTTCTTCATCAAGGCATCGCGTTCTGCCATCATGGCATCGATTTCTTTAATTCTCGCCACCACATTCTTAACAGCAGCACCAGGACTGGTGCCATTGCGAATATGCTTGATGGCAGTATAACCATTAGAGCAAAGTTCAACGGCAGAGCTGCCGCCATCAAGGAGAATTCCCACCAAACCAGCCTCTAGACCATCGCGGGTGCCGCGAATCGAAATACGGTCAGGCACCTTAGTATGGCTGCCACAGAGGGCTACGTTAGTGATGTTAGAAGCCATTGAAGCCATGGCCGACGAAACTTGAAAAGCGAAATAACGAGCACGACGATACTTCGGCTCTTTTGTCCCTTCCACGCGATACTGAAGGTAGTAACGCTCTAAGTCGATCTCTTTGCGCAAAATGTCATTGGCCAACTCGTCAATACGCAATTCGTCAGAACTAGCTGCTGAACAAGAGGGAACGGAAACAAACAGCAGTGAGAAACAGCAGGCTACAAATTTTCGAGCGAGACTATTCATCAAAGTCAAAATTATCAGTAAAGGGCTTTGACGATCAACTTTTGGAATTGAATACAGAGGTGCTCGCTATTAGTGAGGAAGCGGCCCACACTCGGCACACCACCAATCAATCCACGTTGAACTGAGTTAGTGAGCACATCATCTTCTTGACCCACTTCTGTATTGAAATCAATCAGCTCCTGCGCCCATTTCTTATCAACACCGGGGGCAAAATACTGCTCTGAAAATCCTTTGGCTTGATTCGGTCCTAGCGGCAGCCAGACATCGATAGACAAATTGGGGAAGCCGGGATTGATATTGATCGTAAAATTAGGCCAGAGCAAATGATACTGAGCTTGCTTGACTGAGCCAGCAGCATCATAAATTTTGATTCTGGTTTTGCCTTCTAAAGCTGACTCACGCACATGACCAACTTGGCTCAAGAACCAATCATGGGAGGTCAGTTTATAGCTATCCTGGTCCACATCAATTGCAGCTGAGAATCCAGGGTGGGCCACAGCACAGTGGTAGCACTCCAGATAATTCTCAAGCATGGTTTTCCAATTGGCACCAGATTGCCATTCACTGCGCTCGTACAATTCAAGCGTATTCAAATCAAGTCCGCTAGCAGCAATGATGTCTAGTACCGGTCCATAAAATGACTCTAGTGACTTACAGTTTTCATCAGCATTGGCGAATACCCAGGGGCCAAGCGTGTCTACCTTTATAGGCAGCAGCGGATAGTCAGAAGTAGCAAAGTTAGGTTCGCGGTCGGCGCGAGGGGCCGCCTTTAAGGCACCCTTGATATCGTATGTCCAAGCATGGTAGGCACACTGCATAATTTTGGCATTACCACAGCCTTTCATCACTTCATGGCGTCTGTGCCTACAGACATTGATAAATCCTTCAAGACCATTTTCGTTGCGGATAACTACAACAGGAATCTCGCCGACATAGCCAGTGATGTAATCACCGACCTTGGAAAGTTTTTGAGTCGGCCCAATATACTGCCACGACCTGCGAAAGATCTTCTCAATCTCTTGGGCTGTGATTGCCGGATCAGTATAGAGATGCGCCGGGATTGCTTCACCACGATCAAGACCAGCGAGCAATTCATCTTTCTTTTCGCAAAGCTGTTGCATAGTCAATTACTCCTCGCCTTGAAGCCCGTGGCCACAGTTCAAAATTGCCAACCCAAAGATATTGACAGGCAAGAAATCATAACCGATGTGGCAGTACCTTTTATTAAAGTCGCGCTTGAGCGTCGCCCAAGCAAACTCTAAGCACGCACATGATAGAATTTGCCATCATTCAAGAGCGCCCCAAGGGCGCTTAGGCCAGTTTATTGTTGAAAACTCATGCGGGTGTTGCCATGCTTTATCGTCTAAACCGTCTCTTTCATCCAACTTCAAAGCGCACTTTTGTTGTAGCCGTTGACCATGCTCTATTCAATAATGCGGCTTTCTTAGAAGGCATTGAGAACATGGAGAAAACTGTCTCGACCCTGACAGATGCCAACCCTGACGCCATGCTGCTCTCGCCCGGCGAAGCACCACACCTGCAAAAGCTACCTGGACGTAACAAGCCAGCCCTGATGCTAAGAGCCGATACTGCTAACTTCTACAACGACGTACTGCCTTCTTCTAAGTTGTTCTGCGAAGCCTATGAAGAAGCTGTCGAAGTGGCAGTACGCCTTGATGCAGCCTGCATTTTATTGAACCTACTGCAAGTTGACGAATACCCAGAAATGCTCAATCAGTGCGTGCGTAATATCTTGCGTTTGAAAAATGTCTGCGATCGCTATGGCATGCCTATGGGTATTGAGCCACTGTCATTCAAGCGTAGCAAAGACGGCATGGTTGGCGATGGCACACCAGCCCGCGTCGTTACCTTGGCCCGCATGGCAGCTGAACTAGGTGCTGACATCATCAAAACCGATTCAACTGAACCAGAAGAAGAATTCCACCGCGTCATAGAAGCGGCTTCAGGAGTGCCTGTATGCGTGAGAGGCGGCGGCCGCGCTTCTAATATCGAAGTGCTTCAACACACTGAAAAATTAGTGGCTCAGGGTGTTGCTGGCATCATTTACGGCCGCAATATCATCCAACATAGCGACCCTAAAGGGATGACAGAGGCTCTCCAAGCAGTTCTCCACCATGGCGAGAGTGCCTCTAGCGCCATGAAATATATCAAAGAGCCAGTAGCTGCTGCAAAAAAATAGTCAGGTCCAAACAGCAGCCAAAATTTAGCCGCTAAAAAGCAGCACGAGATCAATTGTCAGGAGTACGTTATGAAGCAAAGCGAAATCAATCAACTTTGTCGAGAAGCAGCAGACTGCCTAAAACAACACAACTGGGTGCTTCCACCTCAGCCTGAATGGTCAGCCACAGACTTTGGTCTTGGCGACTACACAAAGGCTGGCTTAGTTGAAGTTCTTCTTGCCAACGAGCCTGAATACTGCGAAAAAATCATGTACGCAAGAGAAGGCATGGTCACTCCAGCCCATACTCACTACGAGAAGAAAGAAGACATTATTTGTCGACACGGCACGCTGAAAATTACACTCTGGTCTAAAAATCCAGGGGAGCATAAGGCCGAAGGCACAGTTGAAGTAAAAATCAATCGCAAAATGGAAACTCGCCAATCGGGCGTACCATTTGAAATGCCAGCTGGCACCAGAATAACTCTGACTTCAGGAATTTGGCACGAGTTTGTGCCAGTCAACGGCGTCAGTGTAATCGGTGAAGTTAGTACCTTCTGCAATGAAGAAACTGACAACATTTTTGCCAATAAAGACATCGATATCTTCCAAGCACCCCAGGCAGACGAACCAGTCGCTTTGCCAGTTTGAGGTAAAGTCATGCTTCCCCACGCTCTTATTTTTGATATGGATGGCTTGATTCTCGACACCGAGAATCACTACAAACGTGCCTGGACAAAAGCAGCAAAAGAACTTGGTTTTGACTTAAGCGACAAACTCTATTTGCGCTTAATTGGCATCACTGTTGCTGACGCAGAAAATGTTTTAGCGGAAGAATTTGGACCGACCTTCCCCAAAGACAAATTTCACGTGCGCGCCCAAGAGCTTTATGAGGAGCTACATCAAAAAGAAGGCTTGCCCCTTAAACCTGGTATCAAAGAGCTTTTAGCCTGGGCAAAAGAGCAAAACATTCCATGCGCGGTGGGCACATCAACAGTAAAAGAAGAAGCAGTACGACGCCTTATACACCACGAAATAGTTGACTACTTTGAAGTAGTTATTGGTGGCGATATGGTCGAGCGGGGTAAACCAAATCCAGATATTTTCCTTATGGCCCAATCAAGTTTAGGTAAGGCAGCAGAACATTGCCTCATCCTAGAAGACGCACACAGTGGTCTTCTTGCAGCCAGAGCAGGGGGCATGCGTTCATGCTTAGTACCTGATTTACTACCAGCTAGCGCTGAATCGAGAGAACTGGCCGAAGGCGTATTTGACTCATTGCATGAGGTGCGTGAGTGGCTAAAATTGGGTTGCCCCATTTCGCAAGAACTGCACGAAAACAAAAACGCAAACAAAAACGTAGGCGCTAATTGACATCGTCAACCTTAGAACCAGGCATAAGGCCACGCCTACTGACCTCCCTTTGCTATGGCGCCATGATGAGCCTGGCCATTGGCGTCAACTTGCTGCCAATATTTCTTGTCTCTATTCAGCATTCGTTTATAGGTACGGGTACAAGTATAGGGACAGGCCATGGCCTAACCCAAGAAGAATTAGGTAGACTGGGCGCTTTTACATTCTCAGGACTGGTAGCGGCCATTCTATTGACCGGCCCCCTAGCCGATCGCTTCGGGGCGAAACTCTTTGCCTTAGCAGGAAATGCCCTACTAGTGGTCGGCTTGCTTCTGACGGCCTGGTCGCCAACTTACGAGATATTACTCTGGGCCAACTTTGTTCTAGGCTTTGGTGCTGGCGTACTCGACATGGTCTTAAGCCCAATCGTCTCAGCTATAAACCCAGAGAGCCGCTCTGCATCAATGAACTGGCTTCATTCATTTTATTGCGTCGGTGCCACACTCACAGTTATGGCCGGCACCATTGCCCTGCAATGCAATATCTCGTGGCGACTAGCTTGCTTGCTTTTGATACCACTACCAGCCCTTCTGATTTTCGCTCTGGGCGTAGTAAAATTCCCCGCTCTAACCAGCGAAGGCGAAGAACGCATACCTTTTCTCAAGCTGCTTAGTTCGCTCTGGTTTGTTGGCGCTTTAGCTGCAATTTTTCTCGGTGGCGCCACCGAGCTAGGTATGGCGCAATGGCTACCGGCCTACGCTGAGCTTGCCCTAAAATATCCTCAATGGGTTGGCGGTGCTGCACTCTTCTTCTTCTCGATCTGCATGGCGATTGGTCGCATGGGCATCGGCGCTTTAAGCACCAAACTTGATTCATGCACAATTATGTCGTGGGGCTGCGGCTTATCAGTGGCACTATTTTTACTAGGTTCATTTTGCCCAATTCGAATAGTTGCTCTAATCGCCTGCATTCTAGCTGGCCTGACCGGAAGCTGCCTCTGGCCAACCATGCTGGCTATAACCGCAGACAAATACCCCAACGGCGGCGCCACTATGTTCGGTGCCTTAGCCGCCTTTGGTAACGCTGGTGGCATCTTTATGCCCTGGCTAGTTGGCGTTATTGCCGACAAGCACAGCTTGCATTGGGGCCTGGCCATCTCAGCACTAGCGCCACTACTGATGCTTCCAATTGTTCTGACTTTAGGGCGCAAACTGACAAAAGCCTAGATTTCGGACAGCAGACTTAGGGCCGCGAACTTAGGGCAACAGACCAATTTCTCTAGACTTTAGGCACGACGCCATCGCGCAAGGCTATGCGCTTAGCGACCTCAGCACCTGAATTCAAGCCCCCTTCCATATAGCCCTGGAAAGCAAAGCTCGTATGCTCTCCGGCAAAATGCAATCGACCCAGGCCGTTATACAAAATTGGCCCAAGGGTCATGATTTGGCCGGGAGCCGGGGCGGAATAGCCGGCCTGCGACCAGGGGTCTGAAGGCCAATCGATAAATTTGCCTTGAACAAAATTGTGAGCATAGCTTGGGTAGATTTTTTGAATCTCAAGGGCATAGTGCGCCATCCGTTGCTCAGTAGGCCAGCCCCGGCCATAATCGGCGGCATTACCACCAGCAAACACTGTCAAGCAAGAATGACCTGTGGCCGACTGCATATCAGTAGCTTCCCAGGTTTCGGCCACAGGGCCATCACTGAGCGAGACAGGTGAAACCTTGTCCTTTTCCCAAAAGCGGGTACGCACCTCAGACAAAAACTTGACTTGATTTGCCATTTGCGGTGAAAGTTGAGGAGGGAAGGAAGGTGTAAAAGTAATGCGCTTCCAAGTACCTGGTGGCACGCTTAGTATCACATCATCGGCTTCCATTACCTTGCCATTAGCCAATGACACTACTACTTTATCGGCTCGCACATCTACTGCAGTAACCGGTAATTCCAAATGAATGCGCTGCCTCCCAATGGCATCGGCCAATCGCTCGGCTAACTGCACATTACCGCCCTTGCAGCGAAAACGTTCACTCTCAGTCCAATATTTTTCGACGCCACCACCCTTAATAACAGCCAGCCGCCCCAGCAGACTCTGCCAACCGGGATCATTTGCATCTGATGCTTCCGACAAACGAATAGCCTTCCTACAGAGATCTGAGCACTTAAGCTCTTCTATCCAAGTGTTTACGGTCTTAGCATCTAGCTCTTTGGCGTTAGGACTGCGCCAGGGCTGATAGGCATCAATGGGCTCAGCGATTTTATTGTAGGCACTGAGATAATGACCCACTTCTTCCCATAGCGCCTCGGCTTTCTTCGGGGCAAGCAACTCACCATTGCAATAGAACGGTTGTTCACTATCAGGATAAGAAGTGCGCTCTAGCATCTCTAATTTGAAGCGCTTGGCATAAGCCTGCCAGGTCGGATGGTTAGCGCCGATTAGCTCAGCACCGGCTTCAACATGCTTGCCGTGAATGAAGTCGTAAAGTGTCTGCACTCGCCCGCCAATTCTTCCACGGGCCTCAACCACTGTAACATCATAACCGGCTGCCAACAGTTCATAAGCTGCAGCTAGCCCGGAAAAACCGGCCCCGATAACAATAATCTTGTGATCATTGCGGGCCTTACCAAAGGCACCACCAGAGAAGCCATAACTCAGCATCAGGCTAGCTGCCGTGGCCATAATGCCCTTAAGCATTTCACGCCGCGAAAGGCGCTCATCTTCAGGCAGAAACCGATCGTTCAGTTGGTTGATGATGGAGCGGGACATTGCGCTTTTACCTTTACGAGAAACAGTGGAATACAGAGGAAGAAGAGGCCGCTTGTTATAGAAAGAATATGCAGCAATTGCAGCTTATGAGCAGAATCAGTGACAAACTCCACATAGGCATCGACGGCAATCATACCGAGGGAATAGGAGAGATTATAGACAGCATAGGCAATAGCATAAGAGGTGGACCCCCGCCTATCCACTGCGTCTCCTAGCTCAGCGGATGTAGGATTCATGGTAAAGGCATAGCCCACAGTAATTAAGCAAAGCACCATGGTGGCAAGAATCAGATTGGGAGTGAGGGCCAACAAAGGCATTGCAACAGCCGTAACAAACAAACCGATAACCGCCGTGGGACGCACACCGATTTTGTTCGAAACAGCATCAACAACTGGCGGCATAAAAGCGTAAATCAAATTGGAGAAAGTAAACAAGGCGCCAACTGTCGATGGCGTCGCTTTGGCAATGCGCATAACGTGCATAGGAAAAAGCGGCTCCATCATGGCCCAGCCCGCCGCAGCCAGCGATACGGCAAAGGCTGCAGTGAGAACACTTTTGTCCGTGATAATGCCACCGACTTCAGCAAAAGTCTCTTTCCAGGGAGATTTAACTTTGGCGATTTGCTTCTTGGAAATGAAGACGAAACGCAAAATGAAATCGACAGCCAGCAGGCCAAGCATGAAATAAATAGTTAAGGCATAGCCAAAAATATCGTACATCTCGCCACCGACCAAGGGGCCGATAACAGCACCAATAGTACCACCCAGCAGAGCAAAGCCCATGGCACGCACACGACGCGCCACAAAGTATTCAGCCACCAAAGCCAGACCGGCCGTCCAAGTACAAGCAGCACCAGCGCCCTGCATTATGCGGGAAAAGATCACCACATCAGGAGTAGTACCAACGAGAAAAAGAACAGCCGAAATGAAGAGCATCACAACTCCGATAATCATTGGCTTACGACGACCAATACGATCGGTTATCAGGGCAAGAATAGGAGAGGCAATAATCAGGCCCAAGGCGTAAGCACCATATAGGGTGCTTACCATGTGCTCGTCTTTTATATGAGCCGGCGACATCGGCGTCAGGGGGGCAACGGCCCCGTATAAGACTTCTTCAATACAGAGGGCGAACGAAACTACAAACAAGACCATGTTAGGAGAAGTTCGCAGTTTGTCGACCCAGCCCATAAACCTAAACCTTGCAAAGAGCCGCCAACAGTGATTTTAGCGCCTTTAGGCATGGAACAGCTCTTGAGATTATCAAAACCGACCAAATTTCATATTGGCAAGCTCTCCTGTTCAGAATCTAGGGCGATCGGCTTACTATTGATATCGACCGAAACCAAGACAAAATTACCATGGGCGCAAAGCTGCCGCTCACCCGAGAGCAAGTTCTCGCCAAACAGCTCGACATTGACTGTAACTGACGAATTGCCCCTTTTAACAATGCGACCGATCACTTCAACCAAATAACCATGCTTCACCGGAGTCTTAAAATCAATGCGCTCAGACGACGCTGTTACCATCGACTTGCGAGCATAGCGCGACGCCGTAATAAATGCGCTCTTATCCATCAACTCAAGAGCATGGCCACCAAATAAGGTGCCATAGTGATTGGTCTGATTGGGGAAAACCATTTCAACCATTCTAGTGTCATATTTTGAAAAATCAGTTGTACCCATACGAATCTCCCTTTAGAAATAAAAAAGTTCCCAACCAAAGGCAGGAACGAGATCTCGTATGAGCCACCCGAGAGTGACCATAGATACTTGCCTCCTTGCCTCGAAGAGGTGATGTAATAGTGCTCAAGTGGGTAGCCTGACTGGCAATTTCTTGCTTCACAGTTGCGGGACAGCGGTGGATTCTCACCACACTTCCCCCACCAGATCGCCTAGAGCGATCTCTTTATTTATTGAACACAGATTGAGTTGATGTAAGCAGTTCCTCCAATAAGTACGGCAATTATAGCCGATGAATAACCGCACCGCCATTGGTGGCCAAGCAAATGTGCAAGAAAAAGACTGACAAAACGAGCAGACCAAGTTCCCCCGTACCACTAACAATTGCCTCAAACTATATGAGAGACTTTGTGGACTTGCGGTATTCATTTATATGCAGACACTGGTTTATGCAGGCCCAGAAACATTAACAACTACTCATCCAATTCTTTGAACTTTTTGGAGCGTCGCTACGTCTTCACATGTATCAACCATTTTTTGGAGATTGATTTCATGAACAGGTTACACATTTCAGCTTTGTCTCTAGCAGTATTGCTAGGCCTAGCCACCTCGGCTAGCCAGCCAGCCGAAGCTTACCGCTACGGCGTCAACAACAGGCAAGAACGGCAACAAAATCGCATCTATAGCGGCGTCCAAAACGGCTCCCTCAACCGCAGAGAAACGGCCCGCCTCGGAAAACAGCAATATGCTCTCAATCAGAAAGAAGCCAGATATCGCGCCAGCGGCAACGGTATGAGCAACTCGGAAAGAGCCCGGCTGGAAAGACAGCAAAATCAGATGAGCCAAAACATCTATCAACAAAAGCATGATGGCCAGGGATACAACGCAGGACCAAATCCGGGATACCCAAATAAGCCAGGCCGTTCACTATATGACGTTAACCAAACCCAGCAGAACCAAGCAAATCGCATCAACAACGGTGTTCAAAACGGTTCACTAACTTCACAAGAAGCAGCCAGGCTGCAAAATCAGCAAAATCAGTTTGCGGCTCGCGAAGCCAGCATGCGCGCTAGCGGCAACGGCCTGTCAGTACAAGAGAGAGCCCGCCTCGACAATCAGCAAGATCGCATGAGCCAGAACATCTATCAACAGAAAAACGACGCCCAGGGCTTAAACCAAGGTGGTCCAGGCCCTGGACCAGGCTCACCGTATAATAATCGCGGCATAAACGGAGACCAAGCCAACCAACAAGCACGCATCAATCAAGGCATCCAATCTGGGGCCCTGACCTCACAAGAGGCTCAAAGGCTACAAAACAATCAAGCTGAGTTTGCCGCAAAAGAGGCCAGACTTCGCGCCAGCGGTAACGGATTGAGCTATCAGGAACGGGCGAGACTAGAAGCAGAACAAGCCAGACTCAGCAAGCAAATCTACAATCAGAAAAACGACGCCCAAGGAATCCCACAGTAAGCTCTATAAAACAATCAAACAGGGAAGAAAATTCCGTGTTGAGCAAAATAGAGCCAGGGTCGAAGCTCAACCCCAGTCAACTGGCGCAAATCAGCAACATAGGTCTTGATTTGTTCACGGTGTTTGCGAGCTTGAGTTTCAACATCTTTGGCAGCGAAATGATCGGTTTTGTAGTCAACCAAATGCCAGTCGCCTTCGGCGTCTTGAAAAATTAAGTCAGGGCGTCGAGGGCGAATGTCAGGGCCAGCCTCTGAAAAACCAGCAGCTGTATCAATTAAATAGGGCAATTCATGCCGTCTTTGTTGACTTTGTGAAAGCAGGCCATAAAGCCTGCTTTCGTAGTAAACGCTAAGCAAGCGCTCTCCCTCATCAACCAAGCGGTTGAGCAAATCACCATGAGCCACCATGGCCCCTTGGGTAAAAGCAATGTCAGCAATCCAAGCGCGGTCGACCTTGCGCCCTGATGGCGGCAGATTCTCCATCAAAGAGTGGAAGAATGTACCAAGAGAAGCCGCTGTAACAATGCCCTCCGACGGTGGAGCACCGTCTCTAGGTGTCACCCGGCTGCGGCCTTGTTCATTGACTTTAGGCTCTTCCCCACTAGTTTGACTTTGCTCTAAGCCAAAGAGACTTTGAAGAGAAGCTTCGCCCTCGCCAGGAAGAGCAATAGTGTTCGGCTCATCAGCGCTTCGCTGAGGCACTTCAATTCCGGCAGCCAAACTAAAACTATATGGCGCCACTTCGCCGTCGCTGCGAGAAGTAATAGTGAGGCCAATGCAGTCATTCGGCCCTGGCCGCACGGCATCATCCCGGTCTAGCCCCAGCACCTGCATAATCCACTGGCGATAAGACTCGCTCTTCCTAAATGGAGCCGATAGAAAAATCCCAAGGTTATCTCGGGCCCTGGTCATGGCCACATAAAGCAAGCGTTTTTTCTCTTCGCGCTCCATCTGCCGATCTAAATGGCTAGCAACCTGATACCAGGCGGGCTTGTCTTGATCATCCAGGCGAGTACTATTGAAAGCTACGCCATAACTAGAGTGATAAACCAGGCGATCGGCATTGCGCAGCAGTTGGCCACCCAAGCAAGGTAAGGCCACCACGGGAAATTCCAAGCCCTTGCTGGCATGAACGGTCATCAGCTTAACGGCATCAGCGCTATCAAGAGGGGCTTCAGACTCGCGCATGCCAAACTCCCGCATGAGAGCCAGGCGCCGGGCAAATTCTCCACAAGAGAGATGTTCATGCTCAGAGGCTAAATGGGCCATCTTCCAGACATTGCGAGAGCGCTGCTTACCGTCAGGTGCAGCCAACATCGCCAAATCATAATGAGTATCATCAATAACTTTCTGCACCAACTCGCCCAAGGGTAACAGGGCGGCATATTCCATCAAATTTCTCAGCTGCCGCACCGCCAGAGACAATGCCTCAACTCCGGGCTCACGGGCGCGCACGACATTAGCAATAGCAGTCCAGAGAGGTTGCGAGGGATGGTCAGTAACCACCCGGTGCAGCAAGTCATCAGTAATAGAACAAAATGGTGAGCGCAGCACAGCCAAAAGTGAATGACTATCTTTCGGGTTATCTAAGAAGCGGAAAAGGTTTTCAAAATCAGCCACCTCCTGGCGGCGCAAGAAGCCACTGCCGCCGAAAGTTACATAAGGAATATCGAGCTGGGCAAACATTGCCTCAAAAGAGGCGAAATCACCGTTGCGTACCACTAAAACAGCACAATCACCATAGGTAATTGGTCGCACCCCACCATTCTTGGCGGCAATCTGATAGCCACCTTCAACTTTCTTTTTCAACCAATGCCCGACTTGATGGGCCTCATAGAAAGCAGGATTTAAGCCGCGGGTGTCTTCTTCAATATCGAGGTCAAGCATGAGAACTTCAACAGCAGTAGCACTTTGCTCAACCGCAGCAGTTATGCTCAAATCCGCCTGCCTGGCTGGCTCTAGAGCCTCGAAAGCAGCAACATAAGGCACCACTTCTGGATCTGCGTCAAGTAAGTGATCAAAAACTGAATTAACGAAGAACACCACTTCAGGGTGACTGCGAAAAGAGCGAGTCAATTTAGTAACCAGCGAAGAGCCGCTTAAACTCGAAGTTTCATTCTTGAACAAAGACTTCCACTTGTTAAAAGTAGCAACGTCGGCACCTTGGAATTTGTAGATCGACTGCTTATCGTCTCCGATTAAAAAGACCCTTGTCTTGTCACCGGCCAAAAGAGACAAAAGCGTGGCTTGCATGTCATTGGTATCTTGAAATTCATCCACAAGCAAAGCCTGCAACTTGTCATTAAAATAGCCCCTCGATTGCGAGCCTTCTTTTTCTAAACAAGCACAAGCCAGGCTAATCAAATCGTTATAGTCAACAGTAGTCAGTTCGCGCTTATGCTCTTCGTAGATGGCTAGAGCACGCTCAAATAGCTGAATAATACCAAGAGTAAGAACAAAACCCCGTTCGTCTTCTTGATTGAGGCTAGCAGGAATTTTGCCGACAATCTGCTTAGCTTGCTCGCGACAGGTCATTAGAGCTTTACGCAAGTCTTTGGCATCAGGTTTGGTACCACCAATATTGCCAATTGTAAGCGTAGACACTGCCATAAACGCCTGCCAACGAGCAGCCACAGAATCATCAGCGAACAGCTGCTGGCAAAGAGTCAGCAAAGTCTCGCGCACGGGATTGAGCTTGTTGGCAGCATCAGCCATTGAATTCATGCGCACATAGTCGAAAGATGAATTGAACTCTCGATTAGTAGAAAGGCCGGATAGAGCGCTACTCTGCATATCAAGCAAGACTCTCTCAGCCGTGGCACGCATACCCGCAATAGTTAGAGAGTCAAACGCTTTCATCGATTGCTTAAATTGCATTGAGCCCTTAAGCAGTCGGTTCAATATTTTCTTCACTTCATCAATTGAAAACTCTTGCAAAACATCGTGCTCACAGACAGAATCTGGTGCTGCAGCGGCGCCATAGAGTTCAATCACCTCCTTGAGAGCGCGTTCAATGCTATCTTGCAATAGTTCGTTTTGAGTCAACTCATCTAGCACTTCAAACTGCGGATCGATGCCACAATCAGCAGGATGACTCTTCAAAATCGATTCGCACAATGAGTGAATTGTACCGATACGAGCGCCGTCAACTTCAGCTAAACAATTGAGCCAGCGGCCATCCGCTTCTTCCTGCGAAAGAGTAAGAAAGCGCGCCTTGAGCCTTGAGCGCATTTCTGCAGCAGCCTTGCGAGTAAAAGTAACAGCAATGATATTAGCCAAGGTGCAATCAGGATAGCGCCTCAGAATCTCGACATAACGCTCTACTAGCACATGGGTCTTGCCCGAGCCCGCACCGGCTGAAACTAATACGTTTCTGTCTACTAAATCTACAGCTTGTTGTTGTTGCTCAGTTAGCATCTATCGAATTATCCTAATACTAGACTTAATCGCTATCATCACTAGCACCAAGCTCGGTGATGCGACAAACTTGCTGATGGTCACAGTGCTTACAAGAATCCGGGCTGCTGGGCTTGACACTGAAGTTTCCATTTTTGATGTCTGCCACGTAGTTTCCAATGTATTCTTTGGTTAAAGCAATATAGTCGTTTTCACCATCCTGAAAATCAATGGTGCCAATTTGATCTCCGGAAGAGAAGCTGAGAAAAGCACCATTCTTAACCTGCACATTACTATCGGCCAAAATAGCGTCTGTTACAGCCATGGCATAAACCGGCAGCTGCATATTGCGACCAGCTAAAGCCTCTTTCTTGCTAATCGCACCAGAGCTAGACTTATAGTCTATGACCTTGACTCGACCATCGCTTGATACATCAATGCGGTCCACCCGACCATGCATTTTCACAACTTGGCCATCAACTCTTACTACTAGAGGCGGTGATGATTCGCCATCTTTAAAGCCAAAGCCTTTTTCAAAGTAGGTTGGGACAAACTCGCCACCAGAGCGCACGGCTCGCTCGTTTTCTTTAACAAAGAAGCGGCGCAAACGAAAAGCAATTTCTTTCTGCTCGTATTGCCAGAAATCAGTGTGCCTGAACTTGCGTGTCGTCTCTAACCAGACAATGGCCGACTTGATACTACTTTCGAATATTTCTTGCAAGAGGGCCTCGTCTGCACTTAAGAGCGAGAGGGAGCGTTCTTTTAATTCCAAGTAGAAGACTTCGAGGGCTTTGTGATAGACCTCACCAAGCAATCTGGCATCCAGACCAAGTTCTGGTTCTTCCAACTTCTCAATTTTTAGAGTATGCGACACCCAGAATCGAAAAGGGCACTTTCCATAGTCATTAAGACGGCTTACGCTCCACATTTCAGGAGTTTTTACACTAATAAGGTTGAGGTTGACTTGCTCAGTCAAGCAGCCGTTCAATTCATTGAATATATTAGACCCCGTGCTAGAACCGTCACTCAAAGTAGATTGCGTGCGCGCCTGCACGGTAGAGAAGGGCAGCTCTAACTTAGTCAGAAACTGACGGACATCAAAGGGCATCCACGACAATTCGAGATCACGCAAAGCCTGCCTGCCATTGAGCCAGAGCCAGCCGGCCGCGAGTTCCTCAGCAGAAGTAGGCTCAAGCATGGCATAAGTTCGTGGCGCACGGAAAGTGAGAGCAGACGCGGCGGCTTCATCACCATTAGTTAAGAAGAAGGAAGGAATCAGTTCGTCCCCAGTCATCTCATAGATCGGGCTTGATTGGCAGAGCCTATCGGTGGCGCGCTCTACCAATGATTCATAGAGCGAGGGCTCAAACGACGGATGATGACGGGGATTCTCGATGTCTATGCCATAAGACATCCACTTGCGCACTTCATCTTTACTAAGAAATCCACCTTGCTCTGAGCGCCGGGGAAACTCACCTTCGTTCAATCCAGCGACAATAATGACCTTAAATCTTCTGTTGGGAACTAAATCGGCACTGCAAACAGTAATCGCTTCGCGACTAACTTTTGGCCTTCTAAAGTTGGCATTCTCTAGGGCTCGCTCCAGGCGCTTGAAGAAGGCAGAATAGGTAGACATTTGCGGGCCATAGGCATGGGAAAGCAGAGTCTCTTCTAAAACCAAATTAGCCAGTACCCGCCTGAACTCGAACAAGGCTTGATGCTCTTCCCAACTCACCAGTGGGTTCGAGAATTCCTCATCATTGGGCAATATCAACAAGTCATCTATTAAGTCTTCGACAAAGCTAACGTGCTCAGTCAAAGTCTTTTCATAACCGGCAGAGTGTAGACTTGGCAGAGAAAGCCGCTCTATCAACTTGCCTAGCTTTGCCGCCCAATGCCAATCGCTGGCACCTTTTACAGTAAGCGTTGAGAGAGACTGATCATCAATCTCTTCAATTTCGCGACTATCTAAATCAAGAAAAGCCCTATTAAAAAACGGGCTAGAAAGGGTGCGCAGCACATCTTGTCTGGCAAAATCAGAAACAGGAAGATGCAACAGGCGACGCAAATATTTGACTAAGGGCAAACTGCCAAGCTCAAGGGGCTCATCGAGAAAATAATCAATTTGTGCTCTTTCAAATGCAGCACGAATGGCTGTCATGTATGGTTTCACCGAACGTGCCACCACAACAATTTGATCGGCCGAATAGCCTTTAAGCAAACATTTTTTTGCTTCGCGAGCGACTTCCTCCATTTCCATCAAACGGTCTAGCGCTCTAAAATTGATCTTTTGCAGAGAGCCAGTCGCCGCAGCCGATGGCGAAGCCTGACGCACCGTTTCTTTTAGTAGCGGAGCAAAGGCTTCTTTCAACTCGCGCAGTGATTTATCCTTCCAAGAATAATTTTGCCAAGAATAATTTTGCCAATTTGAATCAGAAGAAGAAGAAGAGGCCTGCGGTGCCACATAGTCAAAAGCAATGATGGTGCGCTGTGACTGTTTAGCGATAGAACTGAGAACTTGCAACTGCAGCCTATTGAAGCGGTCAAAACCATCAACAGCCAAAAGCCCAATTGACAACACATCAGGGTCAAGATTATTTAAAATCTCGCGAGTCTTATAGGCCAGCTTGCGCTCATCGAAAACATTGAGACTTTCTAGCTCTTGCCAATAGGCCTCATAAACTCGCCCCAGTTCCATATAGCGAGCGTCACTAGCAGCCATTTTTGACAACTGGCTAATTACTTCAGAGGGCGAGAAACCAGCTCGCTCCAGCTCATCTATGAGCTCAAGCATATGGGCATGGGTACCAGCAAAATCAGCAATAGAGCTGAGTCCAGTGAGGCGGCCAGCTACTTTCACTTTCTCAATCGCTTTTACTAAAATAGCCGGGCGAATACTATCGGGAATCAAGCGAAAGCCGCAACCGGCCTGGCGCAAGACTTGGTGGCACAAATCATAGAATGGCAGAATCTTGAGACCAACCAAACCAGTCGCGCTAGCCCCAGGTTGGGCCACTACCAACTGCTCCAATTGCTCTAGCAAGCGCTCCTCTACCAGACGCTTATAGCGATGAGATGGCACGGTGATGATTGCCTGCTTACCGCTAAGCAAACTCTGACGGCAGTGCTCAGCCACCTGGTCAAGCAACCAGATTGACTTGCCTGAGCGATATGGCCCGGTGATTAGCTCTATGCTTCTTTCTGGCATATCTGCTCTTCTATTTATTTGTCGACCAAAAATTGTGCCCGTTGAGATTCGAACTCAAGGCCTTCGGCTTCGGAGACCGACGCTCTATCCAGCTGAGCTACGGGCACGTGGCTCTAATTCTAGCACCATTGGCAGATGATCAAATTGAGCTTCGCTTGGCAAGCGGCGCACTCAAGCCTCCTTGAGCCAGAGAGCAACTTTTTTTTAACTGTCTAAGTGACAACAAGTCTTCATCAACATCACTGCTCTATTTCGGTGCACAAGAGGCAATCAGCGAGCCGACAATCAATAGAAGAAAGGAAGAGGGAGAACCTTCGATCGCCTGAAGATAGATAGATAGATAGATAGATAGAGACTAGTTCGCCCGCACCATCTCTTCTAGTGCGTTCATATTGTGAATAGTGACGCGCTTCGATTCGATATCAATCCAATGACTATCTTTGAAGCGGTTGAGAATTTGAGTAACAGTCACTCTGGACGAGCCAACCATGTCAGCAATTTCTTGATGAGTAAGAGGAAATTCTACGCGCACGCCATGGGGCGTAACTTTGCCGTGGGTGTCGGCCAGCGTCAGTAGCAAGCGAGCGACGCGACTGGGAACCTGGCGGAAGACTAGATCTTCGATACGAGCATTAGCCTGCTTGAGACGGTCGCCAATGATGCCAATAAAGCGCAAACCAAACTCAGGGTTTTCGCGCACGAAACTAAGGAAGGATTCGCGGCTGATTTGATAAATCCTTGAGTCTTCAAGAGTTTCAGCATAGCTATCGTGCTCAGCGTTTTCCCAGGCGGCTTCGCCAATCATGTCGCCGGGTCCAAGCAGGGCAAGAATTACTGTTTTACCTTCAGTCGAGAGCCTGGTCACTCGCACTCGCCCCTTCTCTATAAAATAGATGGCGTCGCAAGGGCCCCCAGGAGAAAAAATAGTGTGGTGTTTGGGCAGCTCAAGCTCTTCTAAAATGCCCAACAAGCGGCCCAACTCGACCGGATTGAAAGCCTCGAAGATCTCGCTGTGCCTTAAGCTGAACAGCCTTTGAGCACTTTTCATGAAGACCCCCCTTGGATAAACCCGGAATAGTAAACAGCCACAAAGCTCGAAACGGTGCGCCAGTGGGGCGCCGAAAGAAATACAAGTATTTCTCGGCTCAAATTGAACTAAGCCGGGGAAATAAACGTTATCTGTATTACCCCTCGAAAAAAATATTGTTGGGTAACAACCTTTTTATACCCCCACCCCCTCTTTTCTAACTTGATCAGAGGGAAGGGGCTAAGAAGAGCCGGAAACACATCGTTCGTATACCACGCGAGCACTCGATCGCATATACACTAGACAGCGTGCGGGTTTTGCTTACTTTTTATCTGAAAGAGCAAGCAAAACCGCTATAATTTGCCAGGTGTAGACAAGGTGCGCTAGAACAGATTTTGGTCTGTACAGCCTTGTTTTTCCAAGTTAATCGCTCTGCTGTTCTGTTGCCCGCGGTTGTCAGCTTTGCTTTTTTATCTATTTTTAGTTTATAGAGTCGAGGAGATTTAATATGGCGATAGTGACCAAAGAGAAAGCCGTGGATAAACAGGAAAAGGCCCCCATCGAAAAAGTAGCCCGTACCAAAGACACTACAGGCACTGAAGACAAAAGCAAGAGCCATGCGCCATCAGCAGAGCGCCTCAAAGCTCTAGGTGCAGCCCTTGATTCAATCAAGAAGCAATACGGCGACGGCTCCATCATGAAATTGGGCGATTCGCGCAACAACCAAGTCGAAGCCGTGCCAACCGGCGCCATCACCTTAGACGTAGCCCTAGGGGTAGGCGGTCTACCAAGAGGCAGAATCATTGAAATATATGGTCCAGAATCTTCCGGTAAAACCACTTTGGCCCAGCACGTAGCTGCTGAAGTACAAAAGCTTGGCGGTATTGCCGCCATCGTTGACGCTGAACACGCCATGGACCCAGACTACGCTCGCGCCCTGGGCGTAAACGTAGATGAGCTCTTAATCTCACAGCCAGATACTGGTGAACAAGCCCTCGAAATTACCGAACAGCTTGTGCGCTCCGGTGCTGTTGACCTGATCATCGTTGACTCAGTAGCAGCTCTTGTACCAAAAGCTGAAATTGAAGGCGAAATGGGTGACAGCTTGCCAGGTTTGCAAGCCCGACTGATGAGCCAAGCACTACGCAAGCTCACCGCTATCGTCTCAAAAACCCACACATCAATCATCTTCATCAACCAACTTCGTCAAAAAATTGGCGTGATGTATGGCAACCCAGAAACAACCACTGGTGGAAACGCTCTCAAATTCTATGCCTCAATCAGACTAGATATTAGAAAGATCGAGACCCTGAAAAAAGATGGCGTTGAAATTGGCAACCGCGTCAAGGTCAAAGTCGTCAAAAACAAGTGCGCTCCTCCTTTCCGCATCGCCGAATTCGACATCATCTACGGAAAAGGCATCAATACCGCTGGTTGCTTGCTCGATGTAGCTGCAGAACACGATATCGTCAAGAAATCTGGAACATGGTTCAGCTACAAAGAAGAGAGAATTGGACAAGGTCGCGAACAGGCCAAGACCTTCCTCGAAGCCCATCCTGAAATGCTCAAAGAAATTGAAGTACGCGTGAAAGCTCAAATCGCTTCAGGCGCAGTACCAACCAAAGAGCCAAAAGAGAAAGATAAGAAAGACAGCTAGTCATTCGCTCTTGATCTAGAAGCAGGCTGATATAAAGAAAGGGTGGAGTGCAAATTATTTGACTCCATCCTTTTTTTGGATGACTGAGGATAAAACCACGGCGACGAAAAATACTAACGCTAAGCCCAAAGCAAAGCAGAAAAAAACCAAAGTGGCAGCACAGGCCAAGCAGCCTGTGGCCAAGTCTAGACTGCCCCAATTGGCTTTGCCACAATTCAGCTTCAGTCCCAGACAGTGGCTAATTGCCTTGTCCTGCGGTGCAATAGCGGGCTTGGCCGCACCGGGTTTCGATCAGTGGTACTTTGCCTGGTTTGGCTTTGCTCCACTTTTTCTGCTCATATATGCCAATAACTCATACTTCAAACAAATTATGTTAGCGGGCGCTTTTGGCCTCGCTTACAACCTTGTTTACTTACACTGGTATCTCAACTTAGCTCCCCTTGACTGGTTGGGCTTTAGCGGTATCTTCGGCCATCTTTTAGCCATCCTTGCCTGGCTAAGCGTGTCGATACACCAGGCTCTCGCCTTTGTTTTGTTTGCTGCCCTGGTTAGTCGTCTGCCGCTTTCAGGCTCTTTCACAGCCAAGCGCGGTCCTAAAAAAGTTTGGTTAATTCCGGCCCTTGTGGTACTGCCTATCGCCTGGGTTCTTATCGTTAACCGACTT
The DNA here is from genome assembly GCA_044378815.1 of Obscuribacteraceae bacterium (SeqCode). Classification (GTDB taxonomy): domain Bacteria; phylum Cyanobacteriota; class Vampirovibrionia; order Obscuribacterales; family Obscuribacteraceae. Next base: position 117,007 of record JBIPOV010000010.1, on the reverse strand, counting down.
GGCAATATGCCAGACCTCATGGGCGTGCCCTGGACAATGCTGGAATACACTCAATATAAGCAACCTGCCGCTCTTCAGTCAGCCTCAGTGATTGGTGGCATAGGAATCTGCGCCCTGATTATTGCCGCCAACGTCACAATTGCCTCTTTTGTTGCTACTTTTTTTGGTGGTGGCACAAAGCAATTCAAACGCCTGGCAGCAGAGAACAAAGAAACAGCTTTTTATAACTGCCTTGGCATGGCACTAGTGCTGGTGGCAGCCTATTGCCTTGGCTACCAGCAAGAAGGGCTGGTAAAGACGAACGCTACAGTCGATACCACCCTGGTTCAAGGCGGCATTAACATCGACATGCAGAAAACTGAGCGGCGCTTTACCATCGAAGATTTAGTAGATAACTACGACAAGTTACTCGACAAAAGCCACGATTCTTTAGTAATTTTACCGGAAGGAGCATTGCCAACTTATTTGCGCGAACAGCCTGGCGTAATGAGATGGCTCAAGAGCAAGGCCGCAGAAAAGCATCTCGATATTGTTGTCGGCTCGATGGATCGCAGTGAAGCAAATCGACCATACAATGCCGCATACGGCATCACCAGTAGTGGCGCAGTATTGCCAGAAGTCTATCATAAGCGTTTTCTTGTACCGATTGGAGAATACACACCTCTGCTCGTCAACTACTTACCTGAATGGGTAAAACGTTGGACAAATACACCAGCTGGAGGTGGCTTTGCCGCCGGAAAAGAACCGGTTTTACTAGACTTATCTAGAGGCAAAATTGCCCCACTAATCTGTTTTGAATCGATATCGCCCGAAGTCACCGCTGCAAGCTGCAGGGCCGGTGGCCAGTTACTGGTTAATATTTCGGACCTGGCCTGGTTTCACAAATCTGACTGTGGTCAGCAAATGCTGGCTTTTGCAGTACTAAGGGCAATCGAGAATCGTCGATATTTTATCTTTGCCGCCAACACCGGACCATCTGCCATAATTGATCCCACAGGGAAAATAACACACTACCTTGCGCAGGGCGAAAAATCGAAGTCGATACTGAATGGCAAAGTAGGACTCAACTGGCAGCCAACAGCCTTTGCAGTCTGGTATCGATAAACAAACAGAGACAAAGATGACAAATTTTTCGCACTTCAAATTTTCTAAAATAGCTAATGCTTGCTACGACAGGCCCCTCCTGCGCTCCGCCTTAAGCCAAGCAATGTTGTGTGCCTTTATTGTCAGCTTGCCACCAGCCTTGGCTACTGAGCCCTTTAGTGGCGCAACCATTGGCAACCAGATTAGAGAAAGCTGGGCCAAACAAAGCGCCTCGAAAGACTCCAAAACAAAACTGGCAAAAGCCACAGTTGAAACAACCATAAAAGCACCCAAAGAATATGTCTGGAATGCCTTAACCGACTTTGGCCGCTATCCGCGCATCTTCCCCAAAGTAAAGTCTTGCCAAGTGCTTAAAAGAGAAGGACAGTTGGTCTACATCGAGAGTTATCTCAAGCCCCAATTGTTTGTCAACGAACAATGTCAGCACACAATTAACGACCTGCAAAACAAGCCAGACCGCTTGCGCTGGAAAATGGTAGACGGCACATTCAAAGCTGTCGAAGGCGAGTGGCAGCTAAAATCGGTTAATTCAGGCCGGCACTGTCAGGTAATCTACACTTTAGAGGTAGACCCGGGCCCAGCCATTCCTCGGCCAATAGCAAGCTTAGCCCTGAAGATGACTCAGAAAGAAATCGTCGGTAATTTCAAACAAGTGGTAGAAAAAGACGCGCAGTCGCTCAATTCGAACCAACCGACTTCAAGCTCGGCACTGCTCGAGCCCGAAAGCAAGTACTAGAGTAAATTGCTATTTGCTGTACTTGGTAGCAGCAGTAACTTCAACAGTAACCATAGTCTTGCCGCTCTGATTATCGACACTTTTGATGGTTCCCATGGCAACCTCGCCCCAGGCCGTCGAATGAGGAGTCATGCCTTCGCCCTGCTGCATCACCTTAACGTACTCATTATTCTCATTTTTGCGATTGAGAGAGCCTTCTACTTCAATCACCAGACTAGTTAAGCCAGCCACAGTTTTAGGTTTGCCGGATAGACGGCCTTTAGCAATCTCTTCCCAGCGCTGATTAGTGGTATTTGTGCCAATTCCCCACTCAAGAATCTGAACAGGTTTGCTCAGTCTAATCATGACCTTTTCCTCTGACTTCCATCGACAGCCTTACTGCAAAAACGTTATCACATTTGAGGGCGAGTCTCCCAAGTAAGCGTCTAAGCTAGGGCATTTCTCTAGCGTTTCTTCAAACTTTCGACGATGTCAGGTAGAAAATCTTCCAAACACTTCCCTTCTAAACCAAAAAGATCGTGTGCCTCTTTAGAACTACTGTGAGAATCTGTAATTAAAATCTGGGCCAATTCAAGAGTAATTGTGTTCTTCGGCAAGACCTTAGTGGCCATTTCAAAAGCTTTCCCAGAAAGCTGACTTGGAATAGTCATGGTCGTACCAGAAAGACCAAATTCGAAGCGTATAGTCTCAAGCATTTCTATCAACGAATACTCTTTCGGACCAGCAATTTCCAAAACTCGCCCGGTCGACTCTTTCATATAAATGCATTCAACAACACAGCGAGCGACTTCATCAACATGCACTGGCATTAAGATGTTCAGGCCACTACCAACAACTGGCAAACAAGGCTTAAAAGTTACCAGGGGCTTGATCATCTCCACATAGGGGAAGCGGGAGCCGAACATATATGATGGCCGCAGAATGGTCCAGTAAAGTTTAGAGTTGCGAACAATTTCATCGCCTGTAAACTTACTGCTCAAATATTCGCTGCCAGACTCTTCGCGGGCGCCCAAGCAGCTCACTTGCACAAAGCGCTGAATGCCATTCTGTTCGGCTAAGGCTGTGAGCTTCTCTACCAACTCGACATTGAGATAGTCATAAGAGCTAGCTCTTGAGCCATCACTATTCAATCTGAAGCTACCAGAAATATTGATAATGGCGTCAACACCGTCGACAGCACGCAGCAACACTTCATCGTTTTCGAGAGAGCCAACCACAACCTCGATACCACGCTTGCGATACTGAGAAAGATTCGACGACTTCCAATCGCCGGCCCCGCGTGTCAACAAACGAATAGGAAGCTGCCGAGCCATCATTAGCTCAACGACTGGTTCGCCGAGAAAGCCAGTTCCACCAATCAGGAGCAGCAAATATTTATTCCCTTAGAACCTGACGCCAAAACCGCTGCCACCAAATCTAATACCACTACCACCTAAGCCGTATCCACCGGCAGGATATCCATAAGGGCTAAAGCCATTATTGAACGAGCTAAATCCCCCCATGGGAACACCAGCAGGTACTCCCATCCCCATCCCAGCTGGATAACCGAAGCCAACGCCAGCAGGGAGGCCGCCGAGACCGGTGCCGAAGCCAACACCAGCAGGGAGGCCACCAAGACCGGTGCCATAACCACCGTATGCACCAGCAGGAAAACCAGCAGAGCGACCGACAACTTGACCAGTTGCAGGGTTGATCAAATTGCCTGACATCGAATCGACCAAGAAACCAGTGCTGGGATCACGAACCATAGCGCCAGCTCCAGGAATTCCGTAGCCATTCGTGTAGCCACCATAAGTGCCGTAGGTGCCGTAACCACCACCGAGCATGTTGCCAATCGAATTGATGATTTTGCCAAGGCCTCCACTTCCGCGAGTCTGAATCTGGCTTTGGCTAGTCATGCCGCTACCCATGTTGCCCATAGAGCCCAGTGAACTCATACCGCTGCCCATGTCAAGATCGTCATCGAAATCATCGCGACGAGAACGATTAGCCCGAGCAGTCTTCGGTGGAGCCGCTGCAATCGGCACTTTCTCTACTAGCTTTGCCACACGCTCGGGCAAGCTCAAAGAGGCACCAGAGTCGGCTTTATTGGGGAAGACAGTTTCTTCTAAACGGCTCACTCTCTCTATCAGTGGATCAGAAGCAAAAGTTTTACCGAGCACAGCATTTTCTAAAGCCGTGACCTTACTACTCAAACCGATAGCACCACCGGGAACAGCAGCACCTCCAGAATCAGAGTCGAAACGGTCACTAGCGGCAGCACGCCCAGAAGAAGAAGATCCAGTTTGAGCCCGAGCAGTTGAACCAGCCGATGCCGCACGGCGAGGAGCAACTGGTGGCAAATCATCATCTTCTTCGTCATCAAGGGCTCGACCAGCGCTGCGAGGAGAACCGATTGAACCCATGCCATAGGCACCAGAAGCACTATTAGAGCTACTGCTACGAGACCCAGTGCTACCCATGCCGTACCCACCAGAAGCAGCACCAGAAGCACGACTGCCAAAGGCATTTTGCATATCTTTGCGCAAATCTCGACCACTGAATGAACGGCCATCTTCGCCATCACTGCGGGCTACCGGTTGCCGCGAAGGCTGCTTTGGCGCAGGGAAACTAATATCGTCATCCTCATCGTCAAGCCAATCGGTGCCAGGTGGTGCTTGCTTAGCGACATCAACTCGAGTCTTCTCTTTAAGAGCATCAACTCTTTCACTCAAATCAGTGAATTTAGATGGTTTGCCGAACACTTTAGTTTCAAGACGATTCAAGCGATCGGCTACTGGATCAGAAGCATAATCGCGCTTAAAGATGCTTTGCTCAAGAGCAGTCACTGCCGGGTATTTACTTTCACCGCTCAAGACTTGACCGCCAGGCTTTTTACCCTGAGTGCGCTCTTCGCTCAAATCTAAATCACTGTCATTGTTGCTGACTGGTTTAGCATTAGAGCTGCCGCTGCGCCCAGAAGAAGAAGAAGAAGAAGAAGAAGAACCTTCACTCTTTTCGCTATCTTCACTAGCTACAGAGCCAAGATTAGGCACAGTGTCCGCCAGATTTTTCAGCCGGGTCTCACTAGCACCAGTTCTCGCTTCACCAAAAATCATTTTTTCTAGGCGCTCAAGGCGAACCGCCTCTTGATCTTTAGGATAAGTATGTTTGAAAAACTTCACTTCAAGCTGACTGAGTCGAACATCAGAGCCCACTGAAGCCATGGCCGATTGGCCGACATAGAGCCCAATGATGGGGCCAGAACCGCAACCTAAATCAATCGGCAAAGAAAAGGCCAATGCTAATGACAGCCCCGCAACCAGGCGACCCAACCTAAGCCTTTCTAATCTAAGACCATCAAATCTAAAACTTACTAGGCTCAAGGAGCGGCCGAGCAAATTTGTCTCAAGTTTGGCGGCAGTATTGGTCACGTTCATTGCTCTCGGAATTGAGTTCTTGCTCTTGCGAGCGCCTGTTTCAGTGTCAGCTATCCAAGTAGAGCCATCTTACCATGCTTTCCAAGACCCAGCGCCACTTTCCACCCTCATCGCTCGGTCCTTCAGCCTTGTCAAGGCAGTCAACGGCGCCAACAAATAAATTAGGACGACAAGCAGGGCAGCCTTGTTCCCCGCCCCTTGAAATGCTCCAAGCTGAAGCAACCTTAGAAGCCTGCCATTACAGGCATAATTTTCACGATAGTTAGAGTTTCGAGAGCTTTCTTCGCTATTCTGTAACGTACTAATAATTACAGCGAAAGAGGCCCCATGCCAGCCAGTCAAGACCTTTCAAAATCTAACACTACCAGCCCCAAAATCGCCCTGGATGGCTACAATCTCACCATTGAAGATGTCGTAACCATTGCCAACAAACAGAGCAAAGTTGAGCTCTCAGCGGCGGCCTTAGAGCAATTACAGAAGTCGCGCGAAATAGTTGAAGGATCTTTACAAAGAGGAGACGTGGTCTACGGAATCACCACCGGCTTTGGCAAATTTAAAGACATCTATATCGCACCAGAGCAAACAGAACAATTACAACGCAATTTTCTTTTTTCACACGCCTGTGGCATGGGCGAACTATTTGACAGCAATACCGTAAGAGCAATAACTCTGTTGCGGGCCAACGCTCTGGCAAAAGGGTTCTCTGGTATTCGGCCAGAAGTTGTAAATCTACTAGTAGAACTACTAAACCACGAGATTCATCCAATTATTCCCCAGCAAGGTTCAGTGGGTGCCAGCGGTGACTTAGCACCACTGTCACATCTAGCCCTAGTGTTGATTGCCGAAGGCAGTGCCGAATATCAAGGCAAAGTTTTAAGTGGAAAAGAGGCTCTGGCAGCCGCTGGACTCAACCCAGTCGTTCTAAAGGCCAAAGAAGGTCTGGCCCTCACCAATGGCACCCAGGTGATGAGCGCTCTTGGATGCTTAGTAGTAAGCGAAGCTGATCGCCTTGCAAAAATGGCAGACATCATTGGAGCCATGAGCCTAGAAGCACAGCTGGGATCACAAAAAGCATTTCTGGCCCCCGTGCATGACGTTCGCCCACATCCAGGACAAAAAGCTTCAGCTAGCAATCTCCTCAAGCTTCTGGCCGAGAGCCAATTGATGGAAAGTCATAAAGACTGCCCCATGGTGCAAGACGCTTATTCACTGCGCTGCATGCCACAAGTGCACGGCGCATCGCGACAGGCTTTCAAGCACGCTCGCGAAGTGCTAGCAATTGAAATCAACTCAGCCACCGACAATCCACTAGTCTTTCCAGACCAAGTTATCTCTGGTGGCAACTTCCACGGACAGCCACTAGCCCTGGTGCTCGATTATGTCGGTATAGCCCTGGCCGAACTAGCTAATATTTCCGAACGCCGCACCGAGCGCCTGGTCAACCCCGCTCTATCAAATGGCCTGCCAGCATTTCTGACAAGAAATGGCGGCTTAAACTCAGGCTATATGATCGCTCAATACACAGCCGCAGCAATTGTCTCTGAAAATAAAGTACTGGCACATCCAGCTTCGGTTGATTCAATTCCGACTTCGGCCAATCAAGAAGATCATGTGTCCATGGGCACCATCTCTGCTCGCAAGGCCAGAACAATCATGCACAACCTGCGCCGAGTGTTGGCTATCGAACTGTTATGTGCCGCCCAGGGCCTCGATATGCGCTGCGGTGTAATTGACTCAGTGCCTGATATTGGTCACGTCAGCAAAGGCAGCGGGAAATTTACTCCCGGCTCCGATACTGAACACGGCATGAAAGCCGGTCTTGGCGTAGAAGCCGCTTACCGCTTTGTCCGCAATCACATTGCCTTTCTTGAAGAAGATAGAGAAATGCATCTGGACATGGCCAGAGCAGAAGAAATCATTGCCTCTGGTGAGCTTCTCACCGTGGTTGAAAATGCCATTGGTCCACTAGAATAAAAAAAGAGAAAAATTAGCTAGCCATAAATTGGCTAGATATGGCGGTCAAATCGAAGGGAATGTCTTCGGCAAGAAACTTAGTGGTGGCCAATTCTGCACTACTAGCTAACTGACCACGGGCCTCAGCGTGCAAAAGCAATAAGTCGTAAAGAGTCGGCTTGTTGAGATCAACCATTGATTTGAGCGACAGTTGAATGCCATTCAAATTACCCGCTGTATTGTTGTACCAGTTAGGATTGCGAGTCAAAGCAATATCAACCCAAATCACCTGCCGCTCTACTAAATCAAAAATAGCCGGAATCGAAACTCTTGTGTCGCCGCTAACATCTAATTTGTCTTGCACAGTCTTGGCTTCAAACACCTCACCAGACTCTGGCTGGTCGCGGGCCATCCAACCAGCAAAGCACTCAGGCAAATCGCAAAATGGTTGAGCGGTATAACTTAAAAGCGACATCACCACATAGCGACCATGATGCTTGAGCACTTTATCAATGGAAATATCAATGAATTCGCTAGCACCTTCTGGAGCATCAACAATGTCGCCACTATGGCAACCGCCAAAATTCTTCAGGTTGTAATAAGTAAGCGCATCGATAAAAGCAAAATTCTCATCAAACACAGCCGCTGACAAATCAATGTCGGTGCGGTAGAGGCCATTCTTCCACCAGGTGAAGAAACGCAGAACATTAGTATCAGGCAAAGCCAACCTACTACCACGAGAGGTTGTGCGAAGTGCTTTAGAAGCAGACCTTTGCGCAAACGGTACCATAAAATTTTTCAACTCTGGGTCGACCCAGCAAGTACCCAGAGAAGGAAGCTTAGCAAAGCGCTCGAGCAAGGCTTTGCGACAGAGTCCGGCGGCCAACTCGCAAACGAGAGGCGGCAGCGCCGGTAAGCAGTCAGGTATTGCCTGCGCTTTCGCCAGCTGCGACTTAGGGAAGAAAACCCGCAGTGGTCGCGGCTGCGCCCGGTTCTTGAAATGATGCAAGACCTGCAACAGAACTGGGGTAGAAACCTTGTCGACAACCTTAGCAAAAGCGAATGCAACATCCTCCTGGTGAGTACCAGCAATTCGCAGCAAGTGATCTAAACGCCGAGCAAAATCGCCCGGTCTTGTTTTCAGCATGGCCACAGCAGCAGTAGCATCGCTCAGTTCTAAGGCCTTCTCTAAGCGGCTATTAAATGTATTGGTGGGAAGGCCATTTCTCAGGATGTTGAAGGCCTCAAATGACCGTGGATATCGGTCTTTAAATTCACCCGGGTGCAATTTCTCACCAAGTCGAATCCAGCGCTCTTTCCATCTCAGCATATCTTCAATTAAATTAGAACGACTCTCAAGCAAACTCAAAAGCAAGCGCCGCACACTGCGCTTGTATGTCTTGAACTTGGCAGGCTCGGTTAAAGAGACGTCTCCGCCGCTCAAGGCAACAGCCAAACGCAGCACATCGGTAGCAGTATCGACATACTTGGCCACCAGACTAGCACTATCGGTGGTGCGCTCTATTAGCTGCGCTAAAATAAAAGCTTTATTCTCGCGGTGAGCTATTTGAGCCGGTAAGAACCGCTCAATATCGCCATCGAAGAAATCTATATAGGCAGCAATGTCTTCTTTATCGGCAACAGAAATAGAACTATTAACCGATAGCAGCTGTCTAAATTGCAGCTCAAACTGTTCTAAGGTGGAAAGGGCAAGCGGCCGCAAATCAGGAGCTTCCGAAAGAGGAGCCCGTTGAGGAACAGGAATTAGACCAAAGAGCTTTTTCGGCTTAGCAGGTAAATACTTGCCACCACTAAAATAGTGCACCATGGCATTGAGATAAAGCTCAGCTTCGCTCATTTCCATCACTTGCTTAGGAAAGTCAGGATACATCGGAGTCAATTTTTGGTGAGCACCTTTCTCTTTTGCTAAGCACTCGAATAACTGCTTCTTCAAGTCAGCAAGTTCACTTAAACTAAGATGCTTGCAGGCGGCAATCAAATCAGCCGACATGCCAAACCCTAGAGCCTCTATAGTCTTCACGACCGTGGCCACATAGTGGCTAGGCAAAACCTCATTATTAGAGGCTGGATTGAGTAAAACCTTCTTGCAGCGCCGAACGAAAATCTTGTTGGCCAATTCAAGTTTTTGCGGCGAATATTCTTGCACCATGGCCTCGCACAACTGGCATAAAAAGAAGCCGCAGAAAGCGAAGACTCTAAATCATAGGTTTAGAAGGAAGAACCTTCATAGCCGCGGCACTAAGTTCTATGCCCGCTCGCCCCAACGCTCAAACCAACAAGAATCAACAAGGCTATACCTATCTATTTAGGCAGACTAACTTTTCCTGTTCCAGAGCAGAGGGGACAGGGCCCCTTATTAATAGGGCGACCATTAACGTACTCAATTACTTCGCCCATATGGTCGTTGCTCCAATACTCAGAGCCGCCTTTGCCCGCAGGGTCGAGATAAGGAAAAACCATCCAAACGAGGCGATCGGGCTTGCCAGGCACGTCCATTTTGCGCCAGCCTGGTGTTGAGGGCTTGAGACAATTCCCCGGACAAATCCCCTTCATGTAGCTGTTTAAGGTGGCAGCTAGCCTCTGGGCGCGATGCTTGATCGAAATCAGCTTGCCTGTTTCACTGATTTTTTTGTACTGATCTAGGGCTTTCTGGTATTGATGCATTTCATAGAAGCAGTAACCTAAAAGTATGCCCGCTTCGCCATCATCCGCCGTGGATTGGACAGCAACAGCAAGGCTAGCTGCGGCGGCCTGATACTTCTTCTCCTGAAAGAGTTTGGCCCCCTTCTGATAGGAAGTCTTGAAAGCGCCTTTTTCTTTTTCTATTTCTGCGTCTTTTAGCGGCTCCGCTGTCTGGGCTGACGCCGGCAAAGGGAAAGCAATCGACAAGGACAGCAACAGTGCTGAAATTGAGAGCGCTTGCGCCAATGCCATGAACTTCAAATTATTGCCATAGAAAAATTGATTGATAAAAGAGGTGTCGCGGAAAGCGAAGACTCTAAATTGGAAATTCTAGAAGGAAGAACCTTCATAGCCGCGACTACAAATCTATACCCACTTCTATCTCTCAGAACGACTCTAGCAATTAGGATCCTTCAGCCTTGCCAGCGAACCAAAATTTGAAGGGCAAAGAGCGACCTAATCATCAAGCATCAGGTTTAAGCGTCTCTCATAGTTGTTGAGAAAATCACGGGTAACCGAAAAATGCTCAAGATTCTCATACTTATCTTCACGCACGCCTGTTTCGTCAAAAACAAGAATCTTGCTCGATGGATAGGCTAACAATATGGGGGAATGAGTGGCGATAATGAACTGCGAACCATCTTGCACCAAGTCGTGAATACGCACGAGAGCAGCCAATTGGCGTGATGGCGAAAGAGCTGCTTCTGGTTCATCTAAAAGGTAAATGCCTTTTCCTCTAAACTTATTGACCAAGGTAGCCATAAAAGACTCGCCATGCGACTGGCGATGTAGCGACTTACCGCCATATGAGTCGAGGTAGCCGACCTCGTCCATATAAGTGGCCAGGTTATAGAAGCTCTCAGCCCGCAAGAAATAACCATCCTTAGGATGAGCATGACTCTTCTTTGCTTTCAAAAAGTCTTGCAATCCGGATGCACCGCCAGCATCATCGATTTGCACATTTTTAGTACCCCCTTGAGCACTAAAGCCAAGAAGGAGAGCAATAGCCTCAAGAGCAGTAGACTTACCTGATCCATTTTCGCCAACGAAAAAAGTGACATCCTCATGAAACTCCATGTTGTCTAAGTCAGCAATAGCTGGAATAGAAAATGGATAGGACTCAATGTCGAATCCATCGAGCAGATGTATTGAGCGAATATAGGGTTTGTCTTTGGAAAAGCTTTTGTTTACCACCAGTAAACGGCCCAAACTAGCTCGCCATTCAGAACAAGCGCTACTGGTAGTTGTTTCTCATCGAAATAGACATCAACTTCAGTTGCGGGAACCGCAGCACCGGTTTCTTTGGCTTGTTCAAATTGAGCTTGCAGTGCAGCCATTTTCTCAACACCAACTTTACTGGCAGGATCGACATTGAGACTTTTAATAGTTGCAGCAGCGGAGTTTAGCGGCGCTAGATCGAGCTTATAGCCTGGCGAGCTTTCTGAATTCCAGAACAGAAATTTTTTACTAATACTAGTTACTGACATCTTAATTGGAGAGGCCGATTTCAGAATACTCACCGCCCGCTGCTTGGCAAGAAGCACCGACTTTAAGCCTCGCCCAACGTAGAGCGCGGCCGCAATTGGAAATATAAGCAGCCAAACAAATTCAATTTTCAAAAGCAGAGGTGCCAGCGGCAACAGACAAACAAAAAAGGCAAAGATAGCCATTTTGGCAATGTGGCCATTCGCATCAACGAGATAACGTTGCAGTAATTGATCGAAATCTTGCGTTGTATTGGATGTCATTTTTTACAACCGTTAGTAAGAGCGGGCTAGCTGGATTTAGTCTACGGTATACCCGTGGTAAGCATGAAGCAAACTCCAAGGTAATACCCGCAAAGGTTGATGCCAGTTTTTCCGCCAAGCAACACAATCAAAGCTGTACATTCTGCAACTTCAGAATTCAGAAGCAAAATTTATGAACACTGGCTATGACAACAATATTAGTAAAGACGAGATGAATTGCCCAAAACGTCGACCACTAACGCCACAGCAAACGGTCCGATCTAGCAGATGCCAGACCGGCTGTGGTTGAGAGCGAGGTGCTTGAGGTGCATTGTTTCTCTAGAAATCAAGCGAAAGATGGAATGAAAAATAACCGCTTATCGTATCTGAGTATTTAGACAGCGCGCATGCTCTGTACGCAAATTACTTGCGCAGTGCTGCCTTTGGCTTCAGCGTATTGCTGACTGCGTGCGGCTCTTTCACTGGCAAGAAAGGCATACATTGTTGCTGCCATTTCTTCAGCAGTAGCACCACTTTGCTTGCGTCGCAATTTCTCAGAAAGAAAACTAACTAGATTTTGATTGTCATTCATTACCCTAGTATCCCTAGTATCTCAAGTAGGTCGAGTATCCTTAATTTCTTGTTTTGGCACGATAAGAAGCTTTCGACTTCGGCTTATCTTTTTTGCCTGCTGTTTTCTTCTTACCCGCCTTATTTGGCTTAGCTACTTTTTTCTTTGTGGTTTCGAGATTAGATTTTGAACTTGATTTAGCTCTAGACTCACGAACGGGCACCAGTCTTCCTTCACCAACTTTGCGCGGACCAGCCACTTTACTACCGCCGGCTTTCGCAGCCGCTCGCACACGTCTGCGCTGCCTTGCTTTGGCAACACTGAACTCATCGATCACCATATCTGAAACTAGATTTGAATCTGAATCAGTTATAGTTTGCGGAGCTATAGAGACTGTCACTACTTCCGCTACGGTCAACGGTTCGATTGCTATCACGTCTTGTTTGATTAACTCTTGCTCTTCAGCTAAGGCCTGCATTTCTGCCAAACGACCAGAGCCGATATCAATTAATACTGATTCAAGAGCATCAATCATGAAATTGATCTGCGACTCAGTGATGATTAGTGGCGGCTCAATTCTAAAGGTGCAGTTGGAATTAAGAGTCGAAGCAACAATGACGCCTCTATGGAAAAGCTCGACCTGTACAGCTTCACGCAGATCTTTGCTGGTGAATTCAAGACCTATGAGCAACCCTTTTCCGCGTACATCAAAAATGCGCTCGGGATAACGCTCTTTCAATTCGTTCAATTTACGCATGAAATAATTGCCCATCAAAGCAGCGCGAGCAGGCAGGTGCTCATCAAGCAAAACTTCAATACAGGCAGATGCAGCGGAACAAGCTAAAGGATTGCCACCAAAAGTAGAATTATGAATGGTTGGGTTTGGCTCAAGCACTTTCCAGATTTTGGCCGAAGCCATGAAGCAGCCAATCGGCATTACACCACCGCCGAGAGCCTTAGCCAAACATAGAATATCTGGCACAACACTTTCGTGCTCGCAGGCAAACATGCGACCTGTGCGGCCCATACCAGTTTGCACTTCATCGAGAATTAGAAGTATGCCGTGCTTCTCAGTAAGTTGACGTACCTTTCTCAGATAGCCTTCTGATGGAACGTTGATTCCACCCTCACCTTGAATAGGTTCGAGAATTACAGCCGCTGTATTTTCGTTGATAGCAGCTTCCATAGCTTCGATATTGCCAAACTCAACATGGCTAAAGCCATTAAGTAATGGCGCAAATGGTTTACGGAAAACGTCACGGCCAGTGGCAGAAAGCGCCCCCATGCTAACACCGTGATAAGCGTTTTTAGTAGAGATTATCTCTGTCTTGCCTGTATAGAGGCGAGCTAACTTGATTGCCCCTTCCACTGCTTCACTACCGCTATTGCAGAAGAATGAATATTGCAAATCACCAGGAGTGATGGCAGCTAATTGACTAGCCAAATGCGCGGACCAGGGATTAATCAACTCTTGACTGTGCAAACAGACTTGGTCAAGCTGCATCTTCACAGCTTCGATTACCCGAGGATGACGGTGACCGACGTTGAATATGCCGTATCCACCCAAACAATCTAGATAGCGACGACCTTTGTTGTCGTAGGTGTATACACCTTCATCTCTGAACTCCACGGCACCTTCAGCACCACTAAGCTTTTGCGAATAAGCATTGTTGAGGTGATTAATTGAATTGCTCAATGCGCTAGAAGCAATCTCCTGGTAATGATTGGAGTTTCGCTCCACCAGCGGAAATTGTTTGGTCTGAGTTTCGTTTTTATAAACTGCCATGATTTATACACTTGGTTGCAGCTATGAACGCGTCACTACCAGCAGTGCAAACGCCTGCCGAAATGCAGTTCAAAGCCTTAAGGTTTTGACTTAACTGTTATTGTTATCAGTTTGAGATTTATCTTTAGTTCGCCTGATTCACTGCGACAAAGGCAATGATCGAAATGGTGTTCGGCAAACTGAGCAAGGAGTTATTAAGCCCGCTAATGAAAAGAATATTTCAGGGCTCTTGCCTTGGATACTTTAGAAAGTACTGGTGTTACAGCACGCATAATTCCGGACCGATTTCTGTATGAGTCTTACCGGGGCACCGGGTTTTCGAAAAGTAGCTGCCTATCTCAGTGCTGCCTGGAGAAAAATCCGCTCTCAATCGCGGTCTCCATTACTTTTTTTACTGACCCTTATACATCCAATGTACACCAGAAGCCGACATAGACACAATGTGCACTCTGTACAAAAACGTCAGCAAGAATTTAGCCACACTGTCTAAGAAATGGCGGGAACTCATGACAACCGACCGGCTAAGGCTTGCCCCTAGCCCATTTCTTACGGTTACAACAGTAAGTTTTAAGCTATTTCATAATTTGCCGGTATTTTGCCAGATAATTAGCCCTTACATCTTTAAGCGTCCACTTCCACTAAAGCCGCATAAGAGGAACAACCTTTCGCAAAGGGGCGTCTTGGACCATAATTAGGTACTGATCTAATAAAATCTGCCGCCAAAAAGAGCTTCTATATTTAGGTACTTTCAGCAATGCCGCATTCAAAATTTTCTTCAAGTAGTCGCAAGGCACATTCACTTTTGCTTTCAAGCCTCCTTGCAAGCCTGCCCTGCCTAACCACTCTTGTAAGTCAGGGGCTAACCAATGCGGCATTAGCGCAAACCAACGGCCCCGTGGCTCAGGTAATGCCCAAACAATTCTTAGAGCGATACTATCAAGGTGTCACCTATTTCAAAGCAGGTGACTTAGACAAAGCCCTAGCTGCCTTCAGGGCCGTTGTTATCAGCGCCCCTTACGACCCCATGGTTCACTTAAGCCTGGCTGCGGTATTGCACCAGTCTGGCGATCTCGAAAATGCCATCGCTGAATATCGCCGGGCATTAAGCCTGCGCCCAGCAGATGCCTTTGCCCGCATGAGCTTAGGTGGTTTGCTGCAATCACAAGGTCAGCTTCAAGAAGCCGTTATCGAATACGACCAGGCAATTAAACTGCGGCCGGA
The DNA here is from genome assembly GCA_044378815.1 of Obscuribacteraceae bacterium (SeqCode). Lineage (GTDB taxonomy): Bacteria > Cyanobacteriota > Vampirovibrionia > Obscuribacterales > Obscuribacteraceae. The sequence continues at coordinate 101,787 of JBIPOV010000010.1, read as the reverse complement.
CGTAGTGTTATTCCGCCTTCCCCTCGGTATCGCTTTGCGCATCGCGGGCAACAAAGACGAAGCTATTCACGAATTGGCCCTAGTAGTGGCCGCCTATCCAGAGAACTTAAAGGCGCTTTCACAACTGGCTGCAACCTACCAAGACAAAGGCCAATATAAGGAAGCCGTGAAGGAATATCGCAAAATTCTGGTACACCAACCGCAGAATTTCTCGATTCAATTCAACACTGGGGCCTGCCTGTTGGCACTGAAAGACTACGATCCTTCAATCGAAGCTCTAAAAAAAGCCGTACAACTCGACAGCTCAGTGCCTGAAGCCCATGCTCTTTTGGGCGCCGCGCAGTCAGGACGAGGCAATTACAGCGAAGCTGTCAAAGAGCTACGTGCAGCCATAGCCCTCAAGGCAGACCGAGCCGAATGGTTCAGCCAACTAGGCGAAGCACTGAACAAGCAAAAAGATACCAAAGGCGCAATTGAAGCCTATCGCCAAGCGCAAATTCTCGACCCTAAAGATGTTAACAGCGGCTACACCTTAGGTTACCTCCTGCAAAACAACGGCGACCTTGATGAAGCAGCTAGTTCGTTCGAGCACGTAGTGAGCTTGAGCCCTAACTTCGCTAATGCCCACTACAACCTGGGTATCATCAAGCAAAAGAAAGGCGAACTTGATACTGCCGAGCACGAGTTCAAACAAGTACTGTCAATAAACCCCAGCGATGGTCAGGCAATGATTAATCTGGGCCGCACCTTTATTCTTAAAAACGACCCGGGACAAGCAGCCGGCTTTTACCGCCAAGGCCTGAGCTTAGAGCCAAATGACCCGGCCGCCTTTGAAGAATTAGCCGGTGCTCTAATAAAGATGAAAGACCTAGTGGGGGCACGTTCAGCCCTCGAAAGCGCCCTCAATCTTGTACCAGACGACCGCACCGCTATCTTAGCTATGGCCAACCTGGAGAGCCTTGAAGGTACGCCAGGTAAAGCAGAAGCACGCCTGCGCAACCTAGTTGAGCGCTACCCAAACGATCTCTCCTTGCTTAATTTGCTAGCCGATAATTTAGCCGAGCAAGGCAAGCAAGTTCTGGCAATTGATACCTACCAGCGTATTATTCAGCTGAATCCAAGCTCAGCTGAGGCGTATAACGATCTTGGCCTGGCATTGCAAAAGAAAGAAGATATTAGCAGCGCCACTAACATGTTCAAAAAAGCGATTAGCCTTGACCCAGCCTTTGTCGAGCCGCATATTAACCTGGGCAATATCTACCTCACCAGCCGCATTTACAGTGACGCCAGCGCCCAATACCAAAAGGCTTTGGAACTAAAAGCCGATAACCCACTGGCACACTACAATCTGGGCCTTACCTATACCGGCCTCGATAATCCAGAGGGGGCCATGGCAGAGTACAACCTAGCGATTAAATATGATCCGCAATTTGCCAATGCCTACTACGCTATGGGCCTGCTCTACCAAAACAAAAACGAAATGGATTTAGCGGTTCCCGCCTTTGAAAAGTACCTAAGCCTTGACCCCACTGGCCCCTACAGCGATTCGGTAAAGACTACCCTAGAAAGATTGAAACCGGGCAGTACAGCAGCACCTTCTGGTGTAGGCAATTCAAACGGTGTTGCCCCTGGCGCCGGTTCCATGTAATCTTAAACATAGACCCCAGATTTAGACCTAATTTTGAGACCGCAATAGTGAGAGAGCGACTTTGCTGTGGCATAAGACAGTAAGTGGCCGATATTATTGAGGCGGGAATCTATGATTGGCAAAGAAATTTCGCAACCGAACATAGAGCAGCAGCTAGAATTCGAGCCATTCGTACCAACCTTCGATTACATCAAGCTTAACGACTACGGCCGCCCTCTCGTGGGTGCGGCCGTTTTTGGCCTAGCCTTATCTTGCCTGGTTAGCACCTTAGCAATATTCGTGGGCGGTCCAATCTTAGCCGCCATGATTTTCGTGCTTTGCTTGGTCATTTATTCAATTCAGTTTCCTCTGGCCATACTTTTTTCAGCGATACTTCACCACGGCTTACTCATGCACCGTATGCGTAAGTACGGCCCAGTGTGGTACCTGAGACAGCGTGAACTCGACTTGCCCCAAGCTGAAGCTTTTGAACTTTGTCTAGCAGCCTGCACTCAATTTGAACGCGGCCGAATTACTAGCTACGACGAGAAGAAAGGCATTATCCACTTACAGATTAAAGGCAATTTCTGGGTCACCGTAGATCGCACTGTCGCCTTAATAGTAAAAGAGAAGGGACCGCACTCATCTCTTCTCTACATTGACTCAAAGGTGAAGCTGACAAGATTTCGCAGCAAACTAATTCAACTAACCTGGGGCGCTAAATGGCACCCAATAGTATTTCGCACCGACCGCAATTTGAATTACAAGGTGATGAATACCATCACCAACTTCATTGACTCAGTGCCCAACTGGGATCATCGCCATATTAGCGTGCAAGAAAGACTAGAAAACCTCGACCAGGTAAGAGAAGAAAATTTAGTCACCACAGATGGTGACATGCAGGCAGCTTAAATCTAGAGCAATTAACCAGAGCGCATCATCTCAGAGTGCTCGCCCACAGCCTTTTGTTCTACCATCTGCTTTAAAGTTGGATAATTTGCTAATTGCGGATCTTCTTTCATGATAGCAATGGCAGCATTACGTGCTTCTTCTAAAATTTTGGCATCCTTGACCAGGTCAGCCAAAACCAGGTCAGGTAGGCCGCTCTGGCGGTAGCCTAAAAATTCACCAGGGCCACGTATCTCTAGATCTTTCTCGGCCACGACGAAACCATCATTAGTGATAGTCAGAATTTCTAGACGCTCACGGGTTGCTTGTGACTTTTGTTCTGACACCAGATAGCAATAAGATTGATCAGCACCACGACCAACCCTGCCACGAAGCTGGTGCAGTTGAGCCAATCCGAAGCGATCAGCATTTTCGATTACCATCACCGAAGCATTAGGTACATCTACACCGACTTCAATAACTGTCGTCGAAACAAGAATATGAAATTCGCCCGAACGAAATGCATCCATCACTTCATCTTTCTCTTGAGCCTTAAGCTTGCCGTGCATCAAGCCCAGACGAAGGTCTTTAAACTCTCCGGTGCGTAGCTTTTCATACTCAGCTGTGGCTGCTTTTGCCGCTAAGGTCTCAGACTCATCAATCAAAGGAAAAACAATATAGGCCTGGCGTCCTTTTTCAATTTCCTTATGGACGGCTTCCCACATCTTAGCTTTTTGAGCTGGCTTGAGTAAGAACGTTTCTATGGGTTTACGACCTGGGGGCAACTCATCAATCTCAGAGACATCGAGATCACCGTGCATAGTCAGAGCCAAAGTACGGGGAATTGGTGTAGCAGTCATCGTTAGAAGCTCTGGGCTCTGGCTCTTCGCTTTGAGGCGCGCCCGCTGTTTCACCCCAAAGCGGTGCTGTTCGTCAATCACAATCAAACCAAGATTCTTAAATTCAACGTCGTCTTCTAACAAGGCATGGGTGCCAACAGCAATGTGAGCTTGCCCAGACAATATTTCTTGACGCACAGCGCGGCGTTCTTTGACCCCGTGCTTACCGAGTACCAGTGCGCACTTAAGACCAAGGGGGGTAACCAGGCGTTGAAACTGGCGGAAGTGTTGTTCTGCTAAGATTTCGGTTGGTGCCATCATGGCTCCCTGGAAGCCATTTTCGATTGCCACCATTAAGGCCAGCAGGGCAACAATGGTTTTTCCTGAGCCCACATCGCCCTGCACTAGCCTGTGCATTGGTTTATTTGATGCAAGATCTCGAGCTATCTCTTGAAAAATTCGCTCTTGTGCCCCGGTCAATTTAAACGGCAATGATGCACGTAACTGCTCAACAAAGCCATCAGGAGAGGACGTATATTTGATTGAAAGAGCATCTTCTTGCGACTCATATTGATAGCGGCGGTGCGCCATCTGCAGTTGAATGGCAAACAATTCGTCGAAGACTAACCGTCTTCGAGCGGCATCTTTGGTTTCCGGATCTTCCGGAAAATGTATATGAGTAAAGGCCTCACTCATACCAATTAAGTTGTATGTTTCTTTCAGGTGCTCTGGCAGCAAGTCAGCAATGCCAGTGCCATAGGTGGCAATAGCGTTGTGAATGACGCTACGCAAATGACGCAGTGATAAGCCTTCAGTCAGGGCATAGACTGGCACCAGTCTTCCGGCATGGATACTCTGTGGTACCCCCTCAAAGCCAGCTTCGCGATCTTCTTCAATATGACCACTGCCTAGCTGCTCACCACCAGCCAGGCTAAGAATCTCCACCTCAGCGTTCTTCAACTTGAATTTGTGCGAATAGTCGTCAATCTCAACCACGCCCGACGCCAGCACCTGAGCACCTTTCGGGAATTGGCCCTTGAGCCGCTCAAGGAGATATCTGTTGCCCTTACCCCCAACAAAGCGAGTAACTAAAAGACTACCAGTGCCATCGGAAATGACCACATTTAAAATCGACATATTGCCGCGCTTCGACTGATAAGCACCAACTGAGCGAATGGTACCGAAGATACTAACTTCTTCGCCCACTGTCAGGCCTTTGATAAACTCGCGATTTTGAAAATCGAGGTGCCGCCGCGGGTAGTGGCGCAACAATTGATCTACGGTTGTGATACCCAGGTTTGAGAGCAGGACAGCTAGCTTGGGGCCAACACCTTTGACAAATTGAACTGGAATTTCGGAAGGATGCTTGCCCACCAATTTCTGACCCGCTTGCTGATTGGCCAGACTAGCGGCTGGGGTGCTGACTGTGGCGCCTTCAGCCGCGCTAGATGGTGATTTGCCACCAACCGCTTGACCCTGGGGGGCTTTGCTAATTGGCTTGCTGCCTGACTTACTGACTGAACTACTAGTCGATTTACTAGTTGAAATACTAGTTGAATTAGCGGCGGCGGACTTGCTCACAGCAGAACCAGAGGAAAAGTCGCTAGAACGAAAAGAGCCCGGGGCCGCTGTACCCGGGCTGCGAGCATAAGCACTAGGTTCGCGAGCAGCATCAGAAGCAGACAGAGACTGGTCGTTTGGCACACCATCAACGTTGTCCCAGTAAGGAGCAATGAGTTCTTCGGCCCGCCGAACAATTGAAATACGGGTAGAAACGTCAACATTAGGATACTGACGAAACAAACTGCGCACAGTCACCCAGATGGTGTCATAGGGGAAGCGTCGCACGAGGCGATCAGCCGTAGCCCTCATAAATTGAGAGAAGGTCGAGCGCTTACCTTGAAAATCGGCATAGCGCGCTTTGCGCTCCACGGCAATGGCGAGGCGCAAACCCTTAAGTTCAGCTTCTTTCGTAGGCCGATTTCCGACTATATTCGCCACAGATTAATTGCCACAGATAACTTCTTGCCTCTGAAGCAAATTCTACTTCAGAAAGCAGCCAAGGTTACTGTAAGCGGTTGAGAATTAGCTTTGAAATCGCTTTGAGAGTAGCGAATACACCTAAGCCTTCAGAAGCCACGGCTTCGAAACTTGGTACGCCACGGATATTCATATCTTTTTCTAGGCGTTCAATTGGCATGGCATTGGCCAAGTCGCGCTTATTGTATTGCAAGACCCAGGGAATGCTATCGAGGGTAAGGCCATATTCAGCCAAGTTCTCAACCATGTTCTGGAGAGACTCTACGTTGTCCTTAGCTCTCATGACATCGGAGTCGCCTACGAAAATAATGCCATCAACGCCGTTCAAAATCAGTTTACGGCTGGCGTTGTACTCAACTTGGCCGGGAACGGTGTAAAGAGAAAATCTAGTTTTAAAACCTTGGACGCTGCCCAGATCGAGGGGCAAGAAGTCGAAAAAGAGCGTTCTTTCAGTTTCGGTAGCGAGACTGATCAATTCGCCTCTAGTAGTAGGGGCCAGTTGGCTGTGGATATACTTCAAGTTCGTTGTCTTGCCACCAAGGCCGGTGCCATAATAAACGATTTTGCAGTTAATCTCTCGAGCTGCGTAGTTTACGAGTGCCATTACCTGTTTCCTGCTTCCCCTTGCCGTCGGGCTCGGTCAATTTGAGCCTTGGCTCTCTCATACCCATCAGCCACTTATTTTCAAGCGCCTTTGAGTAAACACTGAAATTTGATAAGAACTTACACAATACAGTACGAACTGAAGATACTAAATCATTACTAAAAAGTACCCTAAATCGGCAAACTAAACCAATCTTGTAAACCGGCTTTTGTGTAGTTCGAGTAAAGGATAGGACATATCTGATTGATCTTCATCGCTTGGCAACTCTGATTAATCAGTCTGATAACACTGCAGTACAGCGCTCTCTCAGTAAGCCTATCATGATTTTTAGCGGAGATAAGATCTCCGACAACTATCTATAACAGAATGTACCCATTCATCCTGAACTATTACAAACTTAGCATTTGGAAGGTTGACCATATATTCAACGTGGTACAGGTGCTACAATTCCTCCTTTGCTTGTGTTCTTGAATCTACCGGGCCTCACGGGGCTGTACGGCAGATTTCGCGACTGAATTAAGACGGGAATTATTTTATGGCTAAGCGTTGTGACGTATGCGGCAAAGGACCCCAGACCGGTGTTCAATACACCTTCTTGCGTTCGCACTGGAACCCGCACGGTAAGAGACGTTGGCTGCCAAACCTCCAACCTTTCAAGGCCTTGGTAGGCAAGACTGTTAAGCGCATGAAAGTGTGCACATCTTGCATCAAAGCCGGCAAAGTTAAGAGAGCAGTCTAACTACTCAGTATCCATTTGATTTAACTAGCTTTCCCTCGGGGGAGCTAGTTTTGTCTTGCTATCTCTAGCGAAAAGTCTCGGTTTAGCTCTCGCGGGCCAAATCTAACAAGCCTTCCTTCTCGACAAGATAAAGCTCATTGCAGAACTGACAGCGGCCTTCCGCCTGCCCGTCTTCTTCTGCCATAGAAATAATTTCGCTGCTGGGCAATACCTTTAGGGCCTCAACAAAACGCTCTCTTGAACACTTGCAGACAAATGATAAAGGCTTCACATCGGTCAATGGCGTGACTTCAAAGCCGGTGAGGATACGCTGCAAAATTTCTTCGAGAGTCATGCCTCTCTTCATCAAAAAGGTGAAAGTGCCAAATGTAGAGATATTGTTCTCAATCCGGCAGATAGTTTCTTCCGTATGGTCTGGTAAAAGTTGAATTATCAGACCGCCAGCCGCTTCAACTCCGTTCTTACTGAGATGGGTACCAACCACTACTAGCGACCCAGTCTGGTCGGAATTGACCAAAAAATGGTTCACGTCTTCGCCTACTTCGCCCGAAGCAAGCTCAACAGTGGACGTATGAGGCTGACCAAAACCGGGATCAATTGTCACGTGAAGATAGCCTGTGGAGCCAATGGCCGAGCCCACATCAAAATTGCCTAATGAGTTTAGAGGAAGTTCAACATCTGGGTGTTCAACAAAACCGCGGACAGTGCCTCGGGGCGATGCATCTACCATGACTTTGCCGAGGGGGCCATTGCCCTGAAACTTGAGAGCAACCTGACCGTCTTTGGCCAAGATTTGTGAAAGCAGTACACCGGCAGTGAGAGCGCGGCCAAGGGCAGCAGCAGCTGTAAATGATAGGTTGTGCCTTAAGCGCGCATCCTCAGAGAGATGAGTCGTAGTAGCAATAACGGCACGCAATGTGCCATCTGACGATATTGCTTTTAGTACGCCATCTTTCATCTAAATCTCGTTGAATTCTGCGCCCATATTTTTTTTGCAGATCTCTCAAACTAAGCCCTTATTAGCATATTACAAAAATTAAAGAGTTTTGTCACCACTGCCATCCAGAACTAGTCAGCACTCTAGGCCGTCCGCCTAGATCACTCCAAAGTTGAAGGTCGCCCCAACCAGCCAATTCAAACAACTCTTTGACCGCATCAGCCTGACCATCACCAAACTCAACTATTAGCGCCGCGTGAGCGGTGGCCTCGAGGCCAGGCAGATGCTTTGCGAAATTGCGATAGAAGCCCATTCCATCAGGACCTCCACCGACGAGGGCCAAGCGTGGCTCATGGCCAATCACTTCTGGTGCGAGAGTAGAGGCAACGGCTAGGGGAATATAGGGGGGATTGGAGAGAAAGAGATCAAAGTGCTTACTTGAGCCGAGCTTGGCCAGGCCCTCTAGGTAGTCTTCTTCAATTAAGGTAAGACGCTCAGCCACGCCATGACAAATAGCATTGATGCGACAGAAATGCGCTGCTTGCGGAGAAATTTCAAATGCAGTTGCCACCAATTGTGGAAATTGCTTGAGCAAACTAACTACGATAGCCCCTGAACCAGCACCCACTTCAAGCAAACTGACCGGGCAGTTGCTCTTGATATAATCGCCAGCCGCCACAACCAGAGTTTCAGTATCGGCCCGAGGAATCAAAACTCCTGGTCCTACAGCAAATTTAAGCCCACAGAAATAAGTCTCACCCAAGACATACTGCAAAGGCACCCGTCGGCGCCTTTGCTCTAGTATTTCAGCAAGAGCCCCAACGTGCTCGACCGACAAGACTGCTTTGGCATTAAGCAAAAGCTCATGGGCCGCCAGTTTAGTCACATGCTGTAGAGCTAGTTCAGCTTCTCGGCGAGCTTCTTCTCTCTCTATATCTAAACCAACTAGAGTCGCGACGAAATGAGCGCGGGCCGCTTCATAACTGCAGTTAGGGGGCCAATTGTCAGGCCAAATACTAGACAAACCTAATTAAGTTCGTCGTCGCGAAGCTGCTCGCGCATCAGCTCTTGCTGATAAGAGAGAATGCTCGCTTCGATAAGCTTGTCTAAATCGCCTTCGAGAACGGGTTGCAATGAGAAGTTTTGATTGAGGCGATGGTCGGTGACACGATTGTCTTTAAAATTATACGTGCGAATTTTCTCTGAGCGTTCGCCTGTGCCAACCTGCGATTTACGCTGATCGTAAATCTCTTTGTTCTGCTCATCAAGCTTGATTTTATGGAGCTTGGCCCGCAAAATCTGCTTGCCCCGCTCTTTGTTTTGTAGCTGACTGCGCTCTTCCGAGCAGGCCACGAAGATACCTGATGGCTTGTGCACAATGCGCACGGCTGTTTCTACTTTGTTGACGTTTTGTCCGCCGGCGCCGCCCGAACGCATTGTAGTGATTTCGAGATCGCGCTCATCTAATTCGAATTCGACTTCTTCTACTTCAGGCATTACAGCCACAGTTGCTGTGGATGTATGCACACGACCCTGGGCCTCAGTGGCAGGAACCCGCTGAACCCGATGCACTCCTGATTCAAACTTGAACTTGCTATAGGCGCCGTCGCCTTTAAAAGCAACTATTACTTCCTTATAGCCGCCCAGTTCGCCCTCGCTGGCGCTAGCAATCTCAGGTTTAAAGCCAACTTTATCGGCATATCTTAAATACATGCGTAACAGATCGCCAGCAAAAATCGAAGCCTCATCTCCACCGGTTCCGGCGCGAATTTCAAGCATGATGTTCTTGTCGTCATTAGGATCTTTGGGCAAGAGCAAAACTTTCAGCTGTTCGGTCAGCTCAATGTGCTTGGCCTTGAGTGTCTCCACTTCAGCCTCAACCATCTCGCGCATTTCTTTTTCAGTTTCGCCGCGCAAAATCTCTTGTGCTTCAGCTATTTCTTTTTCAGTATCTTGCCACTGATGAAACACTTCCACAGTGCCGTGGAGCTGGTGACGCAATTTGGCTAAGCGCTGATAATTCTCCTGATCATTGACAATGTCTGGATCGGAGAGCTTTGACTCTAGCTCTTGAAAGGTGTACTCAATTTCTTTGAGTTTTTCGACAAAATGCTCCATAGCACCCTTCTAAGCTGACGCTAACTGACGAATTATCGTTCTGCCGCTAAGCAATTAAAAATCGGAGAGGGAGGGATTCGAACCCTCGCTGCGTTTTAGCGCAGACAGTCTTTCCAGGACTGCACAATCGACCACTCTGACACCTCTCCAAATGGCCGTGCCAATTATAATACGGCCGGGTTTCCATGACCCCGCTCTGAAGCAGATTGGTACTTAACTCTAAGAAGTCTTAACTAATTGGCTCTTCAAACGCTTAGCGCCGCCTTTAATGAGAGGCAAGAAATCTTCGGCTTTTAGGCTGGCACCGCCAACAAGGGCACCGTCAATGTGCTCTTGTTCCATTTGCTCATCAATAGTAGAGGCCTTAACAGAGCCGCCATAAAGAATAGAAACACCAGCACCAATATTAGTTCCACTATATAAACTATCGATTTCAGCCCGAATCAGACCACAAACTCGGTTAGCTTCTGGAGTCTCACAAGTCTTGCCCGTGCCTATCGCCCAAACCGGCTCATAGGCCACCACCACCTTGGCGGCATCACTAGCTGCGACTCCGGCCAAACCTTTTACTACTTGTTCTTTCACAACTGAGTCAGTAAGCCCTTGTTCTCTTTGCTCAAGCAATTCGCCCACACACATAACTGGAACTAAACCATGTGCTAGAGCCGCTTTTACTTTCAAATTAACTGACTCATTGGTTTCACCGAAAAATTGTCTTCTTTCGGAATGACCAATCAATACATATTGCACAGCCATGGCTGTCAACATCGGCGGTGATATCTCACCGGTAAACGCTCCGCTATCGCGGTAATCCATGTTCTGAGCGCCCACCTTGCAAGGACTACCTTTAACTTGGTTTAAGACCTCTGACAGACAAACGAAGGTTGGACATAAGACTATTTCAGGAAGAGCCTCACCTTTAAATTGAGACGCTACCCCCTCGACAATTGCTTTAGCCAAACTAGTAGCCTCAGCCGGGGTCTTATTCATCTTCCAGTTGCCAGCAATTATTGTCTTACGGCCACCCTGACTACTCATAGATTATTCTCCTCGCTGACCTTATAGATCATTAGAAACAGATGATTCATTCTACATGCCAATCAACTAGAATCACTTATTAGTCAAGCATATTGAAGGCGATTACACCGAAGGCGATTACTATGTCTGAACCAGTATCTGAAGTAAAAACGGCCGAAACGAAAGAGGCCAGGCGCCTGGCGATTCTAAGCTCAAGAGGGCGAAGAGAGGAAGGCGAGGGCTACGAAGAAAAGCCACTGCGACTGCCAGAATGGGTGAAGCGCTCGGTGCTCAACACTGAAGAAAATCGCGAAACCAGGACGATCTTAAAAGAACAAAAGCTCAACACTATTTGCGAAAGTGGCCGCTGCCCTAACAAAGGTGAGTGCTGGGCCAAAGGTACAGCTACATTTATGTTAATGGGCGCTCTTTGCACCCGCACCTGCCGCTTCTGTGCAGTCAACAAAGGCACACCCTCGCCATTAGATGAAGACGAACCCGCCCGCATCGCCGAAGCCTCTAAGCAAATGGGTCTTAGGCATGTGGTCTTGACCTCGGTCAACCGCGATGATTTACCAGACCAGGGTGCCAATCACTTTGCCCGCACGATCACGGCCATTAAGGACGCCATCCCTGGCGTTGCAGTGGAAGTCCTCACTCCTGATTTCCAGGGCCGACAAGAATGTCTTGAGATCGTACTGGCCGCCGAACCAGTTGTTTACAACCACAACGTTGAGACTGTACCGCGGCTCTACAAGCAAGTTAGACCAGGCTCAAAATATGACCGCTCTCTCAATATTCTAAAGATGGCAAAAGAAATTGCCCCCAATATTCCAACCAAATCGGGCTTGATGCTTGGCTGCGGCGAGACCTTTGAAGAAGTCAAGGAAGTGCTACGCGATCTGCGCGCTGTCAATTGCGATTTTCTTACCCTTGGTCAGTACTTAAGACCAACCCGCGACCAGCTCCCTGTCAAGCGCTATGTTGAACCGGCAGAATTTGACGAACTCGGTCAGTACGCCTGGAGTATTGGCTTTAAAATGGTTCATTCTGGGCCATTGGTACGCAGTTCATATCACGCAGAAGAGCTTGCCAACCAACTTTGATTCACCATTTTCTCTATGGCTCTTTCGCAAATGGAGGTAGGGCAATAAGCGACGATACAAGCTTTGCTCCTCCCAGCGCCCCAGAAGATAATTCGGAGCTGGCTCAAGCACGCCGTCTGCTAGACAAAGGGCAGCTAGAGCAGTGCCGCGCAGTTATTGCTAATTACTGGCTGCAAAATCCATACGAGCAAGGTGCCGTAATGCTCTTTAGCGACTTAGTCAAAGCACTGGGCCGAGAAGAAGTGGCAGCAAAGCTTGACAATTTTGCCGCTAAACTGAGCGGCTCACTTTCTCCCTATAAACATCACCAAGAAATATTTGAAGCTGGCTATGCCCTGGTTGAGATTTGCCAACATGAGCTGGCCGCTATGTTGCTCAAAGAATTGCAGCGAGAGCTACCCGATGACCCGCTAGTAAACTACGAACTGGGCTTCTCTTTGATGTCACTGAAGCGCTTTAAAGAAGCGCGCAAGTATTTTGCTTTAGCCGTAAACGCCAAAGAAGACTTTGATGCCATGCTCAATTTGTGCGTTTGCGAAACCTTAGAGCGCAACCTAGAAGGTGCTCGCCGACTAATTACTGAGCTAACTCCTCTAGCCCAAAGTGAGGAAGAAAAATTAGAACTGGCCCACCGCAAAATTGTGCTCGCTCGCCTAGAAGGTCTCGGCAGCAAGAAACAACTAAATAGTCGCGATTGGCTATACGCCCTTTATGGCAGCATTTTACTGAGACCGGGTCTGAAAAGTTTAAAGAGCTTCGCCCCAGCAGCAGGGAAGACTGAAGCGACCGAATTAAAAGATGACGTCAGCCAAGTAGCCTCAATGCTAGTTATTTTGCGGGGGCTGCTCACCGGTCTAGCTCTTGAAACCGAAGGAGTTGAATACTATTCGCTGCGCTCCAGGCCCATAAGCAATGCCCTTAGTCAGCTAATGGAAGTTGACTATGATGCCTATCGCGGTCCGGACAGACCAGACCAAGTAATTCTTTTGATGTGTTGGACAACAGACATTCTTGGGCCCCATGCCGCCTTTATCGAAAATTCGATGAAGCGTTCTCTATTTGCATACGGCCTCAGCCCGGTAGCGCCACTACCAATAGTGCCAGATATAATTGGCTGCTTAGCCTATGACGTAGTCATGCCTTGGGAAAGCAAACACCAAGAGCCTTCCAATAAAGACATCGCTTCAATTACCGAGCAAATATATGCCAGAGCCTGCGACCTTGAATCAGATCCAACTCTGCTGCGAGAAACCCAAGAAGCGGTTGACTACTATCTAGAAAAGCGGCATCTGCTAGTTCTAAATAATCCAGAAGCCTTCCCCAATCGCCCTGAGTACACCGCAGAATTACCTGAATTGCCCGACTCGCCAGAAAGCTAATGAATATTCTCACCAAGTTTATTCATGCCACTTCTTACGTCACCATTATTCCCATGGCAAGATTATTGCCAGCAAGTTCTGTCAACGAAGAAAGCTTGAACGGCTTGGCCGTCTATTTACCAGCCGTTGGTTTGCTGATCGGAACGATATTGGCTGCCACCTGTTTGACCTTAGAGACTCTCCACACTGCCAATTTCTTATTGGCTACGATCATCACAATTTTGTGGCTAGCCCTTACTGGCGGCCTGCATTTTGATGGCTTGATGGACACCGCCGATGGTATCTTTTCGCACCGCAGCAAAGAACGCATGCTAGAAATCATGCAAGACAGTCGAGTCGGCAACTTTGCTGTAATGGTAGGGGTGGCTGCTTTTGCCTTAAAAATTGCCGCATTGACGGCCCTACCAGCCCGTGCCCTTCCGCTTTTTCTTCTCTTTGCCCCCAGCTTTGCTAGGCTAGCTGAAACCTTTGCTATAGGTGCCTTTCCTTATGCTAGAGCCGAAGGCAAAGGCAAAATCTGGCACGATACCATGCGATTTCCCCAAGATGTTTTGGCGGCAACACTTCTGCCAGTATGCTTATTGACAGCTGTGATTATACTTTCACACGGCACCTTATTGCTGCCACTGGCGCTCTACTTCGCCATCGCCTGTGGTGCAGGCCTGAGCAGCGCCGCCTATCTCAACAGTCGCCTTGGTGGCCAGACTGGCGATACTTACGGGGCCGTCGTAGAGCTAACTGAAACAATTTCCTTGACGCTACTGGCACTGATCATCAGATAACTCTGATTGCGTTTCTTTGCTGTCTCTTGCAGTGGCCACACCAGGAATCTTTAAAAAGAGGAAAGCAAAGATTGCGACCAAAAGCAAGGCATACCACTGCTTTAGGGGAGCTACTGGCAAGAACATAAATGAGACATAGTACAAGTTGCAACACCACCAGGTAGCAAGGCGCAAAAACTTCACCCGAATGGCTTCTACGCCCCAGAGATGCCCCTGGAACGCGATGATAGCGAGCAGTCCCAGGCCACAAAAATCGTAGAAGAGAAAATGGGGCAAAACCAGAGGCAAGACAAATAATCCTTCTAGCATTACTAGTGCTAAAGCTGCCCTTTGGGCTCGCACCTCTGCCACCGTGGGTGAGTCACTAGTAGATGGCGTCGCCACAGCAAGTTTGGCGCCATTAAGTATCGCCGTACCGCGCCAGAGAGCAAACACACCAATCAAGGCCGCCAGGCCATAGGCCACTAACTTTGTTGCCGCATGACCAGGAAAAGTTTGCACTATCACCGCCGGTAGTGACACCACCATATAGGCGGGAAATTGATAGCCAGCCTTAGCGAAGATGGTATCGGACATTTTAAAACTATTGAGCCATTCCACAAACAGATTGGGGCCGAGGGCAAACACGGTGGCCAAACCAAAGACCAATAAGCCAAGGAAAAAGCCAATGGTGGCCTTAGGTCGCTTGCTGAAAAACAAGGCCCCACAAACAAGCAGAACTGTCGGCAAGAACTGAGGCTTCAGTACAAGCGCGCCCCAGGCCAGCCCGCCAGCCACTTCTTTACCGCGACTGAGCAGAGCATACCCTAGTGCCAGAGGCAAAAGACCAACAACTATACCAAGGTGACCAATTAGTAAGGTATGAAAAATCGGACAAAAAAGGGCTAGCATTGAAAAATACTCTAGGGCCTGAAAGCGATCTCCACGACTAGAGAGCCAAGCCACCAGGGCCAGCACTGAGATTGAGAAAGCTTGCCAGGCAATCAGAGCATGCTGTGCCGAGAGGAAAGAAAAGGGCACAAAGAATAGAGCCATTAAGGGGCTGTACATGTAAACAGCCACATACTGTTTCGGTAAAAAAGTGAGCAGCTGGTGCACATATAGGTTGAATGGGGCATCAACAAAAGAGCTGGCGCTGGGTGGCGGATAAATATTTTGAGACAGACCCTGGACCACCATTTTGCCCACAGGATAGAAAGTCATGACAAAATCAGAACCCTGCATAATCACTGGTTGCGAAACAGCAATAAGGAGCGGCATAAACAGAAGAAAAACAGCCAGAATTTTTAGCAAAAGTGGAACGAGCTGCACCGACGACTACCTTTTAATCTTTAGAATGCCCAATTAATATGCCAGAGCGAAGTTCAAGTTTACCCATAATTAGGCCGACCATATCCATTGTTTTTCCCGCTTACCAGGAAGAGAAGCGAATTGGCATGACAATGGAGAGCTGGGCCAGCTATCTAGACGCCCATCACCCTGGTTCTGAAGTGGTGGTTGTCACTGACGGTTGCAGCGATAACACCGCCAAAGTTGCCTTTGAAACTTTCAAAAGCGAAACCTGCACCCTGCGACTGATTGAAATTAGTGAAAACCAGGGTAAAGGCAATGCGGTCAAAGTAGGAGTGATGGAAGCTCAAGGCAATGTCATAGTCTTTACAGATTCAGACTTGTCATATGAACCACAATTACTAGACCAGTTTCTTGAAAAAATTGACGAAGGAGCCGACTTAGTTATCGCCCAGCGCCGCAAGAAAACTCAATATCCCGGTTTGGGCCGCCGCATACTGGCAATGCTCTCACGATTTCTGGTGGGTAACTTTGTCGTACCAGGCATCAGAGACACTCAGGCCGGTTTCAAAGTATTCAAGAAAGAAAGTGCCCATCGCCTTTTTCCCCTGGCAAGAACCAAACGTTTTCTGTTTGATCTGGAGATACTTGTGATTGCCAAAGAACATCACTGCAAAATTGAAAAAGTATATGTCGATTGGCAAGACCGTGACGGCTCGACAGTTCGTATCTTCATTGATACATTGCGTTCCCTTAGAGACCTGGTCTTGATTTATACTCGCATGTTGTTCGGCGCCTATAAATAGAAAGAGAGTACCCCTTGAGCAAAACAGGACAGAAAGGCAAAAGAGACAAGAACGCCACCAGCCCAGAGCGGCTAGTCTTAGCTCTAATCGAGAATGCCCACTTTGCTGAAGCACTAGTGCTACTTGAAGAACTGAATGGCAAAGAAGAGCAAAAAGAAGACAAGACAAAACCTGGCCTAGACAAAACTGTGTGGCTATACGCCAATGCCTTAGCTAGCTTTGGTGCCGCCGGAGCTAATGCAAGAGCAGAAGACCTAGAAGGAGCTAACGCATTTCTGCACAAAGCTTTTGCTGCTAACAACTTTGTTCTTCCGCTAATGGTGTCACGAGTAAACGAAGTTTCAAGCAAAACTGCCAGCAAAGCCAAAACGAGAGCAACTCGAACAAAAGCTCTTCTTACGCCAGCACAACAACAGGCTAACAAATATATCGATCTCTGGTTTGGTAGCTGGCTGCAAACTGAAAATGCCTTTGATTGGCTCGGCAACCAGTTTGTTGAATGGACCAAGGCCACAAAACTTGAACGGCTAAAAGCCCAGCAAGAAAAGATGCTAGCCAACAGCAAAAAACTAGACATCGATTTCTTCTTAAATTAGCGTCAATTCAAAACAGTTATAACTTGTTTCAGAACTTCGCCAAGAAGGCTTCTCTAGCTGCTTTCAGTGCAGCTTTTACAGTATTTTGATCGGCAAAAGCTTGCTCAACATCAGCAGTGGTGGCATGCTTCAAATCAACCAAAATCTCACCTAGAAGTTTCTTGCTGCCGCCCTTCTGTACAGCAAATGCCTCACCAATATGCTCTTCAGTGATCTTTCCACCAGCCTTGAGGAATTGTCCTAACTGGGGCGTAAACTTAAACTGCAAATCAGAGCCAGCCAGCTTAACTAGATGATCTTGATCCAGCACAGTCACTTTGGCACCGGCCAGGTCACTGACTCCTTTCAGAGTGGGATTCAGTGCTGCCAGTCTTTCCGCTTCAGCTTTGGTGGCCGCTTCGGTAAATCTTTCACCGGTTGTCGCCGCACGGGATTGCAATGTCTTAGCGGCTAATTGGTCAAGGCCTTGACCGGCCTCACCAACGGTTTCGCGAGGCAATTTAAACAAATCAGTCAAGCCCGCTTCATATTTTTTAGCGGTGGCAGCCAGGGCTTCTGGCGTGGTCAAAGAAGAGCCTTTTTCCAAAAGTGGTCGAGCCACATCAGGAATAACAGCACCATCAATCGTCTTACGCTGCAGAGCAGGGCTTTCGAAAGCAGCCTTAGCAGCGTTAATTTCGGCCGCAGCAGCTTTGGTACCAGCTTTGGCTTCAGACGAAATGATTCTAAAATCACCTCTGCCTTTTACTAGAGCATACGCTCCAACCACAGCCACTCCAGCCACAAAAGCAGCTTCAAGCGGATGCTCTTTCACCATTGTCACAGTCTTGTCGGCGCCAGACTTAACTTTAGACGCCGCTCCGTCATAAGCAGCTTCAAACCAATTTGTCGGTTGACTCTGTTGCTCAGGGGCAGCCTTATGATCAAATTTCTCGATGGGCATTAACATTTACCTTGAGCGGAGGGGTGCAGAGAACGCTTTCAGGGGGGCGAAATTGAATACTAGCTTGCCAAGGAGCCGGTGTCATCCGTGGAAGTACGAAGCCTGAAAAGGAACTATTTCGCAGGGTCACGAGTCAGATACTGAGTAATCGGAGTCACAATTACGATAATGCTTAGTTCCCGACCAATGTTTAATTTGAGACCAGGCCAAAAGGTCGCGCATAGCCAACTTGCCCTTGCTCTTTTTGCTGCAGCCCTATTAGCACCCCCCCAGCAGTGGCCCAGACAGCTGACAACAAAGCTGCTAAAGACCTGGGCAACAGCAAGAAAATAACGCAACAGCGCAATCAATAAACAAATTTCCTGAGGTTCACATAGAAGGCAAAGATCTACAGCCCCCCGCAGATGACCCCAACATAAAGGGTTTGCATCCAATCAAAAGGCTGATGGCGCCGGTGATTCTCCTGGGTAAGGGAACAGTGCAACTGCAACAACAAGTAATGAAATTGGTGGGTCCGCTTGGGGGCCTTGAGCCAGCGATGAATAGCCTTTCAACAAAATTGCATAACGTCAGCAGCAGATTGGGCACACTAGACAAACACTTGGTCTGCATGGAAGAACATATAGTCAATCTTGACACTCAGATAACTGGCATTAGAAATGCTCTAGGCCTGATGGAAGCAGACCTCGCGGGCCTCAATGGACCGCTGCAAACAGTTCTGCAACCGCTCACCAATGTTCATGAACCACTAGAAGAAATGACCGCTGCCCTAGGCGAAATGCAAGGCATGATAACCATGGCACTATTTGCCATCATCGCTCTGACAGTGGGTATCGTCTTCGGCACTCCTCCGGCAGCTGTAGTGATCTACAAGCACCGACACAAAATCTTTCCATATATAAAAGAACATGAATTTCCAGTTCTATAAAGCCTTGATCTAAACAACGACCCAAGGCGCTGCCTTGTGGGGTCTGCGCACTTCCTTTAATTGGCAATTGCCAATGTGGCCGTGGTCGAGCTGGAGAATTCTAGCGATGGCATACCACACTCCACCATGCGCAACAATCAAGACCGGCCCGGGCTGGGCTAAAGCTTTCTGCAAACCATGACTGACCCTGGAACCAAATTCAATCTGCGCCTCGCCGCCCGGTGGATCAGAACCAGGCAAGAACAAGTCAGGAAGCTCACTCCAGGAGCGCCGTTCCCAATCACCCAGGTGCCATTCTCTAAGATCATCAACAGTGACCGTTTCGGCCTGCAAGACCTGATTGAGCGAATGAGCAGTTTGCACAGCTCGAAGCATGGGGCTAACACAAATGGTCTTGACCCCTATGCAGGCCCTCAGTGCCTCACTTTCTGCTAACTGACGAGCCTGGGCCACCCCGGTCTCATTGAGCTCAACATCCCAACCAGAGCCCGCAGCAAGATTGCTTAAGTTGGCATGGGTTTGTCCATGGCGAACGAAATAGAACTTTTCTTCCTCTGACACCAGATGGCTCCTAAATCAACAGCACTCATAGTACGCCAAGTACGCCCACTCTAATAACCGAGGCGGCCAAGAGAGGCAGAGTGGTAAAAGGCAACTTTGACATTTATTCTCAATAATACTCTTGGCGCCAACAGCCAAAATACGGTACAGGAAAAAATATTTGACAATTACTTGCAATAAGGGCAAAGCTAAGATATGCTGACTTTACTGTTGAGAGCGATTCTCAATAACGCTTTCCCTGTCGCCTGAATGCCATTCAACCCAGCGTACAGAGAAAACCAAATTTAAAAAATGAGTTCCGCTCAGGCGGTGCTATTCACACGTCTTGATACTGCCGCCACCGGCGGTGCTTTTCTGCGCCTAGCAAAGGAGAAAAATCATGGGGAAATTATTTTACGGAACAATGACTGGCAATACCGCCGCGGTAGCAGAAGCGATACAGGCTGCCCTAGCGGATCTCATTGACGAGGTTAGATGTATAGACCGGGCCAAAGCTGACGATTTGAGAGCCTGCGACCTACTCATACTGGGTGGCTCGACCTGGGGCGACGGCGAACTAACCGACGACTGGGCCGACTTTATGCCCCAGCTAGATCAAATTGATTTTAATGGAAAAACTGTCGCCCTATTCGGCGTCGGCGATCAAGTCAGCTACACCTATAACTTTGTTAGCGCCATGAAGCTTCTCTACGACAAAATCAAAGAGCGCGGGGCGCGAGTAATTGCCGACAAAATATCAGTTGCTGGCTTTGAATTTGCCCATTCTGAATCAGTTGTAGATGGAGCATTTGTAGGCCTAGTGATCGACGAAATGAACGAAGCAGAACTGACTCAAGCCCGCATTGAGAGCTGGGCTCAAACAGTGAGACAAGAAGCAGCCGTGGCAATGGCGTAAGCACCGGGGTGAAAATTGAAAAATTTAGCTATAGAACTGCAAGAATTAAACAGCTTGAGGAGCCGATCATGACCAGCCTGGAGGGCTGGCTAAAAGGACGCCCAGCAGCCACAATCGAGCGACTAAAAAAAATCAATCACGCCGCCACCAGCTCGGCCCATATTATTCTGGCGCTTTCATATGGACTGACAGACACTCATATTAGAGCAATCAATCGCATGATAGTGGGGCTGCTACTAGCCCGACACAAGGCGCAGCGCAACGGCAACAAAGTCAGGGAAGAACGTATCGAAGCAAAGCTACAAGACTTACATGACGCTATCAACCTGGTAACCGAATCAAAGCCACCGCATCTGCAAAGCCATAATACAAACGCCTGCAAAAGAGCAGTACCTCGTAAGATCCTCGATCAAATGGAACTAAGCACCACCAGACCAGTCACTGTCAATAGATAGCGAAAACTGGTGATCAAAAATGCCATTGCCGAATGATGAACAAGCTCAGGCTTTATATCCACAAGACGTCAGCGTCGCCCTCGACGAAATGCTCTACGACCAGAACCTGATGGCGCCAAACCAAGAAGCGGCTGCTGAAGTATCACTGGAAGAACAAGCACTCAACGCCCAAGCCGTAAGAGATCAACACGCCTACGAGCTAGATGTGAGACAGCGCGAAATTGAAAAAGTTCTTGTTCAAGAAGAAATTCGCCCCTCCAGCCACGTCGACAGTTTTGACTTCTCCGGAGCGCTAATGGCTTTGCTTACAATTACAATTATTGTCGGTCTGGCCTACCTGGCACAAAAACAAATTGCCGCCATGTCAACCAAGCCGGCCGTCCAGTCGGGAGTAGTGATTGAGCATCCAGCTAATCTACCAGTACCGGTGCCAGCCTATCCAACGGTAATGGTGCGTCAATCAAGCAATCCCAGCCAAGCACCAAGCCCATTGCCGCTCAATCCACCAGCAGCGCAAAACTAACTCAACTCTTCTAAAACTTCAAAGCCACTCATCATCGGCATATTCAAATCAAGAAAAAGTCGCACCACAACGACTGCGAAGTAGTCGACCACAACCCACCACTGTGCGCAACGGCTAACGCAAATCGTGGACTGTGAGCTTAGCAAAATGCTCAAGGGTAGCATTGCGACTTGCTAACTCCTTGAGCATTTCCTGCTGCACTAGTTCATTATTGCGGCGAGATGCAATCTCTAAACTAAGCTGCGCATTGACGACCTCAAGCTCTTCTGTACGAGCCAATACCTGCTCTTCTAAATTCCTCCGCCAACCCAGTAGCACATCTATCAAATTATTATTATCGGCGGCAGCAACCATCTTTCTTAAGCCTAAACTTTACCGGCCATCTAATTCAGGTTTAGCATGCGATTGTGACCGTATTGTGTGGAAAACTAGGTGCGAGCTCTCCGAGGCGCTAGAATTACAAAACTCACATAAGTAAATAAGACGCGCTTGGCAAACCCCACCACCACGGCCACAAAAAACAAGATCGCTATTATCGGCGCTGGTCCGGTAGGCATCAGTGCAGCCCGTGCTCTGAAGAGCCATAACATTGCCTATGATCAACTTGAAAGCGAAGTGGAACTAGGCGGCAACTGGCGCCACGGCGTCTATAGAAGCGCTCATATTATTTCTTCGCGCAAAACCACCGAATTTCCTGACTTTCCTATGCCTGAAAGTTATCCAGACTTTCCCAGCGCCGATCAAATGCTGTCTTATTTAGAAAGTTACGCCAAGCACTTTCAGCTATTAGAAAATATCCAATTCAATTGCAAGGTAGAACAAGTCATACCCGAAGGCGAGGGCTTTAGACTGACCCTGGCGGACGGCACAAGCCGCACTTACGAAGGCGTTGTGATTTGCAACGGCCACCACTGGGAGCGCCGCTGGCCCACATACGAAGGCCGCTTTAGTGGCACTATGATGCACTCCAAAGATTACAAAGAGCCAGAGCAACTACGAGGAAAAAAAGTACTAGTCATTGGCGGTGGCAATTCCGCTTGCGATATCGCAGCTGAAGCAGCCCGAGTAGGTGGCAGCGCCCATCTAAGCTTGAGACGGGGCTATTGGTTTTTACCTAAAACAATCTACGGCAGACCAACAGCAGAACTGCTAACTACTAATTTACCAGTGTGGCTACAGCGTCTTTACCTGGAAATGCTGCTAAAAATAGTGGTAGGTGACTACCGCAAATATGGCCTGATGAAGCCCGATCACAAGATTTTTGAGCATCACCCCACACTCAACAGTGAGCTTTTGCACTACCTCAAGCACGGCAAGATTACTCCCCATGGTGATATAAGACGTTTTGATGGCGACACTGTCGAATTTATAGACGGCACAAAAGAGTCGTTTGATTTAATTGTTTGTGCCACTGGCTTCAATGTTTCTATGCCATTTCTAGCAGCCGAGATCGTGCCCATAGAAGGCCCAGTAGTCAAAGCCTTCTGGGGTATGGTAGCGCCACACCACAAGCAGCTCTTCATCTACGGCTGGGGCCAAGCGCGTTATGGCTTCGGACCACTTCTGACACCAGCCTCGCAGCTCCTGGCTAAACTAATAATATTGCAGAGACGCTTGCAGCACCCCCTCGGCGAGGTTCTCAAGGCAGCGATGCAGCCGCTGCCCACAACTCATTTACTTGACCCAATGGCCACCCTAAGGCAAATCAAAGCAGCAAACAGTATGCTCTGGATGTTACCCATAGTAGACAGACACTTTGTCAAAGCAAGAAAAAAAATCTCTCAGCCAGCCACAATAGACTAACCCTTGAGGCCCTTATCAATCTCGGCAATTCGTCTCTCTGCCTCAACTTTCACAACTGGCCAAAATCTATTTGGCAGCAGTCGCTTAAAACGCCAGAGAAAACGCGCCCGCTCAGGTAGCACCACATATAGTTTCTCTGCAGCAACGGCTTTTAAGGTAACCTGAGCAACCTCGAGCGGCACAAGCGCGGCCTTCTCTTCCATAAGAATTTGCGAGCGCCGCTTATAGGGTTCTGGCCCAAGAGTTGCTTTACCCATTTCAGTGCGGATATAAGTCGGCATAAGCACAGTAATAAAGACATTACTATCAGCCAACTCGCCGCGCAAAGTTTCACTCAGAGAGACAACGCCAGCTTTAGAAACATTGTAAGCCGACATCATTGGTGGCGAAATAAAAGCAGCGGCACTAGCAATATTGAGAATATGACCAGATTTTTGCTGTTGCATAAGAGGAGCAAAAAGATGACAGCCATTGACAGTGCCCATCAAGTTGACATCAACAATCTGACGAAAAGTTTCAATTGCAACTTCCTCGATTCGACCACCACAGCCAAGCCCAGCACAATTAATAGCAAAATCAAGCCCAGCAAACTTCTGCTCAAAGCTCTCGACAGCTAATTTAAACTGGCCATAATCGCTGACATCAAAACAATAAATCTCAACTGTGGCTCCAGCAGCCGCTACTTTAGCAGAAGCCTCTTGCAGCTTCTCCAAGCTCAAATCAGCCATGGCAATTTTCCAACCATCGCCAGCTAACTCTAAAGCAAAAGCTAAGCCCAGGCCGCCTGCCGCACCAGTAATAAAGGCTCGTTTCGAAGGATACTTCTGCGACAGCCTAAGCAATGCGCTTCTCCATGTCTTCGAGGGTTACCCCCTTCGTCTCAGGGAAAATAAACCAGACGAGGAAGAATTGCACCACCATCATCAAAGCAAAAAAAGCAAAAGGATAGCCACCAGATGACTTGGCCAATATAGGGAAAAGTCCTGATATCACAGCGTTCATAATCCAGTGAGAAGAACTACCCAGAGCCTGCCCCTTGGCCCGCACCGGTGTGGGAAAAATTTCGCTTAAGTAGACCCAAATAACTGCCCCTTGCGAAAAAGAGAAAAAGGCGATGTAGGCAACTAGCAACCAGACAAGATAACCCTGCCCTTGCTGAGCAAAGAATACTGCAGCTACCCCGGCCAGACAAAGAGCACAGCCCACCGAACCCACCAAGAGTAATTTGCGCCGGCCCAAGCGATCAATCATAGTCATAGCGATGAGCACAGCAACAAGATTGGTAAAACCAATGATCACCGCTTGCACATCCCCAGACATTTTTCCAAATCCAGCCTTTTCAAAAATATCATTGAGATAGTACAAAATAGCATTGATGCCAGACAGTTGATTGAAGGCACCAATAGTGATGGCTAAGAAAATTGGCAAGCGATATTTCTTCTGAAAAAGCGGCTCATTGGGCAAGGCATGCTCAGCTTTGATGCTCGATACAATATCTTGTAGTTCCTGTTCATAATCTTCCACTCCGGTCTTCTTCAAGACCTCCCTTGCTTCATCAGTGCGCTCACGGCGAGCTAACCAGCGCGGGCTGCGGGGAATAGTAAAGAGCATAACGAGAAAAAGCACGGCCGGTAAACCTGACACCCCAAGCTTCCAGCGCCACTCGTTATCTCCTAAAGGTAAGGTACCAATTAAATAATTGGAGAAATAAGCGAGCAATATGCCCAATACAACATTGACTTGAAAAAGACCAACCAGTCGACCGCGCCACTTAGCAGGGGCCAACTCAGCAATATAAACTGGACCAAGAACAGAAGAGCAGCCAATGCCGAGACCGCCAATAAAGCGAAAAGCAATTAGGGCATACCAATCCCAGGCAAAAGCGCAGCCTAGAGCTGATATCACATAAAGAACAGCAGCGGCTCTCAAAGTTTCGCGAGCACCAAACTTCTCACCTGGTATGCCTGAGAGCATTGAGGCAATTACAGTGCCCCAGAGCGCACTAGAAACGGTGAAGCCAAGGGCGGTAGCGCCGAGTTGATATTGAAGCGACAGAGCATGGGTTGCCCCGGCAATAACGGCCGTATCAAAGCCAAAGAGCAGACCGCCTAAGGCACCCACCAAGCTACTTTTAAAGAGATAAAGATAGGGTTTTAGATTCACTTGAATTGAGACCCTTGAAGAGATATACCTGGCGACACTCAGAAGTTTCAAAAACGCAGAGCTGCCAAGCAGACAACATAGCAAGGCTAAGTGTAAGCCTAGACGGCTTGGTTTGAGAGCAGAATTGCCTTAAATTTGGCAGCGACGAAAAAATCAGTGTTATCCTGCAGAAAACAGCAGAGGTAAATTGCTTCATGGCTCAGCAGCAACAAAGCGGCATTTCAATCAATCCGCGTATTTTGATAGCGCTTGCTATTGCAGCCTTTTCGCTGATTTCTTATTTCGGCAGTAGCGTTTACAACCCTATTACCGAGCAGAAGCAGCATCTCGATATGACACCAAATCAAGAGATCGCCTTGGGTCTGCAAGCAGCCCCGGAGATGGCACAGCAATATGGTGGCCAGGCCCGAGACCGGGTTGGGCAAGCAGCAGTCAATCAAATTGGGCAGGAGCTAGTGACAAAAACCGATGCTGCCAAGACTCCCTATCAGTATAATTTTCACTTGCTCGCCGACGACAGCACAGTCAATGCCTTTGCCTTGCCCGGCGGCCAAATTTTTATCACTGAAGGTTTGTACAAGAACCTCAAAAACAAAGGCGAATTGGCCTGCGTTTTAGCCCATGAAGTTGGCCACGTGGCAGCGAGGCACTCAGCCCAACAATTGGCAAAGCAACAGCTCTCCCAAGGGCTAACGGGAGCGGCCGTGATTGCAGCCTACGACCCTAATGATCGCAATAACAACACCGCTGCCATGGCCATGCTCATCAGCCAGGTAGTATCACTTAAATTTGGCCGCAATGACGAACTAGAAGCAGATCGTCTCGGTGTGCGTTTTTCACAACAGGCAGGTTACGACCCCCGCTCTATGATCAAAGTCATGGAAATTCTTGATCATCTCTCAAAGTCACGCACACCTGAATTTTTCAGCACCCATCCAAACCCTGATAATCGCATCAAGAAAATCACTGCTGAGATCGCCAGTCGCTTTCCTAATGGTGTACCAGAAGGCCTAGTACCATAACTAACGTCTCTGATTGGCGTGTAGAACAGTCTCTAACAAAGCATTCTTAAGACCGGTCTGCAATAGGTCGGCAAAACGCATACTACTAACAATGTCATAGCTAGCACCACGATTGGTCAAATCATTGTCAAGATGCTCAATCAATTCGTCTCCTTCTGGGGCCTGGCCGACGGTGAGAAATGTAATGCTCATTTCGTTGTGTTTGCGCAAGGCGCTTGTCGCTTGAGCGATAAGCTTGCTCAAGGAGCCACCCTGGTTCGGTAGACCATCGGTTAATACCACCATCAATACTGGCTTATTCTCATGATCTGGCTCGGCTAGATGCGCCTCAATCGCCGCAGCCAGGGGTGTACAGATGTCAGTTTCGCCACTGGGGACAATAGTGCTAAAGACATTTTCAACATCTTTCTCGGAGGCATGTTCATGCACTTCAAAGCTGTCATTGAATGGAATCAAAGTAATGCCACCACGTAATTTGTCACCACAAAAACGTGAAAAATCTGCAATCTGGTTGCGGCACCAGGCCCAACGAGAAAGGTCATAGGGCCCAATGCCGAGACCACCGTTCATAGAGCCCGAGTGGTCAATCAATAAGACTACCTGATATGGTGCCATTACTTTGAAAAATTTGTCAGCACTGGGAGCTTCAGGCTTGAGTACTACCTTAGGCTCGACCTTCTCATCTTTAGGAGCGGGCCAAATTTTTTCGTCCTGGCTGCGGCTAGCAACCTCTTCATTCATTTGCGCCCGAGCCACCTCAAGGCGAATCTCAAACTTAGTTTGATATCGCATTCCTTTGCGCTCGATATCAAGGGTCAGCATTTTATCTTGCAAACTGGCTCGTAAGATTTTGTCTCCTTCAACTATGGCATTGACGGCAGCAGGAGAGCCTAGTCGCACCTTAGTGACAACTCCTGGTAGTCGACTATCATCGAGGGAAAGGCCAGCGGCATTGCAAAGCATCATCAGCTCACTGACCTGCCCCCGCAAGCGCAAAGGCGAAGCTGTCGGGCGACTCTGACTTGAACTACCCTGCGAATTCTTGCCTTGAGCGGCACAAACTTGTGTAAGAAGAATAAGGCACAGGCAAAGCACGACTAGCGCTTCTCTAATACTTTTGCCTTTCAAATCACTTCGTTCTCTCATGGCCGTTGTCTCGAGCGATTGGGGCTGACGGGCTGGCCTATGCGACCGGGAACAGCCATCAGCGAAACCGGAGGAGGGGCCGCTGGAACCCTATAGCTACTGCTTCCCTGACTCTGAGATTGGCTCTGCTCTATACCACCAAAATTGACATAGTTGCGTACATACATAGTGGTGCCTTTATCAGAAACTTTATTAGAGCCAACCGTTGAGTTCATCTGCTTCTTCAGACTATCTCCGGTTGTAGCAATAGAATCACGACGCGCCCGATAAAGGGCATCGAGAGCAAGAAAATCTTTTCTTACTTGATCAACCAGCCTATCAATCTTAAATGCGAAAGCGCGCTTGATACTTCTTACACCGCTACTAGAAGAGGTCCCTGAGCTACGACCAGAGCTGACATAAACAGGCATAGCAGCGACATCATCTTTCAACTGTTTCGCCAAAAAAACTACCTGCCTTTTGGTCAACTCAATTTTATTGAGCATAGCTTCATGGCGTTCATTGTCGACTTTATCTACTAGCGATGACAACTGTCGATCGAGTGATATACCAGCATCCTGGCGCGGGGAGCCAGCACCAGAAGATGATTTACGCGACGCTGCTTCACCTTCTAGAATGTGGCGAAATCTTACTAAATCATCAGCCACCCGAAGAAAATACCTGTAGTCCGATTCACTAGTGTCAAAGGGGTTAACAGCATACAAATCATCGCGCAATCGCGCGCTTTCACTTCCTTCTGCAACTGGAACAGGCGTACGTGAATATATCTGGCTTTGAAAATCTAGCTGACTACGACTAGGCATGGGGGCCGCTGCGGCACAAGGAGGTAGCACAAGCAAAAATACTAATGAACAAGCAAAAGAGATTCCATGCTTCATATTCGCTGACCACTGCTCAAAAGAATTGCCTCAACAACTACCAACGTTAATCTGCCTGGCGAAGGGAAAGACTGGGTGAAGACAAGCAAAGCCAACTGCGGCCATTAAGGGACAACAAAAGGCTTGAGCCGCCCGGGCACAGCCCTTAGCCCTGGTGAAAATGTCGCAGTGGAGCTTCCACCAGAGCCAGTCTTACTGTCTTCCACCACACCGCCAAAATTGACATAATTGCGCACATAGAAACTAGTGCCAGCAGGAGTAACCTGCGAGGATCCTACCGTTGCACCCATCTGCCCCTTCAAATTTTGGTGAGAATTCGCAAGGGCATCAAGTCGTCGGCCATAGGTTTCATCAATCAACCTAAAGTCATCCTGATAGTCTGATGTAAGTATTTTGATCTTGGTCTCAGCCTTGGCCTGTATAGCGGCGACAGTAGTTTCATAACTGAGGTTCTGGGTTCTCATGTGGGCAGGGAAATACCTGGGCGTAGCATTAATTTCCTCATCGGCCTCTTGTTTGATTTTACTGATTTTGCGATTCAATTCAGCTTTCTTCTCATCTAATTTGTGATGATACTCGCGGTTAACCTCCTCCCTCAATCTCTCTAACTGCTGATCAAAATGAGCTCCTTTTGTTTGAACATTAGCTGCAGCATTAGTCTGGCTGCTCTCGCCTGTAACAGCTTCGCGGCTAGCCGTGCTGCCAGAAAGGGCGTCTAGATTCTGCAAGGCCTGCTTACAATAGTTACTAAGATCAACGTTATGCGAATAGTGCAAGCTCGACTGATACTCAAAGCGAGCCGCTGAATTTTGGCCTTGCTGAGCGAGGCAATTGGCATAGTAATAGTGGACAGGAGCATTAGTGGGCTGAACTAACAATACCTGCTGAAAAAGAGGTACCGCCTTAGCAATCAAACCAGCTTTGTATAAAGAAATAGCTGCTTCGATTTTCTCATTCTTCTTAGCTACTGCTTTTTGCGGCACAGAATTCGAAGGAGATTGCGAAGCTACTTCGGGCAGAGCAGGAGGAACGAGAAAAAGTCGTACTCGATTCCCACCCGAAGCATTGGCACCATCAGCAGTGCCAAGAGCCCAAACCGCCCCTGCTAGAAAAAATAACTCAAAAGTCAGGACCCTTCTTTTCAAAACCACCACCTGGCATTTAGCGCAAAAGTGCCCCGTGTACCAATATCTGTTCCCAAGATGCCCGTGTTTTATGCACCAGCCAACAACGGCATCCATATGCCGGACCTATACTCTTCGCCCACACTAGGTCCATACATAGATATGCCAGCCCTGACTAACGGCCCTTACAAGGCACCGTGGCCGTTTCTAGGCGGTTCTAATGCTATGCTTATGGAGATTTAGAGAGTTCGATGCTTTCTTGGATGCTAATTTCAATTTGTCCATTAGACCCTTACTCTGTGTCATAAATGCTAAAACAGTCAAGAAACAGTTCGCGAATAGGCGATTTACTAGTTCAGGCCGGAATCCTAACCCAGCTACAGCTTTCTGAAGCTGCTCGCAGTGCTAAAGCGAAGCGTATTCAGATTGGTCAAGCGTTGGTTATGAATGGCGTTATATCGCCGCGAGACCTGCAATCGGTCTTAGAGGCGCAGTCAAATCTGCGAGACAAATCAGTCGAACCAGCAGAAGCGCTGCGTTGTCTAAAAATTGCCTACAAGCTAGGTGCTTCATTCAAAGACATTCTCGCAGAGTACGTCTCACCGAAACAGACACAAACCAGCAAACTGGGCGAACTGCTAGTTGAATCTGGTCTTGTCAGCTACGAAGTCTTAGCCAAAGCAGTAGAGCAAAGCTACAGCACCGGCTTGCCCCTTGGCCGCATGCTGGTTTTGCACGAAACTATCAGCAATGAACTGCTTACCCTAGCACTAGACTTACAAGTGCGTGTACGCGACGAAATGATGACGCGGCAAGAAGCTCTGACAGCCATTCGCACAGCTGCTGGCATGGCGCCGATTACGCCCGGAAGCGAAGAAGCGAAACCAACGCCAGCGCCTGAAGGACCACGCAAAAAAGGTTTGCGTATTGGCGAGTTAATGGTAATGGCAGGCGTTCTCACCGAAACTGACGTGATGAATGCTCTTGAATGGGGCCTTGTTAATCATCAAACAATCGGTAAAGTCTTAATCAGCCAAAATCTTGTCTCGCAGACTCTACTTGATGCAGCACTCTCCCTGCAAAAAATGGTTGACCAGGAAAACTTTGAGGCCGCCAAAGCTAGCGAGTGCCTGGCTCGCATTCATGGCAGCGGTATTGCCTTAGAAGAAGCCCTAGCCGAAATTCGCGAAGAGAAAGTAGCGAAAGATGGTGAAGTAACCTACGAAAAACTACTGATGTTAGCGCGTGTGGTCAGTGAAGACGACCTAGAAGCGGCCTTTGATATTTCAGCTCAAAGTGCCACTGTGATTGGCAAGATCTTGGTACTTACTGGCCATATGGACGTACCAACACTGCAAGCCACATTGCGCTGCTACCAGCTCTTCTCTCGCGGCCTTCTCAGCCAAGATGACGCTGTTGTCACCCTCGACTACTCATTGCATCAAAATAGCGAAGGACCAATCAAGTTTGATGACGCCCTGAAAGAACTGGGCTGGAACAAAGATCGCGGGCTGCGCCTCAAAGGCGAACCCACTCCAGTTGTAGAAGTCCAACCAACTCTAGCAGCTCCTGCTGGCGAAAAAGTAGCAGCTGCCGAAGGCGCTACTAGTGCAACAAGCACAACTGCTCAAGGGGCCGACACAACACCTGATGATAGCGCCACAAAGACAGCCGAAGTAGCTGCAGTAAATGTGAATGCGCAAGCCATAGTTATCTCGCCAGAGAGCCAGCCAGATATAGAAGAACCAGAAAATATTCCTGAACTGCCAGCGGATCAATCGGTTTCTGATATTGGCTTGTCGGCAGACGACGACAGCGATGAAGGTGAAGATGGAGAATCTGAAGGCGAAAACGGTAGCCAGTCAGATGGCGACGCCAGCAAACCTACCGCCAAAGCGAAAAAGCATTCGCAAACAATTCAGCCTGAAGATGCTCGGGCTGGCCGCCTGGCTACACTTATGCAAGGCCATAAACCAGGCGAGCGCGATATTCTAGCGAACTTCGATCCGACTAACGATCCCCCAGATGCATTGCACAAAGTATTCGAACGTTTGGCTGCTAGCTACTTTACCCGGGGCAATTACACCCAAGCGCAAGTTATCTACGAGCGCATCTTAGTCCATCGCCTTAATCAAGTTGGCACCAGCGACACGGCTCTGGTAGCCGATTTTAATAATCTCGCTGGGGTGCTAGTTGCTCAAGAAAAATACAACCAAGCTGAACCGTTCATGCGACGTGCTGTGTCAATTTTAGATGTGGCCAAAGAAGCAGAACCACTAAAAGTAGCTGAAGCACTTTCGCTACTTGCCACTATTTATATGCGCCAAGATAAGCTTGCCGAGAGCGAACCACTGATTAAGCGTGCCCTAGGAATAAGACGGGCGAATCTATCTGCCGAACATCCCGATGTGGCCCAAACACTTTCAGACTATGCCAAACTTCTGCGCAAGATGCAACGCGAGGAAGAAGCTGAGACCATGTACAAAGAAGCTCTAGCTATTCTCTCAAAAATCGAAGAAGAACAAAACGAACTCGAAGCCAGCGAAGCTGCAGATGCAACAGAGTCTAGTGAATCTATGGCCGCGGCGGCACAAGAGTAGCCCAACCATTCAGAAACAAAATACTTGAGGACTCAAGTATTCGTCAAAAACGAATTAGTTGTATATACAACTAATTCGTAAAAAGCAAAGCATTCCGGACCAAACAACTTGAACCCGCTGAAAAAAAGCTAGCAAAGCGTTGTTTCATTGGTCCAATTTCCTACAAGCTAAAGACTTGCTGGCACGCCCATGAGTTGTTCTACACGCAGCACCACTTCTTCAATGTCCTCAGTGGTTAGACCAAAGTGAGTTACAGCTCTAATACCAAGTTGTCCTTCCACAGCTACAAGTACGCCAATATCACGCAGGCGACGAGCCAGTTCCTGAACAGACAAATCGGCTCTGTCACTCTCGAAGAAAACCATATTAGTGCGATGTTTTGCTGGAGCCACGCGAATGCCTTCTATTTCAGAGAGGCCCTGGGCTAGTTGCACGGCCAGAGCGTGATCGATGTCGAGCCTTTCCACCATATTGTCGAGGCCCCAGATACAAGCTGCAGCCAAAACACCAGCCTGGCGCATGCCGCCGCCAAGGGCCTTGCGAATGCGCCTGGCCTTGGCGATAAATTCATGGTTGCCACAAATAATTGAACCAGCCGGAGCTGACAAGCCTTTAGAGAAGCAGAATTGAACAGAATCTACGTGGGCAGTAAATTCATCAATGCTGGCCAGCAAAGCTCGACTAGCATTGAACAATCTGGCACCATCAAGGTGTACCGCTAAACCATTTTGCAAAGCAATCTCTTTCACCATACGCATATAAGCTGGTGTTAGAGGCTGGCCATTGTAGGTATTTTCTAAAGCAATGAGTTTAGTCGTGGTGCGGTGCACATTGTCATCATTAATGCACAAACTGATTTGCTCTAAAGGCAAAGTGCCATCGGCTTCGTTGGCAATAGTGCGCAGACTGACGCCACCAAAAGCAGAAGCACCACCTTGCTCCCAAATAGCAATGTGCGAACGCGAGCCCAAAATTACTTCATCGCCCCTCTGACAGTGGGCAAGCACACTGCTAAGGTTCCCCATAGTGCCTGTGGGCACAAACAAAGCAGCATCTTTGCCGGTCAGCTGCGCACAGCGCTCTTGCAATAAATTGACGGTCGGATCTTCACCATAAACATCGTCACCAAGCTCTGCTTTTGACATAGCATCGCGCATCTCTTGCGGCGGCAGCGTTACGGTGTCACTACGCAGGTCAATTCTATTCTTATTCATATCTTTCTCTTTTTAAGCACCGAAGAAATGCTTGTGTAGCTGCTTGACGGCATTGTCAGCATCTTCGTTTAGAACCAAGAAACTCAAGTTAATATCAGAAGCACCACCAGAAATCACCAGAATATTGATGTCTTTCATGGCACTAAAGACTTCACCGGCAATACCACTGCTTCCCCGGAACTGCCGACCAACAACTGTGACGATGGCAGTATTATTCAAGACTTTGAGTTCGCCCCATTCGGCTAGATCTTCTTTAATAGCATCGAGATTCTCAGTTGAATCGATAGTGATTGAAAGCGAAACTTCAGAAGTAGCAATTAAGTCAATCGAGGTCTTATGACGATCAAACACGCTGAATACTTTGGCTAGAAAACCGTGAGCCATGAGCATGCGCGGCGAGCTAATGAAAAGCGCCGTAATATTTTTCTTGGAGGCAATGGCGCAAATGCGCTGGGAGAGCGGAATATTTTTAGGATCAATATCGCTGTCAGCCACATCGGCTTGAATCAATGTTCCGGGGCTATCCGGCCGCATGGTATTCAAGACTTTAACGGGAATACTCTTCTCTACTGCTGGCTTGATGGTTAGCGGGTGCAGAACTTTAGCACCAAAATAAGCAAGTTCAGCGGCTTCTTGGAAGGTTACTTGGGCAATCACTTTGGCAGCAGGCACTATGCGCGGATCGCAAGTCATCATGCCGTCAACGTCGGTCCAAATTTCAATCCGCGAAGCATCGGCTGCTACACCAAGAATCGAAGCTGAATAATCAGAACCGCCCCGACCAAGAGTGGTGGTGACGCCATCAATAGTGGAGCCAATAAAGCCCTGACTAATAACGGTAAAGCCATCTTTAACGGCCTGACCAATAATTTTCTTCGCTCTAATCTCAACTTCAGCCCAAAGTGGGTTTGCTTTGCCGAAAGTATCATCAGTAATAAGAACTTGCCGGGCGTCTACCCACTGCACTTTCAGGCCACGACTAGAGGCATACTCGGCCAAAACACGACTGGAGAGCAACTCACCAATAGAGGAAACCACATCAAGTGAACGCTTGGAGAGTTCACCTAAATAGTTGATACCGCGCAAAACAGACTCTAACTCTTGCAAGTGAATGTTCAAGTCAGCCAGCAATGCCTGAGCCTTTTCGGCACTAAGAAGGCCTTTGACAGCATCAATGTGCTTTTGCCTGATCATCTCTATTTGAGCAAGAGCACCATCAAGGTCACGACGAACCGCCAGGTTAGCAGCTTCAATCAAAGCGTTAGTAACGCCTGACATAGCAGAAACTACCACCAGTGGCGGTCCGTCATTTTCTTTCGTTTTTGAAATCAGGGCGAACACCTGTTCAAAACGCTCTTTCGAGCCCACTGAAGTGCCGCCAAATTTCATTACTATCATTGCAGGAAACCTAGAACTAACTAAATCTGGTTATCTTCTCCAGACATCAGCGCCGAGGTCACGCAGTCTTTCTTCCAGTTTGTCGTAACCACGATCAAGGTGACTCAAACCAGTTACTTCAGTTACGCCATCAGCACCGAGACCGGCGATGATTAGAGCAGCTGCAGCACGCAAGTCACTCGATTTAACTTCAGCACCCATCAACTTAGGCACACCTTTGACGATGGCTGAGTTGGCTTTGAGCTGAATATCTGCGCCCATTCTGCGTAATTCGCCCACTTGCATGAAGCGATTTTCGTACATGGTTTCAGTCATGATTGAAGTACCTTCAGCCACAGCTAGAACCGACATGAGCGGTGCTTGCAAGTCAGTGGGGAAGCCAGGATAAGGAACGGTTGTGACGTCAATTGCTTTCAATCGACCTTCAACTTTGATCTTGATGGTGTCTGGTGCATAGATTGAGCACTCAGCGCCCATCTCATGAATCTTACTGATTACGGCATAGATATGGTGAGCATTAGCACCATTGATGATGATTTCACCACCAGCAGCCATACAGGCATAGAGGAAAGTACCGACTTCAAGTCTGTCTGGAATAGTATCAACTACTGCACCATGCATTTCTTCTTGGGGCACGCCATCAATGACGATCTGGTAGGTACCAGCGCCAGTAATCTTGCCGCCCATGGCATTGATACAGTCAGCCAAGTTAACAATTTCAGGATCTTGAGCAGCATTCTCAATGATGGTTTGACCTTCAGCTAATACCGCAGCCATCATGATGTTTTCAGTGGCGCCGTTACTTGGACGATCAAGATAAATGCGTGCACCAGTCAACTTTTGGGTTGATGCATAGACATAACCATGGTCGATGCCCACTTCAGCACCAAGAAGCTTCAAGCCTTTTTCGTGCAAATCAATACGACGTTCACCAATGGCGCAACCGCCAGGAAGGGAGACTTTGGCTTCTTTGCAGCGAGCTAGCAAGGGGCCGAGCACAACGAAAGATGCTCTCAGCTGACTAACCAACTCATAAGGAGCTTCAATTTCAGTTAGGTTAGTAGCGTCGATGCTAACTTCAGAATCTTTCACTTCGACTTTGGCGCCGAGGTAACGAAGCACTTCAGCCATCATATGAACATCGGTCAAGTTCGGGACGTTTCTTAAAACGGTAACGTCTTTGGCGAGAAGTGCAGCTGCCATCATTTTGAGAACGGCATTCTTAGCGCCGAAAATTCTCGTCTCACCACGAAGAGGCTTACCGCCACGGATGATGATGCGTTCTTCGGCTTCCTGAGGCCCTTGTTTGGCTGGAGGATCTAATCTGGTTGCTTGTGGTGGTGTCATGTTACCTGCCGCTCATCTCGGGAGCTTGATTTCCAGCCCAGATAGGGCAGACAGTCACTTACGCATGGCTCCATTTAGCGAGGTGACTGGGTCGAACAATGTTTGATTCCGGGAAGCTTGATTAAAAGATTGGTTACTTTCCGCCTCTGTAGTAACTCTACAACGGCCAGGTAAACACAATGTTAAGCAAATTTCGGAAAGCACTTTTTGTTCTGTTACGTTTTAGCCGCATCCTGAGCTGGTCTTACTTAAACGTATTGAAAACAGTTATAAAGTAGGATGTTAAAGTGCGGTAAACTCTGGCTGCCAAGGGGGATTTTCATGTCTTTTCGTCGCGTTTTTGCAGTGGTGCTCTCAATTTTCGGCACGGCTATCTTGCTCGATGGCTGCGTTATGTCAGAAGAGATGAAACGTATTGAAATCGTCAAACGGGCGCAAAAACAAAGAGCCGAAGCTGGCTCAACAAACCTCAACGGAGAGCAGCTCTTCTTTCGCAGCTGCAATACCTGCCATCCCAGCGGCAGAGCCAACATGGGGCCTAGCCTGGAGAACCTCAGCAAAGACTTTCCTGATGATGCCTCACTGAAAGCTTATTTACGCAAAGGCAAAGGCATGATGCCAGCCCAACCAGTAGAGATAATCAACGACCAGGAGATGGACAATCTCATCGATTATTTGCGCCATCTAACCTTTGACAAATAAAGCAGAAAAATCTACTGAATAATCAGCATCTCTAAAAGCCAAATCACCACGGCCAAGAACAGAAGTAGCATGATCACGCGCGAGAGCAGAGCTGGGCTTGAGAGAATAATTGGCGGGATTGGCAAATACTTGATGAACACTTTAGCTATGCGATCTCTATCGCTTAGATAGATAGACGTAATTACTAGCGGCCAGAGCTGCTTTTTGCCAATGATCGGATGGTAAAGCACAAGAATCAGCTCGGGGCTGAGATAAACCTTCTCCACTTGCTGCCAGTTAACGGTTTTACGCTGGGGCCAGTAAGGTCCGCGGTACTTAATGCCATGACGACTGAGCTGTAGACTCGACGGGGTGAGGTAGGGCCGCAAACCAACCATAACCGAAAGGGCGGCTATGCCGAGAAAAAAACCTTCAATGTTAAAGAGCAGCTTCCAGTCTTTCGCCAAAAGGAGCGGCGTCCAGCAATATTTAGCCAAACCAAGATAAGCGGAAGCAAGAATCAAGCACATGAGCATTTCGCTCGGCTCTTTTTGCTCTACAAAGTTGTCCTGAGCCTCTCCTTCGGTGTCAGAAGAGCCAATATCAGCATAAGGATCGTATTCGTCAGGGGGCTGTGCCATGCAGGCTAGAGTAGCTTAAATTTAGAGCCAGTGGCAAGTGGTAAAACCCGGTAAAAGTCAGGAAAAAGAAGCCACCGCTGACAAAAAAAATTAGCCAAATAATTCTTTGCTGGCAATCTCGGCGCGTTGGCTCACTTCAGCCTTAATCTCAGGGGAAGCGCTATGCAAGTCGCCCACCCAGTCGAGATCGGCCACCGCTTTGTAGAAATCTTGATCAAAGGGGCGCGTGCGCACCACCACCGGCATGGGCACGGCATAACCCAAAACCAAAGCCTGTTGCTTGGGATCCATTTGGGCCAAAACAGTACGCAAAGTTTGTGATCCCGAAACGCCAGTAAAGACGGCATCAATATCTTTATCATCGTTGAGCAAGGCCGTCACCCTTGTACCAATTTGACTGAGCACTTCTGGATCGATACCCGAAGGCCTCTGGTCAACAATGAGGAGGGTGACAAAATACTTGCGCATTTCCCTCGCGATAATACCGAATATGGTTTGCTTGGCGACAGCCGGAGAAAGAAACTTGTGCGCTTCCTCAATCACAATCATCAATTTGCGAGGGGCGGGAACGCGCTCCGGATCGCAAATATAGAGCTCTGATTGCCGCACATACTCAGCATGTATACGCCTGGTGATGATATTGGTGGCAAGCATGTAGGAGAGCAAATTATTCTGCCGACCAAATTCTAGTACCACATGCTTGCCCGCCTGAATTTGGGCCAAGATCTCTTCTATATAGTTATGACCAACCCGTGGTTTTAAATATGGTGTCTTTTGCACCACTGTATTGAGCCTACGCTGAAGGGTCTTAAGCGAGGTGGGGTGGCCCTTGAAATTCTGGCAAAATTCTTCTATTTCATCGCCAGACATGTCGAGCAATGTAGCAATCCAATCCGCCCCAATCTTCTCTTTGAAGATATAGGCATTCTCAAGTGAGGCCTCTGTCAAATTCAATTCGTTCTTGAGCAGGTCAAGGTCTTCAATTTCGATTTGGTTGTAGCCGATATAAAGCTCGCGCGCATCAGGAATTCCCCGAGCACGCGAGGATTCGCGGTCGAGGGAGAAAACCACCACATTATGACCAAAGAGTTGCTTGAGACCCTTTACTCTTGGTGCCGATTTACTTTCAGACATGGCCTGCCAGCCATATTCATTGTGCATATCAAAGACCAGCACCGAGGCCAGATCTTTCTTGATGATACCGCTCAAGAAAATACGGGTGAGGAAAGATTTGCCAGTACCTGACTTGCCAAAAATTCCATTTGAGCGCTCGATGAAACGATTGAGATCGATGCAAACCGGCGTTTCCATGTTGAGGGGGCGGCCGATATTAAAATGGGTGTTGCGAGCATCACTCTCGTCTTCTTCACCAAATACCAGGGCAAAGTCAGCAGAACTAGCCTCGTAAACCGGTGAGAAGTGCGAAGGAATAGTCTTCACTGGCCGCAGCTCGCGGGTATCTTCAGCAGTTGACTGCTCAAGCATGAGCATAGGTTGCAGCTTAACAGTGCCAAAAGTAGTCACCCCTGACAGCACCGACATCAAAAATGGGTCGGTGCGGGGCGGATTGAGCAAAATACTAGGATTAGCAGCAGATAGTGTCACATCGGTAAGCATGCTGAAGAAGCGCGAATTGGCGCCTTCAACCACAACAAAGCGGCCCACCCTTAGGTCTTCGACGCTCTGCTCAGTATCAAGCCGCATCTCCAGCCCTTGCGAAAGAGAGCCTTGAATGATGATGCCCAGATAACTTGGCCGCGACTTCACCACGGCTTAAGACTTAGATTCGAAGCCAATCGCTACAGCAAAGACGTTAATGGCTGTGAGCCTATCATCGCCACTATATTCTTCCCGGCGAACAATATCGCTTTCATCAGCCCCGCGATACTCGGTGAGAGTATATACAACCGGCTCATGCAGGCTCTTTTCCAGGCGGTAAAGATTGCCGTTGACACCATTGGCTCCAATCAAACCCCAAACGCCATCAAGAGCCTTGATAATGTCTTCAATCGTGTGGGGCCACTGTGCTCGGGTAACTATCGTCATTTTTCTTCTCGAGTTTAAATAGATCAACTGTGACGTGCTCATCATACTTGTATAAGTCTGAACAGAGCAAAGGTTGATCTAGTTTTAGCGCTAGGATAAAAATTTGTCCGGAGAGGGACTTGAACCCTCAAGGCTTGCACCACACGCCCCTCAAACGTGCGCGTCTACCAGTTCCGCCATCCGGACTAGAGACCTCGCCCAGATTGCTCTGGAGAACTCTTTACTCAAATACTATTTTGAAGGGAATAGCAGTATTTGAAAAGTTCAGGAGGCTTGAACCCTAAAGGCCCAAGGAGCATTAGTTCATCACGCGAAGGAGGTCACTGTCAATACTATGGAACATTACCCTAGCTCTTTGCGTCCCTAGGCCCGTGGGTGAAAAAAGCTTGCTATCGCTGGCCAGGAAGGGCTGGAAGAGCAAATAGAAGAGCAAAAATGAACGTGAAGCGAGTAGCAGTCAGGGTTTTCACTAAAGAATTTATCTTTTGTTTACATAAAATCGCCCAAAACGGGCATACAGAGAATAATCCTGGACCGGGAATTTCACCTTAATGATTGAAATGTTTGTATATGGAATTGCTTTTGACGCCCGCACGGGACAACCTATTGTTGTCCTGAACGATTCCACTAAAAGACGCGCCCTGCCCATTTGGATTGGACCTTTCGAGGCTCAAGCTATTGACAAGGCCCTCAACAATCACAAACCTGAGCGGCCCATGACCCACGATCTCTTACTTAATACAATTACGGCCCTTGGCTACAAAGTCGACCGCATCGAGATTAACGAACTGGCTTCCAGTACCTACTTCGCGACAATCTTGATTAAGCTCAACGACCCAGCCAAGAAGCTAGATGTCACCAAACCCCTCGATGCAAGACCTTCTGACGCTATTGCCATTGCCCTAAGGGCAAAAGTACCAATCTTTGTCTCAGCCCAAGTGATTGCCGACGGCACAATTGCTGCCGACCACCAGAAAGACGAGGAAGAAGCAAAGCAGTTCAAATCTTTCATAGACGGCCTGAAAGCCTCAGACTTCCAAAAGCCTGGCAGTTCTAGCGATTAACAACCCTGAGATTGCCTGGCTCTGTTACTTGCAGCTACCGTGAAACTTGCTCTTATGCCTGCTGTAAGTAACTGAGCGCTCACTGGCAATGAGCATATGGCCATCGGCACCGGGCTGCAAAAACCAGGTCACTTTAATGCTGGCGTGACCAGCAGTGCCGTGAAAGACAACTTCTATGGCCGGTTTGCTATTAGCGGGGTGCTTAGCCTCTTTGAAGCTAGGAGTGGCAAAGGTCTCTTCGTTCTTTAATGAAATAAGATGCTCATCTTTGAAGCTGGTCGCTACTTCTTTAGCGAAACTGTCACGGTTAAGCTTTTGCCAACGCACGTCACCGCGCTCACGCTCAACTCCCAACTCAATTGTGGCATCAGGGGCATAAAGCTCAACCAACTTCATATCGTTGGACAAATCGTACTTTTTGTACTGCTCAAAAAGCCTCTGGGCATCGGCGAAATCTTGAGCCTTAAAGTCTTTCGACTTATGCTCTTTATTTTCAAGCTTCTTGGCCGAAGCCGGAGGACAAAGGCTACTGGCGCTAAAAGTCAGAGCTAAACTGACAGACAGGGCGGTAACGACTTTTCTCAAAACAATCTTCATGGGCCTAACCCTTTTTCTTTAAAGCAGAGTTGAGAGCTGCTTCTAGCGTGGCAATCTTGGCTTCCAGCTGCTTCTCTTTGTCAGATTGAATTTCCACTGCAAGCTTGGCATCTTGTGCTTGCCACTGTAGCTGCTTGGCTTCGCTCTTCAACTCTTTAGAGCGAATCTTCCAAATAGAGAACATTGTGATCACACCCAAAGCAAAAAACTTCAGCGCGATCAGCGGGAGAGGCAGCTGCAGGGCCTGAGAGGCAATGGTGTAACTGACATTCAGGGCCGAAGTGGTAGCCATAAAGTAAATAGTAAAAGCAACAGATAGACCGGCCAAAGCCATGTACAAATATTTGGGGAGCACTTCTCAACGCCTTACTTAAGTTTCGCCAGCAGTTGCTCAAAATCTTGAGGCAGCTCAGCTTGAAATTCTAACAGCAAATTAGTCACTGGATGAATAAAAGAAAGCCTAGCTGCATGCAAGGCTTGCCCGCGCAAACCGAGCTTGTGCCTGGCTTCAAGAGTACCGGAAGTTTTGCGATTGTAAACTATGTCGCCAGCCACAGGTAAGTTAAGACTAGCCATGTGGACGCGAATCTGATGGGTGCGACCAGTCTCAAGGCGACATTCAACTAGAGTAAATTTAGAGAAATTTCTCACCACCTGAAAATGCGTCACAGCAGATCGACCACGCTGTCCTTCTCTGACAATCGTCATCTCTTTGCGCTTCAGTGGATGCCGACCAATCGCTGCATCGACCTTACCGCTTTCTACTTTAGGCACGCCTTCAAGAAGGGCCAAATAAGTTCGCTGAGCTTGTTTAGTTTGCAATTGCGCCGAAAGACCTTTGTGGGCAATGTCAGATTTGGCGACCATGATCAGGCCACTGGTGTCTTTATCTAGGCGATGAACTATGCCTGGTCGAACCACTCCACCAATAGAGGATAGACTGCCCTGACAGTGATAGAGCACTGCATTTACAAGTGTGCCGCTGCTCACTCCGGCACCGGGATGGGTAACCATGCCCGCCGGTTTATTGATCACTAGCAAATGTTCATCTTCGAATACTATCTCAAGCGGAATATTTTCCGCCACCGCCTCCAACACCTCCGGTGGTGGCAAAATTACTTCAACCAGATCGCCTTCTTTCAACTTCAGACTGGCTCTGGCAACAGTTCCGTTGACTTTAATCAGGCCATCGTCGATAAGCTTTTGCACACGAGCGCGACTAAGCTCATCGATATGAGCGGCTAAATATTGATCGAGCCTAGAGCGCTGGGCGAAACCTTGATCAGCAACAACGGTCAGCTCAAGGGGCTCAACTAAATCACTGGTTTCTAGCTCAGGGTCATTGAGCATCAGCGGGCTTACCCTCATCTTTATGCAAGAAAAGAATGTCAACAAAAATCAGAACCAA
Organism: Obscuribacteraceae bacterium (SeqCode); assembly: GCA_044378815.1. Lineage (GTDB taxonomy): Bacteria > Cyanobacteriota > Vampirovibrionia > Obscuribacterales > Obscuribacteraceae. The sequence goes on along the minus strand of JBIPOV010000010.1, from coordinate 59,582 downwards.
GCCCACATCAATTAAAGCATCAGCAACATTGAAAATAGGAAAACTAAAAAAGGCGAATTCGAGAAAATCAGTCACGCAACCTTGGCTATAACGCTCGAACAGATTACCGCAAGCACCACCGATAATAAGACCGACACCCACTCTCTCTAGAGCAGCAAAAGCCGAGGCCTTAATCAAACGATTGAGGGCCCAGCAAATAAAAACGATAGTATAAACGGTGGCAATAATAGTCATGAGTGGCGCGTGATCTCGCCCGAGAGAAAATGCCGCACCAGTGTTGTTGGTCAAACGAAACTGCAAAACTCCCGGCCAGTACGCCGACTCTTCGCCAAAAATCAAATGACTTAAAGCCCATAATTTCGCTGCACGGTCTAAGCTAAAGGCAATGACAGCAGAGAGCACCACCGTAAATAGCTGATAGAGCCGACCACTGTGAATCACTTCTTTAGTGGCCGATTTAGAGCTTAGCTCAGGACTTGGCGTAGAGCTTGGTGCAGAACTTTGCTCAGACCCGTCCTTCATATCATTGTTTTGGTCGTGCTCAGGCATAACAGCGGCCTAAAAAGAAATGCCGCTTATTCATCTCTTTACTTACTCTCGCCAACTGGAGCCACTGGAGCCACAGAACTCTTACCAGAAGGTTTTCCGCTTGGCTGTTCGGCTGGTTTTGCCGTCGACTTTTTCTCGTCATCAGCTTTCACATCAACTTTTTTCTCTTCTGGTTTCTTCTCTTCTGATTTTTTGTCGTCTAGTTTCTTCTCTTCGACTTTCTTATCGTCTGATTTCTTTTCTTCTTTCTCGTCCGACACCGGATGCTTGCGCGTCAGCTTCTTGTCGCCTTCGGCCACCTGTACTTCATCCTTGACTGGCAGAGGGTCGGCAATAACATTCATGCGTCGAGTCAAGAAAGAAACGCCCATAACAGAAGTGCGCATGGGATTAGTCAAAATAACTGTAGCCGTGAGAAGCTCATTGCGATTTTCGTTATTGGCACTCATCACCCGTTCTAAAGCCGGGGCCTCTAGAGGCCGCGGACTATCGGTTGGACTGGGTTGAGGAAAGCGTAAAGGTTGACTGGTTATCGAACCAACAGCAAAGAGACCAGGAGGTAAAGACACTTCTAATTTGGCGGAATATTGTTTTCCGGCTTTTACTTGCTCTGGCGCCGTAAATACGGCATTGAGCTGCTTAGCTAGACCAAAAGCAACTTTCACTTTCTCGTAGTCAATGCGATCGCCCACGATCTTCCAGGCATTACCGATCTTCTTTAAATAAAGCTGCCCTTCCGAAAGCGACTGCAGCTCGCCCTTGCTACTCATGCCAGGCATCTCTTTAGAGGTTGTGCCAACAGCCATATCACGTGATTCAATAGTGGCAAAATTGCCTTCAATTCTCACTTGCTTAGTTTTCGATACCGATTTAGCATCGGGGTAGGTCTTCCAAAAATCTTGCGTAAGAGTAGTGACAGCCTTCTTGTCGAGACCGTCATTGTTGACATAGTCATCGGAATAGTTCGACATCACACCATCAAGGTTGTGAGCATTCCACAATGTTTCGATATTCGAAAGTGTATTCTCAATTTCCTTTTTCTCTTTCTCGTGCTCTTTATCATCACTATCGAGAGTAAAATCCTGACTGCCAAGAGTAATTGCCGGAGACGTTTCTAACGCCAATACCGGTGCAACAAGCATAAGACTGCTAGCAGTCAAGGCACTGAGTAAAAGCAGACGAGAAACGACGGAATTATTGAAGAGCACTGGTTTCATATGTGGTATCACTAATGACCTAAAATCGGGGACAAAACAAAATAACAAGAATTAGACTTTGAGAGAAGCGGGAGAGAACTTAGAACTTGAGATCGAACTAGAGCTCGAACTTGCAGCAAGCATAGCTAAGTATTATATCCGCTCATTCTCTTTAGAACCCTCAGCAGCCACTAAGACTGACACAAAAACTTTCAAGATTAGGAGAATCCAAAAGAGAGGCCCATTATCTGGGCCTCTCTCATCATTTTGGACTATCTGGGGCAAGCGCTGGTTAAAACAAGCAAGCGCTATCAAGCCAAGTTCTCAGCAACTGACTTAATCTGGGATTTAGACAGCTACGAGCAGCTGGTTCATCAAGTCAATGTTCTCTTTAATCGACTTAGCTGAGGCGTTGAGCAGGTCTTGCTCTTCTTTATTCAACTTAAGGTCTACGATCTTCTTCATACCTTCTCTGCCCAATACTACTGGCAAGCCGATATAGACATCTTTAAGACCATAAGCGCCATCAGCTTGAACGCAGCAAGGCAACAAGCGATTTTGATCCTTCAATATTGCTTCTACCATTTGCACAACAGAACGACCCGGAGCATAGTAGGCACTGCCGGTCTTGAGCAAGTTGACAATTTCAGCGCCGCCGTTTTGGGTGCGCTTGGTCATTTCGTCAATTTTGGCTTGTGGCAAGAATTCAGAGATTGGAATACCGTTGACGGTAGCGAAACGTGTGAGAGGAACCATCAGGTCACCGTGGCCGCCAAGAACCATGGCACGAACGTCTTGAACCGAGAAGCCAGTTTCCATGGCGATGAAAGCCTGGAAGCGAGCTGAGTCAAGCACGCCAGCCATACCGATAACTCTTGAAGCTGGCAACTTGGTAGTTTTCCAGGTCAAATAGGTCATCACGTCAAGTGGATTGGAGACTGTGATAAAGATTGCATCAGGCGAATGCTTGATAGCTTCTTTAGCAACGCCTTGAACGATATTAGCGTTGATTTTAAGTAGCTCGTCGCGAGACATTCCAGGCTTTCTGGCAATACCAGCAGTAATTACAACGATGTCAGAACCCTTGGTAGCGGCATAGTCATTAGAGCCGACAACTTCGCAGTCGTGGCTAGTAATGGCGGCAGCTTGCATCATATCGAGGGATTTGCCTTGGGGCATGCCTTCAACAACATCGACGAGACAGACGTCGGCAATTTCTCTATCAGCCAAATACTGGGCCACGGTGGCGCCCACAAATCCGGCTCCTACAACTGTAACTTTGCTCACGAGCATTCCTCCAACCACGATGAATCCATCCCAATTTAGAACTTGAGGTTAGCACCTGTCGGCAATTTCTTGGACGAGCTTAAGCTAGCCTTCATATACATAGTTCCGGCAGCTGCGTCTTGACTAAGTGGTTTCATCACGTAGACCCATTTTTTTCTGGAAAATTCAGTTAATCTAGAAAGTAGAGAGGTCTTCAAGCGTTAATAAAATAAATCAGGGCCGAGGCCCATAAAGTTAAGAGCGAAGACAGTGGGACCAATCACAGGCCCCAGACTACCGACCAGAGACTAAATAGCAAAGACTACAGACCAAGACGCACGGATACTGGCGATGGAAGAGACAGCCAAAATTAAAGTTGCCAAGGCAGCGGGGCCCAGAGACTCGGCTAGCGCCGTAGGCTATGGCTTAGCCCTGAAACTGACCTTCAGACTGAATGTCCTAATGGTAGTGGCCGTTACCATCATCTGCTCCGTCACCATCATCTGCTCCGTTGCCACCTCGGCCGCCCGGGCGGCCGATGAGCCTGTACTGAAACCAGATGTCCCAAAATTTGACGCCACTGACAGCCCTGACCGCTCCACCTTGAAAGGCACAATCGAGCACCGCATGGCGGTACCGCCCCCAGCTCCGAAGAAGGCGAAAAAACTCAATAGTTCGGCAAGCACCAACAAACCTACTGACTTCCAACTCAGTGGCGCCCAAAGGGCCCAAAGAGACCGCGAAAGAGTGCTCAAAGCCAGAGCCCAAGAACAAGCATTGAATGCCAGACAGCCTTTTACCATCGAGCAATCGGTGGGCATTATCGGGGTAAAGTTCCACAAACTGCCCGACGGGCCGGCGGTAATTAACACCGTTTTCGCCGGCACTCCGGCCTTCAAGGCTGGCATGCACGTTGATGACCAGATTGTAGCGGTGGACGGTGTTCCTACCCGCAACCTCAACAAAGACCAGTGCTACGACTTGATAGTGGGCTCACCAAACACCCCGGTGACGCTCTCGGTTTTGCGCCGCCAAAATTTTGACGTTAAACAGATGGTTCGCATGGATTTTAACGACATTCCCGACCCACTTGTGCGTCGCGACTATCTCAATAGCCTCTAGATTAAACTTATCGCAGTCGATTTATTTGCTAAACTTGAGCGATGAAATTATGTTTTGATGCCACCAAATTTGGTAGCGGTTTAGATGGAGCAGTAGAACTGGCGACCTCCAAGGGCATTAAGTCTGTGGAGTATTCATTCGCCCCATTTGCCCCAGCCAAAGCAAATAAAAAAGCAGATGACAAGGAGCAAAGCTACCTTGAAGCGACAAAAGAAGCGGCACTAGCCCAAGGGGTTGAGTTCGCCTGCCTCAATTTAGATTTTTGCCTTGATGCTTCCGATAAAAAATCAGTGAAGCAATTCTCGCCCATGATTGAAAAGCTTGGCCAAGTGGCCAAGAGCCTTGACTGCAAGAAAGTTTCATTCTTCCTGCGGCCCTCCGGTCAAGACAATTGGATAGAAGACTTTGCCGCCGTCTACCCTTCTATAAAAGAAAGCCTTGATGCTCTGGGTGTTGGCCTTTTGCTAAGACTATCTACACCAACTGAATATCGCGGTGTCTCACTGAAAAAATGGCGGGCCATGGACCCACAAGAATGGCGCGATCTAATTTCATCTTGCCCGGGCCTGGCCCTGATCTACTCACCCGCCGACTGCCTCTGGCTGGGCATCGAGTACCTGGCAAATCTTTCTGCCTTTGCCACGGCCATCGATCATGTGGTGGCACATGACGTGGAAATAAATCGCACCATCCTTGCTGACAGCGGCACCTTCGGCCCTCTCTGGTGGCACTATCGCTTAGCCGGCAAAGGGCACGTAGACTGGCGTCAAGTAATCGAAGCCTTAAAGCTCTATGGCTATATGGGCGCATTTTCTATGCAATTTGATGATCAGTTTTTGGGCGAAGACGATCAATCACTAGACGAAGCTCTAGATGAATCGAAGCGGCATTTTGCCAGACTTCTGCGAGGATAACTAAAGATGGCTGATGATCATCAAATCTTGCTCTACCTTCATACACATTGGGACAGAGAATGGTATTGGAGCTTTGGTGCCTATCGCACGCAGCTAACACAAGTAGTCGAGTCGATTGTTCAATTGCTGGAGCAGGGTGAACTCGATAACTTTATGCTGGACGGCCAAACCTGCCTGCTCGAAGATTTAGCAGAAATGACACCATCGCTAAACTCACGCATTGCCAGCTTAGTGCAGAAGGGCAGATTATCAATTGGTCCCTGGTATGTTCTGGCAGATCAACTTTTAGTCGGCGGCGAAAGCCTTACTCGCAATTTGCATTACGGCATGAAAGCAGCTCGACACCTCAAGGCAGAGCCAGCACTTGTGGGCTATTGTCCTGACACCTTTGGTCACAGCGCCGATCTACCGCGCATCCTCAAAGGCTTTGGCATCGACAATGCCGTGGTCTGGCGGGGCGTACCCGAGATGACCGGCGGCCCTTTCTTTCTTTGGCAAAGTCCAGACGGCTCAGAAGTACTGACAAATCAACTAGCCCGAGGCTACTATCAAACAGCCTTCCACGAAAATGTCAGCACTGAGAAATTAGCTGATTATCTGTTGAGCTTCTTAGGTTGGCAGAAAAATAGTGCTTCCTGGGAAACATCAACTGAACTGATTGAAACCAATAACAAGGCCCTGACTTATAGCGACGAATTGCGGTCAGCTCTTGTGCCTGTCGGTGGCGACCACTTGCGTCCCGCTCCAAATTTCAAAAATCAGCTGCATGATTCTCTTGCGCTAATCAACAGCAAATCACCAGTAGACCCATTATCAACTTTGCTTTCAGAGCATAATTTTTCAGCCAAAGCAGTATCACTAGAAACGTTCCTTGCCCAAGCAAAAAGCACATTGGCTAGCGACATCACTGCCTTGCAATTAGTTCGCGGTGAACTGCGCGACAACCGCACTGCCTTTGAATGCGAACGGGCCTACATGCTCGCTGGAGTGCTTTCAACCAGGCTCTATCTCAAACGCGAAAATCGTCTGCTAGAGCACAGCCTGATTAAGAAAGTAGAGCCCCTGCGAGCGATGATGGCTCTGGCAAACTGGATCAAGTATCCCCACGAAGAGCTTGATCACAGCTGGCGCCTTCTACTTAAAAATCACCCCCACGACAGTATCTGCGGCTGCAGTATTGACGAAGTGCATGACGAGATGCAAAGCCGCAATAAAAGTCTAGCAGCGCAGTTGAATGTCTTAGCCCGCCAGGGGCAAGAAGCCCTAACCAGAAATGTAAGTCTAAGTGAAAGCGAAATTCGCCTTGGCCTGCACTATATGGATGTGCTTGATCCCCATCACACAGACAAGGGCGATGGCCCCTCAACCATGGTGATTAACACTGCCACAAACCCTGTTTCAATGCCGGTTTTGATCCGTTTCGCCAAAAGCAAAGATGTCTCTTCAATGACAGACAAGGCCACAACCAAAAAAGAAAAAGATTTGTCTGACTCAATACAGATAGTGAGCAGGCACGACGCCACCGAAGCATTTCTTGAATTGTCCGGAGTGCCGCAATTTAAAAATGTCGAAATTATTGAGGCTTACGCCTATGCCGACGGCGTTCCGGCCTTTGGCCTGGCCAAACTACCCGGCCTCGGCTCAGCCATTAGTGGCAAATCAGAAACCGCAGCTAATCTCAAAGAAAACTATACAAGTGCGCTGAACAACCTCGCCATCCACAATCAATTTCTCATTGCTTACATTGACAAAAAAGGCCAGTTAATAGTCAAAGAGAAGAGAACAGGAGATGCCAGTGGTGTAATAACCCACAAACTCGGTCACAGCTTTGCCGACACTGCCGATGGTGGCGACACTTACAACTACGATCCCCTAGCCTTAGATGAGCCAATAACTTCGACAATAGTCGATGTCAGAGCTGGCATGAACGGCCCCATTGCCGCTTCACTAATAGTCGAATACGAAATAACACTTCCAGTCGGCTTAAAGGAAACAGGTACGATCAAACGCAAAGGCGAGGCCAGCGAAGCACCAGCCTTAGTTGAATTCAAACGCTCAAACAAAACTGTCAAACACAAAATCACTACTGAGATTATTCTAAAAGCTAACGTTCCAATAGTTTATTTTGAAACCCAGTTCAAGAACAAAGCAACAGATCACAGACTGGAAGTGATTTTCTCAGTTGGAGAGCCACTAACTGAAACAATCAGCGAGAACCACTATAGCTTAATTAGACGCCCTGTAGCGGCGAAAGCTACTCTTCACCCAGTTTACGACGAAAAAGCATTTGTCTCGCTCGGCCATGAAGGAGCCCTTGATCGCTATCCTTGTCAGCGCTTCTTTATTGCTCACAATCACTGCTTCCTCAACGTCGGCTTACCTGAATACGGCGCTGCCGGTAACCACGTTTCAATGACATTGCTTAGAGCAGTAAGCTATCTCTCACGCAACCGCCTGCGAACACGAGGCGGCGGTGCTGGCCCAAATATTGCTACACCCGGCGCCAACTCACTTGGTCTCAATCGCGTATCCTACGCCTGGGCGCCCTTAGCCGAAACCGAGCAAAATATCGCGGCCACAGCCTACGGCCTCGCTGAAATTTACGAAAATCCACTTACGGCCTTCGTCGTTCCTGAAAACGAATTTGACCGCATGAGCTTTGTCGAAATCGAAAATCACTCCATTAAGATGATGGCCTCGTATATAGATGAAGACAATAAACTGACACTGCGCCTTCTCAACGTGACGGAAAGCCCGCAAATTTCGAAAGTTCTCGGTACGCAAGAAGCCACCGTACACAAGCTAGACGGCACACTCATGAAAGAAGCTAAAGCAGCAGGAATGGTCTGGGGCAGACCCGCCTTTGCACTTGAATTTCAGCCATTTGAGCTAATCACCGTTAAAATAACCAATGTCGAACCAAGCAATTCGTGACGAACCTTTGAAAATGATAAAAATGAAAAAGCCTCTAAAAATTCAACTCGTGCACCTGAGCGTAATTGCTCTCTCGTCAGCGCTCATGTTAAGTTCGAGCACAAATCTGGCCCAGGCCGCTAGCAAAGGTCCTTACCCTGACTCAGGATTGGCCATCGACGCCCAGAAGCAATTGCAAAAGGCAGTCAGTGCCATGAAGTCAAAAAACTGGAGCAAGGCACGCGATGCCGTCGACGCCGCTTCATCCTCAGCCACTGATGCTAAAAGCTGTCTTTTCATTATCCACACTCTCGATAGCTTCGGCGGCCAAGGCAATAAAGTCAAACGAGGCGCAGTAGAAAAGGCACTCGGCCTGGCAAAAACCAGCGATGACCTGATGGAAGTAGCGAAATACGCCCGGCAATGCGAGATGTATGATCTCTCAAAGAAAACACTCGATGAACTTGTCAGCGGTTCTAATTCATACGACGACTTGATCACAGTTGCTCACCACGCTCACGAAGCAGCAATGGCTGATCTCGCTCACCTAGCCTTACACAAAGCCTATTCTCTAGTAACCAACGAGCCTGACGCCCTCGATTTTATCCGCCAAGCAAGCAACCTCGGCATTGAAGACCTCGCCCGAAAAGCGGCTAAAGAGCTAATCGAAGATCAAACAACCAGTGCCGAATGTACAGCTCTAACAGCTAAATTCGAACAACTAAAAATGCCCGATCAAGTTCGCGCAGCCTTAAAAAGAGCCCTAGAAAAAGCTACTACTGTTGCCGACTACCTGGCCATCTTTAATGCAGCAAAGCACTTTGAAGAAGCAGACATTGTCAAAGTGGCTCAATATCGCGGACGCAAATTGACCCTGATAAACAAAATCAAGGGAGAAAAAGAATCTACTCCAGAAGCAGTTGCTGACCAATCGAAGAAGAGCAAAGAAGAACTAATTCGCAGAAGTCTACAAAAGCCCAGTGGTTTCTAATGGCAGAAGCTGAGGGCAAGGCCAATCCGCTGCCAAATGTTGGCGATCTTCTTTTTGTCGGTGTCTGCCAGCTACTACTGTTTATGCGACCGTCTTTTATCTTCAACGATGGTTCCACCGGTTGGCACCTAGCCACTGGCTTCTACATACTAAACAAGCATGTCATTCCCCACCAAGATTTCTTGTCTTATACTTTTCCTGGTAAAGAATGGGTTGCCTACGAGTGGCTCTCAGACTTAATGATGGCGGCCCTTGTCAAAGTTGGCGGCCTCAATCTTTTAGCCGTTGTTGTCACTCTTTCTCTCGCCTCTCTTGTGCTGGCGCTCTATCAGCGCATTCGCAGCGCTGGCAGCAACTTCATTTTTGCTCTGCTATTTTCGCTATTCGGCCTTTTGACCGCCGCCATTCACTGGCTCGTGCGACCGCACATATTCACTTTCTGGGGCGTCTACCTTTTCACCACCAGACTCGAAGATTTCTACAACGGCAAGCGCAGCCTCAAGTCACTCTGCGCCTGGCTACTTCCTTATATGATTCTCTGGGTTAATTGCCATCCAGCCTTTCTATTGGCCTTTGCCATAACCGGTTTATACATGGTGGTGGCCACATTCAGAGGCCTGATTGCCGGTGCCTCACCCTTACGCGACGCCAAACTAAAACAAGCTGGCCAACTCTTTGCCTTACTGGGCGGCCTCTTTGCCGTGAGCTTGCTTAACCCCTATGGCCTTCAGCTCTACCACTACATCGGCGAATATCTTCATGGCACCGGCATTCTTGCTCAAACTGATGAGTTCAAGGCGCCCAATTTCTTGCTCAATTTTCATGCTTACTACCTGGCCGTTCTCTTTGCCTTTCTAGCTACAGGCCTGGCTATTGGCGCCAAGAAGATTAGCTTACCATCACTAGCTATGACAGGCGTATTCACTTACCTATCACTATCGGCGGTGCGACATATGCCGCTCTTTGTGATCGTCGCTTTGCCGGTACTTGGTGTTTTATATAGTGGCGTGCAACTGTCGACAGAACGCCTGCCCAAGCTGTTCAATGGGTTCAAAGCGTTGGTCACCGGTGCTGCCAATTTTGATAGCGAAGAAAAGAATTCAAGTAAGCATTTGCTGCCGATACTCTATGCTTTAATTGTCATTATCATCTCCTTCGCTACTCCAAAACAAGGACCAGATGCCGTTCTTAAAGCCGGTTTCGATCCACAAATAATGCCAAGTAAAACCTTAGACTATATAGCCGAAAAGAAATTACCGGCCAGTAGCGGCTTCAATTTAGACAACTGGGGCGGTTTAATCTCCTACCAGCTAGAGATGCCGGTTTTTATTGATGACCGTGCCGACTTCTACGGTGAAAAATTCTATGGTGACTATGGCACAGTCTGCGAAACAAAAGCCGGCTGGAGCGAAATATTAGACCAGCATAAAATCAATTGGGTGCTCTTCCCCAAAGACAGTGTTCTCATCAAAAAGCTAAGCGAACGGCCAGACTGGTCTAAAGCCTGCGAAGATCCAGCATCAACATTAATGACCAGAGTAAACCAAATTTAGCCGTAAAATATTGAGATTGGAGAGCTTATAGAAATTATGGCTAGAGACACTACAGCAAGCAAGACCCTTCCGCCCGGCCCAACCGGTTATCTCTTCTTCAGTGAACACGATGCACTGCGCGACCAACTTTCACTCTATCAACGAGTATTTGAAAGCTATGGTGACTTCGCCAAACTTGATGGCCTTCCTGGCATAAGCTGGTATTTAGTGGCTCGAGCCAGCGCCATAGAGCACATCTTAGTCACCCACCAAAATCGCTATCGCAAGCCTGACAACTTCAACAAAACTCTCGCCCTGCTTGTTGGCAGCGGTTTAATTGTCAACGAAGGCGAATCATGGCTCAAACAACGACGACTGATGCAACCAGCGTTTCACAGAGAAAGACTAAGTGCGCTAGCAGACTGCATGATTGAATCAACCAGGCAGATGCTCGAACAGTGGCACAAATTAGAAGATGGCTGTGAGATAGACATCGCCGCTGAGATGTCGAACCTCACTCTTACAATTGCAGGACAAACCTTATTTGGTCTTGACCTGCGCGACAAAGCCGAATTGTTTGGTGCCTCCTTAAGACAAGCTCTCAGTCACGTCAGCGAGAAAATGAATAACCCATTTACTTTACCGGAATGGCTGCCGACAAAAGAAAATAGAAACTTTAAAGAAGCCCGGCACAATCTCTTTCAAGTAGTGAACGAAATAATTGAAACAAGGCGCAAAACCGGCGGCGATCGCGGCGACTTGCTCTCAATGCTCATGGCTGCTCAAGATGAGAGCTCAGGCGAAAAAATGAATGACGCCCAACTGCGCGATGAAGTAATTACACTTCTGGTAGCTGGCCACGATACGGTTGCCGCAACCCTGGCCTGGCTCTACTACTTGGTTGGCTGCAACTCTAGGGTACAAGAAAAGCTGCAAGCAGAGGTCAATACGCAAGTCAAAGAAGCGCTGACCCTAGAAAATCTACCAAAACTCAGCTATACCCGCCTAGCAATCGATGAAGCTCTGCGGCTCTATCCACCAGCCTGGGGGCAGCCCCGCGAAGCCATCGAAGACGATGAAATTGACGGCTATTTCATACCCAAGGGTCGAATAATTGCAGTCTCTCAGTATCTAGCCCAGCGCCATCCAGATTACTGGAAAGAACCCTTAAAGTTTCACCCCGAGCGCTTCCTAGCAGAAGAAGAGCTAGCCAAAGAGCACCCCAAATTTGCCTACTTTCCCTTTGGTGGTGGCAGTCGCATGTGTATCGGCAACAATTTTGCTTTAATGGAAGCACAAATAATCGTAGCGATGATCAGTCAGTCGTTCACCATAGAACTAGCAAGCAATCAGACTATTAAGCCAGATCCGACATTTACATTGCGCCCCGATGGGCCAGTGCTAGTAAAGTTGAAGAAAGCAAAATGAAAACCCATAGTATTGAATAAATGGAGAAACAATGTCACGTCGTGTAGTGCTCTATGTAGCTAATAGTCTTGATGGTTATATTGCTCGTGAAGACGGTTCAGTTGACTGGCTCTTTGACCCCTATGCCCACGGTTATGAGTTCTTTTACGAAGATGTTGACACTGTAATTATGGGTCGCAAAACCTACGACCAGGCCCTCAGTTTTGAAGAAGCGCCTTACTCATCAAAGCGTGCCATTGTTTTTTCGCGAAGCGCAAAGCCTTCTCCCTATGCTGGTCTAGAGTTCACAGCAGAGTCGCCGCAAGATGTGGTGCGACGATTAAAAGAAGAAGATGGTGGCATGATCTGGCTAGTCGGTGGCCGAGAAATCAGCGAGCTACTGATTGCCAACGAACTTGTTGATGAGCTGATCGTCTCTATTCATCCCAAGATTTTGATTAGCGGCATTCCACTGGTAGCCTCAAAGAACTGTGCTGTCGATCTAAAACTAGTAACCTATGAAGTGTTTAAGAGCGGTCTAGTTCAACTGCGCTACGAAATCGTCAAGCAAGGCAAAGAGGCGAAGAAGGAAGAAACGCAGGGCGAAAAGGAATTTAAGCAAAAAGCTCTTTTAGCTGAAAAAGAAAGAGCAAAAGCAAACCAAGTAGAAAAGCCAGCCCCAGCAAAGACTAAAAAAGTAGCAAAAGGCAAAGCCAAGTAACTAGTAAACTAAAATCTACTCTGGCATCCTCGTGAGAATAGTTCCATCATCAGCGCTAATCTTCACAACTTTGCCAGAAGCATCAAGCTCAAGCTTCGCAGTGCTAGTACCGCTGACAAAACCTTTCCAGGTTGAGGTTAAAGTAGTGCCGTCATCTGAAATCAGACAATTTCCCACCACACCAAATTGAGGCATAGCCCAGCCGCACTTTTTGCCGCTTTGCCAATAGCTGTACTTCAGACCATTAGAACCCATGAAACTACCCAGAATATTCGGTATGGTCTTTGACCCAGCCGCTGCTGAGGCTGGCACTGCCGCACCTTTGTCTTGCAAATCTAGCGAAGAATTAGAAGATGAATTCTGCTGCTCTGGCTTGCTAGTAGCAACTTTCACTCTACTGCGAGCTTCCAGAGTCTCAATAACACTGGCTGGAACAGGCCTTGGGCTAGCAGGCTGAACGGCCAGAAGTAACTCTCCCCCGCTCCACTTACCGGCCTCTAACACCGGCGTTTGCAAAACTCCTCGCTCCGCAACAACCTGAGCTTCTACATTGGTTTTCAAATATTTAAAAGCATCGCTCAAGGTTGTTTTTTCACCTTGAGCCTTAAATCCGTCAATTAAAGTCTTGGTAAAAACACCATTGGCATAGTTCTTAGACTCCCAGCTTGACTGAGTTTTGCTACTGGAACAAATAACCGCACGGCCTGTGCCTTGAGCTATAGCCGCAGCATCAACATTCGATGTGCGCACCAAGCCTTTGCTGTCGCTGGTATCGCTGGCACCACCAGAATGGCACGCATCTAAAATAATCAAAGCGCGATTGCAGTGAATCCGTGTTTTGACAATGTTAGATAACGTTTGCAAGTCAATACCAGTGCTATAGAGCCTATCAACAGCAGTATCGTGCGCCACTAAATAATTGACACCCCGCAAATCTAAATCTGATGCACTGCCGTGACTACTGAAATAAATAACGACAAGATCATCTGGCAAAGCCACCCGGGGCAAGAATGAATCGCCCAATAAATCAAGCACATTTTCTTTTGTGGCTTGTTCATTGGTCAAAAGCCGCACATGGTCAGGGGCGAAATGACACTTATCAACAAGAAAAGTGCGAAAATCGGCAGCATCTTTAGCTGCATACTTGAGATTGATAGCCTTATCGGCAAACTCACTGACACCGACAACTACGGCCCATTTGTCAGCAACCGGCGTTGCCGTCATTGAAGGAATAGATGAGTTGGAAGCGCTAGAAGTATTCGCAGATCCAGCGGCTTTAGGCGCCTGAGCGTCTGCGGCCCCGGCCAAAGCAACAGAGGAAGCCACAACAATCAACCACAACTTAAACCGCTGAAACACCGCTCTTGTCGCCCCCTTGGGAAATGCAGGCTAATTATAGAGGAAATTTGTTCCCCAATTGCAAGGCATTGCCTTCTATGCAGGAACAATGGGCTTCATCGCATGGGGTGCTGCTGGAAAAAGGTCCAGATTACATCTGTTGCATTGATCTTATTCGAAGTCTTTCCTACCATGTGTTCTGGCAACAAGCTTTTGCCGCCAGCCCAAGTATGGCCGAGTTCAGCGACCGTTATATAAGCAACACCTGTCCCGTTCAGATCGGTACCATAAGTCTCGGTGCGGACGCCGTTCACATCACTTACCTTTGCAGGCGTTGAGGTGGAGCCAATTGCTGACAACCACTTCAGTATAGAAGTGCGCACAGGAGGCTTTGCTTTTACGCGCACGTCATCGCTAGATCCATTTGCAAGCTTTGGTCTCCCGCCGTTGATAAGATTCAGCGGATCGGCAGTGCCAGTGATGTAGCACATCGATACTGGCCTTCTTAGCTGGATCGACTCCAGCCAACAAGCGCCAGCGACAGGTGCAATTGCGGCTATGCGACTCGACAGTTCTGCACCAACGCGAAAACTCATACTGGCTCCGTTTGAAAAGCCAGTAACGAAAATCCGTTTTCTGTCTATGGCATAGCGATTAATAAGATCGTCTAACGTAGCATTGATGAAGGCAACATCATCGACTGCTTTTTGCTCAGAAAAGAAACGACCAGAACCATCATTCCAGAGCTGGGGATTTCTGCTGAAGTGACTAGCAAGTGTTGCATCAGGCGGCATGGCATCAGGAAAGGCAACAACAAGGCCCTCACTCTCTGCCTTTTCCGCCCATCCAGTTTCCCACATGGCCGCTCTTCCCGTGCCCCCGCCACCATGCAACATCAGCACTAGCGGCAATGACTTTTTGGCATCATAGCTAGATGGAATATAGGCAAGGTATGTCCTTCGACCATCATGTGTCGCCAGCGATAGTGAACGGAAACCAGACTTCAGCGCCTTCTTCTGCGCCGCGTCGGCTATTGGGAGACAGCATAAAACTACAATCAAAAGAGCGAAACCGATCTGAATAGATATTTGCCCCCTCGTTATCTTCATGGCTGAATTCTCCCAATTTAAATGCATCCCCAAAACTGATCCGCATTCATGCGGGAAAAGTTCCTTCCAATTGTCGCTGTTGCAATTATCTTCCTCTTGAACGATGCTGGCGAAATGTAGAGTAAATATGGCTGTCGGTGGAACAATAGAAGAAGCTAGGAGGTTTTCATGAATCATACTGCATACTACCTTATACTTTTTCAGTTACTACCAGTAGCGCTGGCACTCGCCAACTGGTTACTGAGTCTGTTCTTTGCACCTAAAGGCAGCAACTCTGCGGCTGACCTAAAACAGTTGTGGCCTGATTCATGGCCATTCTTAAAGACCCAGTGGCCTTTCCTCGCTGTCTGTATGCTGGGCTCAAACCTCAGCCAGGTATACCTAATCTCTGGCGAAAGCATCATTCCAGCATTTAGTTTTGGCCTGGTCATAGCATCGCTGGTATCGTCTGGAATATTGCCCATACTAAAACTCTTCTACGTCTCCTACCTAGCGGCTCCAAAATATCCAGGTCGAGTGGCAACCATAGGTATTTGGAGCGTCCTCCTTTATGTCATGGGCGATTGGTTTATTTCCACCCTCGGAACCCTTGGTCTAGTCTTCCTTGTGGCTCCGGGTCTCGTCATACTCATTAGAACTTGTCTGTTTCTGCCAATCTATGCCCTTGAAGGCCACCACCCCATAGCAGCTTTTGAGAAAAGTTGGTCACTCACGGCCGGTCACTATTGGCTAATTAGTCGCTACCTAGGGCTGCCCACGATTTTGTTTGGAATTCTCAACCTCAGCCCGCAAGTTGCAACAGTTATAGCAGCCTCTGGACACTATCCAATGCAATACTCTTTGCCGATAGTTTCCGCAGCTGGAGCCGCTACTTTGGCTCTAAGTCTAGTTATAGCCGGCCTCACCTACAAGCTTTATGCGCGGCTGTCGGCAGCAGAAAATAACAGATTGAATGAGCAATGATGAGGCACAACACGACAAATGCAAGAGTTACAAAAGCCTAGGAGATAGTAATTGGATCATCCTGAAGCCATGGTCGGCATCTTTATTTTGATTGGAGCTCCAATTCTAGCAGTTCTAAACTGGACTCTAAGTCTAGTGTTCGGCAAAATCGGCATACTAGACTGGAAAGGTGATGCTCTCCAGCTATGGACTGATTCGACAGCCTTTCTCAAAATGCAAGCAATTTTCATTGTATTTATCATTGCAGGCAACACCTATGGCATTGCTAGCTCCTTTATCGAAGTGCCTTCTAGCTCAGGCATAAACTGGTTGTCGCTAGCAGCCAAATTTGCACAAAGCATTTTGTTCATCCTTGAGCTTTTTTACTTGTCCTATCTTGCCTCAAATAAGAGCGTCACACTAATTGGCACCATCGGCATCTGGACAGTATTCAAATTGGGCATAGCCGAAAAGGTTATACAAGCGGTAACGGCAGCGGGATTTGCCGCGCTATTAATTCCAGGTCTATGAATTACAGTTAGAACCTGCCTATTTCTGCCAGTATATGCAAACGAGGGACATCTTGTCGGACATTCAATCAAGCGCAGTTGGGCACTGACCAAAGGGAAATACTGGATTACGAGTCGCTATCTTGGCCCCGTTGCGCTTGCATCAGCACTTCTAACTTCTATTACCGGCTTTTCATTGGCAGCCAATGCACAGGAATGGCGAACATTCACCCCTATTGCCATTGCCCTTGGTGCAGTGTTCGCAGTTCTAACCGTGGGCTTTCAGCTCATGTATCAAGGGCTTTCCTACAAACTCTACCTTCATTTAACCGAAGGCGAAAGGATGGCACTAGCTGCAGAATCAACTAGCTGAGAACGCGCTAGCTTCTTTTGAGACTCAAGTTCCGACAACGTCAACTCCGGCGAGGATGAGAAATTACACTCGCCGGAGCTGAAAACCGTATTGCTATCAAGCTTAGTCTAAACTGTGGCTCTAGGTAGCACTTGATTTTATAATCTTGCCTGGCTTTCCAGCAGGCTTGACGAAGGGTTCGCCAAACTCAATTGAATCTTCAACCTGCGGCTTCGTTGGCTTCTTGATACCACCATCTAGACTTTCATTTTTGATCGGATCTTTCACTATATCTTTGATCGGGTCTTTCAAGCCACCGTCAGCAGGAATTTCTGGCTTTAGCGGTGGTTTTCCGACTGGCTCTAGCGATGACGGCACTCCGGGCATATCCTGGGGAACTGTGAAGCATTTCTTTGAGACTTCGCCGTAAGGATCGGTGATGACAACACACTTTACGTTCTGGTCGTTAGGGGTGATATTTTGTCTATCAGAGCTATTAGCTCTGCCGCTCCAAGCATCCGCCGCCAGATTACTTGCAGCACTATCATACTTATCAATTGCCGCTGCCATACCGTCGCCAGCCTGTTGATAATTACCCACTTCTTTCATGATTCATACCTCTAGTAAGTGTTTTCAAAAGTTGCAGGTCATCGCGTAGCTTTTTGCTTCGAGGACGTTGCCCGCTTCATGAAAACCAATCTAGACGAGAATTGTTACGGATATGTGATTGAGATAAACCGAGCCGAGGAGAAGACTATGCCAGATTCGAAAGCCGCTGTAGAACAAAGGCTGAAGCAAAGAGGAATCAGCCTACCAGTCAGCCATGGCTTGTTCAGCTATTCAAGCATGTATTATTTGACAGTGCTCATTTCTGGAATTTCTGGTGGGACTAGCTTGCACTCAGTGCCCGGGTGAACAGCAGCACGAATACTTTAGCTTTAGTCGACTTTAACAAAGCACCAAATATGGTGAGAATTGCCCAGCGCCTACTTCGAAACCTCAAAATTTAGGTTGAATGGCTCAGATTTGGAATGATTAGAACTGCTGGTCAATTCAACATCATCGCCAACGGTTTCAAAAGAAAAATCATCGACCCAAGCCTGACCGGCACCGTTGAGCATCAAGCCAAAATCGATATAAGTGCTGGTATCAGGTACTTCGACCACAATTTTGTATTGGGTCCAATCGGTGACATCGAGAATTGGTCGATCATCCATATTGTCAAAACAGTTAGGCTTGGCATTGGTGCTTGTCCAATCACCAGCAATGCGGAGCCAGAGCTGCGCCCGACCACCTTGGCAATTACTTTTAACCCAGGCAGACATGCGCAAACGCTTACCCAAATAAGGTTCTGGCGAAAAACCTTGACTAAGATAGGCCAGTGGCCTTGGTTCCGGCACATCTGACTTGAGGTAAACGCAACGGGTACCGCTATGCTTAACCTTCTCATCAATGCCAGCATCATAGTCTTCGCTGTTAGCCGAACTAAAGGTCCAGCCCGGTGGTAAGTGAATTTTCTTTGTCTTTTTCATCAATTCCGCTATGGTTACTACTTGCTTTAGCGCCAGACAATATCAAACCACAATGTGATGCAGGCGAAACCATGTCAGGGGGCAAATAGATTTTATGATGCGACCTTTAAAGGCAGCCGATAGCGCACAGCCTCAGAAATATGCTCCATCAAAATATTTTCACTACCGGCCAGATCGGCAATTGTGCGCGCCAGACGTAAAATGCGATCGTAAGCTCGAGCTGAGAGGTTAAACTGCGACACCGCTCTGGCTAAGAACTCTTTTGTCTTTTGCTCAACTTGGCAATACTTATGCAATTCCCGCTGGCTCAAGCTGCTGTTGAAATTAAACCCACCAGGAGAACTGTTTGATATATTGCGCAGTTTCTGTCGATCGACAGCCAGCTCAACCCTTCGCCGAATAGAAGCAGAACACTCCTCTTTAACTTCACCAATCAACTCACCGACATTGAGCCTTGAAACTACAATCTGTAGATCTATGCGATCAAGAAACGGCCCTGACAATCGCCCCCAATAGCGCTCCGCTTGAGAAGAAGTGCAGAGACAAAATTTGACAGGATCGCCGCGGTAGCCACAGGGGCATGGGTTACAGGCGGCAACTAGCATAAATGACGCCGGATAAGTCAATGTTTGTCCCGCCCTCGAAATCATGACTTTGCGCGACTCTAATGGTTGCCGCAAATTATCGAGATGGGACCGAGGAAATTCAGTCAGCTCATCAAGGAAAAGTACGCCAAGATGACTGAGCGAAATCTCCCCTGGCTTTGGTCGTGCACCACCACCCACAAGGCCGATCACTGATGCACTATGGTGCGGATTGCGAAAAGGTCTCTCGGCCACAATATTGCCGCGCTCAGTCAGTAAACCAGCCACGCTCCAGAGCTTGGTTAGCTCAATAGCTTCTTCAAACTCCAAGGGCGGCATTATGCTAGGCAAACGCTCGGCCAACATAGATTTACCAGAACCAGGCGAACCCACAAGCAAAATATTGTGCCGACCAGCCGCTGCAATCTCTAGGCCCCTCTTAGACTGAGGCTGCCCTTTGACGTCACGAAAGTCTTTGTGGTGCACGACATTAGCAGCAGCCCGAGCAAATTGCTCACGACTGGCGCCTTCATATATGGTGCCATTTTCTAACGACTGCGCGATCTTAAACACTTGCATTAAATGCGATACGGGATAGACCTTGAGCCCCTCCACTAGAGCTGCTTCCTCGGCATTGCCCTCTGGCACCACAATGCCACGAGCACCATTCTGACGGGCGGCAACAGCTATAGGCAAAACCCCAGAAACCGGTCGCACTGAACCGCTCAAAGACAATTCGCCAATAAACCACAAGTTTGCGATGTTTTCAAAGGGCATCAAACCTGTGGCCGCTAGAATTCCAGTAGCGATTGGCAAATCATAACCAGGACCTTCTTTGCGAATGTCGCATGGTGCCAAATTTACCACCCATTTTTTGCCCGGTGGCATCAAGAAAGAACAGGCTTTAATAGCAGCTCGAACCCGCTCTTGTGCTTCTTTAACAGAGGCATCCGGCAGACCAACTACACTGATTTGCCCAAGGCCCTGGCAGCAGTCGACCTCAACTTCAATAGGGTGAGCTTCAACGCCGTGTACCGCTCCTGAGAATACTCGAGCAAACATAATTCTTCCTCCTCACCACCGCTCACATATGTAGCAACGGAAAGTTGGTTGATTTAGTTCAATTTCTCCAGGTTAAAATCTCATTTTTTTTGTTACAGGTCTTTCCCTTACAAATTAAGAGCCCGGATGCTTGAATATAGTCAATCTAAACGAGGCAGGATGATGGCAGAAGCCAAGATTAACCGACCGGAAATCAACCAAACAAAAGACTGCGAGGCCAGTCTGACCGCCCTCTCGCCCTGGAGGTTATTCAATAGTTTCACAGCCAAATTAATCCGGCCAGTCGCTCTGCCACTCGCCTGCGCTGTGATGGCCGCAACAATCAATACCGCTCAAGCAGAGCCCAGCAAAAATGCACACGCAAATCAAAATCAGAATCAAAACGCAGCCGCAACGGCCACCAATACCTATGCCGACAAGCAAAATGGCTACAGCATTGATTTTCCTAGTGACTGGAAAACCAAAACAGATCCAATTGTGAACCTGGTCGCAACTCCTGCCGCGCAAATCAAAGAAGCGAACTCTTTTCCTAATGTCAAAGTGGTTGCCCGTTCGCTTCCATCAGGCGAGACGCTGGATACCGTTTGCGATAAATCTATGAGGCAGTGGGCCACATTCTGGCAAGTGCAGTCAGATCAGCGCTCACAAAAAGGCAGAACGCCAACGCGGCGATTGGTGTTGATGCAAATAATTCCCCAAGTCAATCTTCAAACAAAGGTGCTCAAGGCCTTTGCTGTAGGAGGCGAAAACTACTACATAATTTCTTGCGCTGACAAGCCTGAGCATTTTGAAGAATCGAAGAAGACATTTGAAGCCATAATTGATTCACTCAAGCTGGGCGTGAAATAAGCGAGCAGGCAGCGCGAACTACTTATTCTTCACCGCGCGACTAGGGCTCTCAATTTTATTGAGCACCGCGCGGGCGTCAACATTGTCGGGATGCTTATCCAAAATAATTTTCAATTCGGCAATAGCATCAGCTTTATTGCCTTGTGCATTCAAGGCCGAGGCCAGGCCAATGCGAGCATCGTTATTCTCAGGCTCAATTTCTAACGCTAATCGCTCTTCGCTTATCTGCGCCTCAATATCACCAGACAAGCCCAACACCATGGCTAATTTATGGTGATTCTTATCACTGCGATCATCCAATTTACAGGCGTTTCTATAAGCTTCAATCGCCGTGGGCAAATGACCGCGACCCAACTCCGCTTCGGCCAGCGCACAAAAGGCCCGCGGCTCAGTTGAGTCTAAGGCAATCGCCGCATTAGCCTGGTCAAAAGCCTTGTCGAACATAGATTTTTTGGCATAGGCTTCAGACAAAACATAGTGAGCAATTGCGTTTTTGGGATCAACTTCAATCGCCTGGGTTAAAACTGTAATGGCGTCATCATACCTACTGCGCTCATTCAAAATTACGCCAAGGTTGTTAAGTGCAGTGGCGCTCTTTGGCTCGCTTAAAAGTGCTTCGCGATATTCATGCTCAGCTTTTTCGTACTCATTCATCTTGAAATATTCGTTTCCTCTAATGAGGAACGAAGCAGCAGTGGGGCGTAACTGCTGACAGCCAGTGAGCGCGGATACACCAGCAGTAGAGAGGAGCACAAGCAATGAGAGAGCCAGACTGCTAAGTCTTGCCTTCTCATTGCTTGTTGCTTGCTCAACCATGGGTAAACTTCTCAATAAGGATTTATCTCAATTTTGCTTTTCTTCATCAATCATGCGATGCCTTAACTAGACATCGATACCAGCCACAACTTGGCCAGCCTGTGCTGAAACTTTCACCTTCGGTGGTTCGTTCAATACGGCCAATTCTTTCAACTGCTCTGGTGATGCCAGGGATGGTGCCCCGGTCATCGGGCAAGCACCGGATTGAGTTTTAGGGAAGGCAATAACATCACGAATTGACTTACAGCCACAAAGCAACATGACGATGCGATCAAGGCCCAGAGCGATTCCACCATGGGGTGGTGCACCAGACTCAAGAGCTTCCAGCAAGAAGCCAAATTTCTCAGAGGCGGTTTCGCGATCTAAGCCAATTGCAGCAAAGGCTCTTGATTGAAGTTCTTGGGAGTGAATACGAATAGATCCACCACCAATTTCACAACCGTTATAAACAATGTCGTAAGCGCGAGCCCGAGCCTTTTCAGGGTCAGATTCAAGGTTATCGAGATCTTCTAAACGAGGTGATGTGAATGGGTGGTGCACAGCCATAAAGCGACCTTGCTCATCGTCGTACTCGAATAGTGGGAAGTCCACAACCCAAAGCAAGCTATGGCTATCAGGGCTGATCAAGTCTAGTTCTTCTGCCAGTTTCAAGCGGAAGCGACCAAGCACGTTAGCGACACCCTTAACAGTGTCTGCCACCATCAAGAGCAAATCGCCGTCTTTAGCTCCAGACAACTCTTTAAGCTTTTGCATTTCGGCGGGGCTCAAGTGTTTATCTAAACCTGATGAGCGGTTAGCATCTTTGCCAAAGGCAACCCAGGCCAGACCTTTGCCGCCAACAGAGCGAGTGTACTCATTCCACAAATCTAATTGCTTACGCGATGTGCCTTCCCCTTTTCCTTCAAGCACAATGCCTTTCAACTCGCCGCCTGCTTCGGCCACTTGTTTGAAGACCTTGAACTCACAGTTGCGAGCGACTTCGGTCAGGTCTTTGAATACCAAGCCAAAGCGCAAGTCAGGCTTGTCACTGCCATATAGGCCCATGGCATCGGCATAACTCAAGCGCTGGAAAGGAGGCTTAATGTCAATACCAGCACACTTGAAGGCATCAACCAAGACGCCTTCAGTAACGCGCATCACTTCATCTTCGTCAACGAAGGAAAATTCCATATCGATTTGCGTAAACTCTGGCTGTCTATCAGCTCTCAAATCTTCGTCGCGGAAGCAACGAGCAACTTGATAGTAGCGATCAACACCGCTAATCATCAGTGTTTGCTTAAACAGCTGTGGTGATTGAGGCAAGGCATACCAGTTACCAGGGTTAAGGCGACTAGGCACGAGGAAGTCGCGAGCGCCTTCAGGAGTAGCTTTGCAGAGAATTGGAGTTTCAACTTCAATGAAACCTTCTTGATCAAGGTAGCGACGAATTGCCTGGCTGACCCGGTGGCGCATCACCAGGTTGCTATTCATTTCAGGACGTCGCAAGTCAAGGTAACGGTATTTCAAGCGCAGTGCTTCATCAACCTTATCGCCCTGGTCGAGCTGAAAAGGAAGTGGCTTACAGGTATTTAAGAGCTCAAAATGGTCCGGGTAAATCTCGATTGAGCCAGGACCTGTCTCAGACTTTGCGGTGCCTTCCGGCCGCTTTGCAACAGTTCCCTTAATGGCAATGACAAACTCGTTCTTCAAATCAACGAAATGTTTGTGAATTTCTTTGTTCTTATTGGGGTCAGCAATCAGCTGAACTTTTCCCGTAGAATCGCGCAGTTCAACAAATATGAGGCCGCCTAAATCGCGCACCACGTTGACCCAACCAGCCAGGCAGACCTCTTGCCCCGCTAACTCAGCGCTCATCTGAGCACACTTGTGATCTCGCTTAAGACTCGAGCTACTCACTATCCAACCCCCTGAACTCCAATAAATTCAATAATTCCGACTGGCCCCTGCCCAACGACAACTGGCCCATCCAGCTTAGATCAAGCACAGAGTATTGACACTTCTGTGGCAGCCCTGCAGGAAAGGCTCATTGTATCGGACTTTAGGCCCGTTAATGCGGCAACAAGGCCGGGCTGTTACGAATTGGAAGTAGTCAAAATTGAAGAACGTTCTATACTAAATATAGTTTGTGAGAATATTTACCATCCTGTCTTGAGTCAAAGAGTCAAATTTCAATGAGCTTTCTATCCGAACACCTTCCCAAAATTGCCATTGGCATTCTAGTAATCATTGTTGGTTTTTCCTTCATGTGGAAGGGATGGCAAGGCTGTGTCATGGGCCGTTTTCACTACTGGTCGGGCTTCTTGCCATTCACTCTGATGTCTCCATGGATTCTGCACTTACCACAAGGCAAACGCTCGCTGGTCAAAACCAAAGAGGGAATGTTAGCCCACATACTTATCGGCCCCTCGTTCTTCTTGTGCGCAGTACTTTGCATCTGTGCTGGCACTGACCTAGTTGGCCTACCTGGTACAAAGACCCTGAACCACATCATTAACGGCGGAGACGAGAGCAAACCAACTTCTATTTCGTTCAACGAAAACACTGGTCGATACGACTTCCCCTTGGCAAAACGGGCGAGTGAGAAGTTCTACAAGCAAGTGTTCGAGCACCGTATCCAAGAAGACACCGACCTCTTCGGCCGCAAAATCGAGAAGGTATTGCCTGACGAAAGAACCAACCTAGACGGTCAAAAAGTTAACAAGAACAAATACGACCGCTAAGCCGCATTCAATTAGTCATTCAACGATCAACCAATCAAAAAAGCCCTTAATTGGGCTTTTTTCTTACGATTTTATTGAGTTCGCCAAAACCTTAGGCTCTATTTAGTTAAGTAGTGTCGCGGAAGGCCCACCAGCGCTTGAACACCTTAGAATCCAGTGCTACGATGACCCACTGAGATATAATCAGATATCGTTTGTATAACTACTAATTTTCAGAACAAAATCGGAGGTGAATTCGTTTGTCAGAGGTCAGAGTAGCCGAGGGTGAAAGCATTGAAGGCGCATTGAAGCGCTTCAAGAAGAAGATTCAGAAAGCTGGAATCTTGTCAGAGATCAAACGCAGAGAGCGTTACGAGAAACCAAGCGTAAAGAGAAAGCGCAAAGCTGAAGCAGCAAGAAAGCGTCGCTCTTAACATTCACCCATGACCATCATTCGAATTCCACATTCAAATTGATTGTTCCTAAAGCCCCAAGCAGCAACCTGTTTGGGGCTTTTTGCATAGCAAAATCGTTCTATCTTGGGTCGATTTGACCGCCCATGTTTAATCAAATGACAACCATCGGCCCAGAGTGAAAGTTTGCCGGCCGGGGAATACCTTGATTAACAAAGCATTTGAACATTGAGCGTTAGCCCAGTCTATTAACGCCAGGTCAAATGGTGGAAAGCATGACGGGCCTTGTAACTTACAGAGCCTCCAAGCATTCCCAACAAATTAGTAAAAGCGGTAGAGCAACTGGTAATGGTGGGAGATTCTGAGATGGCAAGTAACCAAAAGAAGCAAACTAGCAAAATAGTTTCAGTCAGCACCGATACCTTAAAAGAACAACTCAATAAAGCCTATGATGGTCGCGGTCATAACAGTAAACTGATGACCAACGACCAGAGACAAGGGCTATTTGAGTATCTCTGGGATCTGAAAGAAAAGGCTCTAATGGAGCAAAGCAAATCTGTCGAGGTGCCGAGTAATTGGCTGGAAGAACTAAGCGAGAATGCCCAAAGCAGACGCTCCAACTAGTTTTAACTGCAATTCTCGCCGTGGCGGCTCAGCTGCCCTGCCACGGTCAATCAGGAACATCCAATTCGGCCAAGAACCTCAAACAGCGCCTTCTGGTGCGTGAGCTAATTCTGCTTCAGGGCCATGCCAACCGCGCCAATCAAACACTCGCAAACAATATCGAAGCACTGGCAAATCGCTTGCCGGTGCTTCTTTCTTATGCGGATTCGCAAGGCACGCAAAACCTCAACGAAAACGAAGCCCTGTTGCAAAAGCTCGACAAAGTGGCTGGACCCAATCCATTCGAGCAAGAGCCACAACTGAAAGCGGAGTTAGACCGCACAAGAATGGCATTAGAAGCCGAGGGTGTGGGAAAAATCAATGATGGACTGAGACCAAAGAGCACAGCGGCCAATCGCAGTCGTGTCTTTTTCCGCCGGCCGACCATAATCAATCCTACCGAACCGCTATCAACAGTCGACAGACTCTTTCCTGAAGACGGTGCTCGTTGGCCCGGCACAATCAATATATTGATCGACGCCACGGGCAGTTATGTGGTCTTTGCCACAGGTCTCGATGGTCGGCCCATTAAGCAAGGAAACCAAATTGCCTGCAAAACCGGCCACCTCAACTGATTTAAGACTTCCAGCAAAACTCAACCTGAATCAAGTTCGGTAGGTCACCCAGTCGAGATCTAGGCTTATCCCCAGGTGATAAAGGCCAGCTATTCGCTAATCTCGTAATAGCAAACCTAGTTGGAGAACGAACATGCAATCGAATCATCTCACAAGGCTACTTGTGGGAGGGACAACTCTTGCCCTCCTGAACGCCGCACTATCCGTATCAGTGATGACACAACCGGTATCAGCAAGGGAACTCGTCGCAAACGCTAACGCAACCAATGCAGCCAATCCAGGCGGTGCCAGCGCGGCATCTGCTGCCATGAACGCTGCAGCCCGGTCAAACATGCCTAGCCGCTCGGGGAGACAGGCAAGCAGGCAATATCACCCACTTCAAAATAAATCAACAGCATCAGAAACAAAAGCCAATGACCAAGCCGATTCTGGCACCCTAGTAGCAATGGCCGCTGGTGGCAAACAACTGGGCAGCTGCCCCCTCAAGCATACTGATGTACAAGCTGAAATATCAGGCTACATCGCCAGAGTGACAGTTAAACAGGTTTTCCAAAATCCTTTCAAAGACAAAATTGAAGCAGTCTATACCTTCCCGCTATCAGAGAATGGCGCGGTCGACGAAATGCAAATGAAAGTTGGCGCAAGAGTGATCAAGGGCAGCATCAAGAAACGCGAAGAAGCAAGACAAATTTATGATCAAGCTCGAGCCAATGGCTACGTTGCTTCACTGCTAGATCAAGAGCGCACCAACATTTTCACTCAATCAGTCGCCAACATTGAGCCCGGCAAAGAAATAGAAATCACAATTAAATACATAGAAACTCTTCCATATGAAGCTGGCAAATTCAGCTTCACCTTCCCAACTGTAGTGGGGCCGAGATTCATCCCTGGTGAACCGGTCGGTAAATCAGGCGGGGGCTGGGCAAATGACACTAATCAAGTTCCTGACGCCTCGCGCATTACACCAAATGTAGTGGCAGCAGGACAGCGTGCCGGTCATGACATTTCAATCAATGTTCACCTCAACGCCGGTATGCCAGTCTCTCAAATTTCATCCAAACTACACGAAGTACAGGTACACAACACTGGCAATAGCCAAGCTGACATCAGCCTCACCGATAAAGCGACAATTCCTAACAAAGACTTTGTTCTGAGCTGGAATGTCGCTGAAGACGCACTCAAGAGCGGTTATGTCACCTATCGCGACCCATCAGCCAAAGATGGAGCTGGATACTTCACAGTGATGTTGATTCCACCGAAGAGAATCACACCAGAGAAAGTAGCGCCAAAAGAAATGGTATTTGTTATTGACTGTTCCGGTTCCCAGAGCGGTGCGCCGCTGAACAAAGCAAAAGAAACCATGCACTACATATTGGATCACATGAATGCCAATGACACATTCCAAATCATTGCCTTCAACAGCACCCAGTCGCAATTCGCCGATAAGCCTCAGCCAGTCAGCGCTGACATGAAGGCCAAAGCCCGCCACTTCATCGACGCCCTGCAAGCCAATGGAGGCACCTGGATGGCTCCTGCCGTGGAGAAAGCCTGCGCCATTCCAGCCGACGGCAACCGTCTGCGCATCGTCACCTTTATGACTGACGGCTATGTAGGCAATGACTACGAAGTGATGGGCATGATCAAAAAGCTCAGAGGGAAATCACGTTGGTTCTCCTTTGGCACGGGCAACAGCGTCAATCGCACTCTAATCGACGGCATGGCCAAAGAAGGCGGCGGCGAGGCTGAATATGTACTTTTGAACAGCTCAGCCGAAGAAGTAGGCAAGAAATTCTACGACCGCATTTCTACCCCAGTGCTAACCGATGTAGAAGTAAAAGTAGATGGAGTGACGACCAAAGAGGTTTATCCCAAAGAAGTCTCAGACGTTTGGGCCGAGAAACCACTCTACTTCAAAGGCAAATATATCAAAGGCGGACAGGGAACCATTGTGCTCAAAGGCTTTGCCGCCGGTAAACCATACGAGCAAAAGCTCAATGTGCGCTTCCCCGAATCTGATACCAAAAACCGTGGCGTTGCTTCTATGTGGGCTCGGGCTAAAGTTGACAGACTAATGAGCGAAGACTGGTTCGGCGCCCAATCAGGCCAAGCCAACAAAGAAATCAAAGATGAGATAACAAATGTCGCTCTCGATCATCACATTCTCACGCAATACACATCATTTGTGGCAGTTGACGAAAGCAGAGTAACCAAAGGAGATCCAGCCAAAACTGTCAATGTTGAAGTAGAAATGCCTGATGGTGTCTCAAGAGAAGGAATATTCGGTAGCGGCCAAGACGGTAAAGTAGTTGGCAGGCTCCAACCAATGGCCGCCATGCCAGCTCCCTTTATGAGCGGCTCAAGAGCTAAGGGAATGGCACTCGGCTTTAGTGCTGGTGCTGGTACTGGCGCAGGAAGCTCCGCAGGTGGTGGCGGCGGACAAAGCTATGGCCGACCATATGCAAATCGTCGCCAAATGGCAACAAATGCTATGCAGTTCCAAATCGTAAATGCTTCACCGAATGCAAACCTCAAAGCATCTCTTCCAGCCGCTGAACACGCCTTCTACAAAGCTCCGCAACAGCTCTCCTTTGCTGACTCTAGCAACGGTCCAAGCGGCGCGCCATTAGCAAAAGTCAGCGAGAAGAAAGAAATGGTTGACCAACTGAGAGACAGAGAAGCAGATAAGAAAAAAGCCAAGGACGACGCCTCTAAACTCAAACCAACAAGTGAAGAAATCTTCGACACTAGCAAAATGTCTCAATCACTAGCAGCAGGGCTGATCAGTACTGGTAAAAACAAAAATACAGTCCTGAACACCGCACGCAAAGGCGACAAATACTTGTTAGCAATAACCATCAAAGACTTCACCAGCGAAATCGAGAAAATCCTAAAAGCGCTTGGTGTAGAAATTGTATCGAAAGAGGCGACGAAGACTGATGCTCAAGGTAAGAAAACAACAGTGGTAAGAGCCTATCTAAAACTCAACAAACTAGAGGCTCTGACCAAACAAGATTTCGTTTTACATATCGACCTTGCTTCGGACCGCAAGTAGAGACTGTAATCTGAAAACAAAGGACCGCCTGCAAAGGCGGTCTTTTTGTTTAGCCCAGCCAAGCCAAAATATGCAAGAATAAACTGATTTGCTGATAGTGAATAGTTACTATCGAACCCCAGGAATCCCGTGCCCGAAGAATCGCCCTATGCCGTCCTAAAGCTACCAGACTACAGATTGCTTCTGATGAGCCGTCTGCTGGTTACAATTGCCGTTCAAATTCAAGCTATTGCCGTCGGCTGGCAAGTCTATGCCATCACCAATAGCCCACTTGCTCTTGGTCTAGTAGGGCTGACCGAGGCCATACCTGCCATCGGAGTGGCTCTCTACGCTGGCCATGTGGCTGACATTGTTGACCGCCGCAAAATTGTGCTCTGGGCCGTGGCTTCTTTGATTGTGAGCATGGCCATTCTCACCATCTGCACATTGAGCACCCACCACAACCCGACTCTATTAGTCTGTATATTCACTATCATTGCCTTGTCTGGAATATCCCGCGGTTTCTATGTTCCCGCAGTTTTCGGCATAGTCTCAGACATTGTTCCTCGCCCACTTTTGGGCAATGCCGCCGCGTGGAACAGCACAGTGTGGCAATCATCTTCGGTAGCTGGCCCAATCTTGGGCGGCGTGCTTTATGCCTGGCTTCATGCGCCTTACACCTACCTTATTTCAACCGTGATGTTGATAGCAGCTTTCATTAGTTTCTGGCAGGTGAAGTCGCGCACAGTGATCACCCCGAAGAATTATGAAAGTGTTTTCGACAACATCAAAGAAGGCCTTGATTTTGTCTTCAAGAACCAAGTGATTCTTGGGGCTATGGCCCTCGACCTCTTTGCCGTTCTCTTTGGTGGCGCTGTAGCATTGCTGCCAATATTTGCTAAGGAAGTATTTCACTGCGGCCCCGAAGTATTAGGCATGCTAAGAGCGGCTCCATCAGTGGGCTCAATGGTGACAGCAATAGTACTTACTCACCGACCAATCACCCATAATTCAGGCAAAGTGTTCATGCTGGCGGCAGCAGGTTTTGGCGCTTGCATGATTGCCTTTGGCCTCTCAACCAATCTCTATTTATCGCTCTTGATTCTCACTATTAGTGGTGCCCTAGACGGCATCAGCGTTTGGGTGCGCAGTACAATCTTCCAACTACAAACACCAAACGAAATGAAAGGCCGCGTGTCAGCAGTAAACAGCATGTTCATTGGCTCTTCCAATGAAATTGGTGAATTCGAATCAGGGGTCACAGCGAAATTTATGGGCTTAGTGCCCTCGGTTGTATTTGGTGGAATCATGACACTAATTGTGGTGCTAGTCACTAGTATCAAAGCCCCCAAACTAAGACGCCTTAACATCCACGAACTCTATAAAGAGCAAAGCGAAGAGTTATCGAAGAAGTAAGGAAGTCCAGCAACTATACAAGACTCCATTTGCCTCTATTCAAGAAGCAGGGCGGGCCTAGCGTCTTGTCGAAACTGCCTGAAGCACTCATGCAAGAAGTCACGCGGAGTTCTTCCTAATGCTCTCAAAGCTTCCCTATGGTCAACAACAAAGACACAAGAAATCCCAAGAAATAAGGCACTCCAGAAATAATAGATAAGCCAACGAACGAAGCGGGGGCAAGGCGACATTTCCTTACGCATAAAGCTCCAGTGAAACTTAAGGTGCGCTATTTCATCAAGCACAATGTCTGAAAAGATGGCGCGCAAGCAGGGCTCGGGAAGTCTATCAGCACAAGCCCTATAGAAGCTTTTGCCGACAATTTCTGCAGTCAAAATAATGAAAATTTCGGTCTTCAGACCAAGCAAATGACGCATGGTGACAAAAGCATAGTCAGACCAGTGCCAAGTGATTAGATACCCATCCATCAATTCAATAACACGCGCGAGGATCTGAGCATGCCCATTCTCCTCTTTTATAAATAGATCAATGCACTGTTCATAAAGAGGATCATTGAGAGTTTTGGCATACTGTCGCAAATGAGTGCCATCGCCAGTTTCACCGACCTGGAAACGCTGTAATGATTTGATAATAGGAACACGAACAGAAAATGGAATATCTAAATACTGCGGCCAAACAATTGGCTGTTTATTCTTCTTATTACTCTCAAAATAGGCAAGCCATTCTGCTGATGAAAAAACCTTGCGGTCGAAACCGGCCTCAGTTGCCGTATTAGGAGCATCCTCGTCGGGTGGTTGGAGCAATCGCTGTGAAGTCATCCTGTAATCCTCGCCATATAGGTTCGTCTACTCCTGACCATGTATCAACTTTTGAGCGCTCCATATGAGCCTAACAGAAGAGGTCAGAACACGAGGTAAACAAACGACTTGGTTTGATCGCTTCAAACAAAAAGCGAGTTAAGACGAAGAAGATCGATGTAAGCAGCGCGATCTATTTTTGCCAACCGCCTTAATCTTTCCTATCACCGAGAGGCAAAGCCAAGGCCCTGGACAGCTTTCAACTATTAAGCAATTCAGTGTCGTGATGCTTTGCGCAACAATAACGCCAGCTTAAATTTGTAGAAATACCACCAAAACTTCGTAAATACCGAGGCAGTGAATTCTAACTGACGAGGCAAAATAGAACTCCCCCCGTTTTTCATAGAGGCCTTTGCGTGGACGCATCTGACTCATCAACTAGCTCGCAGGCCGATAAGGCCCGCAGCTTCTTCGGCAATGAATGCCCTCTTCAGCCAGGCCCTACCGAGCTGCCGACCTTAGACGTGGGCCGCAACACCCAGGGCTGCCAGTTCAGAGACTTCGCCCAGCCCGACGCAAGCTCGGGCATGGATATCCTCGCCCTCTACAAAGAGAAGCGACCAAGCATCGTGCAGCTAAAAATGGATGGCCACAAAGACAAAGGCGGACACTCTGTGCCAGACAACTGGGGTGGAACAGCATTCATGGTAGGGAAGGAAGCGAACAGCTGTCTGGCCATAACCGACAACCATGTGGTCAACGGCATTCCCAACGTTAACGGCATTCCAGATAAACGCACAGCGGTGACAAGCACAGGTGAAAGTTTCGATGCGAAGGTGATTGCCACAGACAAAAGCCAAGACCT
Source organism: Obscuribacteraceae bacterium (SeqCode) (assembly GCA_044378815.1). Classification (GTDB taxonomy): domain Bacteria; phylum Cyanobacteriota; class Vampirovibrionia; order Obscuribacterales; family Obscuribacteraceae. The sequence continues at coordinate 27,419 of JBIPOV010000010.1, read as the reverse complement.
GGCACTAATTGAAATTGCAACGGGCGATAAAACGGCAGCAATATGCAAGCCGCTAGAAATAGTCGACAACAAAATGGATCAAGCTAACGTTCCGGCAGTGGCTATTGGCCAAGCTTATACCTCCGGCGGCTTCTTTGTTGCCGAAGGAACATTCGATGGCATTAAGAAGCGCCGCGACACGCAACCAGCTCCAGCTCTTCTGCCTGGTGAAGATGCCGACAGAGATATACAGGTCTTGACCATGCATGTGCGCCCTGGGGTCTCCGGCGCGCCAGCATTTGAAAAGGGCGGCAAAGTGGCCGGAGTCATAGACATGGGCGGCGGACTAGGCTTTGCCATCAGCACCCCCATAACCAAGCAGACAATTATTGATTTGAAAGCGAAGAAATAAGGTCGGTCTCTTAGTGATTGGATTCCAGAAATAACTTTGATAAAGTCAGCGACGAAGCAGGCAGAGGCAGGGCATGACAAAAAGTTCCGACGAAATAAGTACCTTTATTGAAGAAACAAGACAGGACGTTCTCAATAGCAAAAGCACTGCAACTCAAATTAATTCGCTAAAGGCGGAAACCGAACAATCCGGCGGGTTGCCCATAATTAGAGATCTCGGTCGCACATGGGCACTCAAAAGCGACCTAACCGTAGTAGTGCTTCACACAGAACCCTGGGACAGCTTGCTCGACAGCAACCCTGAAGTAATTACCAATGAAGCAATGCGATGCTACGTAATTGCCATAGCTGCAAAAAAATATCCAGAGCTGAAAGCAGCAAACTTTGAGCGACCTAAAGAGACTTATGACTGCCCTCTCTGCAACTTACATACGAATCAAAACGAGAATAGTATTTGCAAGGTCTGCGAAGGACTCGGCTGGGTACCGCGCGAGTGGAAGACGGAAAGCTGATCTTCATGATCGACTATCCATTCTGTCCATCTGTTTCATCACAGACGAGCAGCGCTACCACCTAAAGTAAAAAATCAGCGTCGCTCAACTTCGGATTAAGACTGACGCGATCGAAACTCAGCTCTGTTTCTACATGCAGTGCCGAATGCTTAAAGGCCGTACCTTCAACTTTTTCGTCTTTGAGTGGACTGAGGATAGCGTCAAAGAATTCTCCTGTTTTTGCGATGGCACCAAAGACTTCTTTAGAAAACTCTGTATTAACAGGTCTCGTGGTTATTTCTATTGCATGAATGAAATAACTAATACTAGAAACAGTCAAACGTACAATACCATCAAAGCCAAGATCACCTTCCAAGAAGAGCTTGTTCGCCTGTTCTTTCACTTGCACCAAGCGAAAACTGTTGCGCTTGATGTACCAGAGACAATTTTCTTTAGGGTTCAGACAAAAGCGTATAAATGCGAATATCTCCTCTGGAATGTTATCAGCCCGAAAAACAGTCCAGGCTGACGGAATGTCCGAAGACCCTACAAATTTGGCGCGCTCATCACCAGGCCCTTTGACAAAAACGGAACTGCCGACGAACTTAAACTTGACGTCACTATCGTGAAAAACCAAGATGATTTCATTTGGTTTACGATACGAAAGCTGAAAAGCGCGACTAGTTGTACCACTCCCTTTCGAATCATTAAGGAAACGCCAGTCTTTGACCCAGTTTCCATACAAGACAAAAGTATCCAAATCTCGCACTACAAAAAATGACTTCTCTAGAATATCTTGAGCGTTCATTAGACAGTCCGCTCCTTTGCCGAATCTTTTGCTGTGTCCTTGAGCTCATGGGTGGGCAAAGCGACATAGCAGGAATGATATGACTCACGCTCAAAGAAAGGTGGTCTCTTTTGAAATGGATTTGTCGGAACAAACTTAGCCCAGCCAGGAAGCTTATCAACGAAAGTGCGCTGACCAAAACCAACCAAGGCGTAGTCATTTTTGTCTATGACAAGAAACTGCTCACTCTTATACATATTTGAGCCGACCAGCCAAAAATATCCATCGCCACTCCAATCAAACTTCTCTCTCAAAGCTTGCACCACCGGTAGGTGTGCTGTTTTCTTCGCATCTTCGAGAAGAAACCGATGGCGGCCGCGATAAAGACCTTCTTCGTCGTCACGGCCGGCAAGAAAGAACCATAGGTCCAAAAGGCTCGTATACGGCACTGACAAAAAGCGATTGTCAAAGCTAAGACGCTTAGGTGAATACAATTTGCTCGCTAGCTCGCCAGCCTGGCGAACTAAGAGATTGTTAGGCAAGAGCTTGGCGCTGAAATCGCGCGCTGGAGGGGTGCAATGGGACGCCTCGATAGACAATTCAACCGGCGGACGAAACTCAATCGACAAGTCAAACTTAATCGGAGCAATTTCAGACTCGGTCTCATAAAAAACTTCGCCCACACCCTGACCACTAAAATACTTGCCGCTTCTCAGCTGTAGCCAGGTTTGCTCAATGACTTCATAGCCGTCATGTTTAGTTTTGCTTTCCAAATCAACCTTTCAAAAACCGACCATGAAACGATCATAACACCAAGCTAAATTGCAATTTTGCCGGGCTTGCGCATTCTGCCAACCTTCACCACACTAGTATTCTTCCCACCCATTGACCACAGTTCTGACACAGCGGCTCACTAACATGCAGCTAGGGTCAAGGGTTAGCCTTGCCAATCAAACAGTAAAAAGCAATGAAGAATTAAGGGATTTAGCCTATGCGCACAAAGCTCAGAGCACGATTGAGACAGCAACGACGTACAAGCCGCGCAAGCAACGTGCACAACATCATGGCTGCGCGCTTAGAGGCAAAGAAAGAAGCAAATTTAGGAGCCAAAGCGGCCAAAGCACATTTCAACTGGCAGGTTCTAGCTGCCACATGGCTGGGAGAAATGTTCGACGGCATGGATGCCTCAATTCATGTACTAGTAATGTATCAATGCCTCTCTGAGCTAATCGGCTCCAGCGACCACAGCGCAGTGGCGCCAGTCGGGGCAACAGTACTAGCAATTTTCATAACCGGCTGGGTAGTGGGTGGCATCACCTGCGGCGTGCTGGCCGACTACTTTGGTCGCTCCAAAATTATGCTAGCCACAATTCTCATATATGCTGCCGCCAGCGGTCTCTGCGCCCTTAGTCACAACTGGGTCGAGCTGGCCTTCTACCGTTTTCTCGTGGGCTTCGGCATAGGCGGCGAGATTGGCCTAGGTGCCGTTTTAGTGGCGGAAACCTTCAAAGGTCGCTCTCGCCTTCATGCAGCATCGTTTATTGCCAGTTCATTTGCTGCAGGCTACCTGCTGGCGGCCATTGCCAATCTCTACCTCGGTCACCTTGGTTGGCGCTATCTCTTCTTATTAGGTGTAACACCAGCTTTGGTCACTCTCTACTTCCGCACCAAATTAAAAGAACCAGAGCACTTTGAACAAGTACAGCAGGCCAAGCGCATAGAAAGAGAAATAGCAAATGCCTACGGAGTGAAAGTCATCCGTGAACCCTTTACCCTGCCTCAGATTTTCTCGCAAAAAACCTAGCCAAGACTATGGCAGCCATAGGCCTTTCTACTCCTGCAATTGTTGGATACTGGGCCGTTCTTGCTTGGCTTCCCGCCTGGGTAACACAGATGGTTGGCGGAGAGGCAATCGTTGAGAGGAGTGTCACGGCTGTCGCTCTCAATGTAGGTGGTCTAATCGGAGCACTGGGCGCAGGCTTATTCGTCGAAAAAATTGGTAGAGCCAAGAGTTTTCGCCTAGCTAACTGCGGTGCACTTCTTTGCGGTCTAATCCTCTTCGGCACCATCAAAGAATATGGTTTGCTACTCTTGACTGTCAGCTTCTTCCTCGGCTTCTTCGCCCAAGGGCTTTTCGCCTTGCTATTTATATACGTACCAGAGTTATACGAAGCAAAAATTCGCTGCACTGGTGTCACCACTAGTATCACAGCCGGTCGCATGTTTGCGGCCATGGCAGCCCTGCTTGGCGGACAAATAATTGCTTGCCTCAACGGCTCATACGCCAGCGCAGCTATATTGTTCTCTAGTGTGTATTTCCTCGGAGCACTTGTCAGTTTCTTCTTGCCAAAGCACAAAGAAGAAGTTGCCCTCTATGAAAGCGAAAAATTTGAAGCTGCAACTGTCACAGGCTAATTGAAAAGTGCGGCATCACGGGCCACCGCTATCAGCCAAGAAACTATGCTGGGGACAACCAGGCCAAACTTAATCATAAACGCACCTAGATGGGCCTTCCGAGCAGCATTGTAGATAGCTATCGGATCGCGACAGAGATAGCGGCGGTAAGTAAACAGTCCAGCCAAGGCCATAAGTAAACCAAAGGCCATAAGGGCCAACTCGAAAGAACAGGCGATAATACTGCAAAAAGCTTCCAAATTGGCCAACATATTAACGCGCACCGTCCCCTGCCCCGTCAGTAGTAACTTATCTTGCATGTCCATATCAATTCCACTCCTGCTCTATACAAAGAACATAGATCAACAGAGAAACTGGAAACAGCGGATTAGCCCTGAACATAACTCAGGTGATTTGCCAGAAGTACATCAAATCGCCCGAAATCGCCAAGTAGAAGCACCTGCAAATGGGTAAATAACCCTATAACGGCAGCCCCCCCACTTAATCTATTGGTCTAACTCTGTGTTTTTTACCCATGGCAAACCCTAGAAGCGACTCACCAGATCAGCCTCAGGACAAGTCACTCGACCGGGGTGCTGGCGATAGCTCACGGGAAGCCTTAACCGCCGCAAGCCAGGAGCGTACTCCGCCAAATCAGACGGCCGAAAGGAACAGAAACGGCGCTTTTACCTTGGGTGTGCCCAAGGAGAAAGAACCAGATCTAAGCGGGATATTCAAGAAAGATCCTGAGTTTGAAAGACGCTTTTTTGACATGACCGGCGAAAACGGCAATGTTGTAGAAAGACCACTAGGCGGCTTGTTCGCCCCTGACTCTTATCGCAACCAAGCATTTAGACAAATGATGGGCAAGTATGGCACAGAAAGAGTCAAAGAAACTTTTGCTGCCCTAGAACAAATGGGCAAAAAGGCCGAATGGGTCGGTCACGGCCTGCGGCCAGACGAGCCTACATTTGCTGAGCAAAACAGAAAGCTTGACCAGCTAGCCAACCTGATGAAGCCAGGAAAACTTGAAGCGGCTCAGTCAGCTGACAAACTGCTAAAGCAAGATGGTTTCACTAAGGTTCTCACGATTGAACAAATGAATGACGAGAAGCTGCTCAAACACCTAAACGATCCAGCGCAGAGAAAGGCTTTTATTGACCTTCAAAGTAGTGGTAGCCTGGCTGGAGCGTACCTCAAGGACAATCCCAATCACAAAGAGTTAAGCCCTACTCAAAACCTCGAAGCCTTCAGAAAATATCGAGAGAACTTCGAAGACAAAGAAAGACTCAAGGCAAAACCCTACCTTGATGAAATAAATAAAGCAGGCGAAGACCCGACCAAACACTTGAGTGACGCCATGCGCAAAAGTCGCGTGCTTATGATCGGAGAACAACATTCTCTCGATGGCCCGATGCACAAGTTCGGTGCCGAAGCGATGAAAGACCTGAGGGCAGCAGGAGCGACACATCTCGCCGTAGAAATTCCCCAAGGCCAGCTGGACAAATACAATAAATCTCGCGATCTCAAAGATCTACCTGAGGCATATCAAACCAATGACTTCGGCAAAATGATGGACAATGCCAGCGGCTCTGGCATGAAAGTGGTTGGCATCGACAATGGCACAGGCGACGTTAACGCCGCAGCAGCGCAAGAACGAGACAACTTTATGGCGAAGCAGATAAAACAGATTCTCGACAGCAATAAAGACAACAAAGTCGTATATTGGTCCGGCATGATGCACGGAGCCGACACCACATCTGGTGCTTACAGATCGACAGCAGACATTCTGCGCAGTCAAAAAGTAGCAGTCACCACTACTATGGAACAGTCAGCGGCCACGCCAGCTGATGTTCTTACTTACTATGCAAAACATCTAGACAAGCCCACTGCGATATCCACCAAGAAGACTCCGCTAATAGCTGGAACCGAGGTACCACGCCTTGGCAACGATGTGCAAGAGCGCTACGGAATGTGGGACAGTGTCTTGATCTTTCCGCCAAAGCGTAAGTAGCATCAAATTTAATGAGTTGCTGTATCGCTGGCAGTATCGCATTTGGTACGAGGCCAAAACGATGTCGACGAGCTAATCAAAGAGATTACACCTCATGTAGAAAAAAATAAAAAAAATCGACAGCCGAGTTGTTCATTGCTTTGAGCCAGCCCAGAGCAAGTCTATCGCAGCTCTTCAGCTTGACGAAGGCCCCAACCCAGGTGAATTTGACCGCACCGAATACACACTGAAAGCAACTGCTGCTGGCTTCTGGTCAATCAAAAATTGTCACTCATTTGCATCAGTTATTCACTCAGTTATTGAAGAAGGCGGCGATACCGATTCAAATGCAGCTATAGCAGGAGCATTGCTCGGCGCCCGCCTGGGCTATAAATCAATTGATAATCGCCTGATAGAAGATCTTGTCGGTCACCAGGAACTCTAGACCCGGACCGAAACGCTTTTAGCACTACTTGAGCTTCAAAAGTATCAAAAATGAGAGCAAAAGCTAGCGATATCGCGAAGCACTTTTTCAATCTTTCTAGTCACTAGTCGGTCACGCAAATGTCACAGGTCGGTTCGGTCTCGCCTGTAATATCTAGACATAAGCTGCGGTAAGGCAAAGCCACCAGCGAGCACTAGTCTCAGCTAACTGCACAAACTAGGCATTGTCGGAATTTTTCTTGAGGACAAACAAATGGCTGATTTTACTAATCGTGAACTTTCTGATATCCCAGTGGCCGAAGCATCAAGTCAATCGTCTTACACAAGAATGTTTGAGGACGCCTATTCTCCAGGCGCGTCAGTGCCAGCCAAAATGAATGATAAGCTCACCGTTAGCGATGATAAGACGAATCCTTCCTCTGGGAGCAGCCGGCAATATGATCTTTCTGAGTTCATTCCTGACAACTCCAAGTACATGCCTCTTGCAATTGATCTGATTGAAGATGTCGCCAACGGCGGCCCGGGGTCTAAGTCTGCTGAGGTCAATGACCTCTATGAAGCTGAACGTTTTCAGTTAGCACATGACATGCACGATATTGCTGAGCAATTCAACAAGCACTTTGAACTCATTCCAGGCGAGGATGTCGGTGCGCTAATCTTGGAGGCGCAAGTAAAAAACGACACCGAAAACGTAGTAGACATCGACATTGTCAGATCAGTTGGGTCTAACGACTCACCACGTCAAGAACGCATAGATCTATTCAATCCTGCTTTCTGGCCCTCGGAAATAGTCAACGGAAAAGCGATAGATGCGAGGCAGTCATTAAATGAGCGCACATATCAATACGAGCAGCTAATTGAGGGAATGATTGAATACGACTACAACCGTCTCAACAACGACTGGCTTGAATCAAGAACTCACCGCAACTTCATTGAAGCGAATCGCGCCAATTTCACTGAACGAGCAGCTCATCAGATGATAGAGGAGCTTTATCGAAAAGATGACGAGTTTGGCGACAGGAGAGAACTTTATCGCAGTGATGACGAATATTACGGCGTAGCCGATATACTCAAAAGAAATCTAACAGTTAACGCCGATAACCCTTGGAATTCTGGTTACACCCAGTACACTTCGCCACTCTTCGATGTCTCCAGGTTTCAACGGTATCCCAGCAAAGACCTCGAAAACCTAATCGATGACCTAAAAAGAGACTAATCGAGGCTGGCTCTGATGGCTTAGTCTCTATAGCTGGCCGGAAAAATCATCCTAATAAAGAGAATCAAGCCAGTACAAACGAGATATATAATCACCGGAATACTAAACCCGGGCTCAACTACAGCCTCACTTGGTTTAGCTGGATTATATGAAACTCGAACGCTCGTGCCGATTTCAGGATCGATACCATTGTATTTAGTGACGTGATGCCCCATGGTGAACTCCAGACCAAAACGGGAAAAGGTCAGCTCTATGGAGTGCTCAAAAGTACTGCTGTACCTCGTCCGTCCGACTTGGTAAACAAAAGTCCGGCCGACCTCCATATCATTTTTCACTACGACACCGTTGGTTACGGGCCACTTAGAGCTATTGACAGCGTCCGTAAAAGCCGGATAAGCCAGTGCCAATGCTATTAAAACGTTTACGAGGGTAAGAAAAAAACTCATTTCAACTCCCTACGGCAGCTCCATCATTTTTTATTTCTACCACACGCATTACATAGTACGCCACAGCAGCTACGAGCCAAGACTGCACAGAGCAGACACCAACAAAGAGTGATTCTAAACCAGGAATCACTCCAGCAGTGCAGATACCCACAAGCAGGCCAAGGTGAGAAGCAATAAAGGCTGGCCAGCGAATAGCTGGCAACTCATTCATGGGCACAACCACAGATCTATTATCTGGCAAGTTAAAACGAGGTTTTATCACAAATTCCTCGATAATCATAATCACCGTCATTACCGGAATGATTACACAATTAAGCGATGCAATTGACTCTAGGGAGCGGCTTGAGCCAGCTTGCGCTAACCAGGCGGCAAAAGCAGAAGAGGCACCCGCGAGAATAATGACAGCGACCTTATGGGGCAATCTCTTGAGATTTTCTAAGGCATTAATCATGCCGTACATATTAGAATCGTTGGCAGCACAATAGTTTGCAATCAATACAAGAGCGGCAAACAAAGCCACTCCACCAAAAGAATAGACATTCATATAATTAGTAGCAGTTATGTAATCGGTGATACCAGAAAGCCTTGCCACCATCCAACCGGTAGCGGGGAAAATTACTTCACCCACCAGCAGAGCAGCAATCAGCGAATAGACTACAAATTTTTTATTGGGTTTGCTATAGCGCCAGTAATCAGGCTCGTTGCCCCAAACGGCAAAACCAATGACAAAGCTAGAAACCAAAGTCAGTGCCGACATGAAAGAAACCGGAGCATGGCCAGACACGGAGGAAGCGGTCAAGACATCTAGTGGTACAGTCGGGACCACTTTACAAAAAGTATATCCAACCCAAAGCACCAGAAGCGGTGCAGCAAAATAGCGGGCGAAATTAGCGACGCCTTGAAAGCCAAAGAAATTATTGACGGCCATAAGCATAGATAAGCAAGCGGCAAAGAGGGGCACCGGCCAGTTGATATGAAACAAACCCTTAAGGGCATCAGCACAAAGCACTGAGTCGATTGCATACCAAGCGGACATCAACCAGATGGCATGAAACGAGACCAGCCAGGTGCCATAGCGTCCAAAAGTCTGTCTTGTCAAAACCGAATAAGTTAGACCGCTGCGCACACCAAGCCAGGCTGCTGGCACCGAATAGATCAAGAGAAAGAAACAGCTCAATATCGAGCACGTCAAAACCTGTCCGAGAGTGAGCCCCTGCTTAAACCATTGAAAGCCAATCAAGACTGTCGGGAAGGCAGTCACCATGGTAATCCACAACAGTGTCATGGTAATTGGACCGCGGCGTTCACCTAGAGGAACAGCGTCGAGAATATGATCATCGCCGCTGTTCATTCATTGCTCTCCAGCAGCGTCAGAAGCAGTTTTTCCACCTCTAGCCACTCGCTGTCGAGTATGCGAAACCAGGCAGTATCTCGGTTGCGTCCTTTTATGATGAAGTGACTTTCCTGAATCCCTTCAAATTTGAAACCCATGCGCAAAGCGGCTTTGCGTGACCGCAAATTAAGAGCATCACATTTCCACTCCACTCTTCTATAACCCAATTTAAAAGCATGTTGCAGAAGCAAATAAGTAGCTTCTAAATTAGCCTTAGTGCGTTGCGCAAGTGGGCTATACCAGATGTTGCCCAGTTCAATTTTGAGGTGGCTAGGAAAATTATTGAGATAGTTGACTACACCAATCTGTTTATTGTTAGCCACATCAAAAACACAATAACAAAGACCGTTCTCAGCTTTCTCTTGAGCAAAGAGAAAGGCCGCAAACTTGCAGCTCGTCGGAAATGGGCCTGCCGACATATAGCGCCATATCAGAGCATCAGCATCATAACTATCAATTTTACGCTCACCAAGCTCAGCCGCGGAACCGTTAGAAACAGCAAATAGAGCTTCGTTATCGCGCTGCAAATCAATCGGTATAAGCTCAACGTACCGACCAACAAGGGTTACAGCAGCAGGTTTAAGCGGTAAAGAATTGCTTTTAGCAATCACTTCATCTGGCAGCAATTCCGATACTTCGGCTCCAGCTTCACTCAAGTGGGGCACTCAATTCTAGCTGTGCTTCTTTTGAAGCTTCAAGTGTCGCCTCAAGCAGAATCTCAGCGATAGAATCGATCCAGTCGCTGTGTTCATGCTTAATGAAACAGGAGCGCAGAACAGTAACACTATCCTGGTCCCAATCTAACATCATATTTTCTTCAAGCAGAGAGCTGGGTAAAGTTGCCAGAGCTAAATGCAAATTCTTGGCTGCTGCAACCTTAAATACTTGCCGAGACAGGGCCGAAACAGCGCTGGCCTTGGCCGTCCTTGACTTCAAAGTCGCCCCCATCGGTAGCGGGGCGTAAATGAGAATATCCAAATCAGGCTTAAGTGGCAGGAAGAACTTAGCACTAGAATCAGAACTCGAAATCGACTTCAGTTTGTCATACATCTGCAATGCCGCTTGTCTGCACTTTTCAATATTGACTGCAAACTGGCCACCCTTAAGCAAGGGAAACATTTGCTGCGTAGCCCAGAGTGCTGCAGCCGAGGCCCCAGGCCGCGAACACTCAAGACTAATTTCACCGAGATGCAGTTCAGCCGAACTAAAATAGGTATAGGGCGAATCATGTTTATAAAGAGCGCCAACTGCAGGATCTTTAAACAAGACGCAACCACAACCATAAGGCTGATAGCCGTGTTTGTGTGGATCAATCACCACCGAATCAGCTTCTTTTATCAAGGCGTATGTTTCGGCCACCGCCTCATCTAAATTTCCAGCCAAAATAAAGTAGCCACCATAGGCGGCATCAACATGGATACGAAACTGATACTTATCGCGCAGCTTCAGAACGTCTTTTAGTGAGTCGACAGAGCCTGTCGATGTAGTTCCGGCAGTTACCACCACAGTGCCAACATTGCCTTGAATTAGATGTTCCTCTAGTGCGACCATATCCATGCGACCGCCAGGGCCCACAGCAACCTTGGCGAAGCCTAGACCCAACACAGCACTGATGCGACTATGGGTATAGTGTGCCTGTTCTGAAGCAAGAATTGTCTTTCCCGGATGCAAAGTTCCCGCCACCCATAGGGCTTCTAAATTAGCCATGGTGCCGCCCCCGCACAAATGGCCAAGGTGCTGCTCGAAACCAAACATTGAAGCAATGTTCGCTACAGCTTCTTTCTCTAAAGCAGAAGTGGCTCTGCCGCCATCTAAAGCATGATTGTTGGGGTTGACCCAAAGGCTAAGCATGTAAGCTAAGCGAGCTATTGAGTGCGGCGGCTTGAGCATTTGCCCGGCGTAGAGCGGGTGCTGATAGGGGTAGTTATCTTGCAAACGCTCGGCTAGATCGAGCATAACAGCTCGCAGTCTATCAACATCAACTTCTGCTTCAAAAGGAGGAAGATCAGCGAAACCTTCCTGCATTTTATTGACAGCTTCTTCGAGCAAATGCAAACTTCTAGTTTCAAACAGCATATTTAATCCACTTTGCCGGGGCCGCGCTAGCAAAAGCAAAAACTATAGCAATTTGCGGGGAATAAGATATATATCCGCCGGTTTAATCTAATGGTTCAAAGGAAGTCAAAGGCTTTTTAAAGAGGATACCCAATGGCAGACCAGGTCAGAGATGACTCCAATGCAGCAGCAGAAGCGTCCCCTCTTTTCGCCGAGCTACCGGGTTCTTTTAGCGCTGGAAACATTCTAGGCGAGAACAAATCACAGCTGAACGAGCTCCTGTTCGGCTCCAAAGTCACGGCTACAGAAGGTTTCATAAAAGGACCTTACCCCGAGCAAACAGCAGAATTTAAACCATACCAGGCGCCCGAGCCGTCTTTAGTAGAAAATCGAGTAGAACTGCCCAAAGTGGTTCCGATACCACGGCCAAGACCCGACAATCTCACCAGAGAGAGCCATTCAGCACCCGAAACATCTATTCGCCCCAAGGCAAGGCCAGAAGAACTTGGCGCAAAGCAGCAGCCCCCAGAGTCGGTGCCGAGACCAGAACCACGACCAAGTGACCTCGATACCACAAACAGCGAAAGGCCAAAACCGCGTCCTCTGAACAAGGAACAGAAAGCCGTACTACAGGAGCTCAAGAGTTTTCGATACGGCAACCCAGACGGAACACCCTTTGGCGAAGGAATGCAGGCAGCCAAGGAAGTTACTCAAGACTTTGTCAAAGAGCCGAATACAGCTACGGCCTTTCCTAAATACAAAGAGCGCTTCGAACAGGCAATAAAGACCTCAGACCAAGCCTACTTTGCCGTCGAAAAAACCCAGGCGCCTGTGATTGCCGCAGCTGAATTGCAATACGGGATGGCCATAACGAGGGTTACAGACAGCTACACCCAACTTGATAAGGAAATTGGCAAGCTGCCCGCCGATGTTCAAATTCAAGCAAATAGCGTGAAGTTAGCGTTGCAAACTCCCGGACAAAGCGAGTCGGCTAGACAAACTTTTGCCAATGACTTCAAAGATTATCCCCAATTTGTAGCAGCTACTCAAAAATGGCTGGATGACAGCGGAACATTTAGCCAGGCCGACGCTGAGCTTAGCGCCGCGCGCAAGCCACTAATAGACGCAGCAAGAGATGAGGCGCTCACCAGGTTCGTCTATAAGAGAGCAGCAGACCTGGCGGGGAACAAAAATTTAGCCGCTAGCATTGGCGAAGAAGCGCTCTTAATGGCACGCAGAGCCGTGGAAATTGAGCAAAAGGAAAAGCCTAAGCCAGCACAGACGACAGGTGCTTAACTGGTATCAACACTACTTAGGCCGATGAGCTTCGATGATTCTGGCGCTATTTTCATCGAGCCAACGCTGCGCTCCTTCTTGATTGGTGAAATCGCCTTCGCGCTGCGCTTCCCGGGCGGCTTCAATGACAGCTTTAAAATGCGGTCCGGGTTTGATGTTCATATTGAGCAGCATATGACCATTGACAATGGGCTTCTCACCAAGCTTACCGGCTTCTCTCAGCTCTTCCAACTTTTGCAAAAGAAACTCTTTGTGAGAGCGTCCAGCGTCAGAATTTTTGCTGCCAGTGGCATCGGCGTGCTGAATCTCAATCAAATCCATGACGTCTGGTCGCTCCAGCAAGGCTGTGAGCTTACCGGGACGCATGACAGTAACTTCGTGCATTGCCATGTGCAAGCGCACCAACTCAGAAATGCGCTCTTGTTGATTAGAAGAAAGCTTTAGCCTGCGAGCAATTTCTTGAGTAATCTCAGCACCTTTGGCGTCATGACCGTGGTTAGAGATGCCACCATCAGGCCAGAATTTCTGCGTTGCGGGCTTACCAACATCATGCAAGAGTCCACCCATCATGCGCTCAAAGTTTCCGCCAGTGAGATTTTTCAAGACCAGTTTCGTATGAGTCCAGACCGTTCCTTCCGGGTGCCATACGGGGTCTTGCCGCCCTTTTGGCCCCTTTAACTTATAGACTTCAGGCAAGACTTGTTTCATCAAGCCAGAGTCCATCATAATTTGCATACCGCGCACGGGATTAGAAGAGGTCAACATCCCTTTGATTTCATCGCGCACACGCTCGCTAGAAACAGCATGAATACCAAACGAATTAGCTTTGATAGCGGCCATAGTCTCTGGATCGACAGTGAAACCCTCATACTTAGAAGCAAAGCGGGGCACGCGAAGCATACGCAATTTGTCTTCAGAAAAACGCTCTGCCGGATCGCCCACCGAGCGAATTACCTTACGGGCAAGATCGTGCTGACCACCGTGAAAATCGTAGATTGCTCCAGTGACAGGATCTTGGAACATGGCATTAATCGTCAAATCACGACGAGCAGCATCGGCCGATAGCGAGCTGACAAACTGCACACCGTCTGGTCTGCGGCCATCAGAGTAAGTGCTCTCTGAGCGCAATGTAGCAATTTCAAATTCACGACCATTGACGACCACATTGATCACACCAAAAGCTTTTCCCACTGGAATTACTTTATAGCCTTGCTCTAAGAATAGTCTTTCGACCTGATCAGGAGTGGCCGAGGTAGCAATGTCATAGTCTTTTGGGGTCTTACGCATGAGCAAATCGCGCACCGCACCGCCAGCGAATACACCAATGTGCTGTTTGTCTTGCAGAGTTTGAACCAAATGAGTGCCAAGCTCTCTCTGATAGGCTGACTCTGCTTCAGGATTTAACTCGGCAGCCTGCTTTAACTCAGCAAGATCGCCATCCCCACGGCCTGGACCATCTGAATGATCGCCATGATTATCATGATCATGGAAATTGCGATTGGGACGAAACTGCCCCTGACTCTGCTCGAACTGCTTAAACTCTAAGGCCCAATGCTGCTCATAACCCTGCGCAATTTCAGCGCCAGATTTTCCCTGGGCCAATTCGCCACGAATCGCCGCCTCGCTACTGCGAGCCTCAAGTTCCTGACCTAATCTGGTTTCTCTATATTTTTGCCAAGCAGCATCCCGATTACCTTCTCTCAGGTTGTCTGCAGCAGCCTTGAACTGTTGCTCAATAGCCAAAGGCAACTTGTGCTGACTCAAATGCTTCAACTCATGACCAAGTTCAGCGGCATCGGCACCACTTTTAAGCTCAACACGACGAGAGCCAGAAGCAAGTGACTGCGGCGCATCCGTCTGCACTCGCGCCCATGGATTTTCACCCAATATGTTTTTGAACGTGGGTGAACTTTGAGCTTCGGCACGAAAGTTATTGGCCACCAGGCGATCAACTGGCACACCACGACCAACAGCCAAATTAATGTGATCGGCAGCTTGAGTAATGGCACGTTGGCCGAGGGGCAAAGCATGATTCATGACCATGCCACCAACGGCAGCTTTAGTTAAAGTCTCAGTATCGGCTAATTTCCCCTCGGCAATAGCCGTCGAAGTGAGGGTTTGCACGCCGCCACCGACAAAGCCAGTAGCTGTGCGAGCTAATAGACGTCCGCCTAAACCACTATGAGAGGCCAGCATGTTGCCAGCTTCGAAAACTCCAAAGCCAACGGCACCGGCCACTCCATTGCCCAGCCTTGACTCACCGGGCCTGACTTCGCGCACCGTATCATAGGCAAAAGCACCAAGCACAGAAGCCGTTGAACTACTCTGCATGACCTTAGCAGCAACCCCCTCTAAGGCCAGATGAGAGCCTGTTGCCCTCAAACCAGAGCCAGCAACTTTACCGGCGATCACATAAGGCACAAGCGACCCAAGACCACCCGAAACAGTTTGTGCCAGCCAGCCAGCCGACAAAAACTCAGCCGGGGCAACATGCATATGCTCAAACTTACCAATCAGCGGGGCATCTTTTGTATGACTGTCTTTACCGCTGACAAAACTATAGGCGCCGTTCACCCCTGAAATAACGGTGTTAGCCGGCTCAAGCAGACCGGCATTAACCGCTGGCGCGACAACATTTTCCTTTACGCTCTTGAGTGCCTCAGAAACAAGATTGCCGCTAGCCTGTTTACCGGCTTCCACATAAGCATTGCCTAGCTCCTTGAAGCCTGGGGCGCTCAATTCAGGATCATTAGGTCTAATTGGCATACCCTAATTTCGCCCAATCAGGCCAGGCGCACAATGGGGAATACCGTCAGCAATATTAAATCGGAAATCCTAAATAGGACGCGTTAGAATTACCAATCATGAAATACGGCGAGTAATCACGTTTTCAAAATTAGGTGTATATACACCTAATTCAAAAAGCAGGAATCAAAAAGCAGGAATCATTTGCAGGAATCATTTGAAGCAATGCCCCAAAACGAAACAAGACCAATAAGCCTGAGTCGTCGCGCTCTTGCCGCTAAATTCATAGCCGCAGTGCTTGTGGCAGCAAGCATAAGCGGCCTGGATTTATTGTTGCTGGCGCAGCCGGCCCAAGCAGAACGGCGCGCAGACCATGTCTTCATTGTTAGCTTTGATGGCGGCAAACCAAGCGTCATGAAGCAGAGCAAAATGCCCACGGTCTTTAAGCTTTCAGAAGATGGCGCCACAAGCTGGACAGCCCAGACTATTTTTCCGAGCATCACATTGACTTCGCATACTTCAATGCTCACAGGTGTTGGCCCCGAGAAACACAACACCCTCTGGAACGACTGGGAACCAGACCAGGGCATGGTCAAAGTGCCGACTATTTTCGCCCTTGCTACAAAGCAAAACTTGACCACAGCTATGTTCGTTGGCAAACCGAAATTTATACACCTTTATCAGGCTCACACCGTTAATAGATTCTCGCTACCATCTTACGAATCTAAAGCAGTGGCCGCCTGCGCCGCGCAATATATTGAACAGCGCAAACCTAACCTCTGCTTCATTCACTTTGCTGATCCAGACGGGGCTGGCCATCAGTACGGCTGGGGTTCAAAGGAACAGATTCAGGCTCTGGCAGATTCAGATGCTGCCCTCGATACAGTAATGAAAGCAATCGAAAAAGCTGGCATTCAAAAAACCTCAGTAGTTATCCTCACCGCCGATCATGGTGGTCACGATAAAACTCATGGCTCGCGCTCACCAGAAGATATGACTATTCCCTGGATAGTATGGGGTGACGGAGTCAAGCACGGCTTTAAAATTACAGAACCAGTCACCACATACGATACCTCGGCAACGGCACTATGGTTGCTCGATGTGCCAATTCCAAAAGAATTTGATGGCAAACCAATCAAATCAGCATTTACCGAAGCAACAACGGCAAAAAACTGATAATTGGTAGCTTAATCGAAAATTCTATTTGACGATACGGTCGAGAATTTTCAAGACGCGATCATCTTCAGGATCAAGGCGAAGGGCTTCAGCCAACACTTTACCGGCTTCGGTTTTTTCGCCTGTTGCCTCAAGAACACGACCTAAATTGTAATAGGCATTCTCATAGTTAGGCTTTTGATTGATTGCCAGCTTATATTCTTCAACAGCACGCTTGTTATCACCAACTCCAGACAAAGCATTGCCCAGCACAACGTGGTAGATAGGTTGGCTTTGGTCAAGGTTTACAGCTTGCTGAGCTTGATCAAGAGCTGGTTGCATCTTGCCTTGCTCAAAATAGACAACACTCAAGTTTGAATGTGCTTGGTGCATTTTGGGGTCTAGTTCGACAGCTTTGCGCAATTCGACTTCTGCACTTTTCAGATCGTTATTAAGACGAAGAGCCCAACCCAAATCGTTGCGCGCAACGGCATCGTTGGGCTTATCAGCAACAACTTTACGCAGTGTTTCAACAGAAAGTTCATTCTTGCCTTGAGCAGCAGTAGTCCAGCTACCGGAGCGACCTGCATTAAGAGCTTGAGCATCAGGACCAGCCTCACCGGCCTTCGCCTTTTTGGCAATAGCACCGCTGGTAACACCACTAGAAGCTAGAGCGACAACTAGGCTGAGCAATATGAACGAACTTTTGCGTGAAACTTTGTGCATGGCAGAATCTAACCCTTTAAACAGGCAACAAGCAAAAGTTTACTACGACCGGCCCAAGCAAACCATTGATTGATTTAACCTTTAGGCCTCTGAGAAATTAGCCGCTGGCAATAAGCTGGCGCCGGGGCCCTATTTGGCTCACCCTGGCGGACCATTAATAGACCACATTATGAAGCACATGCCTGCAGCCACAACCATTAGAGAAAAGATCAGGGCCTCAAATACGTTCTTTGCATCTTCAAAAGCCTGGAAAGTAAAGACCCCGCCGCCACCAACAAAGATAGCGCCGATTATAAATAGCAAAATTCTCTCAATCGGTTCCATAGGGCTTTCCTTCGACTATCGCTATCTTAAGCCTCAACCCGATTTTTTAGCAGGGGGCATACTACGCAAAACGAGTATGAGAATCAACATTCCTACAAATCCGACCGAAACAAGCAGCAATTGCAGGTATTTTTCGTCGCGGGCGACCTGAACCTGCAGATTTCTGCGGCGCAAAAACTTGCGCGGGCGCGCCGGCGGGCGCGAAGTGCTAATTTTAGGAATAAACTCAACATTGCGCAAAACCGAACCGGGCTGGGCATGCCCATCGGGATGATTCTCTAGGCCCTCAGCTTTGAGGCTATTAATGCCAACAAAACTGGCTGAAAGCGCCAAACTACAACTGACGAAGGCAAAAAGAGCTAATTTAAAAATCTGTTTTTGTCTCTTGTAACTAGAGCCTGCAGAGAATTTGCTTCCTAATCTCACTATCGATTCCGTGCCTAATGGGTTTATAGCGGTTCTAGTTATCGTTCCAGTCAATTACTGGTGATGCAAATGCTGATTTTACCGCCAGTTACTAATACTAACAGGCATGCGCTTACGGCCCCAACGCCCCTTGGCCGACCCAAAGACCCCAGCAATGGCATAGCCGCAGCCAGCACATGAGCCAGATGGGCCCTCTAAATTATATTCTCCAATCTCGTACCAGTTGCGCTCAATCAAAAGCTTTTGGCAAGAAGGACAATAAGTACTCTGATGCCTGACATCGTCCACATTGCCTACATATACATACTTAAGACCCAAGCTCATGGCAATCTGGCGAGCACGCAGAAGGGTCGCCGGGGGAGTTGGTGGGCGCTCATCTAAGCGAAAATCAGGGTGGAAAGCAGTAAAGTGCAAAGGCACATCGCTGCCAAGATTAGCCAAAATCCACTGGCACATAGCCTGAAACTCACTATTTGAATCATTCTCATGGGGAATTACCAAATTGGTGATTTCAAACCAGACATTGCTTTCGTTCTTGAGCCACTTGAGTGTATCGAGCACTGGTTCCAGGTGAGAAAGAGTCAGCCTCTTATAAAAGACTTCGGTGAAGGCTTTAAGGTCGACATTGGCGGCGTCCATAACCGAATAGAACTCTGGCCGAGCCTCCGGGGTGATGTAGCCAGCAGTAACCGCCACGGCCTTAATGCCAAGCTGGCGGCAAGCTTTAGCCGTATCGATGGCATATTCGGCCCAAATCACTGGATCGTTATAAGTAAAAGCCACAGAAGCACAGCCAAGCTCTTGCGCCGCCAGGGCGATTTGCTCGGGGCTAGCCTTCTCACTTAGCAGCTCAATTTCGCGAGACTTACTAATTGACCAGTTTTGGCAGAACTGGCAACCAAGATTGCATCCAGCGGTGCCAAAAGAAAGCACGCTTGTACCGGGGAGAAAATGATTGAGTGGTTTTTTCTCAATCGGATCAATGCAAAAACCAGTACTGCGCCCATAGGTGGTGAGCTTGACTGAATCTTGTAAATTTTGCCGGACGAAGCAAAAACCCCTATCCCCTTCTTTTAACTGACAAAAGCGCGGGCACAAGTCGCATTGCACTCGCCCATCGGCGAGCCTGTGCCAGTAACGCCCGTCAACTATGTATTGCTGCTCACTTGCTTCGTTATCCATATTTTTAGTATAGGCGGCAAGAGAAAGATTAAATGTGATTTTCCCTATCCAAAAAAACAAGCTAGCGCATATACACAAGAGTCGAAGTTACCAGTCTTAACCCACACAGTTCAAATCCCCATCGGTAGAGCCCGGAGCCCAAAGTGCCTTTAGACGTACCCCCTAAAAAAGACGTTCATAAGGAAGGCGACAAGCCTCAAGAGCATGCCGGCGACACTCAACAAAGTCGCTTGCTTCTTTCTCTTGAAGCCAGCAAAAAGCCAGAGGCTAAGGCTGAGCAAAAAGCCAAAGCAGCCAATGATGAAAGTATGGTCGCCTATATCTCCAGCGGTATCGACAAAGCATCTTCACTTCTTACCGATGCACTTAACATGCTGCCCAGTCTTACCATTGACAACAAGAAACCAGCTTCTACTGAAAAAGTTGACATCAGCAGCTTCCTCAAAGAAAACTGCAATGCCGATGATAAGAACGAAACCTGCAAGGTCACTCCAGTCGACGTCGGAGCCACTGGTTTCGTCTTCAAAGCAGAAAAACCATTAGTAGAAGACAAAAAAGTAGGCGCAACCCTAAGCACTGCTGAAACCAAACTTTCCAGCAGCGACTGGAACAAATTTTTCGCCGCCTACGACTCCCAAAATCCCAATAAAGCCAATCAAGTAGAACGAAATAACAACGGCCTGGTACACCGCGACAGCACTGGCAAAGTCGATGTTGTCAGAACAGCCGAAGGCACAATGTTGAGAACCACCGACGGCGGCCAACTTAATGCCTTAGACGCTGGTGAGAAAATCAAAGTTGGGCCCGATGGCAAGCTCCAAGCCGCTTTCGACAAAGATGGCAATTTCACTGCAGTTCTCGATAGCGGCAATCGCATGGTCATTGAAAAGGGAAGCGAGCATGCTTACTTTGTCGACGCCACTGGCAACCGCTTCGGCCAAGTCTTCAACCGAAAAGACGGCGGTTTCGAGGTCTACGGCGAATACAAGGATGGCAAACTAATTGTCACTAATGGCGAAATAAAAAGCAAAGATGGACTAGCCCAAATTGTAGACGAAGCCGCCATTGAAGCTGCTAAAACAGGAAAAACTGTAGTTGTACAGGCAGATGGCGGCATCGTTGCTGTAGCTGCCGATAAGAGCTTCGTTGCTCTGCAGAACGATGGTTCATCAATTGTCTCGATGCCCGATGGTCGCTATCTAGTTCGCAATAATAAAGGCGAACTGTCGATCTGCTCACCAGATGGCACCACTGAAAAAATCTCCAAAGAATTTCTCGCTTCGATTCGTGAAAGCAAAAAGCCAGAAATGTTAGCTCTGCGCAAGGCTGCTGAACAACTGCGCAAGTTCAGCATCACCCATACATTGCAGGGTACCGACGGTAAAGCCAGCCTGTCGAATGTCAACAATATCCTCAGTGGCACCGTTACTAATTCATTCAGGACTGAACAAAAAAATGGCGTGACCACAACTACAAATCTTGAAACCGGAGCAGTACAAACAGTAGACACCAACAACAAGACCGTAGAAAACAAATCTGCTGATGGCACCGTAGATAGAATTGAAGCCAAGCCCGATGGCAAGTTTAGAATTCAAACCAAAAACTATACCTATGATTCTGGCACTGTAACCACCAAAGAAGGCGACGTTTTCAGCGCCGATCACGTCAGACTGGCCAACGGCACCGAAATAGACAAATACAACACCGTAACAATGGCCGATGGAACCACAATTAGAGCCGATGGCACCTACACTTCTCAAGGACGAGCCAAAGCCGAAATGGTCATGGCTGCTAAAGCAGCTGAAAGCAAAGCACAAAGCATGGCTGGCTACGCCGAAGGACTGGCCGGAGCAATTCGCAGCAGAGCAGCCTCAGGACATGCCACCGCCAGCGATATCGCTTCGCTAGAATCAGTATTCGCTGGCCTCTGCGATGCTGTAGCTGCTCTCGGCATGGTTGGGGACCCTTCCGTTTCGTACAAGCTCTACTCAGCCAAAGGCACTGTTTCTGAATCAATCAGCACCAGCCTCGCCAATTTGAACAGAGGCAAAGCAGCATAGAGCACAACATAAGCGTCGACAAAGAGCTTAGCCTAGCAAATAATACTTGGTCTACTAACTAATAATTAGTCTAGGAGCTGATACTTCGCCAGCATAGGTTGCCATAAGCCTCTCGATTTCAATACTAGTTCGGCCACTTCCCGCAGAGCACCACTGCCACCATTCGCCCTAGTAACATAATCAGCCCGGGCTCTCATCTCAGGGCGACCATCGCCGACGCAAACACCAAGGCCACTGCGTTTAATCAAAGGGAAATCAGTAAAGTCATCGCCAATGAAAGAAACATTTTCATCGGTCAGATTTTCTTTCTGCAAAATCTCTTCGTAGGTAGCGACCTTTTCTAAGAATCCCTGACAAACATAGGTAATGTTGAGAATGCGGGCCCGCTCGGTCACGGCTGGAGAATCGCGACCACTAATCAAGCCGGTTTTGATACCGCTCCAGTGCAGCATATGGAAACCAAGACCGTCTTGCGAATTGAAACCCTTAAATTCGGTCGCTTTGCCATCTGGTCCAGGAAAGTAAAAGAGCTTGCCATCGGTTAATACACCATCGACATCCATTAAAATCAACTTGATTTTCGCGGCACGATTTTTTACGTCATCGCTTACCTTAGAATCGCTCACTGCAATAAGTATGTCGTTGCTTTCAGGGGGCTGCATAAGTTAATCTCCGATTTGCCCTTCATTTTAGCGAGTTCTTGCATTGAAGTTCTAAGCTATGGATAAATTACTATGCAACATTAGTGACAGCCGCTGGCTGCAAAGAGGACAAGTCTTAAAAGACCATGCACAAATCATTTTTTTACTCAGAACCAGCTCCAAACTCCGATTCAAAATCGCAGCCAGCGATCAGCTTCGAAGTTCTAGACATTGAAGCTGTAAGCATCGAAGCTGGCAGTGCTAGCAAAGCTGGTACCGGCGAAAATAATGACGATACTTCGGTGCAAAGAATTACTCTTGCAGCCCCAGAAATTCACACCTGCGATGTACTAGTTGCTGGCGGTGGCATGGGCGGAATCGCGGCAGCTCTTGAGGCGAGCAAGAGCCTAACAACCATACTGACAGAAGAGACAAGTTGGCTTGGTGGTCAAATGACCAGCCAAGGAGTCTGCGCTCTAGACGAAAACAAATACGTAGAGAGCACCGGCGCCTGTAAAAGTTATCTCGATATGCGCGAGGCTATTCGCCAGGCCTATAGAGATACAGGCAAACTGACAGCAGCGGCAGCCAACGACCCCCTTCTGCATCCTGGCACATCATGGGTAACCAGGCTGGCATTCGAGCCAGAAATAGCACTTCCTGTGCTCGACAATCTGCTATTGCCTGGGGTCAGCAGCGGCAAACTAAAAATTATGCAGCGGCTCAAAGCCATAGCAGTGGCCAGACAAAGTGCTATTCAAGCCGTACTTTTTGTCGATCTCGATACTGGTGCTTTTCATGAAGTGCAACCGCGCATAGTTATCGATGCCACAGAACTCGGCGACTTACTTAGCCTGGCAGAAATACCTTACAAAACTGGCTCAGATAGCCGCTTAGAGACTGGTGAAAACCACGCACCACTGGAAGGCGATAGCGAGAATGTGCAAGATTTTGTCTATCCCTTTGTTCTGGAATATCATCCAGGCAAAAGTTTCGTCATTGAAAAACCAGCAGACTATGACCAGTTTCTCGCCGCTGGTAAATTTTCATTTGATGGCTATCACATGTTTGAAGAAGTAGATGACTTCAGCACCGGCGAGAAGCGGCATTTACTGCCATTCTGGACCTATCGTCGCCTAATCGACAAAGCCCTGTTCAAGCCTGGCTGTTATGCCTCAGATGTATCAATGATCAATTGGGACAGCAACGACCTGCGCGACAAAAACATAATAGACAAACCAGCGACCGTACAAAGAGACTATTTAGCCCTGGCTAAAAGGCTCAGCTTAGGCTTTCTCTATTGGTTGCAAACAGAGGCCAGTCGCGATCCTGACACGGTAAGCAATGACAAATTAGGCAATAATAAATTAGTCAAGGGATATCCAGAATTAAAACTGGTAAAAAACATACTGGGCACCGCCGATGGTTTATCAAAGCATCCATATATTCGCGAGGCTCGCAGACTGGTAGCAAAAACAATTGTCTGCGAACAAGATATTGTCGAGTCTTGCAACAGCGGTGCCAGAGCCAGACTCTTCGATGACTCAATAGGCATCGGCTTATACCCGGTAGATATCCATGGCCGCCAGGAAATACCAGGGGCGGCACAAGCGGCTAAGCCCTTCCAAATTCCACTTGGCGCGCTAATCACTGAAAACTGTCATAACTATATTGCCGCTTGCAAAAATATCGGTGTCACCCATATAACTAATGGCGCCTTTCGTCTGCATCCAGTGGAATGGGCAATTGGCTCGGCTGCTGGCACACTAGCAGCCATCTATTTAAGTCGCAACCAGTTTGGCGAACAACAACTACTCTCAGCCAGAGACCTTCTAGCAGTACAACTGGCCTTAACGGCTCCAAGCTGCGGCGCTCCGATCTTCTGGTTTGATGACGTGCCGCCCACCCATGAACACTTCCAGGCAATTCAGATCATGACAGTCACAGCTATCATTGAATGCAATCAGTTTAGCCTAAGCTTTGAACCAGAGGAATTGGTTACAGCCAAAGAAGTCGACCAAGCGGTGGCCCGCCTCAGTAAGTACTGTAATAGCCTAAATCACGATTTGAATCTTAAAATTAAAGTCGGCAGCCAACTCTCTCGAGCTGAACTGGCAGATGTCTTGCTGCGTGCCCTCAAGCTCGCCCTGCATCTTTAAAGACTGTGCAAATGCACATATGAACTCACTGGCAAAATTCATAACATGGTGACATCAACCACCAAGCCAGGAGCGACCGACAATGAGAGCAGATTCTAGCGACAGACAAATTTCTAGTGAATCAACCGAAACTGGTAATTTTCGCTCACACTACAGTTCAGAACTACTCTCTCCTAGGCAACAGATTGACAGAGTGCCAGCTCGTAGTGCGGCCCTGAGAGATGCGGAGCGAGCCTTAAATAACACCAGCGGGACTAATTTTGCTGATGCGCTAGAAACTGCGTCCCAATATGCGCCTGGAAATGCGAATAATCCTCCAGGTTTACCAAAACTAGAGCTTCACTTAGACGAAAAAATCAATTACTTCGCCGAGCACAGCCTGGTGATCGACAAAGCCAGAAGAATCGCTTTCGACTTTGAACACAACTCCCAAATAGCCAAAGCTGTATGGGGCGGCGGAATGGTGACAATGGCGGCAGCAGCCATAGGCATTGGCATACTGAAAAACCCAACAGCAGCTGCATACCTAGCCGGAACCGGAGCTGAAGGCTTAGGCTTTGGAGCCATCGGCGGCATGACCGGAGGCTCCGCAATGCAATGGTGCTATACATCGGCGCAGCTTAGAGATCAGCTGCCATCTAGCCGTCTTCCAGAATTTAAATCAATAAGAATGTATCAAGAGTAGAACCCCAGAATTGCCACAAAAAGCAGATCCTCAGTCACTTCGAGCGCAAATCGGAGACTCCCGACAACTTCGTTTTCAGCACAGAACTGTCTTGGTCTTTCAAATACTTATCGAGAAACGCCAAACAATATTGCGTAATCAAATCTTGCTCGACCTTATCACGATTGAAAGTAGTCCAGCCTAGGTGGCCCATTTTATCGAACTCGACAAAATAGGCTGGTGCTCCAGTTTTAGCAAAAGCACCAGCGGGTTTCTTAACAGAAGGAGTGATACCAAAATCACGAGTGCCGCCTTGATACATGACCGGCAGATCAAGACTAGCCAAATTGCCAGAGGCAAGAAACGGCTGACAATAAGGAGACATAGCAATTATAGCCTTTACGCCAGGCAGCTTCCAGCTAGGCCAAGCCCCCGCTAGCCCTAGAACTGTGTATCCACCCAATGAATGACCAGCTAAAGCTATTCGCTTCCAATCAATTAGACTCTCAAACTTGGAATTAAGATGAAGGGCACTAACGAGCATCGCTATATCATCTCTCCTATCTATATAAGTTGCATCGCTCCAGTTCTTCGGTTGACGAAAACTTTCTTGGGAGCTGGCTTGCGAACCAGCATGGGAACCGGCTTGAGAACCAGTAAGCGATGCGTCTCCATGATTTGGAGCAATAACTAGATAGCCAGCTTGAGCCATGGCTCGCATTAGAAACTCGCTCTGGGTGTTGCGCCCATGAAAGCCGTGGGAAAATATCACCAGAGGAAACGGACCACTGCCCTTGGGCTGCCAGACCGCCACATCTAGGCCCGCAATCTTGGCCGTAATAGCTTGACTTGAACCAACTAGAGAAACAGTCTGCGCGGCGGCCAGCGGTTTAGAAGATCGGGCTGTTTGAGAATCATTTTGCCGACTTTGTATTCTTTGCCGTAAGCGCTCTCTAAACTGCCCCTGTGCGGAACCAGGTAATACAGCCGAAACTGAACTCAAAATTGCAGCCACAATTAAGCATGTACGAACAAATGAAAGAGCTGAAAAGACTCTGGGGCAGCGATCGACTGCAGTAATTTTAAGGGAGCGCATAGTTTTCTCTCAAATCGACATGAATGCGAACGAAACTCATAGACTACAACTACCTACGAAACCTGCGGCCCAAAAGTTTCACTCATCCTGAATAAAATCTCGATTGCCGGTCTAATTGCTCGGCAAACTGGCAAGGATGCAAAGACGAAGAAACAGTTCGATCCAGCTTATAATGCTGAAGACCCTGAATATTGCCGCCTAATGACATATCCGCAAGAGATAAAGCAAGAGGCAAAGTGGAGGCATAATGCTCACGAAAACGGAAAATCTTTTATCGATAAAAGACGCAGCCGCCATTCTAAACCTCGATAAAAAATCTGTGCGGGAAAGACTAATCAACGGCCAATTGCTTGGCGAGAAAAAGTTAGTTGGCGATCGTGAAAAATGGTTTGTTCATAGCCACTCAGTCGAAAGCACTCTAGCCAAGCGCCGCTCTAGTCAGACTCAAACGGCACAGACCAACCAGAACCATTCTAGTCACGACGGGCAAGCCGATCCGGCGCGGCAAATTCTAAATGTAATAACTGCCACCGCAGTTGAGGCCGACTTAGAAAGTAGTCTCAATCAAGAAACTAGTTTGCCCATACGCCATAGTGCATCAGAAGTGCTGCGCGGCGAGTGGTATCAACAAGAGAAGGCACGCATTGAAGACTTTATTGAACATGCCATCAGCGAACAAGTACTTCAGCCGCTGGTTGATAGGCTCAGTGCCGAAGCTTCCAAACAAATTGCCGCTGCTACCAAAGCCGCCAACGACCAATTAGAAGTTGAACGACTGAAAGCAAAACGGCTTGAAGAAAGAATCTTCGAACTACATGAAGCAAAGGTTGAACTAGAAGTTTCAATGCGTCACGAGATTGAATTGCTTCAACTAGAAAACGCAACCAGAGAGAACTCAGTGGTGGAACAACTGACGGCCTTAACGCAAAAGCTGGAAGAACTAGAGCGGCCCTGGTGGAAGAGAATATTCGGCAAATAAGTAATGAGTAGAGCAGAGCACTGCCACAATCTTCCGAGCTTGTGCATAAGTGCATATACAAACTAATATGCCGAAGGTGAAACGGTAGTTCAAGCGCTTGGCTATCAGATTAGATATCGACAACGAGACCAAGAGCAGCCTTTCGAATTGTCAGCAGATATACCAAGTATTTTCATCGGGGGACTTCCAATAGATTTTCTCTCGGCTATACTAATTGCATAACCGGTGAGCACACACCAATAAATAAGTTGTGTGCTTTGAGCCGAGGGGTTAAGTGGAAACGTCAGGTCTGCGCAGACCGGAAATTGTAGCGATAACCCGCTAGCTGTGGATTCTGACTTGAAGCAGCAAGAAATA
>JBIPOV010000055.1:0-43271 GCA_044378815.1 Obscuribacteraceae bacterium (SeqCode) | reverse complement strand
ACTAAAGGTTGGAGTTCTCGTCAAAGAGACTGCCAGAGAAGTGACACTGCACCTCGCTTCCGAGTTTGTTTGGCGAGACCAATTCTGCGCCGCCTGGTTGAACACTTGAGCACGCAAATTCATTTGACCAATACACAACTTGGGTTTCAGCAAACTTCTTCTCTAGGGGTTAGCAACCGCTCGGTTTGAAACATCGCTGTTCAGCTAGTTCTTACCATTTTGGACTCTTGACTGCAACTACCGTGCCTTCTTGTAACCAGCCAGAGCCTGGATTTCGTCAAAACCCGCTCCCTGGGTCTTTTAACAATGCAGCCCCGTTACTAGAGCTTGGTTTTGAGCATACTGTACTGTATAGTGTTATACCCCTTAAAGGAGAAAACATATGGCATACGAAGGCCTTTCACTCCTGGAATTTCAGCGGAGATACAACTCACAAGAAGCCTGTCTGCAAGCCATTGCAGAAGCTCGTTGGCCACGAGGATTTATATGTCCTCATTGTCAACACAACGATGGATATCGGCTATCTAAGCGTCGCGCAATTCAATGCACTCTGAGCCGGAGGCAGACGTCGATTACAGCCCGCACACTCTTTCACAAGAGCAAGACGCCCCTAATTAGCTGGTTTTGGCTTATCTTTCTGATGTCCCAAGACAAAGGTGGCATTTCAACTAAGCGCGCAGCGGCATTGCTAGACCTGCACTATTCAACAGCTTGGTTCATGATGCACAAATTACGCGAAGCAATGGCTGTTCGGCAGAATGGGCACCTGCTCTCGGGATTGGTTGAAATTGACGAAGCGCACTTGGGAGGTAAGGCCAAGGGAAAGCGCGCAGGTGGCACGAACAAGAAGCAAGTTTGTGTCGTCGTGGAACGTCTGAATCGCCAAGCCGGTGATGCAGTCTTAATTGTGTTACCGGATCGCAGTGGCGAAGCCTTAAAAACGGCTGTAGCATCCGTTTTAGAGCCAATGACACATATCCGAACTGATGGGCTACCTAAGAACTCTATGCTTCACGGACTAGCTGCCAAACTCAATATGGACACCATCGGCAAAAACTATGATGAACAAGGAGCCCTCGAGAACGTAGACAGAGTAATATCCCTGCTCCGCCGATTCCTGATGGGCACTTATCACCAATACTGCTCAAGAGCGCATCTGCAACGGTTCTTGAATGAATTTGCATTTCGGTTCAATCGTCGATACAAGTGGTCGGAATTGTTTGACCGAACTCTTTCCGCGGCTGCTCTATGCCCACCAGTTCAGTATGCTGCAATATCCAAATACGCAGGACCCGCTCTTAACAACTATATGGATGAATAGATGCGGCACAAAAAAAAGGAAGTGACACCATGAATGATGGCACTCCCTCAAAGATTTACAGCTCCATTTATTGTCCCAAATCGTCCATTTTTTTCAAGGACTTTTTCCTGTGGCTCATTGCCATTGCCACCTTCAACGGCGACCGACAAAACGCTGAGAAAGCCTACACGGCATGCATCTACAGTCTTTGCCAAATAATTCGCCAATTTACATCTGGTGTCAGTTAAATTGCGACAGTTTCATTTGATTCGAGTTCGGCACAGATTCTACTTTCTGTCGAAAACAGAGTTGATATCACTCGTACGCAGTTACTCGTTTTCCCAATGATATGGTGTAAAGATAGTCAATTCTGATGCACGGGGAAGCCTCAATATAGGTGAGGTATCATCCTTGTAAAAGTGCAACAAGCTAAGATATCCAGCTTCTACATGCAACAAGATGTGGGTTTTAATACAATCCAAAGCATCACTATTTTCATCTGAATAACTAGCCTCAACCGGGACATTTGTCTCGACAACTGCTGGCTCAGAATTAGTGACTCTCAATTCTAAGGAAAACTCGGTTGGTACGCCTCTTACCAAAAGACTCTTGGCTTGCTCCCTCAGAATTTCGACACCCACGAAATTAGCTGAAAGCAGTTTGCTGAATATTGACTCCTCTAAATCGGTAAGGCGCCTCCACCCATCAAGTGCACAATTATTCATACAACTCTTTTTCTCTTAAGATAGACCCAGCTAGCTACACAACACATTACAATCCTAACAGATAACTTGTAAGCAGAATCCAATATCTGGAGCAGCTACGCACTCCATTTAGAATTGACCGTATCGTGCGAAATAAGTTCCGATGTTTACTGTTCCATCCGCAAAAGCACGGCCTCGATACTCGAACTCGACTCCTCTTATAACGATTCTCTGCCAAAAATCCCTCCCGATTGCAAAGCTAAGATTGCTTGCTTGGCTTTGAGCAAGAAGCTGTCGCGCTATTCCACCTTCTATCTCCTCAGCAGTAAATCCAGCAGGAAGTTTGAGGAGCCGAGTTGCGTAGTGCGCTGTATTAAATGAAATATCACTCGCGACCAATGGTCCTCTAAGTATCGTACCACCCCAGAGAACACCAGCACCAGTCTCCTCGGCAAGGAAAGCCCGAGAAAATACTACTGACAAAAATGCTCGTCCCAGAGATAAGAATGGCGTTATCAGCAGCTGGTCGACAAATGGGTCTGGCAGGGCTTGATCATTTAGGGATATGGCAGACGCTGGCGTTGTCTGACTGCCAGCAATGGGTGGGTTATACATATCTTCTGGACGAACATATCTTTCCGGGTACTCATAACCGTATCCGTTCCATATGTTTTTGAAAAACTCTGGAAACCCACTTTGGTCAGGTCGATCATCGAACCAGCCAAAAGTGAACTTCGCAAAGTCACTTCCGGCATTCGTACCAAACTGAAGTCCGCCTCGATGTCCCGGACCACCGTCAGCGGCGAGCCCCATGCTGTCAGTAGCAGTAAGTGGGCTATTCCCAACATATGCATAGAGATTCATCCCGCCAGCCATGCCAATAGGATCGGCTTGCAAGAATCTTCCAAGTTTCGGCGAATATTGCCGCATCTTGAAATAATATAGCCCTGTTTCAGAATCATAACGTTGACCGGTATACCCGTGGGTTGTTCCTGTCAATGCCGCAGATTCACCAAAAGGTCCATAGGTGAAGCGATTAAGCACTGCACCAGCGGAGTTGGTTGTAGCGATAACTGAGCCTTGGTGGTTCGAGTGATAGTAAGTTTTGGTCCCTCCGGCGCTGATTTGAATGAGTACATCGTCTAAGCCTGTGCCATAAACATAGCGATTCAGCAAAGTACCAGGTGTACCAGCAGACCCGTCATAATCAGCTAGGCGCTGGAAGCCAGCATAGAGGTAATTGGTTTTAACACCTCCTACATTCTTCTGTCTTTGTCTCAATGCGGGATCATAGAGATAGTCAGCAATAATCGCATTGGTACCTGCATTACGCACACGAGTCATCATCCTTTCGGAGTTGAATTCGTACTTGAAAGTCCCGTCATTGGTCAAGCAGCCATCAGTGCTGTAAGCCTGAGATGTGCCACCAACCGTCGGATATTGATTAATGTTGTTGGCTGCGCCATAGGAGGTGGTGGCAGGAGCAGGCGGAGTCCAGCGGAAGTTCGCAGGATCACTTACCCGGTGCGTTGCCATTTGATTGGCACTATCGAACGAATAGTTGAACTGAACGTTCGAGCCAACAAAATTGTGCAAAAGACTGCTGAGGTCATTATCTACCTCAAAGGCATAGTTTGTGGTGCAACCATTCTCGTAACCAAGCTTGGTGCGACGAGACAAAGCATCGTACTGGAATTGAACAGCACTAGTGCCAGCCCCATTCAGCTTAATGTCAGTCATCCGATTCAGTTCGTCATAGACTCGGTCGACAAAGTATCCGTCAGGATAAGTTGTCTTCGTGATATTGCTATTCGCATCAAGGACGTGAACAACTGAGAGCCCGTCTGGATACTGCTCTTTGAAGAAACGACCTGCAGTATCGTAGAAGTTTGTGAAAGTCCCAGAACTTGGGTCACCTGCTACAACTGGCGTGCTAACTGTCGTAACGCGGCCTGCAATGTCATAAACCGTCGTGACAACAGCCTGACCAGTCGGCGATTTCGTCTTGACTCGATTCAACTCGTCATAAGTCAGAGTGACTATAGCAGCCGATCGCGTGCGCAGAACAAGTGGGTTACTGTTGCCGTCGTAGCTACTTACCTCCTCATAAGTGGCATCCTGATAGGTTGTGCGAAGCGGCCGGTCATGGCCATCAAACGTGCTAGTCGTGACAAAGTTGCGCGCATCCTTGATCGTCGCCACCTTGCCGTTGTCTGTGTAGGTGTAAGTCACAGCCGTGATGCTGGCCGGATCAACTACCGAAGAAATGCGGTTCGCGTCGTCAAAGTTGTTGGTAACAACTCGACTTAGCGCATCGGTCACTTTCCATTGCCGCTGCAAATTATCGTAAGTTATTGCCGTGACGTTTCCCTGAGGGTCAGTCGTCGTCAAAACCTTGTTGTCAGCCGTGTAGCTCGCCTGAGACGTCTGCCAGGGATCAAGCGGATCGTTAGTCTGGCGCTCGACTTTCGTAGTGTTGCCATTATCGTCGAAAGTGAACTTCGTGACAAAGCTAAACGGGGCTGTCGAAGTTACTTGAGTTACACGCCGCAAAACATCGACAGTCACAGTAGAAGTGAACCCGCGTGGGTCCTGAACGCTCGTTACGTTCCCAACCGAATCGTAGCCGAAATTGGCAGTGAGATTCAACCGCCCAACACCGAAGTCAGCCACCGTTGATAGCAGTTTCTCAGTGCTGACATCAAACGTGTTTTTCGTGACAATGCCATCAGGACTCGTGACTGTGAGCACTTGCCCTCGGCCGTTATAAGTCATGGTTACGGTAGATGAACCAAGACCAGTAACGCTCGGAGAAACAACACTCAGAAGATTGCCGTTTGCCACGTCATAGTTCATGGTCGTTACTCGACCCATGTTATCCGTTGTCGTCTTTAGCTTGTTACAGGTAGCGTCATAAGTCGCAGAACTGACGATATCGGCTAGTCCCGTGGCAGGTTTGGCCTTCGCCGTTGTCTGAGTGACGCGGTTTTTCGAATCATAGACTAACTCAATTGCATTGCCTTCGGGTGCTACGGTCTTGATTGGACGGCCGAGTCCATCGAAGCTAGTGGTTGAAATTTTACCAACCAAGTTTATCGACTTAAAAGCCTTGCCCATGTTATTAATATAGATTGTGCTGCTCTTAGAGTTGGGATTAACCTCTTCAGTGCGAGAACCAGCAAAGAAGTATTGCCAAAGATTGGACTGGTAGTCTCTTTGCTCTTTGACTCGCCCTAAGGTATCGTAAGTATTTGTGACCAAGGCAACGAGTGGGTTGGCTGGTTTGAACAGCTTCGTCATCCTGCCTGGAATGTCATATTCGTAGGTCCAGTTTTTGGAGTTAGGATCAGTTACTGTGGTCAGATTACCATTGGCATCAACCTGGTATCCGACACTACGCCCGGTACCATCACTTACACTAGAAATCATACTGTTCGCATCATAACCAAGAGTCAGAGTGCGTCCTAGAGCGTTAGATACGGAGGTCAGTCTTGCCAAAGAATCGTACCCGCAAGTAACAGTGACACCAGCCGGATCAACCATTGTCGCAATGTGGCCATTTGAGTTGAAATTTAACTTCAAGCCAGCAAGCGTTGTGTAGGTATATAAGCCCCCAACCAATGTCAAAGTGCTCGCGTCCAGTGCCGGATTAGCGTATGTGCCATCGGGGAGCTTGACGAACAGCTGAATGGCAAAACCATTGTTAATGGTAACAACGTTGTCAGAGAGATTATCTACAAACCATTGGTTCATAAGTGCATTTGTGATGTACTTGTCGAACGGCTTGCTAAGATCACTCTGTAAATCGTAGGAAACAAAAGCTTCTACAATAGTTGCAGCAGCGCCAACCGTGGTCTGATTTCCCATTCCGCAAAGCCCGACAGTATCACGGCCAGCTGTAATCTGAAAATTGTGTCTCCAGCCGCGCCCCAGCGGACCGAACTGGTTTTTCTTAGCAGAAGAATAGGTCCGAGAAAATGAAAGACCATACGGAAAACCAAGGCTGCCTACTGCTATATCTGTCGCATCAAGGAGGTATGCGCCACTGATTAAATCTATTGGTTCTGAAGATGTAACGATTCCGGGCACATAGCTGCCGCCGTTAGCTCCGGAGACCCATCCAGGAAGGCCGCCAACTTGGTCAAGCAGGTCGGTAGCAGATGAGTCGTAATATTGAACGCAGTTGCCAAACAAAGTTACTCCTACAGAAGGATCATACGGCTTAGCGACGCCACAAGAAGGGGACGTATTGCCGTTGTAGCTCCTGTCCCAACTTTGATATTGGTAAGAGTTGCTTACATCACTAAGCGGCGCCCCCCAAGACGCAGAACCACCTTTTAAGCCACCACCAATAATGCCAAAAGTACCCCAGCTCGGAATTGCGTAATAACCAAGACCAGTCCAACTGTTGATGGTATTGGCACCATTCTCCGGCAGCCCAACCCGATAACCGTTGTTGATGTACCAGTTTTCAATATTGCTCTTGTCACCAGCGGCATAGTTGATCAGCGCTGGCTTAACTGTACCGAGCCAGTTAGCAGTCTTGGCGTCGTAGATTTTCTGCCCAGCAGAGTTGGCCACGTCAATAATCGGAGTAGTGCTAACGCCAAGAGACGTCTGAAATTCACGCATGATTTGGGCTTCCAGGGCAACTCCATGCATGGCTAGAGCAGTGTCGTTCGCTTGCTGCTGGTTGTAGTTGTTATCCAGAGCAGAAGTACCCCAGGTGACGCAACCAATATCGGTAAAGGTTGTGTCGAACCAACCAATCAAACCGCAGGCGTGGTGCATCACAGTGGTGCAATTGCTCACGCGATTAATGATATCGGCCATGCGCGAAGTCATGGTATCCATGGTCTTCCACATCTGAGCCATGGTTTCACCAAGCACAGGCTCTCCGGTGGGAGAGGAAAATGAACTAGTTAGCTCAGCCAGCTTAACCCCATGAACGCCAGTGGAACTTGAGGACAAGTTACCCCAAGAGTTGCAGAGCAAGTACGGCTTGCCTGCCCAGACCTGCTGCCAGACATACTGGTCGGCAAACCAGCTGGCATAGGGGTGAACGATATCGAACAGCACAGAGTTCCAAGTGCCAACGCCTTGAGCGGTGCTGGTTCCAAGCAGCGTGCCGTCCAAACGCAGCTCGCCCTGATTGCTGCCGTTGAAAGTCAGAGTCAGGCGCTTGCCTGCCAGGTCTTCGGTGTTGAAGGTGATATCGATGGTGTCGTACACCGTGTGCATCGTGGCCTTGTAGGCCTGAGGCACGCTCGTCCACGTGGTGATCGTCGAACCAGACTTGAGGAACGGGTGAGCTGTCTGACGCAGCGGAGTAGCAGCATCGTACTGAACAATGTTGCGGCCGCCCAGGATGTCATCCATGGAAGCAGCATGGTTGTTGGCCTTGATCCACGTGACCAGGTTGCCGGTCATGGTATCCAAGTCCGCACGAATGTTCGCGCGGTTCATGTTCTGCACATAGTCGGCAGTAACCGTGGCGCCGCTCTTCGCACGCGTCAAGAAGGTCGCCGCGTTGTAACCAGTAGCAGTCGTCAGATTGATCTTGGTCTTGGTCGTGTAGGTCTTCTGCACCGGGTCGAAGACATAGTTCGTACCGCCGATGTTGCAGAGCACCCAGCAGTGGCTGAACTCGACCCCATCGACTCCAGCGATGTTGACCACCGAGGTCGGCACACCACTGTTCGCCAAAAGGTTGTTTGCGGCATAGACGTTGGCAGGGTCAGTACCGAGCCAAGCGCCAGCCTGTGCGCCAGTCATGCGCAACGTGCCAAACTGGTAGTTAGCCGTGTAGCCAGCCTGACGCAGCAACTTGATCATCAAGTCGGCCTGGTCAAAGCTGTTACCAAGGCCATCGATAATGGCTCCCAGAGCGCCTTTCTGAATTCCGAAAGACGGCAGGTTTTCGATATTGTTGAACACCCATTCATAGATGAGGTCAACGTTAGACTTGAGAGCTCGCGAAAGCTCGACAATAGAAGCTGGCCCAGCAACGGTGTTTCCGGCAAAGCCAGTGGCCAATGACTTCAGACCAGGCACCGTGGGAGCAGGAGTCTGCTCTGCTGCAGCAGGGTCATAGATGTTGGTCGGCAGCGGCCGGCCCTCAATGTACTTGCGAGCAGTGTCGACATCGACGCTCTCCTGCTTCGGCAGCGGCACCCACTTGCCGGGCTGAGATTCTATCGGGGGCACTGGGCGAGTAGGAGCAGCGAGGCCAGTGTCAATGGTGCCGTCAAAGCTCTCGCTCACGCCGCTAGCAGCCGCAGCTGCTGCGACCAGAATGGCATTTGTTTCTGGCGTGTATTGCTTGACGAGATTGACGGGATTGCCAAATTCGTCTTTGCCGCTCTTGCTGCTTTCGGAGCAGTCAGCGCAACAGCTGCCATCTTTCGAGACACCGTCATGTTTGTCATTTGAGTGATTACTCATTTGTTTTACCTTTTAAATTTGTTCGTTGATTTGAATTGCCTGAACTGTATCGGCGGTCACGACGTGACCACCGATACGCGATTGCCGCCGTTGTCCAGGTTGTACGCGAGGCCCTGACCGTTGGTCAGATTGGCGTTGGTGAGCCTGCCACGCGTATCAGTGACGTAGGCCACGCCAGGCATGTCCTGGGCAACCAAGAATGGTGCACCCGCGCCGACAGCGGTCATGCCAGTCACATCCTGCAATGAGCCCCAGATGAAGGGCGCGCCCTGGTAGGCGAAGCTACCAAGGTCGAAACTTTTTGTAGTCATTTGTTTTTCCTATTTCTCTGTTTGTGCGGTTGACTTGTTACTGGCTGAGAACCACGGGGCCACTGACCACCAGGTTCTGAGTGCTGCTGCCCCAGACGTCGGCAAAGATGTCCACTACCGCATACTCAGTCGGGGTGAAGGTTACAGAGACCTGAGCGAAGGTTGTGCCGGAGATAGCGGAGGAGACAACATCGGTACCAGGCGAACCAACACCGGCATAGCGGCCGCCAGGCACACGCAGACGAGCAGTCGGCCCAGCCGCACTCAACTTGGCCCAGTATTTGACAGTCGTCGGGACGTTCGCAGGACAAGCAATCTTGCCGACATTGATGCTCAGCGGCGAGCCAGGCAGAGCGTCAGCATCAGGAGAGAGCTTCCAGGCAATGCCAGAACCAGGCTGACCGACCACACCAGTCGTGGTGACCGTGCCGAAGTCGGAGTAGGTGGTGTTGTTACCGGCAACGCCGCCCTCTTTCTGCGAACTGACCGAGTTGCCTGCCGTGCGACCACTGCCGGGGCTGCCCAGCGAGGTCAGAACCTTAGCAGGCGCGCCACCGGTGTACTGCGTCCAGTTGTAAACCACAGCTCGACCACTAACGCTGCTTGGAACCATGATCTGCGGCACAGTAGAGCCACCAACAGTGTTGGTATCGAGGCCGTAGATTTCGACATCAGCGTTGTTCAACAGAACTTCGCCGACAGTGTTGCCACGAGCAGTGAGGGTATACGAAGCCATGCCCTGGATGGACTGGAAGTTGATACCGCCCAAAGAGTTGCCTTCAGCCGTGTTGGAGCGGAAGTTGCAGGGCGACTGAATGTCGAAGCCCAGGCCGGTGCTGCCAGAGCAATCGCAGCCGGTAACCGTTGCTGGCGCCCCAGCAACAAACGGAGGAACCTTGATACCGCCAACTGCCGCACCCCATACCTTCGTATTGGTGATGCTCCAGTTCTTGTTGTCGGTGGCATAGTTGCCGGTCGCCGGGATGTTGAGGATGGCGGTCGTGCCAGTGCAGTTGATGAAGTTCGAGCCTGCCACAGTGACTGCGCGAGTGGGCATGTTCGAGAACGAGCCCGTGCCAGCAAAGCCGCTGTTGTTGACCGTGTAACCGAAGCCAGTAGCCACAAGACCAAGCGGGAAAGCCGCATGACCAAACAGGAACTTCTCGACAGTGATGTAGCCAGTGGCGCCAGACAGGTTGATACCAGAGGCGGCCCAGTCACTGCGATCGATGAGGGTCAAACCGCTCTGCGTGGTCATGGCAGTGGAGTCCCAGCCACCAGAAATGGTGATGGGGTTACCTGACGAGCCGTTGCCAGAGAAGACCTGGTCGTAGACAGTGTTGCCGGTGCCGATTGATACAACAGTCGGCTGCATCATGTAGAAGGTTGTGGAACCAGTGGCACCGCGATAGCCCTTGGCGGCGGTCGCAGCAGTGGTCGCCTGAGCGTCGACATAGACGGTCGTGCCGTTGATGCTCTGGACGGGGTACCAGACAGCATTGTCCGGCGAAATCAGGGTGTTCAGAGTCAGGCAGTTTGCCGATGCCGGGCTTTTCGCCGCAGAAATGTTGTCTAGCGAAATCGTCGTCGAGGCCAAGCTCGAGTTGGCGGTGAGCCGAACGCTCTGGATCGAGGCACCAAGAGCAGCACCATTGTCGATGGTGACAGCCGTCCACTGACCAGCATTGAGGGCCCTGTTCAGAGTCAGCGTGTTGACGATAGTGGCACCGGCGACGTCGCTACAGAGGTTGATGCTGAGCGCACCAGATGCCAGGGCAACACTTGACTGCACCCAGAAGGTGATCTGCTGGTAGGTGCTCAAGTTGAGAGCGGAACCGGTAGGCCAGTAAGCGACCAGGCCAGTGGTGAAGCCAGCGGCGCAAACGAGCTTGGAGCTGTTGCTGCCCTGCTTGGGAGTCGGGGCCGTGGTGTTGGCGGTAGCGGTGACGTTGGCAGCAGCTGTCCATGCGCCGTCGCCGTACAGAAGCTGGTTCATTGCCGCAGCGAGCGTGACCAGGGCCGAGCCCTTGGTCCACGTTGCGGTGCTGGAACTTGTTGAAGGTTTGCCCATGACGCGGATGACGTCTCCGGCAGCTGCAACTGCGGCAGCCGAGGACAGAGTTTTCTTGCGGAGGGCGAATGTTGAACCGTCGTTGGCGTCGTTGCCGCCGTTAAGGTCCACGAATTTGTTAGCCATTTGAATTACCTTTTGATTTGGTTTGATTCGGCCAAATCGAAATGATTTGTCCGAGGATTTGATTTCTTGCCGCTAAAAACAGCCGTAGCAGGTTGTTTCAAGAGACGATTGAGACTTTGTTTTGCGGATATCCGCATTTGGTCTGTATTTGCTTTCATTTGCAACAAGAGACTGGCGCCCGATATGAGAAATCGGTGAGCACAGAATCTGTTAACGGGGCGAATCTAACTAAGCTGCACTTCGAAGAAGATACAGTTAGAAAAATGGGGGCGGAGAAAAGCGGGATGCTTGGCTGGGTTGAGTTTCGGGGTTTAGAGAAGAAGTCAGGAAGACATAAAGAGTGTTATCTCCATACTTGATTTCCGCGCCCTATCAGCCACTCGCCACGCTTCTCACTTCTTCTTCGGCCCGACAAGCGCCGTCGGCTCAATCGGCTTGTCCACCAGCTGATTCCACAACTGCCGAACAGCCGGGTCCTTCAGCGCCTCGGCCAAGTCTGCCTTGTTCTTCGCCAACTCAGCTTCCGCCAACTTGAGCGAAGTCTGCATCACCTGCTGATACAGCACGAAGATCTGCTCAGAACTCAAGTTCTGATTCATGCCCTGTTCGCAAAGGCGAAACAGGCTCTCTCTTTGGAAACTCACGAATTGAGACCTCTTGGCAAGGTCGATAACCGCCGTCTGGAAATCCAGCTTGGTCTGAACGTCGACATTCGGATTGTCGAGTTTGACCTGAGCCAGCATGCTCGCCACAGCCGACATTGCCACATCAGGCGACGGCTCGGAACAAACAGCCATTGACCCATCGGCCTTGGGAATCATAATAATTGCCCTCGCCGATGCGTCCAGGTCAA
This sequence comes from Obscuribacteraceae bacterium (SeqCode), assembly GCA_044378815.1. Lineage (GTDB taxonomy): Bacteria > Cyanobacteriota > Vampirovibrionia > Obscuribacterales > Obscuribacteraceae. Next base: position 31,462 of record JBIPOV010000055.1, on the reverse strand, counting down.
CAATAGTGGGCTGACCAGCTGTGAGGGGATGTACTCGCACTGACGGTGCCACAGCACATCCAGCAAGCGAGAGCGCGACAACTGCCGCGAGAATTAGAGAGGATACTCTCATACGTTTTCCTTTCTTCTGCCATGCCGAAAGAACCGCTACCCAACGAACTTGGCGCGCTCCACAAGGCTGGCAAATGGGGCCTTGCTTACCCTGGGCTCCAGAGCACTGGAAGCAGGGACAAACAAAGGCGAGAAATCCGGTTGCTCCATTTTGGAATAGTCGCAACCTTCACAATTAGATTTGGTGGCACCAGCTAAGTCAGCGAGCGCTTGCTGGCCCAGAAGAAGCTCTTGACAGGCCGCCTCATGCAGAGGGGCGAAATCAGGCTGATCCATTTTCAGGTCTCTTTCTTCAATCAGAGTTAAGAACCGGACGGTTCAGTGGGAGTCGCCGGATCTGTAGCCGGGGGTGTTGCCGGAGGCACAGCGGGCGGAGTGCTACACGGGTAAAACTGCCCTTCAAGCACCGGGATGATCAGTGTCGTCAGAATCAAGACCACCGAGCCAAGATATGGCTGATACCAGTCAAACGTCGCAAAAGGTCCACCCAGAGCAAAGACCCAAGCACTGAAAGCCAGACAGGCAGTAATCCAGTGGAACATCTTGCTCGAGACGAAGCCTTTAGGGGTCGTTTTGACATAGCAAACGTAGAGTGGAGTCAGCACCAGAAGCACACCGAAGACGCCCCAACCGAGCCATAGCGGCGGGTCAACGCTGGCAGTAATGCCTGTGATAGCCACGTATGCAGCAAGAATGTCCGCTGGAATATAGCGAACGAGCTTTTCGAAGTAACTGTCAGTGCTTTTACTGTCAGGAGGCGGCTCCTGCGCAGCAAATTTGAAAAGGTTGAACATATAGTTCTCCTTTATCTATTTTGTTGATTATTAGAGCAGTGAGCCTTTTCAGTTGAATTGACTCACCGCTCAATTAGATCTTCAGCAGAGCTTTGACTGAGAAGCTACAAAACCAGCTTCCAATCAACTGCTCAGCGCAATGGCCAGAGAATCGACGCATCTATTTCTAGATTGCATCAATAGCGCTGGCAGAAACCATCTACAGAGCAACTCCAAGATGGCTTGTGGCAGTGCTAACTAAATGATGGGGAAGATCAGACTAGTACAGATCTGATCAGACAAGCCAATCTTCCCCATTCAACATTTCAATAGTTCAAGCAGCGACAGGCAAAGCTTCTGCCAAGAAGCGCTTCAGCCGCCGCGAAACAGCAGCATCAGACAGCAGCGCCACTAGGCTTTGCTGACTGTGTTCAAGCATACTGACCTGAATGAATTCACTGCTAGCACGTCGCAAGGCTTGCATAGCCTCGACCTCGAACATGTTTCGCTTCGCCTCAGGCAACTCCTGGAACGCTGGCAGCGCACGCAAAGCTGGCAGAGTCTCGCTCTGCTTATCGCCCATGGCTAGAGCGTCGCGCACATGGGCTGGCAAGAAGTCATTTGAATTGCCGCCCAAGCCGAAGGCTGAGCCATTGGGTAGATTTGGGATACTCGGCAGCCCAGCGATATTTGGCATGCCCGGCATCCCTGAGACACCAGAAAAACCCGGCATACTTGAGCGGCCCTGAGAAACCCCAAGCATTCCTGAGATTCCGGCAAAAGGATCTTGGAAGCCAAAAGCATTGTTGCCTTCGTTAGCCCCCGGCCGACCAGAAAAAGGATCGCGAGTCTCAGGCGCAGCTGTGAGCTGATGATGTCGCCCGACTGCAGAAGCAGGTTCAACAAAGACGTCAGCTTTCAGTTCGGCCTTGAATTTCTCAGCAACACTGTGTGCGCTATCCCAAGGCATAATCTCAGGCTTCGCCTTTTCAATGAGAGTGATCTCAAGCCAGGCTTTGCCTGCGATCTTCTCTAAGCAGAACATTGTGCGTGTGCGCAGGCCGCGAAGGAAGTAAGCACGCTTCATAATGATGTGCCGCAAGTGAGGGCTCAGTTCAATATAGAAGGATGGTTCTTTGCTCATCTGTCCAGTTTCGATCATTTGATTGTCTTGATTCATTTGGAATGGTCTCCATCAAAGTTGCGCCAATAGTCAAGATGAGCTACCTAGCGCCAGTTAATGCTGAATGCGGTTTAGCGTTTCGAAATCTGAGAGCGCTAACATAAGAGGAATTGAGCGTCTAAAAGCTTACTAGCTACTCATGTCGCCAGCCCCAGGAGTCAAGTAAAAAGTCCAACGACAGACTACTAAACAGATCTTGGTTAGAAAGCTATTTAACCAGGGGCGGCAAGGTAAAAGCCCAGTCGGCTTTATGGAAACGCTGATAGTTGAGTTAAATGGGGGAGGGGTTGGAAGCGATCTCGAAGTGGAATTAGTTGGAAGTGCCCCGCGACACTATTCGATCGCCTGCCACGAAATCAAACACCACCGAAAGCTAAAATTTCGCAGTCTATATAGAAGAATCGCTAGAGCTGCCGGACGATAAGCCCTTGCTATCAAAGCCTTTAGGGCCAGACCCATCAGTCAAAGGACTGAGTGACATAGACACCAACGCCCATTATTTATTACTGCTAAGAATCGGCTCGACGAGTGGCACGGCTCGCACTGTCGTTTAACGCACAGCCTACAACCGAGAAGAGTATTGCATTTCGAGCGGTCAAAATTATTGAGAAATGATCTACTTGCTAGCGCAAAATAGTGAACGAAAGTGGAATTTTTGAAAGCACTCTTTCAGCAGCAGCTGCCACGAGAACCCCCTATACAACAGTATTTTCAGCAAACAAGGGCGAGGATTCTAGAGAGAAAGTTCGGCCTAAAAGATTTCTCAAAAATCACAAATGCAACGAATACGATTTTATCCATCGCCTCATTAAGAAACAAGAAGCTCTTAAATCAAGCTATTTCAGCCCATCGCGAAATTACACCTTGGCACCAGATGCAGTATTACAATTATTACGAGACATCCGAAGCGACAGTTACATCACTTACAAAACCCTCAAGTACTTGCGCCACAGTCAGAACAAGACGCCATCAAAAATCAACCGAGGGGCAAACTAACACGCCCCTTACAGAAGCCCTACAGCATTACTTCCGCGCATATTGCAGAATTAAGAATATCTGCGCTTTTCGCCTGCTTTTGCTTAAACAAAATCCGCCACAGTAGAAACCATTGCGCTAAAATATCAGCGGTTAAGAAAGCAAGGAAATTATCGGCATTCATGCAATTCAAATCAAAACTAGTGGTTACCCTGTCTCTAGCACTACTCTCCGGAGCACAACTGACCGCTCGGGCAGATGCTACCGTCGATAAAGCCATCATTGACGCCTATAATTCCCGCCATCAGGCCAACGCCCAGTTGGCGCTGACGCAACTTCAAGAAGTCGAAAAGAAAGCCACCAAAAATGCTGCTTTCTTTGCCGAAAGAGCCGCTGTATATGTCGCCCTCGATCAATACGATGCGGCAATGAAAGACTGCAATTTAGCTATTCAATTAGACCCAAAGCTCTCTGATGCCTACGATCGCCGAGCCTATTGCTATACGGTTGCCAATCAGCTCGACAAGGCTATTGCCGATTACACCACGGCAATTAAGCTCAACCCCAAATCGCCTATGCCCTATCACAACAGAGCACTTGCCTACCGCAAACTCGGCAAGTTCGAAGAGGCGAAGAGTGATATAAAGCACTACATGGCACTGCGACCAGCGAGAGAAGAGCTAAAGATTGCCGTAGGCCTGAGCAATGACGCCACACGTCTCGAAAAGCTCGGCGACCTCAAAGGGGCAATCAAATATCTCAAGTTTCAAGTTAACGAAAAGTCGCCACCCGGCTTGCCCCTTCATCTAGCGACGCTCTACGCCAAAGTGAACGATCTGCCCAACGCTATGACCAATGCCAACCTAGCCGTGAGCAGGGCGGAGCAAGAGAAAGACAGCGATGTCGATATGTCTGCTCGAATACTGCGCGCCGAAGTTTACGCAAAACAACGCGACTTTGCTGCAGCAATAAAAGATTGCTCGGCAGTAATTGAACAGAGCAAAAAGCCCGAACCAGTAAGCGCTCTCAAAACCGCAGCCAAAGGTAAGCAGGATGCAGCCTTAACACTGAGAGCCGATTGTTATCGAGAACTGCATAAGCTGACTGAGGCGATGGCTGATATCAATAGAGTGATTAAACAAAACCCTGACTTGGCTGCGCCCTTCGAAACCAGGGGCGCTATCTATCTTGCCGGCGGCAAACAATACAAAGAAGCAGTTGCTGATTTCAACAAAGTAATTAAGCACTTCCCCAATCGAACTAAGGCTAGGATGGGACGGGCTGCGGCTTATACTGCCATGAAGCAGTACCAAGCGGCAATCAAAGACTATACAGCGGTCATTAACAGATCGCCCAAAGACGCCAATGATGCCTATACCGAAAGAGCGCACATATATAAGGTGTTACACGAAGACAAAAAGGCCGCTGCTGACTTGCTCAAGGCCCACCAGTCTCTGCCTGATTAAGTCGCGAAACGCGTGCAAGTCAATTTGGAAGCCAGATTTCTAGTATGCCATCAGGCATGGTATGACCCTCGCTTCTAATTTTTCTTGCTTCGCTCGTCTTCAGATTCAGTTTGCTCTGCAATTCAGATGCTAGAGCTTCAGCCAGAGGCTTTTGTTTATGCAAGTAGTATTTGACTAATAGACGATCGGGCGGTTGGCTCGAAACCTGCATAGACGGGATGGTAATTCCCTTTGAGACTAGCAACTCTTTTGCAGCAGTAGCTTCGTCTTTTCTAGTTTCTGGATATTGCACGTAGGCGGTTAGATCTTGATAGTGCCCAACTTCTTCTGGCTTGGCAATCGCCGAGCTGTCTTGGGCATTTACGGCTTCAGCCAAAGCATGGTCTCTTCCGTAGAGCACCTTTGACGCCTTTGATGATTTATGAATTGCCCTTTGAACTTTTGAAATAGCACCAAGAGTGGTGAGCCACTCCGCCGATGCATTGCCTTCGGTGTTTAAACTGGGGCTGAGCTTTGATACTTCTATTTCGAGTACAGACTGCACTTCTGCCGGGGCCACAGAAGCCAGAAGTTGTAAATTGCGGCCAGCTTTATACTTGTCTGCTGTCAGATCAAAAGAAGCGGGATTTTTGAGATAAAGTTCTACGACTTTGACAGACCAGTCGTGTTTGTCTTTGGCTTCAGCCTCGATGCCTGCTCTTTTGGTCGCTTCTTCTTGGGCTTTTTTATCGATAAGGCTAATTGTCGAAGAAATTACCGCGATACCCACTGTGGCGCAAACCGGCAAAATAATTGGCAGCCAAGTCTTGATGAAAGAACGATCGTGGGCAAACTTATTATTGTCAAGGAGTAGCTTCTCACGTTCAATCTCAAGCTTGCGTTCATCTACTCTGAGTTTGCGCTCCTCAGCGGATAGATTGTCATTGTTATCGTCGCTAGTTTTAGGGTCTTGATTCATAGCCCCTTATTTTAACTTGCCGACAGCAATCAAGACCCTGTTGGCAAGGAAGAGACAGGCACTTGACTAGCGGCTTACAGAAAGAGTCAGGAAAATCAGCAATCACCCCAATGGAGCTAGCGGCGCCGAGCCGGCTTGCTATAGACTAGACCTACTAACCTTTAGGTATTAAGTGCGGCAACCCCAACTTCTCAAAACTAACCGTCTAGGCGCCGCCATAACAGCGTTAATGGCAGCGTTATTGGCGCCAATTCAAGCTCTCGCACACGTACCGCAATCGCACACACCACTAACTACAACACCGACATCTGACCTGGCCCAATCTCAGCAAACTATTCAACAGCCTGGTCAACAGCCTGGTCAACAGCCTGGTCAACAGCCTGGTCAACAGCCTAGTCAGCAGCCTGGTCAGCAACAAATGCAGCCACAACAATCTGGCATGCAGCCGAACGCTGCTCCCAATAGCTCAAAAAGCGAACTGAGCAATCTTGAATTGCAAATATATAGCCTTTTGCAAGCAGACAAAATTGAAGAAGCTGATGCCAAAATCACAGAAGCCTTGAATGAGGCCCGCAAGGCGAAGAAACTCGATCCAACGATTCTCTATCTGGCTGCTTTCGCACACTTCAAAGACGAGAAATACAAAGGGGCCATCAATTACCTAAAAGAAATTCAAGAGCTACCAGCAGGCAACCAGCAAATCTCGCTAAAAGATCAAGTAATTTTGCAACGCTGCATTGCTGAGTGTTATTACCGTCAGAGAGACACTAAGAACGCTCTTAAACACTACAATTTAGCGCTCTTATGCGCTGGCAATAACAACATTGGTACATTACTAAGAGCCGAGCTAGAAGAAGGCCTGGTGGGCTGCTACCTGCTAGAGAAACGCTACAAAGAAGCCGAGGCACCAGCTCTCATATTGGCACAGTTAACCGGCAGCAATAGCAATCAGCTCTCGGGGCTCTGTCCGTATTTTTGGGCAAATGTTTATCTCGCTGAAATCTACAAAAATCTCGGCGACAAAGACAAAAACGAGTACTATCGCAAAAACCTTGTGGGCCTGCTCGTGCAGATGATGGGCGAACGCGAACAAATAGAAAATACATTGGGAGCAATTCCACTAAAACCGGTACGCGATCGCTTTCTCATAGATTACATGGCTGACACCCGCCCTCAATCTCTGGGCGAATATCTCTGGCTGGCCACAACTTTCAAACTCAAGACTTTACCTGTAATTGCCTGGCAAAACACAGCTTCCGGATTTAAAAGCAAAGCCACCATTATTGCCGTGCATGGCATGGGCCTCGACAATCGCGCCTTTACTAAGTTTGCCCACGAAATGCGAGAGCGGGGCTATACGATTTTTGCCATCGATGTTAGAGGCTTTGGCTCGTGGATGAATGCCAGTGGCAATGAAAAAATCGACTACAAAGATAGTTTTGTTGATATCAATAATCTGGTCGAATTGATTAAGGAGCACAATCCATCAGCACCTATCTTTCTTCTCGGTGAATCAATGGGTGGCGCCATTGCCCTCAATACGGCGGCCCAGTTCGGCCAGAATTTGCGCGGTGTGATTGCCTCGGTGCCTTCAGCAGAAAGACTGCAGGCTAAGCGTATGAGCCTGACAGTGGCGCTGCACTTCCTCAATGGCCCAGACAAGCCCTTCAATATTGGCACTCAAATTGCCGCTCAAGCCACAGCCAGACCAGAGATGCGCACACTTTGGGCCAACAGCCTCAAGGCAAAAAATGAGCTCTCACCCAAAGAGCTGATGCGCTTTGCTGTCTTCATGCGCCGCACCCACAGCCACTGTGGCGCCATCAAGACTTTACCGGTGCTAATGGTGCAAGGGCTCAAAGACAAGCTCGTCAAGCCACAAGGCACCTACGATTTATTTGCGGCGGTTAAATCAGACGACAAAACAATGATGATCGTTGGCGATGCCGAGCACCTGATTTTTGAAACAGACAATCAGAACCACATAGTCCTCGACTCTCTATCTAGTTGGATAGACAAGCACAGTAGCGAAAATCAACCGCTTCCCTAGATTTTCTTACGCACAAAAATCACAGCACCATCGCCTTGATAGCGAATTTCCCAGGCCGAATTGTTTAGCAGCGACTGCCCTAACTTAGAGTTGCTTGGAACAAAGACCCAATCAATAGCATAGGCATCAAGCCTTGATTGCCAGCCATCCAAGCATTCATTTATAGTACAATAATCGGCCAAAATTTTTGCATTATAGACATTCAAGCGAGTGTCAATGAAAACTTTAGGCGTGGCCCGAAGTTGCCACTCAATCAAGTCACCGCAGGCCGCATCGTTAAAGACCCTGTCGCCAAGCTCATTTTTGTGCTGCTCAATGTATTGAATTGCTTTGCCTGCTAATTTTCCCGCTGGCTCATTTGGAGCCGAACTTAGAGAGGAGCTGACAGGGGAGCTGAGAGCCGGACTTAGAGCTGGACAGACAATCTGGTTGAAAATCTCATAGGGATAGTTAAAGGCGCGGCTAACAGTGGGCAATTGTGGCTTAGTGATTTTGTTAGCAACGAGGCAGACACCGGCAATTGAGCAGAACGAAACGATAGCCAATTCGAAAGCACCACCGGCCAGCCAGACATCGAGTGAATGATAGTTGAGATCTTGCCAGAATGTGCGTTTGCGAGGGCTTTCTGGGGGCGAATTTGACTGAGGCGCGGCCGCATCGGACCTACCAGCCGCCATGGAGGCATCGGCGTGGGCGGCCAGGCGGCGCAAGCCAAGCAAAGTCAGAGCTTCAGCAAGAACAATTAGAGTAGCAAAAACAATCAGGCCAGGAATGGCCACAGTCGCAGCTATAGCGACGCTACCAACAAGCCCAGCTGTAACCAGTTCTGAAACTACCAGCCCACCCACTAGGGCCTCAGACTTGCCCCGACAAGCGCGATACTCGCGCACCATTAGCAGAGCGTATGCCAGACAGAGCAACCCGTAGGGCCAATAGGCGAAGGCATTAACATGACGAGAAAGCAATGAGGACAGCTCTTGCGGAATAACGGCCCAAAGCTTTAGGCCATAAGGTGTCGCTAAGCTAGCCAGTAGCGAACCCACAAGGGCCATTGTCAATTCATTAGTGAGAGCCTTGCTGCTAGCTCCTTTGAAAAGCTTGCCCAGAGAAGCACCCAATAAGCAGCCAGCCAAAATCAAAAGCCCAATAACAAAACCGACATGCAGGTTCGCCCATAGCACCATCAGTGGCACTAAAACAAAAGCGATACGAAAGACCTTATCGTCATGCCAAAGCATGGCAGAGCGCGCATGGTGAGCCACCTGCAAGAAAACAGCAATGAACAAATAAGAGAAAATTTCAGTACAGCTTGTTGGGCAAAGAAGGGCCGTCTGCATTGCCAGAATAACCAGTGCCAAACCAGCAACAAAAGGAGCACCACGCCTGACACTAAAGCCGATAGGCAAAGAAAGAAAGGCCGTGACGATCACTACGTCGTTTAATATCAGCAGAGTAAGCAATCCGCCAGCCAGCGTTGAAAGATAAGAAAGCAGCGCCGAGAGCCACTGACTGACGATAAAACTACTGGCTATATCCTGGCTGGCAGCAAGACTCTGGCCGCTTGCTGTGATAGCCATTGTCCACGAAAATGGATCAAGATCGGGCACGGCACCGTGCTCGTAGATCCAGCGTCCGAGGGCAAGAAACCAGCAGGTGTCTGACTGGTGCAAAGCAGTGGCAGCCACCCAGCAGCCTACGGTAAAGGAGACCAAAAGGATTAGACCCAAGACTACACGAGAAACAATTGTTGCTAGGGCTTCTTGGGGCGAAACCTCTATCTTTTTTTTCTCTGGTGAGAGTTTAGAAGGTCCATTGGAAGCACGAGGTTCGTCATTATAGAGATCCTCAAAGTCCAAAGCTTACTCCCATTCAATAGTGGCTGGTGGCTTGGATGTTACGTCATAAACTACACGGTTGATACCAGGCACTTCATTGACGATGCGCGATGAAATGACACTGAGCAAGTCATAAGGAAGTCTGGCCCAATCAGCAGTCATGCCATCTTCAGAGGTGACGGCGCGAATAACAATCTGATTTTGATAGGTGCGCTGATCGCCCATGACACCCACTGATAGAGTTGGGAGCAAGACGCCAAACACTTGCCAAACCTGACGATAGAGGCTGTGGCTCTTAATTTCTTCGCGAATAATCCAGTCAGCTTCGCGCAAAGTTTTCAGCCGTTCTTTAGTGACTTCGCCCAGAACACGAATAGCTAGACCAGGGCCCGGGAAAGGATGGCGTTCAATAATGCCCGGTGGCACACCGATTTCGCGACCAAGGACGCGCACTTCGTCTTTGAACAATTTGCAGAACGGTTCAACTAGCTCAAACTGCAAGTCTTCAGGTAGTCCACCAACGTTGTGGTGCGACTTAATTTTGACTGCGACTTTCTTGCCAGTTTTAGAGTCGATTTTAGTGCCAGCAGACTCAATTACATCGGGATAGAGTGTGCCTTGAGCGAGGAAGTCGAATGGTCCAAGTCTCTTTGATTCTTCTTCGAAAACGCGAATAAACTCGGCACCAATGGCTTTACGCTTCTCTTCTGGATCGGTCACACCGGCAATTTTACTGATGAAGCGATCTCTTGCTTTAACAAAGTGTACATGTATATTGAAGTCGCGCTCAAAGGTCTCAACCAGCCACTCAGGCTCGTTCTTGCGCATAAAGCCTTGATCAATAAACATACAAGTGAGGTTATCACCAATGGCCTTGTGCAATAGAAACGCTAGAGTTGAGCTATCCACGCCACCTGACAAGGCGAGCAAGACTCGTTTGTCGCCACAGCGCTCTTTAACTTCACGAATCGCTTCTTCTATATAGCGGCTCATTGTCCAGCTTTTGCTACATTCGCAAACGCCCAGGACAAAGTTAGAAATTATTTGTTTACCACCAACAGTGTGAACAACTTCTGGGTGGAATTGCACGCCGTAAAGTTTGCGTGTCTCATCGGCAATGGCAGCAACTGGAGTGTCAGCTGTGCGAGCAACTGTAGCGAAACCTTCGGGCAAGGTGGTAACGCTGTCGCCGTGGCTCATCCAGCTTTCAATGGCGGGGTCGAGGCCTTCAAAAAGTTTGTCATGATGAACAATTGTCAGCAGGGCGCGGCCGTATTCACGAACGTTAGAAGGCTCAACATGGCCTCCTAAGTCACGAGACATAAGCTGCATGCCGTAGCAAACACCCAATACAGGTATGCCAAGTTTCCAAATATCTTGGTCTAACTGTGGAGCAAATTCGTCGTAACAGCTAGAGGGGCCGCCAGAAAGTATTATTCCTTTAGGATTAAGCCTCTTGAGTTCTTCGGCCGAAATTGAGTGGGGCAAAAGCTCTGAATAGACGTTGAGCTCGCGGATACGCCTGGCAATCAATTGAGAATATTGCGAACCAAAATCGAGAATCGCAATGGAGTCGGTGAGTGCATTGTCAGGCGCGTGGCCCTTCGATTGCGCCATCTGGCTGGATGTCATCATGTCCCCCTTGTATTTGCCCTTCGCCCTATAGCCGTCTATTATCTCTTGAGTTGAGGCAAGTTTTTAGTAGTACGTAGGGAAGTGAAGTAGTTTGACATCCGATTGGCATCAAGATAATAAAAATGCCCTGGCTCATTTTCCTGAATTGAGCGAGATTTTTGAGCATCTACCTAATTATCAGGTAGTAAATGAAGGTCTGCAGCGGGGCGGGCAGCCCACAGAGCGGGGTTTTGAGATTCTCAAAGAAGAGGGTGTTAAAACTATTATCAATTTGCGGGACAATTTGAATGAAGAGAGCGATCATTTGGCTGCCGAAGAAGCGCTAATCAAGAGGTTTGGTTTTAACTATCATTCACTGGCGATTTCGCCCTTTGCTTTTCCCACAAATGAGCTGATTCATCAGGCTATCAGCATTCTTACTGACGAAAGCAAGCAACCTGTATTTGTTCACTGTCTGCATGGTCAAGACCGCACCGGCATGTTAGTGGGCATCACCGAGAGCTATCACGGCAAAAAGATGCCGTTGCACGAGATCTAGTAGATGACCCTAAAAAAGCTACTGGCACAGGCAATTATATTTTGGGCGGTGGTGACACTGACCATTATGTATTTCATCGATTTTAAATTACCGACCGCAATTGCTATCTCTGATTATTTGATGACCTTCCATACAGCCGGATGGATAGCCGCTCATAGCAAATGGGCGATACTCTATCCGGCGGCTGATGCCACGGCTTTTCATGGTGCGCCCTTCGATCAGCTTTCACACCAGTTGCTGCCGATGATGCCCGCCGCCTCAGTTTCAGAATATATGTATATGCCAATGAGCGCTTTAGTTTTTGCGCCATTTAGTGCCCTGAAAATTGAGTATTCTTTATTGGCCTGGCAGATAACCTCACTGGCAGCCATTTTCGCCTCTACCTATTTAATTCTTATCGGCAGTGCTAAGAATATGGCGAGAGAAGCTGAGAATGCCCCAGCAGTAAAATTTAGCAAACTCTATCTGGCCCTGACTGCCGCTGCCACCCTGTCGTTCCTACCTGTCTGCTTTACTATCTGGATTGGCCAGGTCGGCTTAGTATTTGGCCTGCTACCGCTAGCAGCGGGTTTCTATTTCTTGGGCTCTAGCCCCCTCCTAGCGGGACTAATCTTTTCACTGCTCTTTCTTAAGCCACAGATGCTCTTTCTTGCGGTATTTCTCATTGTCAGTGAACTAGCTCAAAAGCGAGTTATGGCCCTAGTTGGCATGTGTATTGGGGTAATGGTTTTAGCCCAGTCAAATGCTATTTTCTTTGGACCAGAAGTATTTCAAGCCTGGCTCAATTGCCTAAAGCTTTCGGACAAAATATTTTCTGATCCTGCTAATGGTGTGGCCATACACCTGGCAACAAGCTTACCCCGAGCGGTTCTGCTAAGCCAACCAGTGGTGCAGCACGCTATGCTCAAACCAATTGTTTACGGCCTGGCATTCTTGCTATTAGCGCTGGGGCTAGGTGTGGTAACCATGCTTTCACATTCAAGTTCTGCCATAAAAAGCAAAACCACAAAAGCTAATTTATCTCTTGTAATTGGCTGCCTAGCGCTGCCTTTAGTAGTACCGCATCTATTTATTTACGACCTCTGCACTATTGTTCCGGCATTTTATTTAGTCTTTGCCACCTGGGACAAGAGCCTGAGCGGCCTTGGCGAATTGACTGTTCAGCTGCGACGCATACTGGCATCATACTGGCTTGTGATGACAGCTTACGGCATATTGCTTATCACCAACATGACCTGGGTGAAGCCACTGCTATTGGTATCAATGATGGCTTTACTTTATTGCTGGGCCCTAGTGGCAATCGTCAAATATTTGTTGGAAGAGAAGAAGGCTAATTCGCCAACAACAGAGCAAAATTAACCTACTTGCCAAATATTAACCTATTAGGTTAATATGCCACTATGGAAAAGCAAACCGCGCATTATCCGTTAGCCGACATCAAAATCCTTGTTAATGAAGGGAAAGTCAGCGCAACAAGAGCTGCGCTAACTGGAGCAGCATCAATGGGCTTCAACTTCGAGGATATGCAAGCGGTGATCCTTTCTCTTGAATCAGGAGACTTATACAAAAGCATGACCACGCACTCGGACCACACTGTCTGGCAAGATGTCTATCATTTTCCCAGCAAAGCAGGTGATGTTTATCTCAAACTTTCAATCGTGGGCGACGTGTTAATCGTTTCGTTTAAGGAGCTATGAGCATGAAGTGCATAACTTGCGGACAAGCGGAACTAGTGCATGACACCCGCGACGTTCAATACACCTACAAAGGTGAGACAACAACAATACAGGGGGTAACTGGTGACTTTTGCCCAGCCTGTGGCGACTCGGTTCACGACAAAGAAGAGTCATCTCGCATAAACGGCTTGATGCTGGACTTCACAAAGGAAGTTAATAGTTCCATCGTAGATCCAGCTTTCATCGTGCGCGTTCGCAAAAAACTCGATTTGGATCAAAGACAGGCTGCGCAGCTCTTTGGTGGCGGAACAAATGCCTTCTCACGGTATGAAAACGGCAAAACGAAACCGCCGCTAGCACTTGTGCAACTCCTAAAAATACTTGACGTTCATCCAGAGCTAATCAATGAAATTAGGGATAACTTGTCGGACAGCAAAGGCCTAGCGACGGCATAAACTCATTTTGTCGCAGGAACACTTTGAGATTCATACATCGTCTTGGCACCAAGTTATCTGCAGGCGCAGTGTTTGGTCTAAAGATCATATTTTCACTTTACCAACGCTCGTTCTCCCAACCTTGAGAAAGGCGCCACCGCTTCACCTTGTTATCGAGAAACTCAATAATAACAAGATCGCCGTGAGGCTTACCACATCTAGCAACCAACTTTGTCTAGGTTTTAACTAATACACAAGATCCCAGGCCAGCTCTAAAGCGGCCAGCAAACTATCAACTTCGTCTTCAGTATTGCTTGGGCCAAAGCTGACGCGCAATAAGCCTTGCTCAACTGTACCAAGGGTTTGATGGGCCAGCAGTGCGCAATGTAAGCCTGGTCTTGTGGCCATGCCGAAATCTTCATCTAAGTATTGCGCCACTCTATCTGGTGTCAATCTATCAATCACGCAAGAGTCACCAATGCCAACAAAGCGCAAGGAGAACACGGGCAAATAGCCATCGAGCACATCTTGCTGTGCCTCGGCAGGCAAATTCAAATTCCAACCGGGGCGACCAATTAATTCGATTAGTCCGCGCGATGGCTGGATAGCCTGATGACTTAGTGAATACTGATTAATAACGGCCAAGCCATGCAAAAAGCGCATTGAAAGAGCTTTTTCATGCAGCCTTACGGTGTCTAATCCAGCTGGCAGGCCCTGCAAGAACCTTAGCCCTGCTGCTACGCCCCAAGCCAGGTGAACAGCTGGGCTGCCCGGTTCCAACCTATCTGGCAAAGCCTCGGGCATGACAAAGCTCTCTGAGCGTGAGCCAGTGCCGCCGCGATGGGGCGGGTTCAAGACTTCACCGTCAGCTATATAGAGGAGACCAATACCCGGTGGCCCCAGCATACTTTTGTGACCAGAGGCCACCCAGAACGACACGGCAGGCTGCTCTCGCTCCAAATGCTCGGGCACAACCCCAGCGCTTTGCGCCGCATCTATTAATAGGGGTACCCGATAGCGATTGACCACAGTGGCAACATCATCTAAGTCTAGTATTTGCCCAGTGACATTACTGGCTCTAGTGAAGATACAAAGGGCCGGTTTGTGCTCTTCAAGCAAGGCATTGAGCTGCTCTAGATCAACCAGAGAGGCAATATGGTTGCACTCTGCTCTACCTGCGGCAACAGCTTTGTCGCTCTTCTGCCATGGCACCACCACCAGTTTTAATGGCAAAGCTTCAGCCAGGGCCTGGAGCGGTCGCATCACAGCGTTATGCTCAAAGGCGCTAGTCAAAACCGTATCACCTGCCTTGAGACGACCAGCACCAACCATGCCGTTGAGAACTAAATTAATTGAAGCAGTACAACCACTGGTAAAAATCAAGCGGCTGCTATCTTGAATGCCAAGATACTGAGCGATTTCATAGCGGCTCTGATACTGCAAAGTTGCCGCCGCAAACGAAAGACTATGAGCGCCGCGGCCAGGGTTGCCACCGGCACGAAGGGCCGAATCACAAGCCTGATAAACCTCTTCGGGCTTCGGATGAGAAGTAGCAGCGTTGTCAAAGTACGAAATCAAAGGTCACCAGAAACCGCAATCAATCCAGTAAAGGCAGGGTCGACTATGCCATGCTAGCATTTTATTTCTAGACTAAATTTCTAAAATTGTGGTGAGTTGATAAGTGGTGAGCAAAAAAATTAGAAGCAACCAGGCAACGGCCAGGTCTAGATTTGTCGCTACAAGATTTGTATATGTTGGATTACTGGCAGGCACCATCGCCCTCGGGGCTAATTTGAGCCAATGGCTCAGCTGCAATGCCGCTCCCCCAGTCAAAGCTAAAGGCGCCACAGCACAAGCTATTCCCGCTGAAATCAGCCGCCTCTGGCAGGCACCATCGCCACAGTTTGCAGCAGCGGTAGCCAATTTAGCGAGCGATCCAAAAGATGTATCTATAGCCAATTTAAGACGTTTTCTGGAAAGCCAAAACTTTACTAGTAACAACACTGAGCGCCTTGTCGCCTCTTACTCACTGGCACGGCTTCTGGCCAAGAGCAATAACAGCGCCGATCAAAATGAAGCCATTGCTCTCTTTACCCAGGCTCAAGGGCTACCACTCTTGCACATCGACTCGCTCTGGCATGCTGCAGAAGTTCTGACTAGCCAGGGTGACAACCGAAAAACTCGCGATTTTGTTGAAAAAATATTGCGCGATCCCGCTGCTGATCCTGGCGATCAAGCCCGTGCCCTCTATGAGATGGCCCAATCATTCTTGCGCGAGCCTAGCAGCGAAAATAACCAAAAGGCAAAAGATTTGCTGCTGACCCTAAAGCAGAAATATAGCGGCACCGAATTTGGTACTGCATCTAATTATTATTTAGGCCAGCTGGCACTGAGCAATAGTAATAATAGTTCGGCCACTGGCAACAATGCTCTTTCGTCTTCCAACTCTAGTGCTAGCAGCAACTCTAGCGCGGCTAATGATGGCGCTTTCGGCAGCTCTACAGGAAACTCAACTGGCACCTCTAACTCCGGCCCTAGTGGCGCCACGCCCCTAAGCGCAGGCGAGACAGAGGCTTTAGCCTACTTCTGCGATTACCTCAAAGGCAGCGTTAACGGGCGCTTCTCTAGTGATGTGGCAGACAAGCTCATGTCTCTGAATGCTAGAGGTGCGGCACTGACACCGGCCGACCTAGATCGCATTGGCCTGGTCTATTATCGCAAGAACAATTATGGTAAAGCTCTAGATGCCTTTAACCGCTCAGGCACAAGCAACAATCAGTTTCGCAAAGCTCAGTGCTTAGCAAAACTGCATCGCAAGCCCGAGTCGATAGCAGCCTTGTTAGCGGCCATCAGACAGGCACCCGAGGCGGCCTATTATGACGACTTTGCTGACGTGGTTACTGGCCCCCTGAGCCGAGCAGAAACAGCAGAAGTATGGAAGCAAATACTGGCTATCAAACCAGTCAAGCTCGATCATGCCCTGTGGAATATCGCTGTGCGAGCCAGTGATAGCGATGCCACACCCTTGTTTCAACGCTTGGTAAAAGAATATCCCACTTCCGAACACGCTCCTGAAGCCACCTGGTGGATGTTCTGGCATCGGACAAAAGTAATTTATCCAGCCGGTTTAGCTAAGAACAAGGCGCAAGCAGAGGCTCTCGCCCTCATGGCTGAAAATGCCGCAGCGCGCTATCCCACCCATCGTTCGGCCGCTCGTTTTCTTTTTTGGGCAGGCAAAATTCATGAGCATTTAGGTGACCATGCTAAGGCCAAAGCACTTTACCAGCACGCCCATAATCTCTACCCATCAAACTATTATGCATTTCGTGCCCTGGCCCGCTTGGCCTATCACAATGCCCCAGCCGACAAACGTCACGACCGCGGCTGGTCTACAAGCGCACAGCGCAATTGTCTCGATAACTGGAGTTGGCCGCAACCGCCCACGCTCTTTAACTTTGACAAAGTTGCTCGTTTTGCCGGGCCCAAAGTAGCTCTACTGGCAGCGGCTCGGCAGTTAGATGAGTGTCAAACAGCGCTAGCAGAAGTGGGAGAGGCCAATGAAAGTGCTCGCGAAGACATAATTGGTTTTCGCTCATGGCTCTATCTCAGTCAGGGCTTGATCATGGAAGGTATTCGAGCCGCAGGCAAAGACCTAGAGGGCAAGCCTAATCACGCTCCGCTCTGGCAGATTACTTATCCTTGGGCCTATGCCGCCAGAATCAAAGAACAAGGACAGCTGCGCAAAGTCGACCCTTATTTAATTCACGCCTTAATTCGCGAAGAGTCACGTTACTTCCCAAAAGCGCTCAGCCGCTCACAAGCGATTGGCTTGATGCAGCTACTTCCCGCCACCGCATTTGGTGTAGGCAAACGCATCGGGGTACCTCTTGCTAGCAAAGAAGATGTCTTCATTCCAGACAATAACATCAAGCTGGGCACGGCCTACCTGGAATACACATTGAAGCGCTTTAATGGCAATGCTATGCTGGCTGTAGCCAGCTATAATGGCGGCCCCAATGCAGTCAAGAGCTGGGTCGATAAATTCAATGCTGCTGGCGGAAAAGATTGGGACTACTTTGTCGAAGAGATTCCGTTTAGAGAAACAAGAGACTATGTACGCAAAGTTTTTGGCAGTTACTTTGTGTATGAAACTCTTTACTAAGGGTATAAGCACTGTAACCACTGAAATATAAGTATGACTATCAATCTAGAGTTCTGTGTCTACGCCGTTTGCGGCCTTTTTGTATTGCTATTCGCCGTTCCTCGCCTTTGGGCGGTGATCGAACTCAATCTCTTGCGCACAATCACTGAGCCCTTGATGGGCAAAATCGGCCACCTGCCTGTGGCCATTCAGAGCAAGCAAGAATATAGAACAGCAGCAGCTTCAGTGCAAAGAGCCTTGACACGCAATCACCGCAATTTTAAGTACCATATCAAAGTAATAAACATCGTCGACCCCATTGAGACCTCAATTCGTGTCGAAGGCGTGACCGATATAGCTCTTAGTCGCAAAGCCCAAGTAACAAGCCAGTACAAAGATACGAGCAAGACCACAAAGATCATGATGACTGTGCGTGTTGACGTGACAAAGTACGGTGAGGGCTCAAAGGTTGTTTGGCGCTATTTGCCCTCCGATCCCTCGCTCTTTCAATCGCAAACACAAATACATGACCCTAACATTGACTACTTGTTAGCCCGCACAAACTATGTGCTGATGTCACACCTCAAGCCACTGATTACTTAAGCAGCAATATTTAGCGCGATTAAAAACGTAATACCCAAAAGCAACACCCCAAAGTAATACCAGAGGCGATGGCACAGCTAAATATTTGCCTTGGCCAACCTCTGCTTTCTATATTGCCAAGAACAACAAGGGACGGCCTTGACCGTCCCAGTAATATCTATTATTCGCCAATAAATTACAAAGCCATTAAGCCCGTCTAGACTGAGCGCAACTAGCCTAAAGCTGGCTTTTCTTGGCTGCCGTCTTTTTGCTTAGACTGGTTATTGAAGCCCAAAAGCTTGGCAAATGGATTGACCAATGCCTTTTTTTCAACTGAATTATCTGCACCACTATTAGCTGGAGCTGAACTGACAAACTTATTGCCACAGGTCTGACAAATATGCTTGTTGGCTGGCACTCTAAACTGGCATCGTGGGCAAAGGAAATACTGCATAGATCCCTCTCTTTACTGTTTTCACTATAACACAGGAAATCAAGTGCGGGTGCCCGTTTTGGGGTGCATTGCTGAGGATTTCTCCAACATTTTACCTGCTCCTAACCTTCTGCCGATATTCAGTATCACCTCAGTTTTTCGCAAATTAGGAAAGCCATGCAATGACGGAAATGAACAGATAGTCAACAGGAAAAAAAATGCCTTTGCAGCGCAAGCAGGCTACCATTGCCTTATGCCCCAAACCAATGCCGATAAGCGGCTCATTCTTACCTTTCCTACTCTCCACCAAGTGCTTGCCGCAGAGCGGGCCCTGAGAGAAAGTGGCGACAGCAATCTGCGCTGTCGGCCAACACCAACGCCACCAGGATTGTCTGAATCAATTTGCGGCATGGCTATTGAGATATTTGCCAAAGAAGAACAAGAGAGAGCTATCGAGTTTTTGCGCAGTCAAAAACTTGAGCCCAGTGGATGTCACCTGATCGGTTAAGTCAGCTTAGCCTTCAGCGCTAGCCACGCCAGCTTACAGGCGGTTAATACTGAGGCCGTAGCTAGCTAGCGAGCCCTACGCCATGTGGCCTAGAGTTTAGATATTAAGTATTGAGAACTAATTACTGATTCATGATTAAAGGCAATTGCATTAATAGCTCTTGAAGTCATCTCTTGAGAACTATTAGTCTAAAAGCGCATCTTCCTCAATTTCCACCAGCAAGCAAACAACCGAAATCACCGCGAAAACCCAGACAAGCACCCAACGTTAGCCACAGCAGCCAAGAGTCTCAATTGAGTTCTTGCGCTTATCAGGCCGTTCTTGCTCGTCTTTGCTTTCGCTTTCCCTAGCCGCCACCGCAGACAAAGCTGTGCTTTGCTCTGTGGCGCGCTTTTAACCTCAAATAAAAGCAGGTAACCATGGCTAATAAATCAAGTGCAAATCCGCTTCTGAAGCGCATCTTGGTCATCGTCAAAGAAACCTATCTCGAGCTCGTGCAGGCCGCCAACGACCAACACCAGCTCGAAGAGATCGCCAAGAAGTCTCCTGGTCTCGAGTCGGTGGCAGAGTCACACGCACAGCACGTCGCCACCCTCAAGGATGTGACCTCGGTGCTCACCGCTCTTGCCATTGATTTCGAAGTGGTCAATCGGCGGCATCCGGCCCTGAACGAGAAACTGGCCCAAGCCACTCTCGTCATCACCCTCGGCGGCGACGGCACCTTTCTCACCGCCTCGCACGACATCATCGGCGACACTCCAGTGCTTGGTGTCAATTCGGCACCAATCACCAGTTTCGGCCACTTCTGCATCTGCGACCGCAACACTTTCGCCGCCACCCTGGCCAAAGTTGCCAGCGGCGAACTTCAGCCAGTCAAGCTCCTACGCCTCGCTCTCAGCATCGACGGCAAAGCCGTTCCCGAGCTGGTCTTGAACGAAGTGCTCATTGCCCACGAGCAGCCCGCCGGCACCAGTCGCTACCACATCACTGTGGCAGGAGAGACCGAAGTGCACAAATGCTCTGGCATGCTGGTCTCGACCCCATCTGGCTCCACTGGCTTTCTGCGCTCTGAAGGCGGTCAGGTTCTCGCCATCGACGCTCAAAAATTCGCCTACGTCGAACGCGCGCCCTTCCTCCGTCTCGGCGAAGTGCATCGCTTCAGCAGCGGCGTTGCCGCTCGCGGCGAGCGTCTCGAAATCGTCTCGCAGATGCAAGGTGGGCGCCTCTACATCGACGGCGATCACACCCAACACGACTTCCCACGCGGGTCGGTGTTGACGATTGAGGCAGCCCAAGCTGACCTCAATGCCTTCGTCGACCGAGGCTGCCACCAGCCCTACATCGACGCGGCCAAGTCGCTCGCGGGCTCAGGCTTCAAAGCTTGGCTCAAGAGCCTTTTCAGCTGAATTCCCAGTCACAAAAAACGCAACCGCAAAGGAAAACTCTATGAAAGTCTTGACCTTCAGCATCGTCGCCGGCTCTCTGGCATGCAACGCCAAGTGCCCCTTCTGTGTCGCACCCATGACTCCGGCCAACGGCATCGGCACCAAAGAGCCGGCCGTCAACTGGCGCAATTTCCGCAAGGCTGCGCAGCTTGCCCGTGATGGCGGCTGCTCCACGGCCATGATCACCTCCAAGGGTGAACCCACCATCTTCCCCGAGCAGGTCACCCGCTTCTTGGAAGAGCTGGAGCCCTTCAAGTTTCCCATCAGCGAGCTGCAGACCAATGGCCTGCTGATTGCCGACGGCCGCGTCACCGACGCCCACCTGCAGAAGTGGTATGACCTCGGCCTCACCACCATCGCCATTTCGGTGGTGCACTACGAGCGCAGCAAGAACAAGTCGATTTACACGCCTCACCGCGAGTACCAAGACTTGCCCGCTCTGATTGCCAAGCTGAAGAAGTTCAACTTCACCGTGCGCCTTGCAACGGTGATGGTCAAGGGCTATCTCGACAGCGTCGACGAGATGGAGAAGATGATCGACTTCGCCACCGCCAACGGTGTCGACCAACTGACCTTCCGGCCGGTGACCAAGCCCGACAAGAGCGAGAACGAGAGCATCTACAACTGGACGACCGCCCACGCCGTCGATAATCAGCTGCAAATCGACTGCAATGCCTACCTCAAGGAGAACGGTTCGGAGCTGCTCGAGCTGGCTCATGGTGCCACGGTCTACGACGTCAACGGTCAGAACGTCTGCATGACCAACTGCCTGACGATTCAGCCCAAGTCGGAAGAGATGCGTCAAATCATCTTCTACCCCGATGGCAGTGTGCGTTATGCCTGGCAGTTCAGCGGCGCCCGACTCTTCTAATCGAGTCGAGGACCAATAACTCAAAGTAAGCCGATGGAGCGGAAGAGACACAGATAAACAAGTCTGCTGTTTCTTCCGCTCCTGAAGCCCTTTTTGAAGCCCTTACGCTATTAAAACATATAGTTGAAAATGATATATCCAATTGCAGTTACAGACAGCCGCGCCATCTTGTCTACCTCTCGATATTTACTCTTGGCATTTACAGCTGAAGACACCAACTCGGTTGCCATGAGGCGGTGAACTAGGCGCGATATCGCAACATGGCACTAGCCCTAGCTTTTGAGCGATCGACTTTTTGTAACGACTGCTTTACAAACTCTCGCAATATTTCTTCGCTCTTGATGTGAG
Organism: Obscuribacteraceae bacterium (SeqCode); assembly: GCA_044378815.1. GTDB lineage: Bacteria > Cyanobacteriota > Vampirovibrionia > Obscuribacterales > Obscuribacteraceae. The sequence goes on along the minus strand of JBIPOV010000055.1, from coordinate 9,500 downwards.
ATCTCTTTCTCTGTTAGCGAGATAAGGTCTTCCAAAATCTCTTTCTTTCAAGTACCTTCCTCCAAACTCTAAAAACGTAATCCTTTCAACAACCTCATTTGCAGGAGTGCCAAAAGCGCTTTTGCGGGAGAAGCTATGTCTTCAATCATAATCATCGGCGGTACCATCGCTGCCCTCCTTGCTGCATCCGTCTTTGTTGGTCTGCGGCTTCGCGCCAGATCTAATCAAGGTGGCCAAGCAGAATCTGCAGCACAACCCTCCGGTGTCGTCGAAGCGAAGAAGAACACCCTCCGCTCTGAACTGCACGACCTCGGCCTCGGCATCAAGCAAGTCAAAGGCTACATTGCGGCCATCAAAGACCAGGTCGAGAATGCTGTCACCATGCGCGCTGATGCCACCTCCGCCCTGGAGAAAGCTGAATCGCTGAAAAGCCAGATCGAAGCCGCTATCGATCAAGCCACCACCGAAGCTCAAGTTGATGGCTTTGCCCTCGGCCTTGAAGAAGCTCGTCGCCACGTGCAGAAAGCTCGGCGCATCGCCCTGCAGCACACGCCTGACGACGAAGACGACTGACCTTTTATTGTTGCTGTAACTGACCTTTTTCAAGGAAGATCATGAATCTCATAGACGGTCTGCTTATCGCAGCCATCCTCCTTGTCTTGTTTGCTCTTGTCGGCCCTGCTATCTTCGCTCGCCCCAAGCGAGTACGCAGCCAGGCCGAGCTAGAAGCAGACAAAGCCGCCGATGCAGCCAAAAAATTGTTTGGCAAGCAGGTCGGCCTCACCTTTGCCTTACTCGTTCTCAGTGAGCGCATCGAACGCATGGGTCGGCATGCGCAGTCACTGCCCGTACCAGGCGATGACCCACTGAGCGATCTCGGGCGGGAGAAGCGCATCATTATCGAGCAGATTCGCATTGCCTCTGCACACTGCCGCGAGATTACCGTGGCCATGGCCGATTTCGATTCTTCCACCGTCGAAGCTGTTAGATGGCCCTTCACCGCTGCAGACCTGCAGTTGTCGTTTGCCCAAAAGCGGCTCGACCGCTGGCCCCCCAGTACTGACGCCGCAGCGACTGGAGGGGTATGAAGACTATCTACCGTCTCTTCTGGACCGGTCTGGCAGTCTTTCTTGTCTCTTTCCTCGTGGGAATTTTCAGTCTCTCGAGTAACTCCGTCGGCAACGACTGCAGCACTCTTGGCCTCGTGGGCATGCTCTTCGGCGGTTCTCTCTTTGGCCTCTGCACGGTGGTGATTGAAAATGACGAAGGGGAAGAGAGCAAAGCAATGCACGCAGCGCGCTGTCTGCATTGCGCCCAAGGTCTGAACACCGAGATTGCACACCTTATAGAAAGCGCCAAGACCACCGCGGCCCTTGCTAACGAAAAGGCAAGCCAGCTCAACAGTCGCGCGCTCGAACACTGCCTGGCCGTGCGCAATCAGCTGAGCCAAGAAGAGCTGCAAGAACTTGCTGCCAGCTATCCGACCTTGCTCGTCAGCGGCAAGCGCGAGCAAGAGCAAGTGGGCAATCTGCTACAAGAACTGGCTAGCCAGAGCAAGCAGTGCGCCGCGCTTCTGACCGTATGCCAGGAAATCGAGACCATCACCCGCCCAACTTTTGCTGCCACTGGCAGATGGAGAACGGGGCGTTCAGTGGCTGGCCAATACATTCTCGCCAATGAAGTTGAGCCACAGCAGGTCACTGTTGTACTGGCTCGAGCACTACCAATTACTGCCAATCAGATCGAGCAGGCTCTTTGCCATTTGAGAGCAGCTCAAGAGATAGCGCCGCGGCATTTTGATGCCCTGTCGCGCTTTCTCTCTCAAACCTAAACCCAAACCCAAATCAGAAAAGGACCACTACCATGTCTACCAATGACAAGACTGCCGGCGACAAGAAGACTGGCGGCTGCAAGTGCGGCGGCAAATGCGGCAAGGCTGCCAAAGACTGCACCTGCGGCGCCAAGAAGCTCCCGGTGACGCCGAAGCCCGCTCCCCAGCCCGCGACGCCGGCTGACACCAGCAAGAAGTAAGCTTCCTGCAACTCATTGCCAGCGCAAGAACTAATTCGAAAGATTAGCTCTTGCCGCTGGTTCCACCACAAACCAGAGTCAAACTCATGAACTTCACTTCAATTCTCATCATGGTGGCAGTCATTGCTTTCGCCATGTTCGTCGGCCCGCCCCTGCTGCGCTGGGTGCGTTCGGTGGTTTCCACCGCTGACATTCGCAACGACAAGGCCCGCAAACTGGCCGACGCCACCCTCTACTCGGCCACCTACACCGGCCTCTTCGCTGCCTCTTTCGCCCTTCTGGGCATGGCCTACAGCCTCGGCGGCACCATTTTCGTCTTCGTCCTGCTGACGGTGATGGAATACTTCATGCCCTCGCGGCGCTGAGTCTCAGGGAGAGAGAACGGCTCACCGCCGCTTCTGCCTTCAGCCCGTAAAACCAGGCCAAAACCAGCTCTAGCTGCCAATCAAGACTAGACTAACAGACAAAATAGCGGGCCTGGGCAAATCTTCAAAAGCAGTCAGGCTGTTAACCTGACTGCTTTTTTCCTCACTGCCACTTGCTCTTTAAAAATTTCCCCATAGCTACTACTTCGCATAGTATTCAGGACAAACAAAAAAACTGCCATAACTGTAATGCAGAGAGAAGAAGAGCGGTAAGGGCAGTAACGGTTGAGCCGTTCTGCCACTTACCACCCGAAACAATGTTGCACTTATCTTGGCTTACGCGGCCAGCCAGCCGGCAGAAGCCGAGTACGATCGAGCCAGAAGCTGGCCCCAAAGCCGAGCACGGCTCCGAAGGCGCAGGACAAGAGCAGGCCCAACCAGGGAGCACTGAGACCAAGAGCAAACGCTCCAAGTAGCAGCGCAATGACCTCGTAACCAGCCAGCAAAAGCCGATGCTTGCGCTCGCTGATGGCGTCTTCCTTGGTGTAGACGAGCAAACGACCGCCGTTTATGAAACCAATCACCTTGTGGGTGGTGAAAGATAAAGCAGCGAAACTGCCGACAAAAGAGCCCACGAAGAGCACCAAAAGGGCTATGGTAATGAGAGCTGAAGACATGCAGCGACTCCTCTATTTGATAATGAACGATGATGTTGAGCGCCTGTTGGCGCTAATTGCGGGGAAGGAAACCGGTTGCACTTTTGCTGCAACCGGCCCAGTTTACTTCTCGTCTTGGAAGGCGAAGCGATTGACCCAGGCGATGGCCATGGTCGAGACGACGAAGACGATGTGCACGATGATCAACTTGGTGAGATGATCCGCCGGCTCATTGTCAGCGTTGACGAAGGCCTCCAGAAGGTGAATGCTGGACACGCCTAGAATGGACATGCTCATCTTCACCTTGAGCGCTCCGGGGTCGATGTGCCCAAGCCACTTGAGCTTTGGCAACTTGGCTGGCGGCGGCAGTTCATCGTCGTAGCTGCTGCGAATGAACAGGACGTAGCCGCCAATCATGATCATGACGATGAGATGGCTGACCATGATGATGTCCAGCAGATGCAGGACAGCCACAAGGATCTGCGTATCGGTCAGGGTCAGTGCATTCATCAGCATGCTTCCGGTTTGCACCGAAAAGCGGACGGTATACACAGCCAGGGCCAGGATCAGGCCCAAGTACATCGGCAGCAGCAAGAAGCGACCGCCGAAAACGATTTTCTCCAAATGAGTTCTCATGCTCTTCCTCTGATGGCATGGTGAGAGAGTGTGGCTGGCTCTCGTTCAGCAGACGACCCCTCATGAGTCGTCCATAGCAAGTGAAGAAAAAGTGACCTCAAGGGCGGCCGTGAATTGAGGCGCAGAGCATCAACCACAGCCGCCCAAGAGATGACCTAGAGGAATTACTTGTGCGCTTCTGCCGTTTGCAGAATGCGTCCACGAGCTTCACCACGACCGCTGGCCGCGTCGTTGTCGTCGCAGCAGGTACCGTTGGCAGCCATGCGCTTGCACGACAGACCCTTGGAGAGATGAGCCTTGGCTTGAGGCGCGCACACCAGTTCGATCTCCAGCTCCCCGGGCTTCTTGCCGTAGGTGGCGATCTTCTTCTCCGCGGCCACTTTGATCAGGTGTGCCTGACCGCGAAGGTTGATGCCCTGCGCTGCCCGATTGGGCAGAATGGGAATGGACAGCTTGGAACAACCGCGAGCAACGGCGTTCTCCACTGCCAAATCGACGAGTTGGGTGATTGTCTTGCTGTCGACCTTGTCCGGAGAACCCAGACCGACAACCATGACATGATCCGGAGCACCTTCCTGGTCGAGATCGAGAACGAAATGCTCGCCACGATCACCACGGAAGTTTTCCTGCTCGATGTGTTGCGAGATGATGCCGCCGACGCTCTGGTCAAATGTCTGAATCTGGCTTCCGAGGCCATGTCCAGACAGTTTGCACAAAAGCAGCATAGGGGTTGCGCCCAGCCCCAGTGAGTCTTGCGACTTGATAGACGTCGCTAAAGAAATCTTGAGTTTCATATGTGACCTCGATGTTAGAGTTGCCAGTAGATCCGCTGCCAGCAACAAAAACTGCATTGAGAAGACAGCAACAGACAGGGGAGGGGCGGATCCACTCTCAAGTCACGTTGCTTAGTCAGGAACCGTCTCAACTTTGCCAAACGCACGACCTTCGCTCTTCCCCGCCACAATCTCTGTCGATGTTCGCCGCCGATATTTTCTGTCAGCAGCATCTGAGGTTAATCAGACGGTCTTCTTCCGGCCACGTGGTGGAGGAGGAAGAAAGCACAGATGGAAGACTAATTGGCGGGAAGGAGTTATTGCTATGGAAGTTTGGGTTATAGAAGAGATGTTTGAAATCTAGTGATAAACAGCTTCTAGACTCAAGACAAAAGCTATTAAAGAGTGATAAGGCTGGTGGCACTGGTGGTGGTTCAGCACAAAGTGATGCAGCGATGCCCTGACGAAACGAGAACATTAGATGAAGCGATCAGCAAAAGCCAGTGCCAGCAAGGGTTTTAGAGCGAAGATTAAAGCCGCGAGATAGCGCTCGCATCATCACTTGATATCTAGCGCGCCTCGCATTTATCTGCAATTTTCTGCAACAAATATCCAATTACCTTTACAGCAAGGGCTCCGGCTCTAGGTTGCGCTAGGTTGCCGAAAGAAAAGATAAAGAAGCCAATATTACAAATGTTACACACGTCTCTGCTAGCCGAACTAACCAAGAGGCGATTAAGCCTCACCAATGTTAACTACAGAGGCGCTGCCAAGAGAGCAACAAGTAATCCAATAAAGAAAAATCTGCCTCCCCGAAACCAAGACCAGGTCAGCATCCATCTGTAGGCGAAGCTCAGCCGCATATAGCTCAGACATACCATGGAGCGAATTACAGATTAGACATAACTCTTTTGAATGGGCGCGCGCCTGACGCTAGGTTCAGGTACCTACATTCCCACAACCTCCAAGACCCGGCAAGAAAAAGACCCCCAAGCGCACATCTGACAGCAATATCTTCCCGGGCTTCGACCTGTAGGTGGTCACCTCTTCTCAGTTAACAGTTCAACAACGCTCCAAAGTGCGCAGGCATTGTCAGTGCGAGCGTTGTTAGAACACATGCTTCAACAATCCGGAGACTTTACTATGCTCAATCGCATCCTAAAGCTGTTCGCGGCTCCGCTCTTGGCCCTGGTGCTCATGATCGGATTCTCAACAGCATCATTCGCGGCCGGTCCAACCTGGTTGCCCAAAGGCAACCAGTTTAACCCTGGCCAACATGTGTATCTCGACCCCAAGCTCGAATCTGGCAGCAACCCTGTCAACTTCGACGGTCTGGAGGCTCAGCTCAAGGCAGAAAGCGCCAAACAGGGCGTGCAGTTCTACTATGTCATGGTCCTGAAGGGCGATGAAGCGAAGAACCCCAACGTCCCGTTTGCAGTCGAACGTCTTGATGATCTTGTCGGCAACTGGAGCGGCCAAAAAGGCTTTCCCACCAGCAAGGCAGTGATCATCCTGGTCGTTCGACTTGACACCGACTGGACCAAGAGCTCCTACGCCATCAACACGGCACCGGCTCTCGCTTCGCTCGGTGTAACCGCCGACAACATGACTAGCGTCATGGACCAGTACGGCAAGAATCCCAACGGCAGCAACCCCAACGCTCTCCTGCCCCGCGCCCCCGCTGACTTCGGTCTCAAGGTCGCTCAGGCAGCCAACACCCGTCTGGTGCAATACCAGGCCGAACTGAAGCAGGCCGAGCAGAATCGTCTGGCTCAGATCGAGCGTCAGAAGCAAGAAGCCATTGCTGAAGCCGAACGCCAGAGGCAGATCGCCATCCAGGCCGAAGCCGACCGCATCGCTCACGAGAAGTTCATGGCTGAACTGCCGATGAACATCGCCATGTATGGCACGCCCCTTTCGATTGCCATCGTTCTCTTGGTGCTCTTCCTGCTCTACAGCAGCAACAAGAAGATTGCAGTCAAGGCTCTGGCCGACTGGAAAGAGAAGTTCGAGCCCGGCAACCAGAACTATCTGGAACTGGAGAAGGCCTATTGGGGCTTCCTCAAGAACCAGGGCGATCAGTGGTCAAGCCGCTTCAAAGATGAGACCCTGGCTCGCTTCAAGGTGGCAGTGCAGGCCTACGCCGACCTGTCGGTGCGCATCAACGCTGCCCTTACATTGATGTCGGAATCCGAGAAAGACATCAACTCGGCTGGCATTTTCTCCATCGGCAAGCTCAAGACCGCTACGGCGCGTCTGACGGTGACCCCAATCAAGATCACCGGCGAGACTCTGCCCATCGAGCAGCGCAGCATGTTCGGCTCGATCGTGGCCGAGGCCACCTACGCCCCCAATGAGCTGCTGGACAACATCGCCCAGCTGTTCGACACCGCCAACAAAGACTGCGCCTCGATCAAGAACGCCATGAGCGGCGCGCAGAAGAACAAGGAAGACATCGAAGGTCTGCTGGCCTCGGTGGAAGAAACCCGTGCGGACCTCTCCGAGAAGGGCCTGAACTTCGCCCCCTACGAGATCAGCTTCAGCCAGCTCACTGCGGCCCGCGACCAGTTCCTGGCGCTGATGATCGCCAACCCGCTCCAGGCTTACGAGAAGTCGGAAGCGGTCGAGCGCGATGTGGAAGCTCTGAAGGCCACTCTGGACAAGGCCATCAGCCTCAAGGTCAGCCTTGCGGGCACGACCAAGCTGATCGAAGCGGCCCAGGCCAAGATCGCTGCAGCACGCAGCAAGCGGGCCGATATCGACTACCCGGAAAAGCCGGCCTCGCCCGAAATGGTCACCGGCGGCAACTGCAAGCTCAGCGAAGAAGGGGCCAACCCCGATACGCAGCTGAACGAAGCCAAAGACCACCTGCAGGCCTGCCTGGACAACCTCCTGGCTGGCAAGCTCGACAAGGCAAACGAGGCCAAGGCAGCAGCTGAGAAGTCTTCGGCTGAAGCCAGCGCCCTGGTCGACACCATCCTCGCCGCCCTGGCCTTCCTCAAGAAGCAGGTCCCGGTGGTGCGAGCCGCCCTGAACAAGCTGGGCGAAGAGCTGCCTGCTTCGCAGGAAGATCTGGCGGCACTCACTGCCGGCTTCCTCGCCAAGAACTTCGAAGGCGAGCCGAAGAAGCTGGATACGGGTAACACCGTCTTCCAGAAGACCGACGCTGAGCTGGCGAAGATCCGCAAGGCCTTCTTCGAACAGCGCTACGTGGCTGCCAGAGCCGCTCTCGAAAAGACCGGCAGCGACATCCAGAGCGCTCGCAATGGCCTGGTGGAAATTCACACCCGCCTGGCTCAGCTCACCGAAAACCGCAAGCACGCCAAGGCGGTTGTGCAGGATGCCACCCAGCTCACCGGCGCCCTGTCGGTCAAGCTCAACAGCAACAAGTTCACCACCTCGGCCACCACCGACGGCACCTACGCTCAGCTCAAGCCGGTTCTTCTCGGCCAACAGCAGAACGTCGCCAAGGAAATCACCGACTGGCCGGAAGCCGCTGCCGCAGCCGACAAGCTGCTGGGCGACCTGAAGGCCGTGGACAAGACCATCGACACCGAGAAGGCCGCTCACGAGCTGGCAGTATCGCGCATCGCCACTCTCAGCAGTGCGATGCAGTCGGCCAAGACCACCCTGGCCGTGCGCACCACGCGTCAGCCGGCTCGCACCAAGCTTGAGAGCGCCATCGCTTCTCAGGCCCGTGTGGAAGCCAGCGTTGCCGTGGCCAAGTCTGACTGGAATGCCATCGTTCGCGCTGCAGAGGCCGCCACGGCTCTTGTGGGCGACGCTGTCAAACTGGCTCAGGAAGATGCTCGCGCTGCAGCCGAAGCAGTCGAAGCCATCAACGATGCCGAACGCTACACCGGCGAGATCGACAGCAAGTCGTACCGCGAGAGCCGCTCGATTGGGCACTCTTCGCAATCCTTCGGCGGCAACGTCAGCGCCGACGTCTCTTCTGCTCGCGGTCGCCTGAGCCAGGCCAAGCAGCAGCTGCAGGCCACCGAGTACGAAGCAGCCAAGGCCTCTGCCCGCAGCGCGCGGCAGGCCGCCAAGGATGCTGACGACCGGGCCGAAGCAGTTGTCGCGGCAGCCATCGCCTCGGCGATTGCTGTGTGGGAAGCCGCGGAGCGTGAGCGCAAGCGCCGCGAGCGCGAAGAAGAGGAACGCCGTGAAGAAGCTCGTCGGGCGCAGCAGAAGCGCGATGACGATGCCCGCGAAGCACGTGAAGCTGCTGACCGTCGTAACAACGACAGCTTCAATGGCGGCGGCGGCTCCAGCGGCGGAGGTGTCAGCGGTGGTGGCGGCTCCAGGGGTGGCGGCGACTTCTAAGTCGTTCTCCCCCTGAAGAGCGGCACAAACCGCAGCTTTCTGTAAAAAGGCCACGGCAGACTACGACTCAAGAGGAGTGAGTCGATTGCGTCTGCCGTGGCCGTTTCTTGTCTACTCCTCTGTCTCAGTCAAATTCACCATACAAAGGAAAATCACCATGTCCACTCTGACCATCGTTATTTTGCTCGCCGTCGCCGCTGTCATCGCTGGCGCCATCTTCTCGCCCAAGTTCCGTCAGCTGCTGCGCATCCGCGGCGGCAAGGCTGTCGACGCCGGCACCAGCGCTCTCGAAAAGGAGCAGGACCGCTACAAGCAGCTCGTCGCCAAGATTCCCGCCCAGCGTGACTCCGTCGCCCGCACCAAGGCCGGTGCCGTGATCGCCCAGAAGAAGCTCGGCACCCTGACCGCGAAGCTCGCCGGCATCGAAGCCGAGTACAAGCAGGCCGACAACATGAAGGCGCCAGCTGACGTCGTCGCTGCCATCGAGGCCGACTACACCGCCACCGAAGCTGCCATCGAAGAGCAGAAGAAGATCGCTGCTGAAGCTTCGGCGGTCGCCGACGAAGCCCTGAAGGCGCTCGAGGAAACCACCAAGGCCCTCGGCAAGTTCAAGAGCCGCATCGAGCAGGACGCCAACAAGGTCGACCTCAAGGCTTCCCTCGAGATGGCCGCTGCCGCTCGCCAGGAGCTCAAGGACATCCAGACCGAGATCT
>JBIPOV010000054.1:0-44695 GCA_044378815.1 Obscuribacteraceae bacterium (SeqCode) | reverse complement strand
ACCGAAGATTCGGACAAGCACGAATTTGGCAAAGCCTCATCCGTGCTTGTTCTTTTGCAAAAACTGTCACTTTAGCTGAACTAAGGTGATAGGCAGGGCCAATGACCATTGGGCACATTACTACTAGTGAAAATTTTTGGTAATTTAGATCTAGGCTAATCTATACCAGGTAAGAACTATATGCTGCTAAAAACAGGAAGAGCGGACCGCCCCGCCGTCAAATTTCAAACCTACAGACAAGGCGATGTGCTTGTACAAAAAATCGACAAGCTGCCTGCCGAGGCTAGAGAAGTAGAGTGCGAAAAGCGCATCATATTGCAGTATGGCGAAGTCACCGGCCACGCCCATGCCATTAGCACCGATACAGCTTCTTTCTTCACCGCCAAAGGCGAGCGCTATGTCGTTACCAAACCGGGCGGCTGCAACTTAGTGCACGAAGAACACGGCACCATTCAGCTGCCAGAGGGCGTCTATCGCGTTGTGCAGCAAAGAGAGTATGTACCGGAGGCTCCACCGCGAGATGTCATCGACTGACAGCGCTAACGGCTCGACTGATAGCGCTAACGGCTTCACTAATAGCGCCGACAAATCCGCCAATAAGATTCTCTGGCTGCCACCGGCGGACCAGCACCTTCTTGAAGATACACTGACTAAGTGGAAAGAATACGGCTTCTCCACCAAACCCACCGACCGTGCCGAGGCTGAGGCAGCCGCCATTGAGGCCTACAAAGCGGCGGGCTTAGAGCCGCCACGGTTATTTATATGGCTGCAATCGCCCTGGGCGGGAAACACCGCCATGAAACTCTTTTACAGCGATGTTGATTGGCCCGCCCAGCTAAATACGGGCCAAGTAGACGTTTGGGACAAAGTCTGGCAGCAGGGCTTAAAAGCTGTCGGCGAAATGGTTGGGGCGGAAACCTGGCAGGCTGTGCGGCGCAATATTCGCCAGAGTGCTACGCAAAAAATTATTGATAAACATGGAGTAGCTATCGAGAAACAAGTCAAAGATTTGTTTGCTGAAAATCTCGGTATCTATGTCTGGAAATACTTGCGTAAGATGGCCGGGGCAGCGGTCTACAAACAAATTCGCGCCACGGCTGAAGACAAAGTAAAAGCAGTGGTCGACAACAAACTTTCAGCAGAAGTAGCAGACCAGGTTTACCACGAATTAGTCAAACCCCTGCATCAACAAGTTTGGAGCTATGTTGCCGAGCCACTGAGGCAGATGGTTCCATCTATGAGCGGCGTGCTTGCTGGACTGCAAAAATGGGACGGCGGTTTTGGTCAACATGATAGCGGCTGGCTTGCCTACTATGATTTTGTCAGCCAGATAGGTGTGGAAGGCACTGAACCGCTCAACGGCCTCACCAAGCTCGCCCGCACAAGCGGCTGGTGGTGGCCCTTTGAACACATCTGTATTCTGACAGAGCGGCCACTTGAACTACACCGCGATAACCGCAGCCGCCTGCATAACGAAACAGCCATGGCCATGAAGTTTCGCGATGGCTGGGGCATCTATGCCTGGCATGGAGTGCTCGTACCGGCCTATGTTGTGCTCTTGCCAGAGCCTTTGACCTTCGACCTAATCGAGTCTGAGCCCAACGCAGAAGTGCGAAGAGTCTTAATTGAACGCTATGGCCTAGACAACTATCTACGCGAAGGCAGAGTGATCAAAATCCACCAGGATCATTGCGGCATACTTTATCGCATGAACCTGGCTAGCGATGAGCCTATTCTTGTAGTAAGGGTGCAAAATTCCACACCAGAACCAGACGGCACTATTAAGGAATATTTCTTGCGTGTGCCACCGAATATGATGCGGGCCCGCCAGGCCGTAGCCTGGACCTTTGGCCTCAGTGAAGAAGAGTATGCGCCACTGGCAGAGACTTAACGCCGCCGGGTATACGCTCTAGGCCGGTACACACAGTTCTGGCTTTCTTGCGATAGCACCTAAGGCAGAAGCAGCATAGGTTCGCACATATCCGCCATCAGCACCTTAGACAAGGCACTTACAGTTTTCACCACGTCCCGTGCCTCGACCAACTATTCCGTTTCTTCGATATTACAGGCCTCCTCGCTAATTTTGATCAGCGCCTCACGAACTTTGTAGAGGATGACCGAACTGGTATCGCGACTAACTGCGTTCGTCTCGATATTATGAACGGCAAGGCAGTAGGCAAGACCTAGGTTAAAGTCGCCGGCCCACGACTCACTTTTCAGTCGGACAAACCACGCAGCTGCGTAGCTGGCCGGCTCCTCGGACCCATTGATTGCACTCTGGAAATCGTATCGCAAGTTGTCATCCATCTGCACTGCAACCGCGTGGCCAAATTGGCAGCGTGTCTCGCAAAAGCGGCAACCAGCATACGGACCAATTCCGACCTCTTGCAGAGAACAAAGCCGCTCTCTGAAAGAATTTATGTCAGACAGCTCGAGCTTTTCCTCCGTTGGCTGAAGAAAGACCAAACGCAATATGTTGTACCAGGCGTGTCGCATGTCATCTTCATCCTCTAGTGACCAGCTGTGCATCTCAGCCTTGTCGCGGAAGAAGCGATCAGTGAACAAGCTCAGTATGAGCCAGGTGACTTGCATTTTATTCAACAGCCTGCGTCCAATCTGCATACTGATTTCAGTAAGGAGCTGCTCTCGATAGTGAACGACTTGTGTTGGATCGTTTTCAACAGCCAGAAGATAGCGTACATAAACGCGGTAATATTCCTCGTTGGCGATCAAGCTTGAGACGGAACCATACAATTCGGCCAGAAATGCCTGCGGCAAGAATTCTTCGCCATATGAAACAAGAGGTTCAATGCGCAGCTCGCTTGCAAGCCAACGCTTGCGGATACTTAGATCATCAACTTCGATGTGAGAATGTAAGTCTGGCCTACTGTCCACTGACTCTTCAGCGTTTATTATTTTGGCGCCGTGTTCAAAAGAGTCAGCTCGACTGAGACTCCACTTCCTGCTCAATGTCATAACTGCCGCACTCTTGCTCCAGTCTTCGGCGCAACGAAAAATCATCGGCCATTTTGAGCTACTGTTCTGCGCGCAACTAGCTTCTTCCGAAAGATTCAATAGAATCAATCGCTGCTTCCCATCTTTCTCTAATGCTGATGGAGAAAGTGATGTCCACGTGCCGATACACCAAGCTGCCAGAAGCTGAGCTTGGGGCAGTAGAGCCGAGAGATCAAAAATATGATTGCCTTGGGAAAGTTTGCTCATAGACTCTTTACCGCAAATAAATGCAAGCGAATTGAGAGGTCCGAGCAGTTCGTCAATTACGGAGCGCATGCGGCTATCAAACTCTTCATCTTCGAGCAACGGTGCATGAAGGTCTACTGCGTCTTGGGGAAGCTGCTGAAGTACATCACGCCAGCAAGGAAATAGTTCAGCATGAAAAACCGGATTGCTTGTTCTGAAGTTGGCATTTGTTAATAGATTCCATCCTCTCTTTAAGTAAGCCTTTTCTATCGAGCAGCGGAGAACAGAAACTTCCTTTTCGTTGAGCGCATATGTCTTACCAACCATCGAAGCCAAGCCATGTGCATGGCTGGCAACCTGCCGTCCGCGTGGAACCTCAAAACAGTTGACAGCCAGCGGAGCGACAGCAAAATTGCCGATCGTATGGTAGATCAGACTTTCCGACTCCTGAACCAGCTCTCGAAAGTTGGCAAAACTTGACATAACAGAAACACAACGGCCGTGTTTTATTGAGTCCAATATTAGCGGCTTTACTGCAAGACCTAGCGCCTCCGGAGCCCTACCAACAATAAACATCGGTGATTGAAGGTCATCTAGATCAACAGTTGAAGGATCGATTTTCATAGAACTCCTACACTCAATGATCTCCGCAATTCCGCTCTTACCTCATGTGTTTACCCAGTCAAAAAGAGACAGCTGCCAAGTTCATGTTCCCAACAACACTAGGCTTCAGTCATTGACTTTGAATCTACAACTCTTTGACTTTCGCCAACGCCAACAAATCCAGGGCACAATCCTAACTCACCTCCCACTAGACATCATGCTCGGAGAATTTGATGGAGCTGTTCCAAATGAAAGAAACATAGAGTGGTGGCACAGGCAACCGGACACACGGAAAGAGTGTCGACAGAATCTTGTCAACCAGCCGGCAATGTAGTAACATACCTACATTGATCTAAGGATAGCTGAGGATAGGCGAGTGAACATCACAACACTATCGAGTAGGGAATTCAACCAGGACTCGAGTAAAGCAAAAAAAGCAGCAAAAAAAGGTCCTGTGTTCATAACTGACAGGGGCAAACCGGCTCACGTGCTACTAACAATTGAAGACTATAGGAAATTGACAGGAAAGACATTGAACATCATAGACCTGCTGGCAATGCCTGGTATGGGAAATGTCGAATTTGAGCCGCCGAAATTGGGAGATAATGTCTTTCATCCAGCAGATTTGTCCTGATGTATTTGCTCGACACAAATGTAGTTTCAGAAATGCGCAAGACAAAAAGCAGCAAAGCAAACAAACACGTCTTAAGCTGGGCCAAAGCCACTCCTCACTCGACTCTATTTCTCTCAAGCATCTCTGTACTAGAACTTGAAATTGGCGTTCTACTAATTGAAAGAAAAGATATAGCTCAAGGAAGACTTCTAAGAATCTGGCTTGAAGATTACGTTTTGCCAACGTTTGCAGATCGCATCCTCTCTGTAGACACAGCAGTTGCGCGAACATGCGCGAAAATGCATGTTCCAGATAAGAGATCAGACAGAGACGCACTGATTGCGGCCACAGCAATAGTTCACAGCATGACCATCGTAACGCGGAACGTCAAAGACTTTGCCTTCGACGATCTCAAAGTTATCAATCCTTGGGAATGAAAGTGTCAGCGAGTGAAACCCCGAAGTTCTATCTACATTTCCAATTTATAAGAGAGCGCCGCAATTGTGCCTAACAACCAAGAAACCTATGTAAGCACTGACGTTGAAACAGATGGTCCTATCCCGGGAGTCAATTCAATGCTAAGTTTCGGTAGCGCAGCCTATCAAAAGGGCAAGGTCCTTGTTTCAACATTCTCAGCAAACCTCGAGTTACTCGACGGAGCCACTCAAAATGAAAAAACGATGGAGTGGTGGCGCACGCAACCTCAGGCATGGGCAGCTTGTCGACAGAATCTGGTCGCCCCTGAACTAGCCATGATAAGCTATCTTGAATGGCTCAAGAGCCTCCCTGGCAAGCCAGTTTTCGTCGGTTATCCAGCGGCATTCGATTTTCTCTTTGTCTACTGGTATCTGATCAGATTTACCGGAGAAAGTCCGTTTTCGCATTCGGCCTTAGACATAAAAACCTACGCTATGGCTTTGCTGAAGACGCCGTACCGTGAATCGACAAAACGAAACATGCCGAAAGAATGGTTTGACAAACTGCCGCACACCCACCAGGCTTTAGATGACGCAATCGAACAAGGCGCGTTATTTTGCAATATGCTCTCGTGGCAGGAAGCTTTGTGAGACAATAAATTGAGAACAGTTAGCGAGTAGCCTCTATGAAATATTGGTCTGCATTAATAGCCGCTTTGTGCATCACCAGCACAGCTCCGTCGTTCGCCGCCAAGAGACTAATGACAGGCGACGTGAGCGAAAATCACGTAGGCCAGCTAACATCACAGATTAAATGGCATCAGTCACTGCCCCAGGCAGAGTATCTTGCGCAGCGTCAAGGCAAAATGGTCTTCTGGATGCACATGCTCGGCAATCTCAGCGGGGCCACCTGAAGTGCCGGCAATAGCCTGAGAGCCGTGTCGCTCTCGCAAGACCCCGCCTTTACAGCACTCAAGAATTATTTTGTTTGTGGCACTCAAGACATTTCGAATGAACCGTACTGTGGTATTTCTGGAAAGCACGAAATAAATGGAAAGGCAATTAACACCACCAATGGTGCGGGGCCGCACAACATACAAATGTTCATGCTTTCAGCAGACGGAACTGTGCTCACGTGTGCACAAGGGTTTTGGAACACTCAAGATCTCGTCCAAGAAATGGGTTTAGCCAATGAGTTGAACAAAGTTTGGTTAAATCCAAGTATTTCGCGCGGTCAAAAAAATCAAATGTTTCGCCAGATGCATATGGCACATGCGACCCAGCACTCAGCGGCAACCAGAGGGCGAAGCCACTTGCAGAGCTTTGATGCAAAATTCGAAGCGAAAAACAGACTGCACTCGTCTGATCTTATCCTCAATCCTAGCCTCGCTGCTCAAGCTACTATAAAGGGCACAAAAATTCCTTGGGAAGCTTTCAAAACTACGGATCAACTGATGCACGAACGAATGGCTCAACATCCATTCGAGCGCTACACGCAGTTTGATGTTGCCCATTTTGTTGACTATGGTCGCCAAAAATACGACAAGCATGAAGATCAAAGAGATGAAAGCGGACAAGTCGTGAAAGAACTTGCTCGTAATGAGCCAATGATAGGCAACCCCTCTGCCATGCCCAACAAGAACAAAAGGGGCATGATCGGTCGACAAGGTCAACGTGGCATGCGCCGAGCCATGAGAAACGGACTGAGAGCAGCAACTTAAGTGAATGGTCCTGCGGGTGAGAGCTCTAATTTAAGCCGACAGCTCTTTGCTTGCTTCGTTCAAAAGCTCAATGGCAGCCGGAGCAAGAATTATTTTGGTCGAGGCAATCAAATCTTCAAGCTGATTCATATTAGTAGCGCTGGCAATTGGCGCTGTAATACTCGGCCTAGCAATGAGCCAAGCCAGGGCAATGCGAGAGGGTTTGGAAGAATATTCTTTGGCCAACTGATCAAGAGCGGCCAATATGCGGAAGCCTCTTTCATTGAGATAAGTCTTCACCCCTTCACCACGCGCACTTTGGGCCAGATCCTCTTCGGAGCGATACTTGCCCGAAAGAAAACCGCGAGCAAGAGAGAAATAAGAAATCACAGCGATATTCTCTTTCACACACAATTCTTCTAAACCATTCTCATAACCAGCCCGGGCATACAAATTGTACTCTGGCTGTAAGCACTGATAACGAGCGAAACTATTCTGCTCACTAACTTTAAGAGCTTCAGCAAGTCTTGCCGCCGAATAATTGGACGCCCCGATTGCTCCTACTTTTCCCGCTTTGATCAATTGATCAAAAGCTTCCAGAGTTTCTTCCAGAGGCACTTTATCATCATCAACATGGGCTTGATACAAATCAATGTGGTCTGTTTGCAGGCGTTTCAGCGAGGCATCGACAGCTTTGTGAATGTGCGCCGCTGAAAGATTTTTCTTATCAGTGCTGCCATCAAAACCACATTTACTAGCGAGCACAACCTTGTTGCGTTTTCCACTGCGTTTGAACCATTTACCAATGATAGTTTCAGACTCGCCACCAACGTTTCCTTCTTTCCAGGCAGAATAGACATCGGCTGTATCGACTAAATTGAGCCCAGCATCGACAAAGCCATCAAGCAATTCAAATGATGTTGGCTCATCGATAGTCCAACCAAAAACGTTGCCACCAAAAGCCAAGGGAGCAACTTCTAGTTGCGTACTACCAATCTTGCGTCTTTTCACATCTGCTTGCATCTCTTGCCTCTGTTTATCTCGTTGCTTCTAGTTCTTGGGAAATGTACTCTTTTGAAAACCCGAAGTATCCTTCTGGTTTTCAAAAATCACTAATAGCAATACGCTCAGCGCCAGTGTAAATATTAAAGCGGCCATCGCGGGCGAACCCTATCAATGTCATGCCGCATTCTTGAGCCAGACTGACAGCCAGGCTCGACGGTGCACCAACCGCTACCAAGATTGGAATACCAGCATGAGATGCTTTCTGCACCAACTCAAAACTAGCACGACCACTGACCATCAAAATACTTTCATTCAAAGGCAACTGCCCTGCTAAAAACTGCGCGCCGATCAATTTATCGAGTGCATTGTGGCGGCCGACATCTTCGCGCAAGGCTAGAAGCTCACCCTTGCTATTGAATAAAGCCGAAGCATGAATGCCGCCTGTAGAGTCGAAGGATGATTGGGCGCGACGCATGGTGACAGCAAGGCCGTCAATAGTAGATGAGGAAACCACCGGTTGACCAGGCTTTGTTTGATAGTGGCGTTTCACTTTCACCGCAGCGATTGATTTTTTGCCACAAACGCCACAGCTAGAAGCCACAAATGAATGGCGCTCAAAGAGCTTGGCATCAAGTTCTACGCCGACCTTAAGGGCGACAATTACGACATTGCACTTGTCGTTGATGATTTCAGCAATGTGCTCGGCCTGCGAGATTATTCCTTCAGTAAACAAAAACCCAGCAGCTAACTCTTTGTCGGCTCCCGGTGTGCGCATAGTGACAGCCACAGACTGGACCATGCTAGTCTCGCAAGAATTAGCCGGAACAGAACTAGACATGGCAGAACTCGCCCGAACACAAACATGTATCTCTAGAGGTTCTTCAACTGCGAGCACATCCTCAAAATCGCGACATGCACCAGCCTCAATACGCTTCGCTGCAGCAATAACTGTCTCAACGGTCTCAACAGACTCGCTGCAGTGGCTGGATGACAGATTCTCCTTAGTTTTCACTGAGCACCATTGTTTGCAGTGACAGTGGTCGCGGAATTAGCTGCGGCCTTCACTTCAATAACAATCTGCTTCATCATAGGCTGATCGCTCTGGGGGCTGTAATCACCGAGTGGGCACAAGACATTACATTCAGGCATATAGCCTGAAGCACAGCCGCGAGGAATGTTGTATGCCACAGCGCGAAATCCGTTCAAGCTGCGTGTCGAGCCGTCTTTGCCAAAGCTTGTGATATCAATCAAATCAAACTCATTCAAGCCCCGCTCACTCATATCATCTTTATTCATAAGCAATAAAGTACGCAGATTTTTCACGCCGCGATAGCGATCATTGTCTGAATATATGGTGGTATTAAACTGATCATGCGAGCGCATGGTGCCAAGCATGAGGCGACCTGGTGGCAGCAAAGTATCAGGCAAAGTAGCCGCCGAGAAATTGGCGCGATTAGTCGCTGTATTGAAAGTCAACTCCCGCGCTGGTTGTTTAATGCGGAAGCCCAAAGGCTCTCGCACACGCTTGTTGAAATCTTCAAAACCAACAATTGCTTCGCTCATTTTGTCGCGAATCAAATCATAATTGCCAATATATTTTTCCCATGGAGTCTTTGAGTTCTCCAAAGTAGCCCGGGCCATCCCGGCAATTATTGCTAGCTCCGAGCGCAGATGGGGCGAAGCTGGCTCGCGCATGCCTTTCGACAAATGCACCATACTCATTGAATCTTCCACTGTAATTTGCTGCGGGCCACCTGCTTGCATGTCAATCTCGGTGCGACCAAGGCAAGGCAGAATAAGGGCATCGCGGCCCACAACTAAGTGGCTGCGATTGAGCTTCGTACTAACTTGCACCGTCAAATCACATTTGCGCAAGGCAGCAAATGTAAGATTGGTATCGGGGGTAGCAATGGCGAAATTGCCTCCCATTCCCATAAATACTTTCACATCGCCTTCATGCATGGCACGAATTGTGCGCACAGTATCGAAGCCTTTGGCACGAGGCGAAGTGATACCACAAGCAGCGTCCATCTTGGCTAACCAGGCCTCGGAAGGCGAATGATGAATGCCACAAGTGCGGTTGCCCTGCACATTGCTATGACCACGAATAGGGCAAGGCCCCGCACCGAGACGCCCAATATTGCAGCGAAGCAACAGCACATTGACTATTTCGCGAATGGTATCAACACCATACTCTTGCTGGCTGATGCCCAAACACCAACTGATAATAGCCCTATTAGCCTTTCTATAGATATCGGCCGCCTGACAAATTTGTGCCCGCGTCAAAGCCGATTGCTTCTCAATATCTGCCCAAGAAGTCGCTTCACATGCGGCTTTGTAATCATCAAAACCAGCCGTATATTTTTCAATAAAAGCATTGTCAATGACGCTGGCGTCTTCTTTGACTAGTTCCAGCAAATATTTACCGATGCCGCGCATAATGGCAAAGTCGCCACCAATTCGCGGTTGCAAATTAAGAGTGCTGGTCTTAGTCTCCTTAAAAGTAAGCATGTCCAAAATTTCGTGGGGAGTAATAGCGGTGGTGGCCGCTACTTCAACGAGCGGGTTTATATGCACAATTTTCATATCATGCTCTTTCACCCCATCGGCCAGAGCACTGAGCATGCGCGGAGCGTTAGTGGCAACGTTAACACCAATAACAAAAATGGCATCAGAATTTTGCCAATCAACTAAATCAACAGTTCCTTTTCCGGTGCCCAGAGAAGCAGTCATGGCTCTACCACTAGCTTCGTGACACATGTTCGAGCAATCGGGCAAATTATTGGTGCCCAGTTCGCGAGCAAAAAGCTGATAGAGAAATGTCGCTTCATTAGAAAGACGACCGGAAGTATAGAAGCTCGCGGCATTAGGACTAGGAAGAGCTTTTAGATGCTTAGCAATAAGAGCAAAGGCGTCATCCCAGCTGATCGGTTCATACTTATCGCTGGCGCTGTTGTATTTCATCGGCTCAGTCAAGCGCCCTTCGTTCTCGAGAGCAAAATCACTCCATTCGAGCAATTCACTAACGGTATGCTCAGCAAAAAACTTGCGGTCGGTGCGCTTTGCCGTCATCTCCCAGGTAACGTGCTTGATGCCATTTTCACAAATGTCCATGCGCAGGCCCTTGCGGTCATCAGGCCAGGCACAACCAGGGCAGTCGAAGCCGCCATTCTCCTGGTTCATGGTGAAGATGGCACGCACACCCTCCACAACTTGGTTCTGCTCAAGTAAAATGCGGCCAACGCTGGCAGCCGCACCCCAGGCAGCGGCAGGATGAGTGTAATCTTTCTGTGAAAACTTAGCCCGTTTTATTTGGCCTTTGATTACGGGCTTGGCGTTCTCATTCTTTGACATTTGATCCCCAAAATTTTTCTGCCGCAAATTTGAATTGACCTAATTCTATACTTGCCACTTTTGCCAAATTTTACCAAGGGAAAGTGTGCTGCAGTTAAGGAATCTCACAAAGATAGATAGCAAGAAGCTATGGCCCCCCTCAGACCAAGTAAAATTCTCCCTGGCCTAAGCAGCAAAATCCAAGTAGAAGGAAATTATGATGAAGCGCTGGCAGAATCTCTTGGCTCTGACCTTTAATCTAGTTCTACTGGGCCAAGTTCCGCTGGACCAGCCGTTTCTAAGTCAAATTTCTCTAAGTCAACCAGCCCTGGCAGCGACTGCAGAAGAAGCAGCCGCCCCTGGCTCAAGCAAGACCATTGCTACGGTTGCCGAAGCTATCGAAATGGCCAAAGAGGCCATGCCTGAAATTAAATATGAGCTGGAAAAGCAGCCCATGACCTCCTACCAGGGTGGTTCATCGCACGAAGCCACAGCCTTGAATTTCCCTATTTCAAAAGGTCTGGCCGGAGTATCAATGTTCCTCAAGCCCGGTGGACTGCGTGAGCTTCACTGGCATGCCAATGCTGCCGAGTGGTCGTACGTAATAGCGGGCCACTGCCGTATCACTGTGATTGACCCTGAAGGCCGCTCCGAAGTGAAAGACTTTGGACCTGGTGATGTCTGGTACTTCCCCCGCGGCCATGGACATTCAATTCAGGGCATGGGCAATGAAGAATGTCATTTCGTGCTTGTTTTCGATAGTGGCTATTTTTCCGAATTTGCCACCTTTAGCATGACTGATTGGTTGGCCCAAACGCCCAAGGAAGTGCTGGCCAAGCAGTTCAACTTGCCGGTCGAAACTTTCAATAATTTCCCCAAGAAAGAAGTCTATATTGCCCAGGGCCCAGTGCCCGAAGCTTTACCCACAGACCCACCGCCGGCCAGTGAAAATCCCCCACCTTTGACACACCGCTTCCGCCTTGGTGCAAAAGTACCAGAAGTCGTTCCCGGTGGAACATTCAACGTAGTGACCCAAAAAGACTTCCCCATCTCCGCCACCATGTCTGGTGCCATTCTAAAGCTTAAACCTCTTGCCATTCGCGAAATGCACTGGCATCCCAACGCTGATGAGTGGCAGTATTACATCAAGGGCCGAGCACGCATGACTGTCTTCGGCAGCAAAGGCCGCAAAATAACTCGTGAATTTGGCCCCGGAGATGTTGGCTATGTGCCCATGGGTTACGGCCACTATATTGAGTCAGTGGGCACGGAAGAGTGCGAAATACTAGCCGTATTTAACACCGGCGACTATCAAGAAATCTCGCTCTCACAGTGGCTCGGTAGCAATTCCACCAATCTTTTGCAAACCAACCTGGGTGTAAGCAAAGAAGTGGTCAATGCTTTGCGCAAAAAGCAAGATCTCTTCAGTAATCCAGCTAGCCTCAAAGTGGGCGGCACAAGCAAATAATAATGTCAGTAACCAGCTACAACGGAATCACCATGCCCTCCATCATGTATGGCACGGCCTGGAAGAAAGAGGCCACGGCCAAACTAGTAGAGTCAGCCGTTGACGCTGGCTTTCGCAGCATAGACACGGCCAATCAATTGATTCACTACGATGAAGCCCTAGTTGGCGAGGCTTTGCTGGCCTTGAAGCAAAAAGGCATTGGCCGCGAAAGCCTATTTTTGCAAACCAAATTCACATCAGTGAATGGCCAAGACGCCCGCACGCCCTACGACGCCAAGGCCAACCTCACCACCCAAGTGAACCAATCAATGGTTAGTTCGCTGAAACACTTGCACACAGACTATCTTGATTCATATGTTTTGCATGGCCCCTATTCAAGACAGGGCCTAACTCCCCAAGATTTGGAAGTGTGGGCGGCCATGGAAGAGCATTTCAACGAAGGCCGCACGCGCATGATTGGAGTGAGCAATGTTAGCGCCGACCAGCTCGACGCCCTCTGCTCAGTAGCCGTAACCAAGCCCATGATAGTGCAAAACCGCTGCTATGCCATGCGGGGCTGGGACAGCGCCGTGCGCGAGATTTGCCGTAAAGAAGGCATTATTTACCAGGGGTTTTCCCTGCTCACGGCTAATCCCCATGTGCTCGAAAATGGCGCGGTGCATGCCATGGCCCGTCGACTCAGCACTGGTGTGGCGCAAATTGTCTTTCGCTTTGCTATGCAAATAGGCATGCTGCCTTTAACCGGAACCACCAACCAGCAGCACATGCACGAAGACCTTACAGCTGAAAGTCTTTCGCTGACGGCCGAAGAGATGCAAACCATAGAGAATATGGGCTAAAACCAGCCCCGGTCGTTGCCAAGCAGAGCCTCTCAGGTTTGGCCGGACGGACCTTTTGGGCATAAGATGGCATGCCCATCCTCGATTCGCGCAACTCCAATTCAGACAAAGATGCCGGCAATCAGCGGCAGACTTATCTTGATGCGGCCGTGCACTCAGCAATCGATCCCATTGCCCGGGAGATTTTCACCGCGCCCACGGCCAAAGTAGTCGAAGAAGAAGTTGCCCACTACAGCAAAGCTTTCATTAAGACAGCTCCGCTCTTTATGAAAGGCAAACTGGCCCTTGGTGGGCTGGCCTTGACCTATGTGGCTGACCAGGCCAAAATCGGCGACACCTGGCAAAACCAGGCCACCGATGCCACCCTCGGCCTAGGCAAAGCAACAGTACTCAAAGGCAGTTTTGCCATGATGGAAAAGAGCGCGCTCACACCGGCAAGAGCTGGCATTCAGCTCGGCATAGTATCGCGCACAGCCGAGGCTGGCCTGACCAGAGAAAACTATCTAGATAAAGAAGGCAAGCTCAATTTTACCCACGGCCTGTCCACAACTTTGAAGACAGCTCTCAACCCGGGCTCTCTTGCTGTTGACGCCCTCACCTTCGGAGCGGCCGATGTCGTCTGGGGGCGCATGTACAGCACGAGCCGCGGCGCCATTCGCTTTGATACAGTTATGAATAGAACTTTCCAGGCTGGCGCCATGGGCACGGCCGCTGGTTCTGGCAACGAACTTGTAAGGCAGTGGCAATCAGGCGAGAATTTAAACCTCTCCCTAATCATGGGTCGCGGCCTGGCCGATGGTTTAGTCGGTGCGGCAGCCGGCCGAGTTGGCGGCATGCAGTCAGCACGACACGACCGCCTCAGCCTGCATCACATAAAGGATTCTCCTACAGCCATGAGCGAGGCCAGGCAGACACCATTTCAGTTAGGAAAAATTGGTGACGCTAATCAAATCGCCCTGCGCGACGGGGTCTTCACCCCAACCAAAGAAATAGGCGATCTACAGACTCCAACCTGGAAAGGCACGGTTACCACCGCCGACGGTCAGGTCAAGCCAGTTCTGTTCAGACCAGATACTGGTATTGAAGCATTCGCTTACCGCAAACAATCTGAGATTGCCGGATACGGCTTAGGAGCAAAAATCGATTTAAACCATTCACTGCCGGTCTCGGTGGCTCGCACGGTAGAAATCAACGGGAAGACCCATAGTGGCTACGTGCAAGAGATCACGGGCAAGAACTTGCTAGAAGTGGTTGATCCCCATGGCCCTAGAAAGATGTTCACACCGCCATCTAGAAAAGTACTAGAAGATTTTAGACAGAACAAACCTTTGTTTGAGGCCTATCAAGAGGCCTGGGTTAAGCGCCTGATCATGGGAGAATGGGACAATCATATTCTCAATTTTGTCTCTGAAAAAACCGCAGCCGGAACCACTGTCAAGAACATCGATCTTGGCGATGGTCTCAGACCAGCCACCACTCAGGCTGATTTAATTCCTCGCCCGGGGCTGCGTCGCGGCTGGGAAAACCTCAATCAATATCTCTATAAAGAAGCAGCAAAAACACCGCTGCCCCAAGAAACCGTGTCTAAAGTGCAGCAATTTGTAGATACCTATAACAACCCCACTGGCAAAGCCGAGTTGCAAGGTCTTGGCCTCACCCCTCAACAGGTAGAAGGAGTAATGGGAAGAGCCGATTGGTTTGCCAAGCATGGCCGCCTGCCCAAAAGTGAGGCAGAACCGACCACTTATCGCTTTGCTCAGAGTATTTATCAGTATTTAAGAGGTCGCATGCCAATGACAAGCCGTGTAGACTTACATAGCCTAGGCGACGATAAGTAGACAGCACTTATGAGCGACAAGTTCACACCATCCGACCGCAACCGCGTAATGCGTATGCGCGATCAAGCCCACTATGATCGCGAGACTATCTACGAAATACTCGACTGCACTTTTCTCTGCCACATTGCTTTCGTGCACAAAGAACAACCCCTGGTTATTCCCACCTGCTATGGCCGCGACGGCGACACGCTCTATGTTCATGGTGCTGCCGCTAGCCGCATGATGAACAACATGGCCCAAGGCCTGCCAATCTCCTTAGCTGTAACCCTATTAGACGGAGTGGTGCTGGCCCGCTCCTCTTTCAATCACTCAATCAACTACCGCTCGGTGATGGTCTTTGGTCAAGCGCTGCCAGTCTCGGAGAAAGCAGAGAAACTCCATGCTCTCAAAGTAATTTCAGATCAAATCATGAAACAGCGCTTTGAAGACACAAGAAAGCCAACCGGCGGAGAATTAGCCGCTACCTCGGTTTTAGCGATCAAAATAGACGAAGCCTCGGCAAAAATTCGCAAAGGACCTCCCGATGACGACGAAGGCGATCTCACTTTGCCCTACTGGGCCGGAGTGGTGCCATTTACAATGGTGGCGCATCCAACCATTAACGACCCCAGACTAGATGCCAATAAACAGCCTCCCGACTACGTCAATCAATACATAGAAAACTTCGAAACGCACGTTACACCCACAGCAAAAAACAGGAAGAAAAAATGAGCCTCGCCGGAAAAGTTCTCTTCATTACTGGAGCCTCAAGAGGCATAGGCCTCGCCATAGCACTGCGTGCAGCGCGGGACGGCGCCTGCATTGCTATTGCTGCTAAGACAGTGGTGAAACATCCCAAACTACCAGGCACAATTCATTCTGCCGCTCTTGAAATTGAAGCAGCCGGGGGCAAAGCTCTAGCGATTCAATGCGACGTGCGAGAAGAAGAGCAAGTCAAAGCAGCCATAGCTCAAACTGTTGAGCACTTCGGCGCCCTCGATATTCTCGTCAACAATGCCAGCGCCATCAACCTAACTGGCACACTCGATACTGAAATGAAGCGCTTTGATTTGATGAATCAGGTCAATGCCCGCGGTACTTTCTTGTGCTCCAAAGTTGCTATTCCCCATCTAGCCAACGCCAGCAATGGACACATTCTCAACTTATCGCCCCCGCTCAACATGGACAAACGCTGGTTTGCGCCACACGTTGCCTACACCATGGCTAAGTATGGCATGAGCATGTGCACCCTGGGCATGGCTGAAGAACTAAAAGGTCAGGGCATTGCCGTCAACTCACTCTGGCCCGAAACAGCCATAGCCACAGCCGCAGTGAAGAATTTACTCGGTGGAGATGAAGCCCTGAAATGCTCCCGCACACCAAATATAGTGGCAGATGCCGCCCACTGGATTTTCACTCAGCCAGCAGAGCAGTGCAGCGGCAACTTCTTCATCGACACTGAAGTATTAGCGAAGGCCGGTGTTAGCGACTTAGAGCAGTATGCTGTCAGCCCCGGCAGCAAACTAATGAAAGACTTCTTCCTTTAAAAGCATAAAGTAGATACATCGCCAAATAAGTATCACTTTGAACAATTCGCACTCACCAGCGAATTGTTCAAAGCAGTCTGATTATGGCTTCAATTTGGCGGCGATGAATACGCTGGTGAATTGCTGCCAGGCACATCCATTTATGCAAAGTCAGGGGGCCAAACCAGGGATGATTGAAAGTGGCAGTGGCCCACTGATCACCGCGCAGTGAGCGCACAGTCTTGAGAAAATCATCGCTATAAATTTTGAATTGTTCAATACAGGCAGGGCCCGCCAAATCTCCTGGCGGCTTCACCGCCGCTACATCAGCTACACCCGGAGGTGTTTCTCCACGAGCAAGATGTTGCGCCACTATCTTGATTTGACTGCCGACAATAATTAAGTGCTCAAGTACCATTGCCGCAGACCAAAAGCGAGAGCTATCCTCAATAGCGGGCAGCCTTGGCACCAAAATGCGCTTGTCTCGCAGAGGCACAGGTATAAGAGCCACTTCGCGCAACAACAGCTTCGATTCTTTCTCAAAAATTCTAATGGCGCTGTCAAAAGTAGTGATCTTGCAGAGCATGGGAAAAATTACAGCCTTCTGCAAAAACATCTCAAAGAATGGCAGGCCAGCTCCTGGCGCACCTAACTTTGGTATTTTAACTAACTCGCCTTCCTGCACTTTGAAAGCACCCTTAAAGAAAACATCGTTGAATCCAGCAAGAGCAACTATACAGGTTCGGCTTCAACTAGAACACACTCCCTTTTCAACATTCCGTATCTGTCTCATTTTTACTAGGAAAATGAGACAGATACGGCCACGCACAAACAAGTAATGAGATACACAGGTAATCAGATACACAGGCAATCAGCCCGATTTCTCACTTGAAAAAACTGTCCGATTTTCGGCCAAAAATCGGACAGTTTGAGAAAAATATTTTGGTAACAAGCTGGCGGTTATTTCAAAGATGACAGCGACGGATACAACAATTCAGGCTGCAACGAACACAGCAATTAATCCAATTAATTAATCAAACAAACAAACAAACAATCAATCAACGGCAGACTTGTCCACTCCGACTGCTGGTCTTGCGAATATGGCTCAGCCACTTCGATAAAACAGTCGGCGGCAGAAGTTGGACACTCCTCAATACATTTGCCGCAGCCCTCGCAGATAGAAGCATCTACGCAGTAACGACCAAGAATAGATTTGATTGCCTTGAGTGGGCATGCTAGTTCGCAGGCCGAGCAACCAATACAGATTTCTGGGTCGGTGACATGCTGCCTCATAGCTCTAGTGCAAGCTTCTTCAGTTCATGGCTTACTTCCTTCTTCCACTCCTCTTTGATTTCCACATTATCAGAGTGTTTCAAACCAAAGCGCTTGTGCCAATGATTGCGCAGCGAGTCAGTAGGACCAGCCGAAGTTTCTACCCGTGGGTACCAGTACTTGTAAGAAAGTTCGATCTGCTTTTTGTGCGATTCAGCCTTGCGCCGCAGAGCCAACAGGGCGAAATTGGCGTGGGCAGTTTCGAGGGGCAAACAGCTACAAGCCAGCTCTTTCAAGGGAGTGAATTTGGCATCAGCAAACTCGCCCAACATCAAACGCGCCATTACCCCAAGCAGGTAGGTAAAAACGAGCATATCTTCAAAGCCCTCTAAGGGGTAAAGAAGAGCATTGAGCCGCTTGTCTGCCGACGAGCGAGAGAAGCCTAAAAAGGAATCTCTTAGCACCCGGGATTCAAAACAGTGACTGCTAAGGTAGCGCTCAACATTGAAATTCAAGCCGCTAATAACCTCGTAGCTCTCTTTGGCCATGCTCAATTTCTGCGAGACCATGGTGCTCATATTGAGCCGGTCTTCAATTGTGGTGGCCTTATTTATGAAGGGCGCAAAGCCAGCAGCACCAGCCATTTGAGAATCGGCAAACTGCAAAAGAATGCCTGTGGCCAACTCTTTAAAGCGACCGCCGGCTTCCTGCCAGCAACTAATGGTGCCACCATTCTCAATTTGCTCAAGCAGAAGTGTATCTTCAGCACTTAGTTGCGCGCCTAGGCTTTGGGCTGTCATGCTTTATTTCCCGCCCTTGCTACCAGCAGCCGAAAGAGGCTTAGATTGAGCGTAGCCCATGCGCATATCATAGTTAGGTTGCACGTCTTTAGGCATTTCCAGACCAATTTCTTTCAGTCGCTTTTCCACAACTTCCATATACTCGTCTTGAATTTGCTGCGCGGTCTTGATCTTCAAACCATATTCGAAGTAGCGGGCAAAGTGCTCACTATCGTCGGCAGGACGCCCTGCAAAACCGAGACCAATTTGCATAAATTTGGCCACGGCTCCTTGCAGCTGCTCACGACCTTTTTCACCATCGAACTCGAGTACACGCTTAGAAGCCCAAACACCAAATGCTAAATGTCCTTTTTCTTCGGCCCAAATGCGCTCAGATACTTTAGCCCAGGGCAGATAACTTGACTGTCGATACTGCCCGAGGAATGCTACAGCAGCTGGGGTGACAGCAGTGGAGAACATTGCTACGTCAGCCCAACATTCAAACATGGGGGCCCAATTCTCTTTGCGAAAACCGTTAATAACACGCACTTGCTTAGGATCTGGATTATCCCGATTCTGCACTAAGTGCATCACCCGGGCGTTCACATCGATTCCCAAAGGGGCGAGAATTTCCCAGCAGTACCAACCATGGCCAATCTCTTCCATTACCTTCTTGGCCAGCCGATAAGCCTCTTCTGGTCTAGTGGCATACTTCATATTCTCTTCCACGCGCTGCCCACCGGCAAATTCAGAGTCAGCTTGAAACGATAGGAGGTCAATCAGGGCAGCCTTATATTCATCTGGCAACTTGTCGCCTGCATCGTAAGTTTGCATGGTCAATACTCCCGCCCTTTTGAGGTGATGA
Organism: Obscuribacteraceae bacterium (SeqCode); assembly: GCA_044378815.1. Classification (GTDB taxonomy): domain Bacteria; phylum Cyanobacteriota; class Vampirovibrionia; order Obscuribacterales; family Obscuribacteraceae. The sequence goes on along the minus strand of JBIPOV010000054.1, from coordinate 25,258 downwards.
AAAAGTAAATTATTCTGCAATGGTTTCAGGTCTGAAGAGATTCGGCATCAGCCGGAGGGGCAATCAAGGTTCAGCCAAAAGACTGATTTACAAAAGACCGATTTAGATCAGGCAGAGTTGCCAACAGCAATTAGCCAAAAACAACCTCTGCCAGCGGCAAGCGACTATAATTGTCAATCACTAGAGGCGCTATAGCTATGAAGCGAATTATTGTCACCCTAATAACAATCGCGACGACGAACTTCCTGCTACCGGCAACGGCTGCGCCAAGCGGCCAGAAACCAGCTGGGAAAGCCTCTCCCCAAAGTAGCTACACCTTGACTTTCCCGACCCGGGGCCAAATCGGAAAAATCGGGTTGATTGATGACGGCGCTGACTACACCGATAAACATACCCCGAGCAAAATCTTTTCCGATGCCAAAGGCCAAGTGCTTGTGCCCAAAGGAAAGCATTTGTACTTTGTAGCCAGCGATTTTATGGGCATAGAAAAACCCATCGACATACTCTGCACGATACCACCAGAATTGGTGACAAGCATCTGCTTAAAAAAATAGCATTTTCTCCGACGCGGAACTGGCAAAAATCCTTCGCTTCCAACAACTAAAACGCCTTGAGTTATCGAATACTGAAGTTAACGATCAATGCCTGCAAAAACTCTCCGGATTTCCACAACTCCAAGCACTTACCGTCGATAGAACTGCAGTCAAAGGTCGTTTCCTTGCAAACATAGCAAGCAACCATAACATCAGACATTTGAACCTCGGTCACAATGCACTCAGCGGAAAGTACCTTCAAGAACTGAAAAACTTTCCCAACCTTAGATGGTTAGGCCTTGGCTCTGATCACCTTAAAGATAGCGACCTAGTGAACGTATCTGCTTGCTCAAAGCTAGAATTCTTAGACATTAGTGACAACAAAGATCTAACCGAAAAGGGCTTGGCCCCTCTAAAAAAATTGAAAAATCTTTCCTGTCTTCGTCTCAATTATACAAACCTCACAGCAAAAGGGATTTTACAGCTTAAGGGCGTTCCACTGCAGTTAATACGAATAGAGAAACACCAGGCGAACGTCCAAGACTTAGCGGCGTTGCGCAGGGCCTTCCCACACATTACCGTTGACTTTGAGGCCCAAATGGAAGATTTACGCAAAGACTATCACGCCGCATTTGAATAAAATTGCCAATAATCTTCAGAATTCAATTGCCGATAAGAATCAGCCAAAGACGCAGCGGCTTATTTAGAAGCTGAGCGGCGCCTCGATTTTCAAAGACGACGCAGAGCGAGCCAAGCGCCGTCTGAAGTCATCTGCAGAACGGGTTTGATCGCAACGCAATATTTTAAGACTAGGCAAGGCGACAAGCCCAGGAATTGACACCACCGATAGCGCCACACCACGGAGCGACAACTCCTGCAATTTGCTATTTTTTCGCAAAAGTTCAATAGCCTTGACTGTCGTTGGAGAATCGTTAGGCAAGAATCGATCTAAGCTCAATCGCGTAAGGTTTTGCATAGTCGAAATATTAGCGATGCCGTTCAAATCGACAGGCGACGCGGGGAAGTTCAGACACTTAATTACAACTGAATTGCGCAATCGCTGCAAGAGCGGTGACAAATCAAAATAACCCGTTAGGGAAAGTTCCTCCAGTTGGTCCAGAACCGCTAGCTTAGATAGCAAGTGCGTATCTAAGTCAGTGTCTCCGCAACTTAAACTCTTGAGCGATACAAACCTATCGAGGCTGGCAACGGCACTTTTCGATAGACTGCCACTCTTTCTCAGGTCAACAGCTTCTACGCCTGGAATTGCGGCACACGCCAGCAGCCAATCGTCAGGACTATCGACAAAACCCGACATCATGACGGCGCTAACATCTCCTTGACGAAAACGCTTGAGATAAGAAGGAAACTTAATGGCAACCCTAGCTGGCGCAAAACACAACCTCTCCCCAGCGGCGAATCTAACCTTTCCTTTGGCAGGAACACCCTTGCCGTCAGCACCAAATATTACGCCCAGCTCAGTGTCATCAGGAAAGGAAAAACAGCGCCAAGAACCACCGCTATCTTGCACAAGCGTAGAGAACGGTTCAGTCGCTGCTAAAGAACTAGGCGGCTGCAATTCATCTCGCTTCTGCTCGCTTGCTAGGGAAAGCTCAGCCGGTGTTGCACTTACCTTACTGGCAGCGCTTACCTTACTGGCAGCACTTCCAGCAACGATAGCAGGTGGCGCCAAATTATCTCTCCGACTAGCAAACAGCAGAAAGCATGTAAAAAAAAGTAGCGAGCATAAAACACCAATCGCTAGCAAGAACATAGGTGACTTGAGATAGCTGAAGAACCGAAAATCAAGAGACTCAAGCACTGTATCGCTCTCGGCTTCTTCCCAACCGACTGTTGGTGAGGAGCCGCTCTTCCTCAACCAATAAACCTCAACATCCTGTCCGCGTCCAACAGCTTCGAGATCTAGGCGTAATTCAAAAAGATTACGATACCGCTCATTTGGATCCTTTCTCAATGTATTAGCCAATACAACCTCGAGCGCGGGTGGGAGACCCGGCCCCATAAAGCTTTCAAGACTTGGGGCTGGCTCTGACTGGTGGGCCATAATCGTCTCGAGAGCTGACTTGCCAGCAAAAGGAACCCTGCCGGTTAGCGCCTCAAACATTGTGCAGCCGACTGAATAAATATCAGAACGGTTGTCAATTTTGCCGCCCAGGCACTGCTCGGGACTCATATAATATGGCGTGCCAAAAACTTCGCCGACCTTAGTCAAGTCCTGCTGCTGGCTATCCTTCTGTACAAGCTTGACCAAGCCAAAATCAAGCAGTTTTACGACCAACTTGTCGCCCTTTTCTCTAACCAACATAATGTTGGCGGGTTTGATATCGCGATGAATTACACCCTTACGATGAGCATAATGCACACCATCGCAAACTTGAACAAAAATTTCTAGCACAGTCTCCAGCGGCAGCGGGCCGCGAGCTTTAAGCCAGTCCATCAACGATTCGCCGTCAAGAAACTCCATAGCATAAAAAGGCAGGCAACCCTGGTGCAAACCCAAATCTGTCACTTTCACAAGGTTAATATGATCCAGACTGGCAATAGCTTTGGCTTCATTCTGGAATCTCTTCCAGCTCAGGTCAGTGACCTGATCCGGTGGAATGAGCTTAAGAGCGCAACTTTTAGCCAAACTCAGATTCTGGGCCAGATAAACCTCGCCCATGCCACCTTTACCAAGCAACTCAATAATCCGGTAGATACCACCAATAACAGCTCCAGGAACCAGATTAATACTGGTTCGCACGGGTCCTTCATCATTCAAAACATTTCTTGTAACGCTAGCAAATACCTTGTCGGCCTCAGCTTCCTTCAGTTTCCAAAATCGCTCGGCCATACCATCGCCACTAAGAACATCGTCTTGCCTGCAGGCACAGCGAGAATTCGGGGTGAAAAAGCCTGTTATAGAACCAAGAGCTGAGCCGGCATCGCTCTCCAGTCCGCATGCGGGGCAGAATGAGCCAAGAGAATCTCCGCCCTGAAAGCTCTTTTGTTTCTTAGATGACTTCTCGGCAACAGGAGTTAGGCGTTCGTCAAAACTACCGCAGGAACAATTTAAGGATTGGAATAAATATGATTTGAAAAAACCGGCATGACTTCCCTCGACCACAGGCTTAGCGCAAGTCGAGCATATTTCTTCTTCAGGGCGCTTTCTCTTTGCTTTCAATTACGCCAACTCAAAAAGGAATTATTAGCATACAGAACCACAGAATTATCATAGTGGTCAAATGTAAAACTGTCTTCCTGCCGCTTGCTGACAGTTCAATCGTGAAGCGCTAAGCTAACGGCATGAATATCAAGAAATTATTGTCCTCAAAGCAAATTTTGAACCAATCCATTGCAGCCAAAGTCGCACTAGCAGCGCTGACTTTAGCCGCACTGAATCTATCCGCCTTGATTGCCGCCCCACCGGCTCGGGCCGGTGATTTTGAAGTCGGCTGCCAGCAATATGCCGCCAAAGACTATAAAGGGGCAAAAGTTAGCTTTGAAAAAGTTGTCAAAACTTATCCAAATTTCGCCCAGGCGCACTATTACCTTGGCAATATTCTCATGAGCAGCGGCCAATCAGCTCAAGCCAAACAAGAGTATCAAGCCTGCCTTGACGCTCATCCCGATGCCACCACCGCCGGATATTGCCAGACAATTTTAGGCAAACTCGGCAGCGCCAGAAGCGGCTCCTTTGGCTCATCTTCCAGCTCCTCATCTAGCTCGTCTTCAGCGCCAGCTAGCTCGTCTGCGGTATCAGCAAGCAGCGATGGTGGAGCAAACAACGGTCAATCTAGCGATGCCGCCAGACGCAAGAAGATAATTATGGACAAAGCCAATCAAGAAATTGCCGAATTGCGAGCTGAATGCAAAGAACGCATGGAAAAGGGCAATGGCAGCGGCGAAACGACTCACAAGTATGTCAGAGCAGATGGTACGGTATTTTACGATCTAGACCCTGAGACTCGCGCTGCAGTGCAAAAAGAGTACGATCAGAAGATCGAGAAAATTCGCGAAATGGCAGAGTATCAGTGCAAGTTCATTAAATAAGACCGCCGCAGAGCACCCGTTTACACCCTGCAAGCAAAGCCAGAGATCTATTTTACGATCTTAGGTGCTGGCAAGATATTGGTGACCACCTTTATATCAACATCAATAAATAATTGACCGTCCGAAGGGACACCGTTCGTAATCACACTGAGAGGCAGTCCATGTTGCGGAAAATACATCTCGGGGACTATAAAAGTGATACTAGTGTCGGTTGCCGCTGTCACATGGGCTTTATGAGAACCAACCATAACCACATTATCAGCTAGATTCTTCGAGAACCCGCGTCCCAGAATCATCACCGGCTGCAGTGGGCTCTGAGAAGTGATATCGTTCCAGTAAATGTTTGGCCTAGCCTTAATCTTAACGGCGTTACTCTCAGTCGAGTCAACAGTCACAACTAAGTCTTGGTCGCCAGCAGGAATATGACTAGGAACTTTGATTTGCAACTGGGTCGCAGCAGCTGCGACCACTACTGCTGTCTTGCCGGCCAGAGTAACCTTTAGCGAATGCTTGTTGTCAGTAAAATTTGTTCCCTGAATAGTTAATATGTCATCTCGACCATAAGGATTTGGCTGAACTGCGCTTACGGTTGGCTTCTCCGACAGAAGCTTCCACACCAGCCGCGCCCCAGACGGTCCGAAGACTTCACTGGTCAAAATAGTATCACCAGAGCCAATCACACCGCTTAAGCTGCGACTGAGGTTGCCGGCCTCATCAAAGTCTTTGATTGTGGCCAATGGTTTTCCAGCCAATGAGATGCGTAAGTCTGTCATCTTAGGTCGGCCCTCGGCGCCATTAGTAAAGGTCAAAAGCAATTGTTTTCTTTCTTGGCCTGGTTTCAGATGAATATGATCCCGATAGGTCTGCCACACTCCCGCACGGGCCACGTGGGGGCGTGACTCATGCACGACAACTAAACGATTGTCTTTACTCCCGCCGCTCTTCGCTTCTGCCGTACTTGTATTGCTAGACCACGTAAAAAGCATCAAGGCCAAGCCCGCTGGCAACACCAGCAGTGGGAGAAGCCCTAATCTCAGTTGACTCAATAGTTTCCCCCCCGACGGCAAGGCAGAATTAATCATTTCCCCTCTCTAAATATTAGCTACAGTTTTCCCAAGGTTGATTCTACCTAATCACAGACATCGACAGCAACTCAAAACCTTTTCCGCTAACCTTCCTCTGTGAACAAAATCACAAAAGAGCGAACAGCACTGAGCACCACGAACACTGCCAGTAGTGGCACACGCTTCCGTTAAACGGGACAGAAATAGAGGCACAAGGTTACCACCTCTTAAGACCAGAGCAACCGCTAAAGCGAATTGAGAAATGCTAGAAGTTCTTCCTGCTCCTGCTTTGGCAGCTTAGCATAGGCTTGCTTAGACTGTTCAGCTTGGCCACCGTGGAACATGATGGCATCGTGGACAACACGAGTACGACCATCATGCAAAAGAAACTTCTTAAAGCGCAAGCCCCAAAGAGGGGTAGTACGCCACTCCCCACCGCGAGCGCCTTCCTGGGGAATACCATCAGCTAGTTCCTTACCCATCTGATGCACAAGAAAATCAGAGTAGGGGTAGATCTTCTGATTTGATAGACCAGCAAGCTTAAGGTACTTAAGCTCTGGCAATGGGCTATCAGGATCAACAACGTAGCCGTTTGGAGCAGTAGTCATAGAGGGCTGATGGCAAAATGCGCAGTTCATACTATTGAAAAGTTTTTCACCGCGCCTCACTTCATCAGTAATCACTCCTCGCTTAGGTGGAGCGAGCAGCGCCTGAAAGTAGTTGAGCTTAACCAAAATCTCACCCTTGTCGTTCGGACCTGGCGGGAGAATTTGATAAACCTCTTTAGGGAAAATGCCAAACGATTGCGCCGAATTTTCGGTGGCACTGAGATAAGTTGTCAACCCCAACTCAATATTCATAGCACCAGTTGTGAAATTGAAGAGATTGACATTCTGATTCTTCCAGCCAAACCGACCGACCCGGGGAGCCTCAGTGTAGCGATCTACTGCAGAAATTGGTCGACCAGCCATCGCCGGGTTGTCAATATTCTGTTTGAGAGCGTTAGCGATAATGTCAGCGTCAGGAATGTTATCGATTAGTCCGTCACCGAAAAGCGGTGGCGAGTGCCGAGGCGAAATAATATCCGCGTCCGGCGGAATCATGTCAGCTTCGACTTGAACATCAAAAGGCAGCAAATCGGGATTTTCTGTAGTAATGGAACGCTTCTGTTGACTCGGTCCACCTTTTTCGAGAAAGAAATCAACATCGCGCTTACCCATCATTTCTACCACTTCACACATTGGTAGCTTTGCTTTAGGTGAAGTGGGAATACGCCTGGCGAAATTGACAATACTTGTACTGGAATTGTCACGACCTTCACCGCCTACCGCATCGGAAGGCTGTCCGTGACATTCAAAACAACTTTGACCATTGAAGAGTGGTCCTAGTCCTTCTTTAACTGTGAATTTCTTTTTGAAAAGCTCTTTTCCTTCATTAAAAGCGGCCAATTGCCTAGCACTCAAGCCATCGATCGGCTGGCCTCGATTGTCAGTTGGATCGACCACCTTTTTGTTGGTAAGGCGAGAGATACTGCCGTCACCCAAACTTGCGATGGTTGGAAGAGGAGCATCGCGATAGGTTGACCAGAGAAATTGCGCCAATACCAATACCGAAATTACAACGACGAGCTGAACGGCCTTTCGTCGAAAGAATTTAAGTACCGTTGAATCACTGCTCATCTAACCAGCTCCAATGTAATCTAATATCTAATTTAAACTATTAGGAAACCTTACAGTCAAATGATTTCTCAGCGCTACGGGAAAACGAACTGATTTGGTTATGAGGCAAAAACGTTAGCACCGATAGTACTGATGGTAAGAAGACTAGTGTACGCGATCCTAAGTAACGACTATTTCTAATACAGGCCAACTTTGCAGAAAACACCAAAAACTAATTGTTCAACCTACCGCAGGCGAATTAGCGCCAGCTCTTTGGCAGAAAGCCCACTTGCCCTTCTCGTGATCAGTGTGGTTATTCTGTTCATGATTTCTATGTTTTCCCTGTTGACCGGCTATGCCACCTTAAACTTTGCCTCCCAGGCAGCAGCTCGCGAGGCTGGCTCATCACAAACTCGCAGTGCTGCAACAGCAGCGATGCAACGCGTCGCCGGCCAGATAATTGGGGGACCACTCGGCCAGTTCGGCGGAATTTCGCCTAGAACTGCAGCAGGCATGACACTGCGCACATTCCGAGTCTTAGATGGCGGCTCGCCGGAACAATACGATGTCGCGGCGGGCAGTAACGTCGCCATTGATCAAACACGATACTCTTACACTTACGTAGTAGACGCAAGATACTCCATCACCCCGCTGCTCTTCCCTTTCGCCTTTCCAGTGCAGTCACAGTCGACTTGTGCGCTTGAACATCCTGAGGGCATCGCAAATTGAAGTTTTAAGGGCCTTCAGTCAACATAAGATCAACAGGCTAGTGCAGCTAGCGGTTAAAAACGGGAGATGTCGAATGGTGGAGCACAGGGCAAGAATAAGAATAAGAAGAAGAAGCGAAGGTCAGCAGTTGATAGAACTTGCGGCTGGATTAATCGTTCTAATTCCAATCTTCCTCCTTATCATAGACCTTATTGTATTCTTCCTCGCGGCAACCCTCAACGATAATGCCTGCCGAGACGCAGCCCGAGCCGCATCAGTGATCCAACCGATCACAGCCGACACCACTGGCGCATTGCCAGCCTCAAGCCCGATTAGACAACGGGCAAACTCGGTAGTGACCAAGATGCAACACCTAGAAGGATACATAATTGGTCCACGCCTTGTACAAGTCAGCCTGTCTACAGACTTTAAACGACCAGCCAATCCCCTGCTCGGAGGAAATTTCGAGGGCAGCGTGGAGGTAAGAACGCAAGTCGACTATAAATTGCCAGCTTCCATTCCTGGTATCTTGCCAACTCAGGTACCACTCACTTCACAGCAATCATTCCCTCTCACAGCCGTTATGGCTCCTCAGATTGTTCCCTTATAGTTAGGTACGGCATGACAGAAGAAAAACAACAAGAATTAGCAGAAGAAATTAGCAAGAATACGCCGGATGAAGGGAAACGGGTCTCGAACTGGAAAGCGTTCAATGAATCTTGGGCCTATGTCGGCAAGGCAAGCAAAGAACCGTCAATTCAGATTCGCGCTGGCGACAAGAGCAGCGCCGCTATCCTCAAGGGTTCAATCCTTGGTGCTTTCCTCTTTCTCGCCGTACCATTTTTTTGCCCGAAAGAACTAGCACTATGGTGCTATGCCTTTGCTGACCTACTTTTCTTTGCAGCTGCGACACTGTTTGTGATTAGTCGCTTTGGTATCTTGCGCGTCATGTCTATGAGACATGCGCTTGTATGCTGGCAACTCATGGTAGGCACGAGTTTACTTTCAGCGGTGGTAGCCTTAAACCTCGTCCTTATAGTCGTTCTTATTCTTGCTGGCCCCTACATTAACCAGCTGATGCAACATCAATAGAGACTAGACGAGAAATAAGTTAATCTGAAAAAGGCGCAAATAGATTAGATTAAGGTTGCAAAAATCGAGATCTACAACTATCATTAAATTCGTTTCACTTACCAGAAGCCTGAGCCAAGACACTCAGGCGATCTATTTTCACTAACGCTTTGGGAGAGTTTTTCAACCATGAAGAGAACTCAATCGGGTAGTACGTTGATTTACGGCATTGCGGCATTTCTTGCCGTTGCACTAATCTTCGGTTTTATTGCCCTCAACTATCAACAACTATTCGGTTATCAAAAGCAGGCACAAAATTCAGTAGATGCTGCAGTCATTGCCGTCGCTAAAGAAGTACAAAAAGTAACCATTCTCGATCCTCGAATCGGAAGGGTTGGAGTAATTGACCAATATGGTACTGGCGGCCTAGAGCAAAGACCGATCCTGTCTATTAATACAGTGATGGCGACGGCTCGGCTAGATGCCTTGGTGGCGCAACAACTAAACAATACAACGATGTTAGCTGCTGCAACCCAAGACCTAACCAACGCCAAGACTGCAGCCCGGGACCTAGCCAGAGCAATCAACACTTTCATGGCTGGCGGTACTGCTCAAGACGCAGACGGTCGCACGATCACTGGAGCAAATCTTCTCCAGACCGCTGCTACAGCCTACAATGCCAACAACAGACGCTCCTCCTCTGGCTATAAAGACTTAACACCCGCCGACTTTACTCTAGAAGTTGGCGACTTAAGAACGGCTTTCGGAACATCCGGTGTGACGAATACCCCCTGTCCAAACCCTGAAGCGATGGACGGCCTAGGTGGCAATCAGGCTTTTCTTGCTCGGGTAAATGGCATTCGCTACTACCGAGCAAAAGTTGATATTCCAACACCGGTAGGACCGGTCATGCTCTCGAACTTAGCGGAGCAAGTACGCCTTGTGGACAAGGGCCTCTTTGAAAGCCTAACGGCCAATGCGGCGGTGATTCCTGCTGTAGTGAAGATCTCCGCACGGGAGCGCGCAAACGCAGTAGCTCCTCAAGCGGGAAGCGGAACTCCCTCAGGCATAGTCACTTCGATAGCCTGTGCGCAAATGGGTGGTCCTAGATTGGGCGCCACATCAGGACTCCTGCGTATAGAGTTTCCACAGGGTATGCCACCAACAGGAAGCCCAGCACCATTCACGGGCAACTCAGTGACTCCTCAGACCATCATGAATGCATCACAGATAACAGCGATTGGCCAAACTGGAAGCTCGCAGCCATGGAGCGGCAACGGTGGCTACTTCAGTGCCAATGGAGGTGCATTCCCCGGTTCTGGTTCCATCAGCCGCTCAAACTACATGGGTCGCAATGCCGACAATCCAAGTGTTTCGCTCAGCTTATTCGTCTACGACTGGCTGAAGAATGAAGGAATCAAACCAAACATCGAATCAGTAGTGAGGGCTATGCGCAACCTCGACATGCGCAATACTCCTATCGGTCAAAACGTGGCAATCTTGCCTAGTGGCAACTATTCAACAAGAAGATATACTGGTTCCAACGAACTTGTCAGGTCATTCTTAGAACAACCGGCCTTTGCTCAACGACCTCCAGTTGGAGACTCTAACAATGTTTACGGTGCAATTTTCAACCTAGTTGACGCTAACACCGCAATGAATCCTGGAAGAGATCCTCGCTCGCTAGTTAATTACAATAGCTCAAACAGACAGGTCTTTGTGGATCAGGCCTATACCTTCCGAATGCAAGCCAGTGTGCCTCAGCAATTAGCTTGGGCCGCACAAAGCACTACTCTTGCCACCGGTATGGACAGACAAGGTAACGCCACCACCACTGATGGCAACCCTGTTAGAGACTTATACGATCTAGAGACTGAACTTCTTGAAACAAAGCGCATTTCAAACGATACAGACGCTGCTGCTCAAAGAGTTCTAACCAAGTATCGTCCGCTCTTGGCTCAAGCCCATGCTCGACTGACTACAGCTCAGGCGGCTCTGACAAGGGCTATGCAAAATGCCAATAACGACACTAGTGACCCGCAAGTGCAAGCTGCGCAAGCTGAAGTTGATGCCGCCCAGGCTCTGGTAAACAGATACCAGGCTGTGGTCGACAGAGCTACTATTGCTGCGACAAACGGTAAGATGGGTGTACGAGTAACTGATACCATCGTCAACAACCTTCTTTCCGTAACGGCCATGGGAACGAAGAAAAACAAAGTGGGCGACTTCCTAATCGCTCGAAACATTCCTTTCTTCACCCCAAAAACTGCGGCAACAGACGCTGGCATTGAAGGCACGGACCCAGTACCAACAGGTCAAGTTAGCAACGCTCGCGGGTCAAAGAACTGGGTAGACAGTGGCATGTATATTGTTGGCGGCACCGTACCACCAAACATAAACATAGCGATGTCTGATGTCAGCGGTATCTTCCAACCAGTCTACGCTCAGAGCGTTGTGCCTTCCTCGCAAACGCGCAACTTCCGCATGATAGTCCGAGGCGATTCAACCGCTGGAGACGGCATGGTTTTGGTGAGCATCGCGAACAACGGGCCCAACGCTACAACTAATCCTCAATCAATCTTAAGAGGACAGCTCAACTATCAAGCTCTAAATGTCTATCAAGAACCTCCGACTTCGAGCAATCCATGCACGATCAACTGGTCGGTAATGGCGCGCAACAATGCCTACTCTAGTCAGGCAGACTGTCGCAAGCCACCTAAAGCCGGCGATCCGGAGTCAGAAGGCAACGTGCTTGATTGCTCAAGAGCCCAGGGACAAACCAACCCTGATGGATCAGCAAAGGCATGTGACTCGGAAGTTTCGCAATGGCAGTTCACTTCGCCGCTGCCTAACTGCCCACCACCGCCGATCCCACCAGGCAATCCACCAGGTGAGTCACACTAAAAACGGCTAGTTGAGAATAGGGAGTTGTCGATAGACAGCTCCCTATTTAGCGATCAGGCTAAAATAATGCTGACAAAGACTAACCGCTTTCAGCGGCACACTATAGTTTCGGTATAAATTTGAAAACCTTTCTTTCCTTGAAAAATAGCCATAGCAAAAACCTGCCAGCCGAGTTTGCTAATCAAGACGTGAGGTATTCAGAGGCGCTGGTTGAGCATTTCTTGCAAGAATTCACCAAAGAAGGCGATGTGGTCCTTGACCCATTCATGGGTTTCGGCACGACATTGCTGGTGGCAGAACGACTGAAGCGCACATGCTACGGCGTTGAATTTGATAGCAAGCGCCATCAATATGTCCAATCAATTCTCCAACATCCGCACCTGGCCTTGCATGGAGACTCAACGGCCCTAAATTCACTAGCTCTTCCAGCCCTTGATTTTTCCATAACTTCGCCGCCATATATGGGCAAACATCACAGAGAGAACCCCTTCACCGCTTACACGACCTTATTTGATGCAGACGGCAGCGGCTACAGCGCCTACCTCAATGATGTCACTAAAATCTATGGTCAATTGGCCGATAAGCTCAAACCCAACGGCCGAGCCGTGCTTGAAGTGTCGAATTTAAAGCACGAAGATGGCACAGTCACAACTCTAGCCTGGGACATTGCCCAGGCGGTTTCAGAGGTGCTTCACTTTGAAGGTGAAATTGTAATGTCCTGGCCGGACGACTGCGGATACGGCTACGATCATAGCTATTGCCTGGTATTTAGAAAATAACTGGTTAAGATCAAGAACTGCCAATCAGGGTAAAATAACTGGCCCTTCATCAAGATGAAAAGCAAGAACTGAAAAACAAGAACTAAAGGTAAATAGATGACTAGCCAGAAAATTCGCCAAGAGACAGTTGAGCGAGCCAGAACAATGGCTTCGAACTTTTATCTCGACCCGGCCCAATATGATCTTAGCCTTGAGCAAATATTTGCTCGCTCCTGGCAGTTTATTGGCACCAACCAGACGGTTTTTGGCGCTCTAGCACAAACGGGCTCAATGGCGCCCATCACTTTACTTGAAGGCAGTCTCAATGAGCCACTCTTGCTCACCCAAGACAATCAAAAGCTGCACTGCCTCTCGAATGTTTGCACGCACCGTGGCAGCATTCTGATTGAAGAAAACTGTCAACATAGCTCTATTCGCTGCCGCTATCATGGTCGCCGCTTTGCCACTGACGGAACATATCAGTCAGCACCAGGGTTTGAAGGAGCAGAAGACTTTCCTTCAGCAGCAGACAATTTGCCCCATGCCGCCCTGGGTTCTTGGGGAAATTTGTTGTTCGCAGGAATCAAACCAGCCATTGAACTCGATCAACTCATCGGAGAAATGAAAGAGCGCCTGGCCTTCTTGCCTTTAGATGAGTTTAAATTCGCGCCAGAGCTATCGCGCGACTACTTCGTCAACGCTAACTGGGCTCTCTACGTCGAAAACTATCTAGAAGGATTGCACGTACCTTTCATTCATCCTTCCCTCGTGAGCTTACTTGATACGAAGGCCTACCATACCGATCTTCATCCATATTGCAATGTGCAAATTGGTGTCGCCTCCAAAGCAGAGGATGCCTTTGATCTGCCAGAATCATCTCCGGATCACGGCCAGCTAATCGCCGCCTTCTACTACTGGCTCTTCCCCAATATGATGTTCAATTTCTACCCCTGGGGCTTATCGGTCAATGTTGTTATGCCACAGAGTCACAACACTACCAAGATCCGCTTCCTCACTTATGTTTGGCGAGAAGAACGCTTCGGCAATTATTCCACCAAAGACATTAACCAAACTGAAATTGAAGACGAAGAAGTTGTCGAACTAGTGCAAAGAGGCATTCGCTCAAGGCTTTACGACACCGGTCGCTATTCACCAACCTGGGAAGCTGGGGTGTTTCAATTCCACAATCTGATTCGCGATTTTATGAAGCAATAGATTATGGTATCCGTTGCAACCACTGCAATGCCCCCTGTCCGGCCCACTGACCAGTGGCAAAGCAACCGGTGAGCAAATAGCCGCCTGTAGGCGCTTCCCAGTCAATCATTTCGCCACAGACAAACACTCCCGGCAGAGCCTTGAGCATAAGATTTTCATCAACAGCACTAAAGCACACACCACCGGCGGTACTAATAGCTTCAGCTAGAGGGCGAGTAGAACGAACAGTGATCGGCAAAGCCTTGATGCCCTTTGCCAGAGCGGCCGAATCAGCCATCTGCTCACGGCTGAGCATCTCGTAAAGCAAAGCTCTCTTCAAAGCGTTATTACCAAGACAGGTCTGCAAATGACGCGACAGAGAGCGCGACCCTTGTGGCCTCGACAGATCAGCTAGCACACGCTCGGCGCTGCGAGCAGGCAAAAGATCTAAAGTAAAAGTAGCCTCGCCATGGACATTGAGATAATCTCGCAAGTGCCGCGAGAAGGCGTAAATTAGACTACCTTCTACGCCGTATTCGCTAATCAGTGTCTCACCCTGGCGAGTTTCGCTCTTTCCCTGCAAATCTTTGAATGTAAGCGCCACTGACTTAAGAGGAGAGCCTGCAAATTTCTCTCGCAAATGAGCGCTCCAGCTAACATCAAAACCACAGTTAGCACTGAGCCAGGGGGCAACCTCTACGCCGCGCTCTTGCAGCCAGGGCACCCAGGTGCCAGTGGAACCAAGCTGCGGCCAACTAGCACCACCAAGCGCCAGAACGGTGCAATTGGGCCGCAAAGAGAACTCTTCTGTTTGATTAGCCAGACGCAACATCCCCTCGCCATCAAAACCAAGCCAATGGTGATTCAAATGAAACTGCACACCAGCAGCGCGCAATCTATGCACCCAGGCTCGTAAAAGTGGAGCGGCCTTCATTTCAGTAGGAAATACCCGGCCGGAGCTACCGACAAAAGTTTCGATACCAAGCCCGTGCACCCAATGGCGCAGATGGTCAGGCGGGAAAGCATCGAGAAACATTTGCATGTGGCTCTGTTTATCGCTGTAACGCGAACAGAAATCAGTGAACGTTTCACTGTGGGTAATGTTCAGCCCACCTAAACCAGCGCGCAAGAACTTACGACCGAGAGTCGGCATGGCCTCATAGACATCCACGCTTACGCCAGAATTGATGAGCACCTCCGCCGCCATAAGGCCAGCAGGACCGCCACCAATAATCGCAACCGACAAGTTATTAACTTCCACGTCTCTTATTTCGAATGAACTCGATTAGTTCCTTGGTGGCATTAACAGGTGCGTCAGAACCAACACTACCATGCCAGTCGTGACCCTTGAACCCAGGAATAGTAATACTCTTAATTTTGGCTCCCGATGGAGCATCCCATACTACCTCGTGCACCGCGTTCGATGATTTGCCTGCCACAACGGCCTTCGCTACATCAAGGCCATTGCCTCTGAGATAGCGCTGCATGGTCTTTTCTTCTGAATCCATGTGCAAGCCAAACCATCTTCCATCTGCAGGCGCCACCGAGTCTTTCTCCGATTGAATTGACATGAAATTCATACCGGGGGGCACCGCCGCTTCCTTACCAGTTGTCCAGCCGCTAATATCGACTAAGTTTGCTGGTCGATACTTTTCTGGCAACTCAGCAGCGGCCTTGTGGGCGAAGCTGGAGCCCTGAGAATAACCAGTCAAAGTAATGCGCTCCAAATCAACATTGTAGTTTTTGTTCAATTGATCAAGTACAGCAGTGGTATAGGCAACATCATCAGTCTTAGAAAAAGGATACTGGCCGTTATTATACGAGAGATCCTTTTTGGGATTGCCGTTCATATAAAGCACAAACATGCCGTTCTTATCGGCCTCTTTGCTTAAACCAGTGAGCTCTTCTAAGCCAGCAGCGCCAGCTTTGGTGCCACCAGGGCCGGGTTTGTCGCCCCAACCGTTGAACACAACCAGCACAGCAGCTGGTTCGGCGGCATTATAATTTTCAGGAACATGCAAATAGATATTGCGAGCAGTGCCATCAACCGAAACCGAAATCGGAACAGTACTACCCTTCTCGACCTTTTCAGGATCAGGAAACTCGACTTTTGTGCCCTTTTCCTTTACAGCGCTATCGCCGCGCATCTGCCGCCAGGTAGCAGAAGAGAGGTCAGCAGCAGCATCACCTTCCCCGCTAACGCTGCCATGATCTGGCTCAGTGTCGCGCTTGTGGTTAGGTAAACCGGCTACCGAATCGCGTGGCATAGAAGTGACACCTGAGACTAAAGGACAACATCTAAGAAATTGTACCCATAATAATGACGGCTGAAGCGATAGGAGATTCGCGAACAAACCCCAAAACTGAGAGAGAGACAGTATTACCTGTCTCCCCCACTTCCATCCCCCGATGAAACTTTTAAATTAATAGCCTTCGCACTGTCATAATGCTGCCGCTAAATAACATTGACGTGACAGTTAGCCCTTCCATATATTCTCGCAGAAAAAAATTTCCAAGAAAAACAAGTACTGCAATGCAGTTGTTATATTCGCTTCCTATATTGACATCACTGAGAGGCACAAACCTCCCAATCTCCCCCGAACACTTCCTACTGGAGGAATCTCACATGTCACACGACCAGCCAGATCCGGTAAAGAACGCCGAAACACTTTATCACCACGCCCTGGCAGGCGGCCCTGAATCAGCAGTTCAGAACATGCGCAACGAATTTGAAGCCACCAAAGATGATGGTTCATTCAAATCGATTCAACAACACGACAATTATTGGAAGAGCGTAGCTGGAGAACTGGAGCGCACTGGCCACCTTCCTAGTATGACTGTAGCATTCGTCAGAGACAACAAAGGGGCCTTCGATCAAGATGGCAACGGCATAGTTAGCAAGAATGAAGTACTAGATGTACTGGCCCAATCGCGTGAGAGCCAAGCAAACGGCCAGGGCATGACTTTTGAATCAATCTTTGCCGACAATCTCAGAAGCACAGTACCATCTCCCAAAGGCAATAAGAGCTTCTACGACCAGGTTGCCCACACAAAAAAGGCCTGGAAATTTGATAGAGAAGCTATCGAAGATGCTGACTTAAACAAATGGGACAGACAAAACAATCGCCAGGGCAAACGCGAACTTAAGCATGACATGACAGCTGATGCCGCTTCACCACTGTATGAGAACAATGGTGCCCTAATGCATGCCCTCGATGCATCGCATAAAGAAAACGGCCGCCTCAGCCGCAGCGACTACAAAGCCTTTTTGAACGACTACAAAGAACGGGCCGCCAATGGCCAAGAAGACGAAGTCTATAACGAGCGCAACGCCCGCTTTGTCTACAGCCTATTGAAAGGCGATCAGCCCACTATCAAAAATGGCCCCTTCAGAGGAATCAACATCGAGAAAATTGATCGCCGAGCTGGCTATAGCCCCCAAGATGATTTCACCCCCCATCAAGATGTAGCTAAAGACGGAATTTCAGAGACTCAAAGCAATTTCGAAGCACAGCAGAGACAAGAAGAACTCGACCGCACCGAAAAGGAGAAAAATCAAAACAAGAAAACTGATGTCTGCGATAACGATCTAAAAAATCGTCTAGATGACATGGCAACACTTAGACCCAATGAGGGTTACAGCCACGTAGCCTGCCGCCTGCTCGGTATCAAAATTGACCACCACTATACTGCTGATGAAAAACGTGAAATGAATCTTCTTGCAGGTCAATTGAAGAACATCACCACCGGTCATAACACTCATCGTCTATACGAAGGCTTCATCATGCCGGTTTCCAACAATATTGAAAAGCTAGAAGCAATCAATCCAGCTTTCAAAGCCCGCATGGATCAACTACGCAGCCAAGAGTAAGAGTAAAATCAGACAATATGGCGCAAGCAAATCTCAAAGATAATTGAAATTCGAGCAATCATGAAACTCAACTAGAAGTAGTGTTGACGAAATCAACCAAGAGATTTGCTTGCCGCCCAAAACCCTGCTTAGACTGTGCCTGGCTAAAAAAATCACTGACTCCACACTCCAACTCACGTATATTTTGCAAAAACATCTGTATATCTAGTAAATCAGTAGAAAAATCTTGAATTGAAGATGAAGCAACCGCGCACTTATCTTCAATTATCAATTGGCCAAAAAGACGCTCGATACTGCTATTAGAATTTACTATTGCCATTGTTCACCCTTAAAGAATATAAGGCTAGAAAGCCAATTGACCTCTTACCCGCAACGGTCCATAGCTGAACTCTAGCTGCAAATTGTTGCAAACTCGAATCACTTTAGCTCGCCAACTCATTTTCCAATTCAATAACAACTACGGTGCCATAATCGAACGCGGAATAAGCGTTTGGTGCAATCGAGACTGTGGAACATTGAACGGAAAATAGCGGAGAAGTGCATGCCCAAAGATCTCGACGATACAAATACCAAGCAAAAGCCAGAAGAACAATGGAAAGCCTGGGAAAACGTTGTACAGGAAATACTTGGTGACACACCCAATCGTATAAAAGGCAGCTCCGAAGCATCCAAAGCTTTCGACGCCAAAGGCAACTCCGCCGATACTAAGACTAAAGAAGCAGGTGCTTCAGAAACAGAGTTTTTCGACACAACCGGCAAAAAAATTGAAAATCTGGATAATCGATCCAGCCAAGAACCTTTTATTGGTCTCAAACGTGACGGCTCCAGCAGGGTACTTGAAGTCTTTTCGAACAAAGATGACTTCGGCAATGGTAAACCCCTTTTAACAGAACGCTTTTCTTACACAGAGGACAAGAACCAAGTTGTAGAAGAACGCAAGATAGAAACCGCAGAAGCTCAATCGACCCTTCTCAAAACGACCTTTAATAAAAACACCGCTGAATTAACATTCACAACCAACTCTGGGGGAGTCAGGCAAGAAATTGGCCTAGACGGTAATTCGCAACTCAAAAAGTTTGAGATGAGTTATGCCGACGCCAATTTTTCCTATCAAATCGAAAGCGGTGTCATTACTGGTGTTAAACTAACCGGCGCTGATAACAACAACAAAAATGTAGATAGCCACAAGGCAAAAGAATTCATAGCTGAGGCCAATCTTTCTCTTCAAACACTGCGTGAAAAAAACGGTATTCCTGAACCACTTGTTGAGAGAGTAATTGCAACTCCTGTCGAGGAGATAGAGCGCAAGCTACAAACTAGCGAACCCACCTTGAATGATAATATTTTCAAGCGGCACACCCTCACCACTCCCATGATTGGGACTTTAGCAGCAGAAGCCTTGAAGTATCCAGAGAATCAAGCTCTTCGCACAATTCTTGCTGATGTAAGTGCACCAAATTCTCAGTATTATCGCCCGGATCCTCTTCAATCGGCCCTCAAAGCAGTGCTGGAAATTCGCCCAGAGCGAAGAGAACAGCTTACAACTGCCGCCCTGAATTCAGTGAATCAGCAATCCAATGAACCGCTGAAGCAGCAAATTGCACATGCGGCAGAAAATGATCCTAGGGTTGCTCAGGTTGTTAGAGAAACTATTGGCTCACATCTAAACTCCGATAGTAACGAGGAAAAAGGACAAGCCGTTGATTTGCTCATGGCGATGTCATCCAAGTGGTCAGCCAATGATTTCAATGTAGCGTTGCAGTTCATGCAACCCAATCAAGTAAACGACTTTGCCAAAGCGCTAGAATTTGCGCCAACAGAAATAAAACAGGCGGCCGTCAATCTTACTATTGGCGGGGAACAAGGTATCGATCGTCTTTTGAACACACGCTTGTCTTCGGGAGAGCGAGCAAGCTCAGCACTAAATTCAATCGACTCAGGCGCAAGAGACTCTTCTCCTATTCAATCTCGCATGAGATTGATTGCGGCACAAATGAACGACACGTCACAAGTAATTCATGAATCCTCTTTGCCACCGCAACTAAAGGCCACTTTTAGCGCCTCTCAAGCAGCAGCAGCCGGTGCCAACCCTTTGATTAGTCTCCGCAACCCCTTGATGAACGCCCCAGAGCAACTCGATTTAAACAAAGATAGTCAGTTATTTCGCGCCGCCTTTCCTCAACATTCAAGCGCCGAATTTGAAAAGCTGTCCAATCGCACTTCTCAAAAGGGCATTGATACCACTTACCTTGCTGAGACCCTTGAATCCAGGCTTTACTCGAAGGATGGCAAGGCTGCTAGTGGCTCAGAAATTTTCGCTCGCTGGGGTGTAGCTCCGGACAGATTTGCCGCAGAAATCAATGCAGCAAGCACCAAATATGGTGAGCAAACCATTCGAGATCTAGATAGCAGAGTGCAAATGTTTAATGCACTAAATCCGGCCATGAGAGAGCAAATAGCCGGCCCTGGCAACGATAAGCCTATAGACGAGCGCTTCTTAGCTGGTCTTGTCCTCAACCAACGCCTGGAGACCCCGAACAGCCCCTATTCCTTTCTTATCGACAAGCCGCCTATTGAGCAAAAGCTAAACATCGAAATAGAAAAGACTTCAAGCGCTCTAGGTAAAATTGAGAGCGAGCTATACGGTGAACGCGATAACAAAGCTAATAGCTTCCATTTACTTGAACAACATACAAAGGCCGGTGTAACGGCTATAGACCTTTTGGGTCACGGGGTGGAAAAGAGTCCAAAAAAATTGCTCAATGCCGTAATACCAGGTATGCGCTACTTACCAGGTAACATCAATCTTTTCACAACTGGCGTTGAAGCCTTTGCCGACAAGCAAGGTAGTTTGGTAAAACAATTTAGGGCCGATGAGAAGGCCTTTAAAGACAAGACCAAAGAATTAGGAGGGCTCTCTTCAAGCCGGTCACAACTAGAGTTCGCCAAAAGCGTCCATGACTACGAGGCACTGTCCCTGAGCAGTGCTCCGCAGCTGCGCAAAGATTACATAGGCCTGATGATGCTAGACCGTTACGGTGTAGATGCGATAAAAGAGCAGGCCCCTCGCCTCTGGAAGAATCTCAACGAAGGCGGCTTAACGCGACTAAAAGAACAAAATTTAGTTCAAAGCGATCAGTTACCAGAAATTACTGGCAATCGCGGCGAACGCTTGAAGCAAGCTATGGAAATTACAGAATCGTTATCTCAAACGCAGGAAGGGAATCTCGATCTTGGTATTAGAAGGCGTCAGGCACTGAATGTATTCGACAGCGACGAAAGCCTTTTGCGAAACCAGAGCAAGGTATTAGAATTTGGAAATAAATTTGCGTCGTTTTCTAAACTATTTCAGAGCGGCAATCAGGGCACCAAGTATGAAGAGTTTGTCAAAGATTTAAAGTTTCAGGCTAAAGAACTTAAGGAGCTGCTGGACAACACTTCTGCAGCCGATATCAGAGACCTTAAGGATCTAGGACAGAAGCTAAGTGCGGCCTCAAATAGTGCCACCGATCTAGAAACGAAAGAAGCACTGCAATCTAGAGCCGAATCTGTAAAAGGCATACTTGCTCTTCTTGAGCCAGGCAACGAGCAGCACGAGAAGCTAAAGAAGACACTCGATGACGCCATTACTAGAGCCTTTGCACCAGACACCCTCGACAATTGGGTGAGCGATAATGGGCCTGTAATTGCAGCAGCCGCAGTATCAGTTGCAATCACAGTAGGATCGCTGGGTACAGCGACGCCACTGGCCGCAGTACTAGTTTCTTCGGCCGTGGCACTAGGTGCCACTCAAGCGACCAAAGAACTGTTGTACTTAGTCAACCACAATCTAGGCGATACTGGTCTTGGTGCCTACAACGATCGCTCATATCACGGGGCCTGGACAGCTAAGCATAGTAACGATTTAGCTAAGCTCATAGCTTCATCTGACTTGAAAGGCTCAGTAGATGTAGCCAAAGACCTCCTTGTTTCATACGTAAGCGAAGTTCAGGCGCCTATGGGTTTCGAATACGGGCAGAACGTTGTTATGGGTTTGGTTGGCCTCGGAGCATTGCGCCTAGGTCAATCAGGGCTGTCTGGCCTCAACAAAGAATGGGTCAAATCCCTAGCTTCCAATCCTAACAGCCTCAAGTTGATTGAAATGGCAGAACGAGGCGGTGCAAGTTCTGCCAGCAAACCAATGGTCTCTGCTTGGCTACAGAAGATTGCCATTGAATCAAGCAAAGAAATAGGCGAAGAAATGGGCCAGGAGGGAATAACTGCGGTCGCAGAGAAAGCGCTGAAACAAGCCAACCTTGGCGGACCAATGGCTTCAATGTTATTAGCTGCAAGTATGGGCATGGCACAAGGAAAAATTGGTTCTAAATTACTAGGACGGGTTCAAGGCGATCATCTATACCTTGACCCCAGTGTTCAAGACAATGTCGTTGAGAGTCTACGTGCCTCAGGGCACTTTATTGAGACTCTGCCAGACGGCTCTTTTGCCGCTTCTAACTACAATCAGCCGAGTGAACGATTACATATTTCCATATTGAATGCGCAAGATGCGAAAGCAGGGATGCCCAATTCGAGCTTGTTTGCCAGTGCTGATAGAACAACAAAACTGAACACAAATCGATATGACCTCAGCGACCTAAGCACGAAAGAAATCATAGAACGAGACACCCTCCCAGACTGGGAACCATCTGAATACAGTGTGGCGGTACGTAGGACAATGCAAGTATGGTCGAAATCAATGGCCAACGGGGACTATGAAAAAGCCCTTCAAATTGCAGAATCTGGTAAGCATGAACCAATGAACAAGTCAGAAGATGGTGAAAAGGATGTGCCAATTGCGGCAGCAGCCGTAAGGGTAGAAATAGACTACTCAAAGCTCAACGATATCAACTCTAAGGATTTCCAAAAGGTTTTAACGGGCCTTAACCTACCGAATGGCAAATCTTGCAACGCCACTATGAACACAGTAAAAGCTAGAAATCCTTACGACGGCAACAGCGAAACTCTTAAGGTGTACAACTTTAGAATGGCCGATCCAGTTATATTGGTGCCAGCGGGAACAGAAGTTGAAGTAGCAGGCGCTAAAGTCAAACTTGAGAAAGCTAGTGAAATTGCTCTATTCCGACAAGAGCATAATCTTGACTCTGTCTCAAAAGCCTTGCACACTCAAATTATAGAGAGTGAAGCTGGCCAACGAATGCTTGCCGAGCAAGCGATGGTAGCTATGGAAGAACGTTTAGTACACCTTAGCCAATTTAGCAACACTCTGGCAACGGACAAGTTGCAAGTAATATCACCAACCTTAGCGCAGTACCTATCTGAGACGTCAGACACCATTCCAGTTGGATATATAGCACTGATTGGCTTGCCGACTGGAGACGCAAACCATTACAGGGAAATGGAAGTGGCCGCCCTTCTCTATGACTCCGGCTTCGAGCTGCCAGACATTCAAAGCATGTTAGGAAGCCGCCACTTAGACAAGAGAAAACAACTGTACGACTGGCTCAGCGCCAAGAATGAATCAGGCAGACGTGCATCAACGAGCACTGGCGTTGAAACTGAAACAGACAGAACAATACAAGAGTACGTCAAAGAACTAAGTCAGGCCAGCCCGGCCCAGACCGAAGAACTAAAATCCAAGATTACACGCGAGCTTGCCGATAAAGGCAGAGAATACGCCGCTAAGTTAGGTCTTGTTACCAGAGATGCCAGCGGAAATATCACTGATTACATGATATCGGAAAGAAATATCGTCCTTACACAAGAAGGAGATCACGACAGCTACAATCCCGACAACACAATTGAAATCAATCTGAAGCATTCCGATCCAACTAGCGCCTTGTGGCACGAGATGAAACATATGTCGGAGATGCTAGAGCGCACCAGTTTGCATGCCGCAGACCCCAAAGCTTTCGAACGTCGAATTAGAGAAGATGTATTCGGGGAACTGGCCCAGGGTGGCGATCTTCGCATCATCCAAAAAGCCGATGGGAAGCTAGACTATGAAGAACGCACTGAACTAAAAACCTTCGAACAGAGAAGCAATCTAAAGTCATTGCTGATGGACTACACCGAAAACAATAGTTACCACTCAAGACAGCAAGTGGATAAGTGGCTGGAACAGCAATCGGGACAAGTAGACTTCTTTGCTCAGCAAGGCATAAATAAAGATGCTTTGAGTAAGTTAATAAGTGCTGAGTTAGCTCATTATCAGCAAGTGAGAGAAAGTGCGACACTTGACGCACAAGTGCTTTACCGCGACCCTAAACTGGTTGAATGGACAGAGGCTAACGCTCAGCACTACCGTAATGTAGCCGAGGCTCGCAAGGCAACGCTATACGATGAACCACAACTACATAAACTGACACGTGGTATCACAGAGGAGACACTAGGAATTGCCGGTGCGCCGGGTCACTACAACGTGCTATCTGCAGCAGAACGAAGAGCAAATGCGGCTGAGCTGACAAGGAATATCCAAACACTGACCAACCAAATCAATTCACAGTCGGCAATCAACGCCACTGTTTCTATGTTGCAATTTAATTCAACCACCCAGACTCTCACTAGAGCCCTGGGTAAGCTCCGCTCTGATAGCCAGGCCTCCCCTACAGTCCTAAGCCAGGCTCGAGAGGCAGCCTCAGACCTAGTCACTATGCTACCAGACAACGAGGCAGGCAAGAACGTGGCGGCAAGATTAGTTGGTATGAATTTGATTGACGCAAAACAGGTGCCACAAAAATTACTGACTAACCAAGGCACTACCAACGGTGACAGCCCTGCTAGCGATGGGAAGTCTAGGCCAGAGGCTGGTAAGCGTTTGTCGCAAGGTCATGGAGACTCTGCAGAATTTATCACAAGCAAAATTGAGGCGGACAAACTTAATCACAAAAAGCAGCTATCCGAAGCAACAGAACAGCTAAAACCTTATTTTGACCCAAGCGATCCAGAAGAAGCTGAATTGAAGGCGAACAAAATTAAAGAGGCTTTTGCTGACGACAGTCCCAAAGGACGAACGGTGCTCACGCAACTGCAATGGCTAGCAAAGGAAATCAATCACACCGCTTCGCCTTATCCCAAGCAGGAGATAGCGGACCTCGTTGAGTTTTTTCCATCCAGCGCCACAAAAATCGCTGCATATATGTCTGGCGTGAGAGATCAGCTAGGTACGAGCGATTTTAAAGTTTTTCTTCACGGTACGAATCAGCGCCTTGCAACTAACGCACTAACCAATGGTGTTGAAGCTTTCGACGGCAATCTCTTCGTCTCGAGTGCGATGGATGTCGGTAGAACCTACGCTATCTCAGGGGATAACAAGCATGAGCCCGCTATCATTGGCATAGCAGTTCCAAATAAATTGCTAAATGAGTTGATGAAGTCAAAAGAATTCATTGACAAAAAGATTAGTCTCTATCTGATTAATGGACAAGTCTTGAAAGGCGACCAATTA
>JBIPOV010000166.1:0-3966 GCA_044378815.1 Obscuribacteraceae bacterium (SeqCode) | reverse complement strand
GAATAGTGTCGCGGGGCACTTCCAACTAATTCCACTTCGAGATCGCTTCCAACCCCTCCCCCATTTAACTCAACTATCAGCGTTTCCATAAAGCCCATTGGGCTTTTACCTTGCCGCCCCTGGTTAAATAGCTTTTTGACCAAGATCTGTTTAGTAGTCTGTCGTTGGACTTTCTACTTGACACCCCGGGCCGTCGATATTAGTAGGTAGCAAGCTTTTTTAGGCTCAATTCCTTTTATGTTAGTGCTCTCAGATTTCAAAACGCGAAACTGCATTCAGCATTAACTGGCGCTAGGTAGCTCATCTTGACTATCGACGCAACTTTGACGGAGACCATTCCAAATGAATCAAGACAATCAAATGACCACAACTGGACAGATGAACAAAGAACCAGCCTTCTATATAGAACTGAGCCCTCACTTGCGACACATCGTCATGAAGCGGGCTTACTTTCTTCGCGGCCTGCGCACACGCACAATGTTCTGCTTAGAGAAGATCGCAGGCAAAGCTTGGCTTGAGATCACTCTCATTGAAAAGGCGAAGCCTGAGATTTTGCCTTGGGACAGCGCACACATTGTCGCTGAGAAATTCAAGGCCGAACTGAAAGCTGACGTTTTTGTTGAACCGGCTTCTGAAGTCGGGCGACACCATCAGCTCACAGCTGCGCCCGAGACTCGCGATCCTTTTTCTGGTAGGCAGGGAGCTAACGAAGGCAACAATGCTTTTGGCTTCCAAGATCCGTTTGCCGGAATCTCGGGAATGCTTGGGGTCTCACAGGGGCGCTCAAGTATGCCGGGCTTTTCTGGTGTCACCGGAATGCCGGGCATGCCAAATATCGCTGGGCTGCCGAATGTTCCTGGTATGCCGAATATCCCGGGTCTGCCCAATGGCTCAGCCTTCGGCTTGGGCGGCAATCCAAATGACTTCTTGCCAGCACATGTGCGCGAGGCTCTAGCCATGGGCGAAAAGCAGAGCGAGACTCTGCCAGCTTTGCGCGCGCTGCCAGCGTTCCAGGAGTTGCCTGAGGCGAAGCGAAACATGTTCGAGGTCGAGGCTATGCAGGCTTTGCGAAGCGTTAGCAATGAATTTGTTCAGGTCAGTATGCTTGAACACAGTCAGCAAAGCCTAGTGGCGCTTCTGTCTGATGCTGCTGTTTCGCGGCGGCTGAAGCGCTTCTTGGCAGAAGCTTTGCCTGTCGCTGCTTGAACTATTGAATGGGGAAGATTGGCTTGTCTGGTCAGATCTGATCCGATCTGAACTAATCCGATCTTCCCCGTCATTTAGGTAGCGCTGCCACAAGCCATCTTAGAGTTGCTCTATAGATGGTTTCTGCCAGCGCTATTGATGCAATCTAGAAATAGATGCCTCGATTCTCTGGCCATTGCGCTGAGCGGTTGATTAGAGGCTACGTTTTAAGCTTCTCAATCAAAGCTCTGCTGAAGATCTAATTGAGCGGTGAGTCAATTCAAGTGGAAAGGCTCACTGCTCTAATAATCAACAATATAGATAAAGGAGAACTGTATGTTCAACCTTTTTAAATTTGCTGCTCAGGAGCCGCCTCCTGACAGTAAGACCACAGACTCATATTTCGAGAAGTTGGTCCGCTACATTCCAGCTGATATTCTCGCTGCATATGTGGCAATCGCTGGTATTACCGAGAGCAACAACCCGCCTTTGTGGCTCAGTTGGGGCGTCTTCGGTGTACTACTTGTCCTTACTCCGCTGTATGTCTGTTACGTCAAGACCGACCCGCCCGGTTTTGTATCGAGCAAAATGTTTCACTGGGTGACTGCCTGTCTAGCTTTCAGCGCCTGGGTGTTCGCTCTCGGCGGACCTTTCGCCCTGACTTTCGACTGGTACAAACCATATTTGGGCTCGGTGGTGCTGATTCTGACGACGCTGATCATCCCTGTTTTGGAAGGTCAGTTTTACCCATGCAAGACCCCGCTAGATCCACCGGCTGTGCCGCCAGCTGTTCCTCCGGCTGCGCCTCCAGCAACTCCACCTGCTCCGGTAGAGCCTACGAGTTCCTAACTCTGCAGCTACTCTGAAACTAAAGAAAGAGACCTAAATATGGATCAGCCTGATTTTGCCCCTCTGCATGAGGCGTCCAGTCAAGAGATTCTTCTGGGCCAGCAAGCCCTTACTTCTGTAGAAGTTGACTTAGCTGGTGCCACCAAATCTAATTGTGAAGGTTGCGACTATTCGAAAATGGAGCAACCGGATTTCTCGCCTTTGTTCGTCCCTGCTTCCAGTGCTCTGGAGCCCCCGGGCAAGTAAGGCCCCATTTGCCAGCCTTGTGGAGCGCGCCAAGTTCGTTTGGTAGCGGTTCTTTCGGCATGGCAGAAGAAAGGAAAAAAGTATGAGAGTATCCTCTCTAATTCTCGCGGCAGTTGTCGCGCTCTCGCTCGCGGGATGTGCTGTGGCACCGTCAGTGCGAGTACATCCCCTCACAGCTGGTCAGCCCACTATTGTTGACCTGGACGCATCGGCGAGGGCAATTATCATGATTCCCAAGGCCGATGGGTCAATGGCTGTTTGTTCCGAGCCGTCGCCTGATGTGGCGATGTCGGCTGTGGCGAGCATGTTGGCTCAGGTCAAACTCGACAATCCGAATGTCGACGTGCAGACCAAGCTGGACTTCCAGACGGCGGTTATCGACCTTGCCAAGAGGTCTCAATTCGTGAGTTTCCAAAGAGAGAGCCTGTTTCGCCTTTGCGAACAGGGCATGAATCAGAACTTGAGTTCTGAACAGATCTTCCTGCTGTATCAGCAGGTCATGCAGACTTCGCTCAAGTTGGCGGAAGCTGAGTTGGCGAAGAACAAGGCAGACTTGGCCAAGGCCCTGAAGGACCCGGCAGTTCGGCAGTTGTGGAATCAGCTGGTGGACAAGCCGATTGAGCCGACGGCGCTGGTTGGGCCGAAGAAGAAGTGAGAGTGCTTTGAGTGGCTGATAGGGCGCGGAAGTAAGTAGGGAGATAACACTGTTTATGGTTCATCGATTTCTTCCCTAATCCCCGAAACCTAAGCCAGTCTAGCGTCCAGCATTTCTTCGCCCCCATTTTTCTCAGCAGTCTACCCGCTGAGAAATTCGAAACGCCAAAATCCAAAAAGCCCAAAAAAAACTTCCTCCAAATAACTTCGACTAGGCAGCTCCAAGCGCACCTAGCCGACCAATTTCAAACCCACAAACACACACGCTCTTTTGTAGAGCAAGGAAATCACCATGACTTTCACATACGACAACCTCGGCAGACTCGTCACCATCACCTACTTCGACGGCAAAACCGTGATTTTCTCGTACGACACTTGCGGCAATCGCACAAGCGTCGTCTCGACGTGATGCGCTCACCATGCGCATCGCAGCAGTTCAAAGCGCAAGACAGCAAACAATCAATTGAATAACCTAGGACAAGCAAATGCTTATCAACAAACGCAAGACCTTCCCCGTCGGCGGTTCAATCGCCCCCGGCAACTCGCCACTGCAAGGCCGCATGCATGCAATGAGCCCTGCCGACTCGAAGCCCATGATCGAAGGCCGGCAAGCGCCGAGTAACGTGTTCGACATTGAGACCATCCCGGCATTGCAGCAGCAAGAAGCTGCAATGCTTGCAGCCCAGCAGCCTGGTGGCTCTTCGGCTTCTCTGAAGTCTCTGGCTGGCCCAATGTCTTTGATGGCCAACCCTGCCATCCCCAGCATTCCGGCTCTGGCCGCCGCTCTGGGCAATGACGTGGACAAGATCTACCAGTATGTTGCCAACAACACTGGCTTCATCAACACCTATGGTTCCCAAAAAGGGGCTTTGACGACTTTAATCGAGCACTACGGAAATAGCTTCGACCAATCGGCGCTCCTAGTGTCACTCTTGCGCGCTGCTGGAAAAACTGCCAACTTCATGTTCGGCCAGCTGAAGCTCACTGCTGCTCAGGCCGGTGCATGGCTCGGTACTGACCCCACCAACATCT
>JBIPOV010000121.1:0-13691 GCA_044378815.1 Obscuribacteraceae bacterium (SeqCode) | reverse complement strand
TGTTGAAGCTGTTGCTCAAATAGTCCAAAGAGATGCAGTCATTGTAACTCTGCAGCAAGGAAGGCGAGTGCTGATTGACTTTTCCTCCGCTGACACGCCCATCACAGCGGAGTCACTGCAGCAGGCGCGAGAAGAGCTGAACAGCTCAGGCTATTCGCTTCTGGTGGGTAAAGTCTCAGAATATTCGTGCAAACTATTGGTAGGGAAGCACAGCCCACTGAGCCGGCGCCAATCGCGACTACTCTGGGTCACACCATCAACGGTGCGCTTTATCATTGGATTGACCTGGAAAAGAGTTCGGAAGACGTTGAACAGCGCTCTCATCGAAGACGAAGACAACTATCGAGCGAAGACAGAGCCTTGGTCAAACTTGCTCAACTCCAGGCAGGGAGTCTCACGGCAAGGTTCACGCACGACCACACGTGGCGATTACTGGCGCTACAATAGCGACGCTTGCGACATCCCCATCGAAGCGCTCTCCGCAGGCAACGATGCCTTCACCGTACCGTGGGCGCTCAATCGCAATGACGATGGAAGTTACTGGCTTAATCCGAAATACACGTGCGGTGAGCGCAAGCGCGGTACCATGCAGATGCGGGTAAGGCGCACAAGAGAAGGACTCATAGTAAATTTGCCCAAAAAAAAGTTAAACCACCAGAGGGCTGTCAATCAGAGCTATGACGATTCCTTCGAAACCAATCAAGCCGACTTCGAATGGGTCCTAGTGAACTCTGAGCCGAGGTCATAATGGATTGGCAAAGACTGCAACACTTCTCGCCCGGTAAAAGCCGGAACTACAAATGATTTCAGGGGCAAATCTTCGCCGGTGTTATACCGTCATCAATGCTGAGGTGCAAAAAGGTATTGCGCTTCAAGGAACTGAAGGCAAAAGAGTGATCGCAATGGGACGTATCACCATTCCAGTTGAAGAGCCAGCGCCAGAGCGGCTCATCTGGGCTAATGTTGAGACCAGTAACGGAGTACTGAAAATCGCACCGTGTCAGCCCCCGGAGGAGACGGATGAGGACCTACCTGAGGGTTATTCTGAAACGCTGACGCACATCATCATGTCGGCCAGGAAAAGACCGTTATTTTTCTATACCGGCAACCCCGATAACATTCTTCGCCAGGCGACGTTTCAACGTTGGAACGACACCGTCCTCCTCTCAGAAGAGTTGCATCTATTGGCTCTAATCAGTCCGCACGATTGTACCCATGTGTACAACCCAGACCCGAGCAGGTTTGAACATATATTGCCGAATAGCGGTGGTCCTGCAAGTTCTTACTCGTTTGCCTGGAAAATGGTGGGCGGGAACTGGGCCCATGATTATCCCGTGCGCTGAGTAACGACACCACCATTGGTGCACCAGGCGGCTGACAAGTTTGCCGAATAAAATAGCGCAAAAATGGCTAAAACCTCAACTCATCTCGTCCGGTAAACGCCGGTATAACGGCTAATTGGCCTTCGCGCATCACACGGAAGGCGTCAAAAGAAGTTCGCACCATGCTCAAGCGCCTGGGCTTCGACTCTAACGTCACGCTCTTTCACCCATTCAAGAAAGAGAACTATGGCTGGGTCTTCATCTATGTGCGCCCGAAAGCTTCTTGGTGGCAGCTCCTCAAGGAATTCACCCAGGCACTTTAGGAGCCGTAAAAGTATAGTGAAGTGCCTTTCGTGTGCCAGAAAAAGCCCATCGCGGCTGCTCTGATTACATCTAACAATTTCGCCCGGTTACGTTTCACGCCGGTAATTTTATGGACACACACTCACACTTATCACCTGAAACCGAGAGTTTTGTAGTCGAATATGGAAGGGGGATGTCAATCAAGGACAGTCTTCCAGACACTGCACAAGCGATAGCCTTATGCACGGTCAAAATGACCAACGACCTTGTTGAAGCTGTTGCTCAAATAGTCCAAAGAGATGCAGTCATTGTAACTCTGCAGCAAGGAAGGCGAGTGCTGATTGACTTTTCCTCCGCTGACACGCCCATCACAGCGGAGTCACTGCAGCAGGCGAGAGAAGAACTGAACAGCTCAGGCTATTCGCTTCTGGTGGGTAAAGTCTCAGAATATTCGTGCAAACTATTGGTAGGGAAGCACAGCCCACTGAGCCGGCGCCAATCGCGCTTACTCTGGCTGGCACCATCAGCGGTGCGCCTGACTGCCACAACAGCTTGGGCGCGAGCCTGGAGGAAGCTATTCGAAGTTAGCCCACGGGTCGATACTCGAAATGCGCGAATCGACTGCAAATCGACCGCAAAACTGAGCAAGTCGAACGCGGCTAATCTGCTCAAAGAAGCAGAAAGAAGAGAAGCAGAAGAAGAGGAACGGCAACGTTCTGCTGCTAAACGTGCGCGAAGGAAAGCGCGAAAGAAAGAACGAGCAAAGCAGTTAGCTGAACAGGAAAAAAAACAACAGCAATGTATTGCCGATAAAAAAGCGAGAAAGAAAGAACAAATACAGCTGTTAGCAAAACAGGAACTGCAGGAAGCTGCAGGCAGAGAAGAGCGAGACAATGAAATACTGCTAAGGTTTGACTTACTTCAAAGGGGTGAGCTGGGTTACGCTCAACCATGGGCACTCAGCCGGAAAGAAGATGGAAGTTACTGGCTCAACCCGAATTTCGTTTGCCGTTCCAAGCGTATCGGCACCTTCGATATGGCCGTAATGCAGACGAGCAGAGGACTGATCGTTTACTTGCCACCAAACTTCGACGACCTGACGAAATTTGAGCATGCCAATTACAAGTGTTTCCATTCGTGCCAAGACAACTTCGAATGGTTCCAGGTGAGAATTGCAGGGCGATCATAGCTCTTGTTACTTGGCGCTGGTTACAGTCTCCATTGCGGAAAGAATCCCGCTTTCACTGTCGCCCTAAACGACGACGGACTTCGTGCCCTACACCTCAATCCCAACCTCAAAAAAAAACCAAAAACGAGAAACCCATGAACACACAAGAACAAAAACTTCAAGACGCCCTCAAAGACGCTGACGTCAGTGACAACATTTTAGAAATCGACCAGATCGCCTGGTTGATCGGTTCCTTCCCCGGCGATACGGGAAAGCGCCTGCGCGCAGTCTGCGAGGATTGCCCGAACATCAAGGAACTGCTTCCCGAGATGACCGCCTGCCCAACCGACGCAGACGCTTTGCTGCGCATCGCAGGGTACATGGACAAAGAAAACATGGTCGGGAAAGTGGCTGATCTGATTCGCAAAATGCTGAGATAAACCTTAGAGTGCCTCGCTTTTGCAGCGACTGGCGCTCACAGGTTTAAATCCCCCACCCAGTTCCCTCTCCCCGAGTAACACTGGGCTAACACAATGGCTAATCTTGACGAGCCATGTGGCAGTGCAGGAATCCCTCGATGCGATTCAGCGTCTGTTAGAACAAATCATTTTCACTACGGAGGCAACTATGAACTCGTTGATCTGGCTCGCCGTTCTCGTGTGCGGGCTTTCAGTGCTGAATCCTCTCAGCGACAACTGGCAAAATCAGTTCGTTCCCCGCAAAAGACTGGGGGGACCACTCAGTCCGCTGCATGTCCTGATGATCGCCTGCTTCAATGCTTTGCTGGCAGTTGTTGCAGCTGCCGTCGGTGCCGCTTGCGGGTACCTGCTCGGCGGAGAGGCCTGGGCTCTAGCCTGGGCCACGCTCATTCTGGTCGTAGCCAGTGGCCACTTGCTGATTGGCATCGGGCAGGCTTATCGCGCAGTTCGGCGCTGGCGTCACCCGAAAAATCCGGTTTCGCCCTTCTGGCCGAAGCCCTAAAAAATTCGGTAACGTCTCCGTCGGTCTAAACCCAGAAAGACTCCAAGACGCCCTCAAAAAGCTGACGTCAGTGGCAGCGCTTTCGAAATCGACGAGATCGCCAGGTTGATCGGCTCCTTCCCCGACTATTTCGTCGAGCTTTCGCACCACTGGGCTAATTGGCCTTCGGGTATCGCACGGAAGGCATCAAAACAAGTTCGCACCATTCTCAAGCGGCTGGGCTTCTACGCTAACGGAAAGATCCTTAACTCGATCACGAAAGCAAACTACGGCTGGGTGGTATTCTATGTGCGCTCGAAGGCTCCCTGGTGGCAGCTCTTAGGGGAATTTACCCAGGCACTGTAGGAACCGCAGAGATACAGGTTTAAGCCGCACCATCACTCGATTGCTCTCCGGCTAGAAGAATAGAAGCTCCAGATTCTCTGGAGCTTCTATGCTTTTGTTCTTGCCTGGTTTCTGGCTTTCGTTTTGGCGCACAGATAGCGCAACTAACCCAATTTCTTTTCGGAACCGGTTGTCAAGAATAAGCCTTTGTAGGTAGCCTAGTTCACTCTTCGAGATTCTGTTTAACTGCGGTTAATACGAAAGAACAATCGCCAATAATTTTATATTTCGGTGGCAGCTCTACCCCGAAAAGCAGCATAGCAATAGGATTTTAGAGACTCACTATTGAGAGAGAGGCCGGTTTTCGTAAGAGATTAGCAATATAGAAATAGTATTGCTTCGTTAATTAAGCGCTGATAAGGCTTAAGACGTAACCTATTTCTCTTTATTTATGTAACCCTTCAACCACCGAAACCCAGAATAATATTCCATCACAGCTCCTGCAAACCAAATCTTTCGATGCGGTGCTTGGTTACAATTCCACTGAAAAAACCAATCTCATTTCTGACATAGCTACTAACAGTTACTTCGCGATCTTTCAATGCTCTTTTACAAAGCTTTTCGCTCGGCCTGCCTTGTCATGATTTTGGGAGCCTCTTTGGCTGCTTTCAACATCAAATCCAAACAGGTCGACGTATCTCAGTCCGTAAGTACCGGTCAGCACACTGCTGCCGATACCAAACCAATAACCATGTTCGCACCATTGCCGCCGCTGGTGCAGAAGCATTTCAATCAGATCGCCTATGGCGTAACCAGTGAGTTCAAGCAACCTCACAGCATCGACAGCGGCGTCTTAGACAGAGTCAAGTTGCTCCAAGACTTCGCTCGCGGCTATTTTGCCAATACTACAAATTACCCGCCAATGTATGACAGTGCATACGCCGCTAAAGTGACGCGCCCATACGAGCAACGGTTGATGATATTTCTTGGCTCTAGCCGCGCGCCAATTAGTCAGCGTTTGCTTACGAGAAGTGCCATGCACATCTGTGGCAACGACAAACACCTAGCTGCTCTGACTCTAGCGAACTTCACCAAAAACATCGCAGCAGCACAGCGCGGGCAACTTGCCGTTCCGTCAGCTCCGATAGACAGCAAGGGTTACCCCTATAACACTTATGCCAAGCCGCAAACCGACGCTGTATTCAACCGTCTGGAACGGTTTGATCAAGGCTCGAATAGGCTATCAGATGCCAACGCTAATGGCTCTCTCTATCACTTCTATGGAGGCATAGCAGCAACTGCTTATGGGCTCGGTTTCGCCGTGCATGTGGAGAATGCCATCTATGCTTGGCATCGTGAGCCGATCAAACGTGAAGCCGGAAGCCTAGGACATATTGTTGGTGAACGTGTTTTCTGGGCAAGGAATTAGGTTTGTTTTCTAGCGCCAGCAAGTGATCCCGGTGACTTCATGGGAATCACTTATACTGAAAAATGTAGAGGTCTATGACCCTTCGGCCTATAAAATCAGAGCGGTCTCTACCGATCGCTAAGAGCCGATTATACAAGCGCGACCAATAGCTAGCAGATGCCACACATTGAGAAATCTCGAACCTTTGTCGAGATTCAAGATTCACTTCGCCCCGGTGGACAACCGGGCTTCAGTCTAATGGTTTTACTGAGAACGAAGCAGCGATTGCTTCGCACTGTTCACCATCTCAAAACCGGAACACCTATGAAAATCCGAAATTTCTTGCTCGCGACCGTGCTGATGCTTGAGCTGACCGCACTGGCCAGTCCGGCGCAGGCAGTGACTACCTGGCTGCCTCAGTTCAACGGCGAGCAGCACGTCTACGTAAAGCCGGAGCTTGCCACAAGCGCCAGACCCTTCACCGTACCTGCAGACTACGAGCAAACGGTGCGGGATCTGGCCAAGCAGCATCTGCTCTCCACGTACATCATCGTCACGCAGCAAGGCGACGACCTGCTTGACGGCGACTTCAAGAATTGGGCGCGCGACATGGTGCGTCCAAAGGTCTACGACCGCTGGTCAAGAATTCCCGAATTCGACCAACGGCGCTCCCTGGTACTGCTCGTGGTGCGCAGTAAGGGCGGTGACCACGTATCGGTCGCGGCAACTAGCGGCGACGATCTGCGTCGAGCTGGGCTGGATAAGGACTACTTCAACCGGTCCGACAGCCCGGTCAACAAGCACGTGGTGCAGGTACGCGACCAGGGCATCGCCGGGGTAACTGCCATCCTCGTCGACATCAATACCGCGCTCAACCAGCCGTCGCAAACGCAGGAGACCGTCGATGTCAGCTCGCTCGTGATTATCGGCATACTGCTTGTGCTGATCATAATTATCGTTATCCTCTGCCTCACCAGCAGAGGTGGCGGTGGCGGCGGTTATGGCGGTGGCGGTTATGGCGGCGGCTGCGGTGGCGGCGGCTGCGGTGGCGGCGGCTGCGGTGGTGGCGGCGGAGCCTGAATCGATCATGTTCAACTTCGCTTGGCTGCCGTGGAAGCGTCGCTATGACCCGCCGGTCGACGACCCTTCCACCTACAAGATTGCGCCGCAATCGGCTCTGTTATGGGCGAAGCTGCAGAGTTTCGTCTTCGACAAACCCGGTGCGGATGAACCGTTCTCCAAGAGGCTTGCGTACGAGCAGAAATGGTCGCACGACTATGCCTTGCGCGTGGTCAACGAGTACCGCAAGTTCATCTTTCTCTGCATGACAGCGGGGCACATGTGCACGCCGTCCATCAACGTGGACATGGCCTGGCATCTGCATCTTTTGTACACGCGTTCGTACTGGGACGAGCTCTGCACGCAGGTGCTGGGCAAGCCCCTCCATCACCAGCCATCAGACGGCGGCACCTCGGAAGAGGGCAAATACGCCGGGTTGTACGAGCAAACACTCGATAGCTACGCGCGTGTTTTCGGCGAACCACCAGCCGACATCTGGGGGCGACGAAAGCGCCCGTAAGGCCCCCATGGCTCTAGTGATGCAGTGCAAAGCTGACACTACAGTTGATGCATTGACCTCACGCAGATATCGCAGCACTCTTGCCTCAACAGCAATCGTTCTGTTCTGTCATTCTCTATCAACCTTCGCACCCGCCACAGGCGGCTGACACCATGACTGATTCTAACGACACCAACATGAGAACAACACAAAACACAGAGGCAGTGAAGATGCTCGAAGCGCTTCTCGCCGAGGGCGCTCTGGCTTCTCAGTACGAGGCATACATCAAGGAAATTCGCAACGGCGAAGACAATTTCTATGCCCGCCTGCTTGCGGAGGAGGGCAAGGACGCCGCCGAAGCCGCGCTCGACGAGTTGAACCGCAGCAAGCGCTGGAGTGACTTCGCCTCGACCATCGAGTTGGTGGCACGTGGCATGCTGGCTTTCGCTCAGGTCGACAGCGAAGGCAAATACACGAAGGTCGTCGAGGACCCCGGGCTATATAAATACCCGCGCTGCCAAGAAATCTACGTGCCCACGAAGATGCTTGTGGTCTACAATCCCGAGGCACCAGGCTGCAGTCAACCTGAGGGCTCTGAAATTTGGGGCCGCCAAGCGCAGTTCGGACTCAAGGCCGTGACGCTGCATGCGGGACACGATTACCGTGGAGTCGATGTGGCTCAGCTGGGACTTGTTCTTCCACAGCGTACTTTCGAGAACATCAGCAAAGACGGATTCACCGTCGCGACCATCAATCTTGAAGGGCGCACCGCTGGTCAAACCTACGCCCCGCACTT
This sequence comes from Obscuribacteraceae bacterium (SeqCode), assembly GCA_044378815.1. Classification (GTDB taxonomy): domain Bacteria; phylum Cyanobacteriota; class Vampirovibrionia; order Obscuribacterales; family Obscuribacteraceae. The sequence goes on along the minus strand of JBIPOV010000121.1, from coordinate 5,831 downwards.
CGGCCGCGACCGGTACCTAGATTACTCGCTCGGAGTGATCGGTATGGAAATGGCCGTCAGTAAATTTTCCCATGGCGGTGGGCCCCTCGACAATGCCATCGGCTTCCCCGGCGCAACCGACTATCTGGCGAACAATCTGCCCCAATTGGGCAAGTACTTTACCGAGTTGGCCGCCATGCTCACTAGCCACCACAAGCACTAATTGCATCAAATCAACGCCCTCTACCCCAAGTTCTAATCCCATGGAAATCAAAACCGATTCCTACCGTGCTTCTCTCCCGACTTCTCTGAGGTGCTCACCATACTGGCCTGTGAAGCCAGGTGGGACGAATATCAACTGGATGATTCAGCGGAGCCTTCCGCGCGATTGGGAGCTCTACAAGATTGTTGTGGAGAGTCGGTGCTTCGCTGCCGCTCGGGCCAAGTGCGAAGAAATGATAAAAAGTCTCTCGACCGAAATTCGAGAAGGCACAGATCGTTCTTTGCGCACATCGGGAACACTCCGAGAAATGTCGGAAAACTGCAATAAGGCTCTCAGAAACATTCAGAGTGGTCTCGACCGCTCGCTGAGCGCCATCAACAAAGGTACCTTCCGCCCGCCTCACGTTCGTTACTGGCACGTTGATGAAAACGACCAAGAGATTGACGGCTCTCGAGTGGAACTTCCCTGGCAAGAGTGGATCGATCTCTATCCGCCTTTCACCGAGGAAATCACCGCGACTGAGGCAAGCTGAAGACAACGCCACACACCGGCGTTATTTGCGCGTCGGTGACTGATTGAAACTGCAAACCACTCTGGCAATCCAGTCAGAGTGAACTACCTAACGGAGAAACAAAATGTCGGAATCGAACATCATCGGCCCAGTCAAGTGTTTCACGGCCAGCAATGGAGAAATTCAAGAGGGCATTGCGATTTATGGCTCGCACGGCAACAGAGCGGTCTCACTGCATCATGTAAACATTCCCGTTGACGAGACTGACTTGAGCGCGAGTGATAGGCTCAATTGGGTCAATGTGGTGAGCAGTGGCGGGGAATTGAAAATCGTGCCTTGTGAGCCCCCTGAGATGACGGCTGGGCATTCTTTTGAAACACTTGTGCACGTGATTGCCGTTGACGATACAAGACCGCTTCTGCAGTTCAACAACGAGCGGGTTTGGACAAGAATTCTCAGCCAAGTGCAAACTTGTATTTTCGGAATGACATTTCACCATGAAGGTGTGCAACTACTAGCACTTTTAGGTTCGTACGACAGAATCACCGTGTATGAAAGCAAGGCCAAAACTCCCCGCGACCGCCAAAGTTTTTCGGAGGCTTGGTCTGTTTCTGGAGAAAGGAATGGCGTGAAAGTTTCTTGAGCTTAAACACTTACTCTCTAACACCCTGAGGCATACAAAAATGGAAATTCTGAACTACAACACAGAGCTCAAAAAATACAGCCCGGATCCCGACGCTGGTATCAACCATGCGCCGCTTGCTGGCAACGCAGACTATCGGCTGCACATCACTGTTATCAAGCCTGGGAGCGGTGTTCGGATGCACCTTCACCGACTTGGTTCTGAGCACTATATCATCATGGAAGGCGAGGGAACAATGTACATCGGTTCGGAAATTCCCAACACCAACCAGGCCAAAGTGGAACACAGCTACCCGGTACGCAAAGGAGACACCTTCGAGATTCAGCCCGGACAGGCGCATCAGCTGGTCAACAGCGGCTCCAACGACCTGCTTCTTATTTTCGGATGTCCCGACTCCCATCTCAGCAACGCTGCTGACCGCGTGAATCTACTCGAACTTCCATCTTCTAACGTACTGGACGGTGCACCTTTTGCTCAGGTGTGGGAAAGGTTGCCCAAGCATCAGTCTGATTTCGCCATCTGGCCGCTCGCAGAAGAGCAATTTCGCACGCCGGCGGAGAAAGCTTTCCTGATTTTTCTCAACGATTTTTGCAGGAACCAACTGACAATCATCGGATGTACTCAGGAAAAGCGTTACAGAAACGTCGGGCCGTTTGCCTCGAACCAGTGTCCGGAAACAGTGGATGTTCACCTCTATGGGCTCGATCGTGAGACTTGGGACCGGGCTGTCGAAGCGTACTTCTAGGCATAAGTGCGTTCCGGGCTGGAGGGACTTCTGGCGGACCAGCTTAACAGTTGACTCGACTAGTTCTGCCTCATCAAACTGAGCCTAGCACTCTCCCTCGGCTCTACCGCTGGAAGCTCCGGATTCTCTGGGGCTTCCACGCTTCTTCTCTTGCTGTCTCTTGTCTTGTTATCACTTACTTCACTTCCATTGGCTTCGGTTCCTGCCGCACAGATAGCGCAACTAGCCCAGATTTCTCGTGGAATCCGGTTGCCAAGAATAATCTTTGATGGGTAGCCTAGTTCATTCTTCGTGATTCAATGAGCTGCGGCTAATACGAAATCAAAGTCGAAAAAATGAGCGAATTTTCGCTGCTCTTGTACCCCACAAGCACCCCGAAAAGTGGCTCAAAACAAGCCTTTAGAGAATCACCAAGGCATCAGCGGTGGGTTTCATCAAAGCGAAAGCAAAAGAGAAATAGTATTGCTTAGCTTATTAAACGCTGTTAAGCCTTAAGTTATCCCATCTCATTACTTTATAAAAAAAGGCATTCCAACCACCGAAACCAAGACCAATTCTTCTTCACCAATCACTCTCACCTCATCTCTCGATGTGGTGATTGTTTACCTTGGCACTGTTATGGCTTATGGCTCATGCAGAATGAAAATTTTGCTTGCTCCATATTTCGGTTCGACTCCGAACTGTGTCATTGGATAGAACAGCACGTCTGCCTTAACAGCAATCGTTCTGCTCTGTCCGCCCCCTCCCTCTCGAAAAGGGAAAATCCCATCTCTTACCCGCTCAATTGCGGGCAACCTCATGTCTGAGTTTCAAGCTCAATCGCCTGACGCTGCGGATGCCGCGAACACTCGTGTGCAGTTCGCTGGAGGTCACCAGATCATCCGTCGCAACCGCACGGAACAGCAACCGGCCACTGGCGATGCCCCGTCCAACCGTCGCATGACCCCTGCGCCCATCAAGCGCCGTGTCATTGCCCCCCCCATCAAGCGCGTCACACCCGCGACCGAAGCCACCACTCCTGCACCCGCCAAGGCTGCACATCCCGTCACTCGTCGCGTTGCACCCCCAGTAAGGACCGCTACCGTCGAGCCTGTTGCTGCGCCCACTGAGGCCATCGTCAAGCCGGCAACTGTCGACTCGATCGAGCGCTTATGCGTGATGCTGGAAGCAGGGAGTTTTGGGCCCAAGCCTGAAGCGCTGGTGCTCTTCGGAGAGGGTCTTTACGACCACAACGGTAAGCCTCGGCTCGCTCAGGTAGCTCTCCAGGCCACCACGAAGTCGAAGAAGGCTCGTCGAACAGCGCCCATGCGCAAAGATGGCTTCAGCCAAAAGGGCGGCCTCGAGGCTCTTGCCAATCTGCTGCCCGCGCCAGAACCTGCGACCGATTCGGTCTGACTCAGAATCTTCGAGCTGGGACTCTGCCACTATTGGCATAGACCCAGAGCGATCTGATGTCACATAAAGTGTCGCACTCGCGACTGCACCGCTAGTGGTGCGTGGACTGTAGCTCAGTTGGTAGAGCGCTCAATGTCGAAAGACAAAGAGAGGTTGCGGGTTCGATTCCCGTCAGTCCAATTGCCGGCATCGCAAGATTCCGGCTTCTCTTTCGCCCGGGTAAACCCGGTATATTGAAAAATGGATTCCTCCGAAAACACTGTGGAGCAGTCGTTCGCTTTGGCTCGGACAGGGTACTCTCAGGTCATGCTTCAGCTTAGCCGGCTGTCGAATGATGACCCTTGCCCACCTGACCTGACCGCTCGCATGAACATCGCAAAAGATGCTTTGGAGAAATGCACGGCTCTGCTGCAACAGATGTTCCGGTATCAAGCGGACAAGCTCACGCCGAAAGGTACTGAGCTTCTTGGTCGCATGGCGATGCTCGTCAAAGAGTATTACAACTCGCAATGGCAGAACCAGGTCGTGAAAGCCCGCTTGGCCTCGCAAACCGACGAGGCATCGCTGGACTTGCATCAAGATTTGGCTGTAGCCAAAATCAACAGCTGCCTCCGGGAGCTGCTTGAAGATGTGCGAGGTGATGAGGGAGCAATCCGGCTGGTGCGTTATTGCCTGGGCGTTCAAACCCAGCTGATCCAGATGCACTGTATGACGGATGGACTGGCACTCGCTGAGACCTATTTGGACTACAGGGAGCTGTTCTTTCGCGATTTCCACCCGCGCATGCTCGTGTTCTCTCCGGGATTTGTGAGCTTCATGCTCACTCTTCTTAACCGGGCGAGCGCAAGCGACTGACCGAGTTAGACTGGCCTTCTCGGCACACAAGCCAGAGCCGGCAACAGGGCATCGCCTGCGGTGCCCTGCGCAAAGCAGGCTGGTAACCGACAGGGTTGTAGCTCAAAGAAACAGCTTCGGCTGAGAGCGCTTGTCTTCGCATCCTGCAAAGGGTGTCGAAGACGACAGGTTGCGAAGTTCGAATCTTCGCCAGCCCATTGCCGAGTTCCCCCGACTCGGCGAATACTTGCCTAACGGGCTAGTGTTTTAAGGGGAATGTTCAATAGCAACTTGCTTCAACACCATGATCTCGCAACTTTCCACGGCACTTGAGCCTTCCCTTGCTCAGGTTGCTTCCAGCTCCATCCGATTCGTCTTTGCTACCTTTCACGGGCAGGACAGATTCGGGCGCAACTCTTCCAGCCGCATGTCTATTGTCGTTCCGGCCGAAGAAGCCTGCGAAGAATGGCTTGTGAGTTTTGGGGAGCTTGCTCTCCAATTTGGCAAAAGACATCACTGCCGTGATGTGGCTATCGCCTACCGTTTCGACGGCATGGAGAAAAAGCCAACCTTCTGGGAGTACGTGCAAAACTTCTGGCAGCCAGTGTTCGGCCTTCGCTTTGTCGATATCGAGCCTGCTTGGTAAAGCATAAACGAGCAGGAAGCTCCGGATTCTCTGGAGCTTCCATGCTTCTTCCCTCGTTGTCTCTTGCCTCGTTTCTTGCATCGCTGTCACTTGCTTAGTTTCTTACTTCGTCTCTTGGCGCACAGATAGCGCAACTAGTCTAGATTTTTTCATCGCTCGATGCGGTGATTGTTCACCTCGGCACCGTTATGGCTTATGGCTTATGGCTTATGCAGAATGAAAATTTTGCTTGCTCCATATTTCGGTTCGACTCCGAACTGTGTCATTGGATAGAACAGCACGGCTGCCTTAACAGCAATCGGTCTGATCTGTCCTTCCTCTCCCTCTCAAAAAGGGAAAACCCCATCTCTTACCCGCTAAATTGCGGGCTTTTCCATGTCTGAATTTAACGGTCAAACGCTTTCCGTCGCTGGTGCTGACGCCATGGATACTCGTGTGCAAATCGCCGGAGGGCACCCCATCATCCGCCACAACAACACGGAAAGGAGCCCTGCCCCTGCGCCCATCACGCGCCGTGTCATTGCCCCCCCCATCAAGCGCGTCACACCCGCGACCGAAGCCACCACTCCTGCACCCACCACGGCTGCACATCCCGTCACTCGTCGCGTTGCACCCCCAGTAAGGACCGCTACCGTCGAGCCTGTTGCTGCGCCCACTGAGGCCATCGTCAAGCCGGCAAATGTCGACTCGATCGAGCGCTTATGCGTGATGCTGGAAGCAGGGAGTTCTGGGCCCAAGCCTGAAGCGCTGGTGCTCTTCGGAGAGGGTCTTTACGACCACAACGGTAAGCCTCGGCTCGCTCAGGTAGCTCTCCAGGCCACCACGAAGTCGAAGAAGGCTCGTCGAACAGCGCCC
>JBIPOV010000053.1:0-45619 GCA_044378815.1 Obscuribacteraceae bacterium (SeqCode) | reverse complement strand
CGCAATCTTGGACTCCCTGACCTCATGAATGCAGTGAAAGCTTAATCCTCCGAACCGCCGTATGCGGACCCGCACGTACGGTGGTGTGGCAGGGAGAGACCCGTGAGGGTCTCCCCTATGCCAATTATAATGTTCTACTTCGGCTATTGAGAAGCTAAGTTCTAGACTACTCTTCTTCTTCCTGAGTTTTTGAAGCGACGAGCAGGAACAACCTTGCGTGGTTCAGGCTTGCCTTCTTGTTCAAGTTGACGGCCCATTACTTTTTCAATGTCACGAATGAGGTAACGTTGTTCGTCGTTAACGAATGAGAGTGCTACGCCAGAGCGTCCAGCGCGGCCTGTACGGCCGATTCTGTGGACATAGTCTTCTGGTGAATCAGGCAAGTCGTAGTTGACTACGTGTGAAATCGCTGGAATATCTAGGCCCCGAGCAGCAACGTCTGTTGCTACCAGTACTTTGAAGCGACCATCGCGGTAGCGCGATAGTGTTTTCTCACGTTGGCTTTGGCTGATATCGCCGTGAATTTCTTCAGCTAATACATTGGCGTCACGCAATCTGCCTCTAACCCAGCCGGCTCTGCGTTTGGTTTTTGTGAAAACAATCACTGAACTCATTTCTAGTTCGGCAATTAGTTTAACCAATAGGGCATCTTTGCCGAATTCGGTTACGTGGTAGAGCTTTTGATCAATAGCAGTAGGCTCAATCTGACTTGATTTTGCTTTCACTGTGATTGGGTTTTTGAGGAATTCAGCAGCCAATCTGTGAACACGATTGTCAATGGTGGCTGAGAACATTACGGTTTGACGTTCTTTCTTTAATTGCGAAATGACTTTGCGAATTTGCGGCATGAAGCCCATATCGAGAAGTCTGTCGCCTTCATCTAGAACTAAGATTTCAACGCCTGATACATCAGCAATTCTGCGTTCGACCATGTCGAGCAAACGACCGGGAGTAGCAACGATAATATCAACACCACGCTTAAGGGCGCGGCTTTGCTTCTCGTAGCCTGTGCCGCCATAAAGGGTGACGCAGCGCAGTTTATTGTATTTGGAGAATTTGACGAACTGTTCTTCTACTTGAAGAGCTAGTTCGCGGGTTGGCACCATAACTAGTGCTCTTGGTCTTTTTTCGGGCTCTTGCAGGCATTCAATAATAGGCAAAGCAAAAGCAGCAGTTTTACCTGAGCCTGTTTGAGCTGAGCCCATGATGTCTACGCCAGACAATAACAATGGAATAGTGTTTAGTTGAATTTCGGTTGGTTCAACGTACTCTGCATCTACAAGCGCAGCGAGAGTAGACTTGGACAAGCCAAGTTCAGCAAATGTGGTCAATTTAGAATCCTTTTATAACAACGGCTAACAAGCCAGTACCTATCTATTTGCGATCCATTTAGAGTGGATGGATACCTTGCCTGATTACTCAAGGACCTTGATCGCTCAAGGTTTTAGACAAGGACGTTCTGCGCAATCGACGGTGATGACCAGTTCATGGCTTAAAAACCATCGTTTTTTCAGAATCTATCGCAGCATGCCACATATCATCACTGGATGTCAATGTAGAAATGTTGCAAACTAACTTATGTGAACTAAGCTGGGGTTCATTTTGCCCCGAATTGATACCATTTACGGTCACTCTTCTGCTTTTGTCCTGGCTGTTCAGTCAGGGTGAGATTGAGCCTGCGACCGCTCACATCGTGGCCGTTTAGGTTAGTTACGGCGTCGGCGGCTTCGCTAGAGCTGCCCATCTCCACAAAGGCATAACCTCGATTGGTGCCAGTTCTTGGGTCTTTGGGAAGATCTACAGAAAGCACAGTGCCCACAGTAGTGGCGAATAACTCTTTGATTTGGTGCTCAGTAACTGCTGTAGCCAGGTTTCCTACTAGTATTTTGTTGTTCATTTTATGTTCTTCGGGGCTATTCAGGGTTACTTCGCATGCTGCAGCACGATAAATTGCGCTTCGCAGAAGATTCTGGAAGCAAGACATTATCGCCATGCTTGCATTATGACAGAGATCTAAGAAACCAGCCTGCTATATTAGGTCTGTTTACCTATCCAAATGTCAAGAGAAGGTTAATTCTTCAATTAATAGCGATTGCAGTCGGGATTGTATTCAGAAACTAGTTGTTCTTGAACACTTGCTCTCTCCCAGCGGGTTGAATCAGGCATTGCCAGAATGAAGACAAACAGCTCGCTTTCGTCGCCGCCATTGTTGGCCCAGAAATCTAAGACGTGGTTGTGACTTCTTAGGGCTTGTTGCGAGAGATCATCTGCTTGTCCGAAGTACAAAACAGTGTGAGCTTTAGGTTTGTTAGCAGGGTCTTGCTTGTAAGTAATGGCATAGACGGCTGGTAGCATTGGTGGTGCCCAGTTGTTGAGTGTGCCACCTGGATTGAACTTGAACCGTTGGCGCTTGCCCCAAGAAATACTCATGTTCTATCCTTTTTGTGCTCGTTTTGTGCTCAGCAATATATCGATTAACTAGCATGACATATGTTGCCCCAATTTGCCACTGCTCTTGGCCTCTAGCCAGGCACTGCTGTTAGAATTAAGTGATTAGGTGGGCTTACAAGGTTTAAAAGGTAGGTTTAAATGTCAGTGTCTAGTGGTTTAGAGCAGCAGTCTCATTGGCGCAATGTCTTGATTCTCGCCCAGCAAGCTGAGGTGACCGGTAATTTTGCTGAGGCTGAACAGCATTTCAAAGAAGCTCTTGCTTTAGCCCGGCAATTGCCTGATTCGACCCATAATGTCTTACTCAGTCTCAACCGCTTAGGTGAGCTTTATCGCTTGAAAGATGATTTCAAGCAAGCTGAAGACTGCTACCGTCAAGCTTATGAGTTAGCAGCTTCGAGTGCCAATGAAGATAAGGCTCTCATTAAGGCTCAGGCTGCGATTCTGGCAAAAATGTTAGTAGCTCAATCACGCATCGACGAAGCTCTTGAGTTTGATTTGGCTGAAGAGGTTTATCTGGATGCCGCTGGTATTGCCCTTTTAGCTGGCAAGAAAGAGTTAGCCCTGCAATATCTGGACAGTGGTATCCACGCTCTTGAGCAAGAGTCAGACCAAACTAGGCGCCAAGGACAAGCCCTTCATTTCCTTTCTTTTGCACGCTTATTGCAGACTGCCGGTCAAAATGAAAAGGCCGAAACTGTCTTTCGCTCGGCGCTATCGTGCCACGAGGCCGCGGGCCAGATTGATCCATTTCTTATCACCTCAATAGTTGATGGTCTCGCTCGGGTCCTCAATGAGCAATCACGCGCAGATGAAGCTAACGAACTGTGGGAGAAGTATCGCCAATACAACGTATAGGTGATGTTACAAATGGTCTTTTGTCAAAGAAAGCGCCATCATGCTGTGGCTCTGTGCTGGTATTGTTTTGTCTATGGAAGACAAGCAGCGAACGCGAATTATCATGGCAGCATGTGCCCTCACTCTTTTGGGTGGGTTGAATACAGGCTGGACTGGTCCGCTTATTCCCAAAATTGCGCAAATTAAGGGTATCGATTTAGTCTTGGCTGGTTCTATTGTCAGTGTCAGTGCTTCAGGCAGTATGCTGATGTTGCTGCTAGGTAAGTTTATTTGTGAGAAGTTAGGTAGCCGCAATAGTCTGCGCTTAGCAGCTGTCATTGCTGGTATTGGTATGGTCACTATAGCCGTCGCACCTGGTTTGTTGGTTCTCGCTATTGGAGCCTTTGTGATTGGCAGTGGATTAGGTCTTTGTAGCATTGCCGCGACAACTAGCGTTCTCCATAGTGATACCACTAGTAGTGCGGCTGCGTTGAATAAAGTCAATTTGTTCTTTGGTATTGGCGCCTTAGCTGGTCCGCTTGTTGCTTGGGCCGGCCTTAGCAGCCCCTGGTCTTTTCATATTGTTTATCTCTTTGGTGCAGCTTTCGCTTTCGTATGTGCCTTATTGCTCAAGATACAAAATCCGGGTAAGAAGCCGGTAGCAGTTAGTCAGGCAGTAACTGGCAATATCAAGCAACCAATTTTGTGGCTCTTTGCTTTAGTAATTTTTCTCTACGTAGGTATGGAAGTAAGTACTGCTGCCTGGCTATTTACTTTCTTGCAGAAGTACAGTGCCCTTGATTTAGCTCTTGCTTCAGTTAGTATGACTGTGCTCTGGGCTGGCCTGACTCTTGGCCGAACAATCAGTGTATTTCTTTGCGGCCGCTACTCGTCGATAAAGATTACCTTGTTAGGCATGGCTTTAGCGGCTTCTTCACTCTTAGCTTTAGCTTGTTTCAGTAATTTGGCAATGGGCACCCTCGCGCTGGTGCTGCTTCTAGGGCTTGGCTTCGGTCCTATTTTTCCGAATGTCCTGGCCGCTGCTAACGAGCACTTCATGCCTGACACCACAACCACTTCTAGTGTGGTGATTACTTCTGGTTCTGTTGGTGGTATCACTCTGCCGCTACTGGCTGGTTATTGTTTTACCAATTTTAGTTGGCAGACAGGTATGCTCTTCTTGTTTGCGGTGTGCAGCTCAATGATTGCCCTCTATCTTTCTCTGCTCAAGATTATTGCGAGAAAAAATCAAGTAAAGAGAGAAGTTGAATTTGAAAGTCAAGATTTGCCTGCTATAGGTGTCTAATTGACTGAAATTCTTAAAACGGTTTTTCAAACCTACCGCGCGCTGCAAAGTTACAGTGACAGCGGTACTGTTACCGTTGAAATTGAATCGATTGGTAAGAAATTTAGCGGTGAGAAGAAACTCTTAACCGGTAGTATTTTTGCTACTAATTTTGTGCGCAATGCTCTAGGCTCTAGTAGTAAAGAGCCTCATCTCTTTCGCTATCAATTTACAAGTACTGGACATTTTGCTGAACTTAAGGAAGACAACCTCAATTTCATTTGCTCCAACCACGAAGGGGTTTTTCAGCGCTCTCCGGAAGAGGGCTTGAGCCCCAGCCCGAGTCTGGCTTTAGCTGTGGCCGATAGCGCTGCTGTCTCATTTGCCGGCTCGTATTATATTGCTTCGCTTTTGATGTCCGGTATAGTGGCAGAAAAGCAATGGTTCTTTAATAGACTGAGCGATATAGAAGTTTTGGAACATTCTGAGCAGATTCAACTGCGGGCCAAGATTAAAGATGGGTTTGTCGATTTATTTGTTGACGGTGAGAAGTTAATCTTTAGCCAGCTGATTGTTGCCCGGCCAACATCTACAGCTAAATTTGTTTGGCAAGATACCGTTTTGAATGGTGAGATTAATACCCGAATCTTTGATCAATACCGCTTTTGAAGAAAGTTACTATTTATATTCTTGAATAGGGTTTAGAGCGCCTTATTCATTGGCATAGAATTAGCCGTATAGAGTATTGTACGGCGACCAGCCAAGTGGAGGAACTTTTCATGCCCCGAGACTTACCAATCGGAAACGGTAATGTCCTAATCAATTTTGATAAGCAATATCGTGTGCGTGATATTTATTATCCACATGTCGGCCAAGAAAATCAGACAGTTGGTAGAGTCAATCATTTTGGCGTTTGGGTAGATGGCCAGTTTGCCTGGGTTCAAGACGGTTGGCAGCTGGAGCGAAAGTATTGCAAAGAAACGTTAGTGACCGACGTGCTATTGCGTCACGACAAGCTCAAGCTTGAGATTGTTGTCCACGACATGGTCGATTTTTTCTCTAACTTCTTCTTGCGCGAATTGCACGTCAAAGACTTGAGCGGTAAGGCACGTGATGTCAGAATTTTCTTTCATCAAGATTTTAGTATTGCTGAAAATGATGTTGGTGATACAGCTTTCTACGACCCGAGAACGTCTTCAGTAATTCACTATAAGAAGAATCGTTGGTTTTTGATTAACTCCAGTAGCCATAAAAAAGTTGGTGTTCAGCAGTGGGCTGTCGGCAAAAAGAATATGGCCGGGTTAGAAGGAACCTTCAGGGACGCTGAGGATGGCGAGCTTGGTTGCTTTGCCATTGCTCAGGGCTCAGTTGACTCTACGGTTTCGGTACATCTTGATGTTGCTGCCAATGGTGAAAATGTTGGTTACTATTGGATGTGCTTTGGCCATAACTATGAAGAAGTGGTGGCTCTTGATGCTGCCGTGAAAAAACAGCAGCTTTCTCATATTGTGCCGCGCAATCAGAATTACTGGCGTCTCTGGGTAAATCCTGCTCACGTTGATTTCTTGAGTCTGCCGCCCAAAGTCGTAGAGCTTTACAAGCGTAGTCTACTAGTGATTAGATCGCAGATTGATAATGGTGGTGCCATTATTGCGGCAAACGATCATGATATCACTCAGTTTGCCCGTGATACCTATTCGTATATGTGGCCGCGGGATGGCGCTCTGGTCGCTCATGCTTTGACGAAAGCTGGCTATATTGACCTTTCTCAACGTTTCTTCAGCTTCTGCAGCGATGTGATGAAAGAAGAAGGCTACTTGCTGCACAAGTACAATCCTGATAAATCTGTAGCCTCAAGTTGGCACCCATGGCTGCGTGACGGCAAACTCGACTTGCCCATTCAAGAAGATGAGACAGCTCTTGTGCTGTGGTCGCTCTGGCAACATTTTAGAAAATTCAGAGACATCGAATTTGTGCGCTCACTGTTTGTTCACCTGATCAAGCATGGTGCTGATTTCCTTGTGCAATTCCGCGATCCGGAGACTAAGCTTCCCCTGCCGTCATATGATCTATGGGAAGAGCGTTATGGTGTTCATATGTTTACTGTTTGCAGTGTTATTGCCGGCTTGACTGGTGCCTATAATTTTGCTCAAGCGCTCGGTGAAGTAGAACGTGCTGAAATATATAAGAAGGCTGCGGAAGAAACCCGCGAAGCTATGATTAAGCATATGTGGAGTGATAAAGAGCAACGCTTCTGCCGTATGGCAGCGCGCACCGCTGATGGTTACGATCTCGATATGACTATTGATGCCGCTATGTATAGCATTTTTGCTTTTGGTGGCTTGAGCCCTCACGATGAGAAAGTGGTGCTAACCATGAAAGCCATTCGCGATCGCCTTTGGATTAAGACCGAAGTTGGTGGTCTAGCTCGCTATGAGAACGATTATTATCATCAGATCTCGCAAGATGTTGATAAGGTTCCTGGTAACCCCTGGTTCATTTGCACCATGTGGCTGGCGCAGTACGATATTGCAGCGGCCCAGAGTGCCGATGGCCTGAAAGATGCAGTGGATATGTTAGAGTGGGTGGCCGATCACGCCTTGCCATCTGGCTGTCTGGCTGAGCAAGTGCATCCCTTCAACAACGAGCCCTTATCTGTTTCGCCTTTAACCTGGAGCCATGCCACTTTTGTTACTTGTGTATTGGAGTACTTGGAAAAACGCCGACAGCTCATGGCTGAAAGTGTTTTCTCTCACACTATTATTCCGGTTTAGTTTTTGAGTTTAGCTTTGACTTGATCGTGTAATTGTTTTGTCTGTTTCGTTGAGGGATCATTGGCCCCTAGTGCCTTGGTGCGAATACGCAAAGAATCGGCTAGTAATGGCTCTGCTTTGTCATATTTTTTTGTTTGCTGGTAGAGCACACCTAAACAAAATTCGGTGGTGGCAATAGAGGGATCATCTTTGCTCAGGGTCTTCTCTTGGATGTCTAAGGCTCTATGCAGGTATGAGTCTGCCTTTTCAAAGTCACGTTTGACAAAGGCTAAGGTACCTAAATATGTAAGAGTGTCGGCAATGGCAGGATTATCAGGGTTTAGACTTTTCTCTCTGATGGCCAGGGCTTTTTCGTAGTAAACAGTGGCTTTATCGAATTGCCCTTGCATCTGATAGGCCTGACCAATAGCGCTGAAAATGTTGGCCTGGTTGAGATCTGCTAAACCTTGAGTAGAGCTAGCTACCTTTTCTGCTTGAGCCAGCAGTTCGGTGGCTTTTTTAAACTGTTTCTGCTCTAAAGCTAAATTCCCCAGATCTGCAAGTGTTTCAGCTACTGCTGCGTGATCTGGCCCAGTATAATTTTGTCTGATGGCAAGAGCGCGATTAAATAGCTTCTGCGCTTGGCCGAACTGGCCTTTGGCGCGATAAATTTTGCCAAGTTCATTCATCGATTCGGTGGCATCTAGAGCAGTCAATTTCTTTTCGCTTTCACGAATTTTCAATATTTCCTGAAACTCTTTTTGTCCGTCGTCTAAATCTTGTATCTCTACATAGGTACGACCCAGAGCCATTCTGACTTCAGCCACGCGATCGTAGTCACCGGAGCTGCGAGCTTTCTCTAAGGCAATTTTGAATTTCTTCAGCGCTTCTGTGTAATCACCATGATCGAAGGATGACTGTCCTTGCTTGATTAGTTGTGAGTAGTCTTCGCTGGCTGAGACCGGATCTGTTTGACTTGCACTCTGATCTGGATCTTTGCTGCCATCTTTACTGGTGGTGCCTTTTGGCATTAAAACTATCGCTGAAGCAATAATTACTACACCGGCTATTGATGCCCATATCATGCCTTTGCGGGCCACTTTAGGGCTTGGTTGCATCTGTGACATGGAGTTTTCTAGCACACGCGATTGGCGCGCTGGCAGTCTGGCCGCACCAGTATTAGTGATTTGTGTAAGAGAGTCCACATCTCCCGTTCTGGCACCAGCTACCGAGTTACTCGTACTGTTTAACGAATCAGTAGAAGCCGACGAGCTAGAAGAGATAGAAGCGCTGCTAGGTCCAGATTGACTTGTACTCAATTGCTGTGGTGACTCTGAGTTGGCAGGCATTGAACTGCCGTTCTCGTGCCCAAGCTGTGCCAATAGTTCTTCGCGCAGTTGGGCCATAGAATCTTGGCGCTCGTGCACTTCTTTGGCCATGGCTTTGAAAATAATGGCCTCCAGTGATGGTGGCAGCATTAGTTCTGGTGCTACTTCTGCGAAAGGCGCTGGCAGCGCGGTGGCATGTTTGTTGAAACATTCCATGGCTGAAGCCCCTGCTACAGCTGGTCTACCTGTAAGGGTGCGATACATAACACAACCTAGTGAGTAAATATCAGAGCGACCATCTAGTTCCCGGCCCATGCACTGCTCTGGGCTCATGTACATTGGGCTGCCAAAAACTTCACCGGTTTTCGTCAACTCTTCGTTTTCTCCGTCCAGTTCGGAGAGAATTTTTGCCATGCCAAAGTCGACAATCTGCACCACATCGCTTTGACCATCGTAGTCGACCAGCATAATATTGCCGGGTTTGAGATCGCGGTGAATAATGCCTTTTTGATGAGCGTGATAGAGAGCAGCGCAAGTTTGGACGAAAATTTTGAGGGCGCGCTCAAGAGGTAGGTAATTATGCTTTGTCAATTCGGCAGAAAGATTGGTGCCTTCTAGTAGGTCCATAACCAGGTAAGGCAAACCCTGTGGGGTAACACCGAAATCATAGACTTTGAGAATATTGGGATGATTAAGATGACTGGCGGCTTGAGCTTCTTGACGGAAGCGCTTAAGAGCGGTGGCGCTCGCAGCAAACTGCGGTAACATCAGCTTGATCGCTACTAGCCTTTTCATCAAAAGATGCTTGGCTTTGTAGACAAGACCCATGCCACCACTGCCGAGCTTCTCTAAAATTTGATATTTGTCGGCAAGGGTAGTGCCAATCAGCGTATCAACGAGAAGGGGCGTGAGCAAAGTATCATCATCTGGGCAGATGATCATCTCTGTTGGGTATTCCTTGTTGCAAGACAGGCAAACCTTTCTTGGTGGAAGGGACTTCGCTATTTCCGACTCAGTCAAATGGTCTCCTCAACGTGCCAACTTTAGTCTCATCTAAAGTTGCTCCTGCTGACAACTTGGTTAACAGTAATATTCTAGTCGTACTAAAGCCTTATTACCTAATTACCTACTAAGCAGCTCTAAGTTTCAACTCTTTAAAACATCCTGTCATCTTTGCCATAAGCTGCATGGGCCGTTGTATGCTCTAGGCGATTGTCCGAGGAGGTCATATGAAGGTTAGAAAAGGTACACAGGCAGCTATAGCTGCTACGGGTCTTTTGCTAGGTTGCCAGGTACATGGCTTGGCGCAAGTTCCAGGCGTTCCCAGTACCGGTTCTTATCCTGGTTATGCCCCTGCTCCCCTTCCCGGGGCCTCAAGCTCTGACCCTACGGTGCTTTCTGGGCGAGTTAAGCACGATATTATGCCCGCTGAAAAACTGCTATCGCAAGGTAAGTACGCTGACGCTGAAGGCATGTTTCGTGAGCTTATTGTTAACAATCCTGCTGATATGGCCGCCACAATTGGTTTGGGTACTGCTCTTGCCAAGCAGTTCAAGCTCGACGGGGCTGATGAATTGTTCGACCGGGTGCTGGCTAGCGATCCCAACAATGCCCTGGCTTATGCTGGCAAGGCAACCGTCATCCTGAATCGCCTGCAATCTTCATCCGGAACCATTAGAGCCAATAAAGAATCAATGTTGCAGCAAGCTGAAGAATATTCTAAGCGGGCTGTGCAACTTGCTCCGGCATCAGGTGAAGCACACTTTAGTTTAGGTCAAGTGTATAAAGAACAGGGTCGTGTCGTTGATGCTGGCAGTGAGTTCCGTACAGCCGTCAGCCTTGACCCTAATCATTCAGCTGCCCTAGCCGCTCTAGGCCAGATCAAGCTCGATCAAGGCAGCCTGGCTGAAGCCCAAGAGAATTTCAAGCGCTCCATCGCTATCAATTCAGGCAATTCCAGCGCTCACTTTGGTCTTGGAGCTACTTTGCTCAAGCTTGGTCAAACCGATGAGGCCCTCAATGAGCTCAATACTTCTTTGGCGCAGTTCCCAAATAGCTGGCCTACCCGCATGATGTTGGGTCAGGCTTATGCTGCTCAGGGTAATACAGCCGGTGCTCTCAAAGAGTTTCAGTTGTCGACTTTGATCAAGCCTGAGAATGCTGAGCCTTATTTGCGTATGGCTGATATCCGCGAAGAGCGCGGCGACCTTGAATTGGCTCTGGCTGACTTGCGTTCGGGCCTGACTCAAGCTCCCTACAATCTTGATTTGCGGCAGCGTATCGCCGATATCAACTTGCGCTTAGAGAAGCCAGACGAGGCCATTAAAGCTTATACAACTATTCTTTCGATGAGCCCCAACAATGCCGCTGCTGTTAAAGGCTTGAGTCAAGCATTGTTCTTGAAGGCTCAGAAAGCTGCTGTGGGAGCCATGCTTGCTTCTAACGATTATGATACTGCCATAAAGACTTTAGACCAGGCTATTAAACTTAGCCCCGATGATATGGAGCTGTATTTAGCTAAAGCAAAATTGATGTCGCTCTCGGGCAGTAAGCCTGATCTCTCGTCAATGGCAGAGCCAAAGACCGACGGTGAGCGTATAGCTTACGCTGAAGCCGCTATGGCTAGTGGCGATTTCCAAAAGGCTTCCGATTTGGTCAAACAAGTTATTGCTGATCTGCAAGATGCCAAACAGACCTACGCTGTTGCTGACATTGCTTTGATGATTAAAGACCTCGACAATGCTGAAGCGGCCTACAAGAAAGGTTTGGCTCTTTCTGGATTACCTGAGCGCGGTAATCGCGGCATCAGTCAGATTGCCACCATTAGGCAGCAGGCTTTAGCTGATAGCAAAGTGGCGGATGAACTAGCCAAGAAGAATCAATGGGACGGAGCCATCAATCGCTATCACCAGGCGATCGCAAACAATCCTCGTCTGGCTGATGCCAGACTTGGTCTTGCCCGTGCTCTAGAAAAGAGCAAAGATCCCAAATCAAGCATGCTTTACGAGGCTGTTCAACAGTACGACTATTACCTGGCTCTGCGCACCGATATGCCATCAAAAGAGCGTGAGAAAATGGTCAAAGATAACGCCAAGCTAAAAGATAAGGCTGCTAAACAGAAAGAGAGAGAAGCGAAGAAACGCTAACTAAAATCTCTTATACAAATAGATACCAGGACAGATAAACGGTAAATGTAATGGCCAAAAAATCAGTGTCTCATCATCCTTCAGCCGGTCGCCAGGTTCGCACTAAACAACCGAAGGCGCCACAAATTGAAGCACCGCCAATACCGGTTGAAAATCCTGGACAAGATAAGGTCGTCTATGCTGTTTTTGCCACCATCTTAATTGTTGGCACAATCATCAATATTCTGCTTTTCTATTTCGTAGGACAAAACCTCCACGAAGCTTATTTAGCTAAAAACTGGTTGAATACAGCCTTGATGGCTGCTCTCCTTGTTGGTCTGCTCTTTGCCGTTAGAGCTGCTTTTACTGCTGCCTTTGTGGTAGCGGCAACTGTGGCAGGCCGTACAAATGCTTTTTCTGCGCAGCTCAAGATTTGTACTTGGGCTCTTAAATTCAAATCAATTCTCCCTGATCGTGCTTCTTGGGCTAGCCAAGCTATTATTCAACAAATGATGGCGAAGCAAGACTTTGATCAAATTATCGAATTTGGTACCACTCAGTACGAGGATATTACTGCGAAGAATCCCAAAGACCATAGCTTGGCCGTGCTTTGCACTTATGTTGGTATGTCCTATCAGGCCAAAGGCGATCTGCCTAAGTCGATTGAATGGAACGAAAAGTCGATTGAGCAATTTGGCAAATTCTTTGAGTCTATTGAGAAATCAAAGTTTGCAAAAAAGCTGGGAAGCCAGGGTGTAGTTGAAGCTATGACTCTAAATTATGCTCAGGTATTGGCGGGGCTGGGCAGCAGCTATTTGCAGCAACAAAATTTCCGCAAGGGAAAAGAGCTGCTCAAGCAATCTCTTGAGCAGGCCAAGAAAACTTCAGAGACCCCAGAGCGTCGTCAGTTGATAAAGCAAGTTGAAGACGGCCTGAGCCGATTGAAGCACTGGTAGATTTCCTTATGATAAAAATTGCTGTTTCGCTATTGCTAATTCTTGCTCTCAATTTCAATCTCAGTCAGGCTGCATTGGCTGAGACTCTTCAGGCTGGTATTGAGCATTCTGATTATCTTCCTTCTGTTTCCAATACTTATGTGCCAGGCTATTCACATGGTGGCTATAGCCAAGGGCAGAGCAATGGCAACTACCAAGGTGGCTATCAACTAGAAACCAGCCAGAGCGATCAGACCCATTCAAATCTATATCAGCAATCGGCTTCTATGCAGAGGCCGCAGCCCCAACAACCGGTAATTGAGTGGTTCCAGATACCAAAAGTGATGGCAGGTTCTTGGTCTAAACGGGGCGACGTCACTGTAGATGTCACCGATTTGCGCACCGGTATGAAGCGGCCAAGCGGTGCCTGGATGGACAATGAAATGGTCGTGCACATGGGCCACCAACTTGATAAAGCTGGTAATGTCTGGCACGTCAATATTTTGCCTTCTGAAAGAGATAGTATCTCTAATGGCAAGCAAGTGAAGTTTATGACTGTGCAGCAAATTTGTGAGCAGTCAACTCCAGTTAATCTCTCCACTCGCACCCACTACGTTATTACCGAGACCTATCCCACTGGGCAAGTAGCCGACAT
The DNA here is from genome assembly GCA_044378815.1 of Obscuribacteraceae bacterium (SeqCode). GTDB lineage: Bacteria > Cyanobacteriota > Vampirovibrionia > Obscuribacterales > Obscuribacteraceae. The sequence goes on along the minus strand of JBIPOV010000053.1, from coordinate 32,253 downwards.
GTTCCAGCAAGAGTCTCTTAATCACTACTTTCTTCTTGGCAGTGGTGAGATGGAAAATAGAAGCTCCAATCGTGTCTTTACCTATAGTGGTCAACCTGTGCGCGATGGCACCTTAGAGAGCAAATTCACCCGCGTCGGACCTTTTACGCCAGTGCCACAAATGAATGGTGTTGATTTACAGCAAGCTCTAAACCAATTTTTGCTCTCCAAAGGGCGAGCAGATTTGGCGCAATAATATAGAAGATGTGACATGGTGCGCGTTTCTCAGCAGCAGATCGACGACTATGCCCGGGATGGTGCCATTTGTATTCGTGGTTTGCTTAGCGCTGCTCAGATCGATCTGCTTAGGCTTGGAATAGAGGCTAATCTGCAAGCTTTGAGCCCGCGAGCAAAGGTCGCAAGTAATGCTGATGATCCTGGTTACTTTGTAGAAGATTTTTGTAATTGGCAGACAAATACTTACTACAAACAGTTACTCTTTCAGTCTGAGCTTGGCGAGGTGGCCGGCAGATTGATGCAAAGTTCAACGACCAGACTCTATCATGATCATTTGCTAGTGAAGGAGCCGGGTACAAGGCAGCGCACTCCTTGGCACCAAGATCAGCCTTATTACAATATCGATGGTAAGCAGAATTGCAGCATGTGGATTGCCGTAGATTCAGTTGCCCGGCATTCTACTCTTGAGCTTGTGGCTGGCTCACATCTGGGGCCATGGCTCATGCCCCGTTCTTTTCGTGATAACCAAGCCAAATGGTTTCCGGACGGGAGCTTAGCGGAGCTGCCTGATATTGATGGGGCACGAGAGAACTTCCCCATTTTAGGTTGGGAAGTTGAACCTGGTGATGTAGTTTGCTTTCATATGCTCACTCTTCATGCCGCCGGGCCAGTCGATGGCGATCGTCGCAGACGAGTTTTCTCTGCTCGATTTTTAGGGGATGATGTGGTGCACGCCCCACGGCCATGGGTGACATCTCCTGAGTTTGCTGGTTTGCCAGAACAGTTGCCGGCCGGAGCCAGCATGGACCATCCTCTCTTTCCCTTGCTCTGGCCTCGATAACTATTTGATTGCCGTAAGCACGACTGTCATCTCGGCTTTGTTCATATGAAATTGATTCTTCTTCCAAATAGGTCCAAAGATGCGGTCTTCATTTTTTGAATATGAGTCGGCTGTCAGTCTTACTTTTACCTTCTTGCCAGTGGTACTAACCCTAATGGCATAGTCACCCAGTGGAATTTGAGTGAAGGTGACCGTTGCTTTACCGTCTTTTGTGTTTATCGATTGTTGGCGATAAGGATTAGTTTTTTGACTTGATTTGAACAAGGCTATATCTAATGGCGTGCTGTTGAACCCTTGGGCGTCAATATTTAGAGTACCTTCTATCGTCCGTTCTGTCGTGCGTTCTGGCTCCTTGCTTTTCGCCGCCTGAATTTCTTGAGCCTGGCAGCTGATATTTTGCGGTGCCATTATGGATGCTAAAGATATTAATGATACTGAGAGTGATACTGCTAGTTTTGACATCTTCATCTATATATTGACTCTATTGAAATGACATTATCCAGGATCTGATAAAAAAACAACGAAAATAGATTCTATCCTCTTGATTAGCTAGGCTAATAGCCACACCGTTATGTTCTTGAAAGCCAAGTGGTGGCTGACCCTGTCGGTGGTGCCCTTGGGCCATGCTATAAATTATTTCCAGAGGGGCTTCCCGCTCACTACCGCAATTTATTGCCGTAAGGGTCGAACCCTCGCCAAATAATAAAAATGCATACTGTTAATACTAGAAAGAACTATCGTGTTGAAGAAAGTTGTTGGCTGGAGTCTTGTATTCGCCATGCTTGTTTTAGCTACTGCGAGTGTCAATGTAGAACCTGACGATAGCGATTTAATTGCTAATTCGCATCAGTCAAGCTACTAGTATGGTCTAATTGTAAGGCTTTGCCTTTTCTGAGGCTATCATCCTGAAAGAATTAGATGTTCGCAGACTGCTTTATCGCACCGAGATAAAAAAGGTGCTGGGTGAGAACCCTAACAGTCGTGTTGTCGACGAGCTTGAGTTGTTGCGCGGTGTGGTTCGTGTTGATGTTGCTGTTATTAGTGACACATTGCACGGCTATGAGATAAAGTCAGCTTCAGACAATTTGATTCGCTTGCCCAATCAGCAGGAACACTATCGCAAAGTTTTTGAGAAGATGACTTTGGTTGCTGACGAGAAGCATGTGGAACATGCAGTGAAGATTGTTCCAGACTGCTGGGGGCTGATATCGGTCGGCATGAAAGACGGCAAGCCATTTGCCAATGAAATATGGCCAGCACGTCGAAGTTATGAGCTTGATCCTTTAGCCATGGCACAGCTTCTTTGGCGTGAAGAAGCACTTGAGCTAATGCAATACTTTGATTTGAATTATGGCTACGCCAGTAAACCACGCAAAGTTCTCTGGCAGGTTCTAGCTAATAATTTGACGGTAGAACAGCTAAAGGCTTTTGTCTGTTTTAAGCTGAAGACTCGGAAAGGCTGGAAGAAGAAGAAACGCTGTCGACTAACGATTAAGTGATTCGTTTCTTTGCTTTTTGTGCTTTTCGTCTCTTCTTTTTCATAGTGCATAGGCCAACTCTCGTTGGTGCTTCAATTAGATCTCTTATGCTTGATTTGCCCAAGGCGATTTCTACGAGGGCAAGGGCCTCGTCTAGTTGCTTGTGCAGCGAGCACATTGCACCACCATGTTCAGCTAGGCCGAGGGGGCAAGAGTGAATACGAGGTATGGGATCTACTGTTTCTATTATTTCTAAGATAGAAAGGTCTGAGGGGTTCACAGATAGGGTAAATCCTCCGCCCAATCCTCGTTGAGACGAAACTAAGCCCGCCCGACTTAAAGACTGCAGTACTTTAGATAAATACGCAGTTGGCACCTTAGTACCGTCTGCAATTTGAGCCGTAGTATGTGCTTGCCCGTCGCTCATTGCCAAAAACACCACAGCACGTAAGGCGTATTCGGTAGTTTGCGTAATCAACAGGGGATCCTCAGGCTGCCATCAGTCATTTTAGTTTACCAAAAGTGTTTTGTATACAAATTTCGAATTTTAGATATAGTCTCCCTCTATTGGTGATTGCCCAAAGCCAATCCAGCGATAACTAAAATAATCACCATCTTTTCCATCTATTGATTTATTCATCCATATAAAGGAATAGGCTTGGTTATCGATTACCATACAGCGCTGCTGCTGCCAATGCATGTCTATTGAGTATTGTTTAGTTATGCCCTGGCGGTATTTCGTATGCAGTAATTGAAAGGTTTACCATACAAGGGGGAAAGAAAAAGGTTGACTACCATACGAGCGTATGGTTTAATTGCTTCATCGGGCAAATGAATTGAATACAGAAAGGAGGCCGCCGTAGCGCTTATGGTTGGTGCAGTTACTGTCGCTAATTTGAAGAAAGAGCTTGAACATCTGTTTCCGGGGAAGTGGCTATCTGGAGGTGAGGTAGGCCGCACTCTTAAAACTGGTATAGAGCAAATTGACTTTGGCCGTTCGGCTGGTCTTCTGAAGCGACGGGTTACTGAGTGGGTTGGTGCTTCTTCTTCCGGAAAAACAACAGTTTTGCGCTCGATTTGCGCTAATTGGTGTGCCACTGGTTTGAATGTAGTTTATATAGATACCTTTGACAGATTACTGGCCTCTGATTGGTGTTTTTTGAATAATGCAAAAGACGAAAAGCAAGGTAGATTCTGGGTTCTAAGAAGTAATATCGACTCTGCCGTTAAGCGAGACTATGTGAAAGATTCACTCTGGGCATGCGAACAATTGATTCGTTCTCGTGTTTTTGATGTGGTCATTCTAGATTTGGGCGAGAGAAACATCATAACAAGCAACTTCTATGCAAGATTGCAAAGGGCCTTAGAGCGATCGAAAGCCTCACTAATAGTGCTTAAAGATGATGATTCTTTTGCTCAGTCGGCAAGCTGGGGCACAAACTCGAGACTGAGTTTCAATTTCGCAAGACCGGTACATTTCGAACTGGGATTAACTGGTCATAGTGATGACATCGCCACTATTATGCCGACGATAAAAGGTTCGATTTTGAGGGATGGTATGGCTGAAAATATTGAGGTATCTGTGGCTTCATATGTGCAGAATCGCTTGTTTACGCATCCCAAAGTTCCAGATCGCAGTACATCAAAAACTAGAGCCCGAGCTTAAAGGTAAAGCTCTAGTTCTTCTTGCTAGTTCAAGAAATCAAAATCAATCGTTGCAGTTTTCTAGCAGTATTGGTCGGGCAAAAGTTCTAGTTTGCTCGAGAGAAGCCGAGCGCGCCAATATTCGCCCTGGTATGACGTTCACTGAAGCAAGAGCAATTTGTTCTCACATAGTTTGGAGAGAGTATGATGACAAGTTTTACAAGAGTGCGCAAAAGAAATTGGCAAGGGAACTTATTGCCGCGTCTCCACGTGTTAGCACTCGTGAATCAGGACTTTTCTACATTGACGCTGAAGGATTTAATCGCCTGGGCGGCGAAAATAAGCTTTGTCGAGATGTACTTAAGTTGGCTAGTCGTTACGGTTTTGTCGACGGCCGTATTGGCCTCGCTGATAGCGCTTTTGCAGCAAGGGTAGCCAGTCGTTCTAAGACGAAGCGCTGGTACATAGTTACCCCTGACTGCGATACAGTTTTCCTTTCGCCTCTTTCTATCGACTTCCTGCCCGTCGAGGAAGAGGCGAAGGGAAATTTAAAAGAGTTAGGTATAAGAACAATTGGTCAGTTTACGGAGGTGCCGGTTTCATCATATATAGGCCGTTTTGATAGTAGCGTGATAAGTGCTTATGAACTCGCTTGTGGCAGAGATAGTACTCAGCCGGCGCTACCGATTCAAGAAAAACTGTATCAATGCACTATTGATATTGGCTCTGCTACTGAATCATTGCGCGATACTTTGTTCATTTTTAAGACAATGCTAGAACGCTTGACTCGTGATTTGCAGACTGATGGTCTTTGCGCTGACGAGCTTACTGTTTGTTTCTTTAATGATAACGATAAGTTCGATGAGCGCACCATCAAGCTTATTCGCTCTTCTAGTAACAGTAAATTCTTGTTAGATGTATTAAGGCTTTCCCTTGAATCCAAGCAGTTAAGGCGTGAGTTCACTGCAATTTATCTTGGTGTTTCAAGATTTTCAAAAGAGTATTTTGAACAAGCGAAAGCGACCATTTCCCCGTCTGAGAATTCCAATTTTTCAAGAGAAGAGCTGCTACTAACAGGCGGTGATGAACTTGATGATAGCTCCGAGCCAGTTTTGCTATTGCTGCAGCGCTTCATTACTAGACTTGGTGAAGAAGCTCTTGTTAAACCTGTTCTAAATGATCAGTATGTGCCAGAGCTAGCTGGTGTTTGGATTCCTGTTGTTGGTCAATCAGATTTTATTGCAAATGCTAATTCAGCTACTCCCGTTCATGAGGTATTTCTTAGTCACACTGCCCTTATAACTACTAAAAAATCTAGAAAGGACTGCTTGATGCCAGGATTGGTGCTTAAGCGTCACCTGCCGGCAATGCCGGTATTTGTTCAATTTAAAGAGAAGAGTGAGTCTAGTTCTGAAGTTGATAGATACACACCGTTTCGACCTGCTGCCATTACTTATAGAGGAAATTGGTATCACGTAAATCAAATAACTACTCCGGAGAAAATCTCTGGTATGTGGTGGGAGAAACCTGTTCGCAAGTCATACTATGTTGCTTTGATTGAGAAGAAGCCTGAAGTAGCAATGCTTTCAAGAGCGGGCCTTAAGAGTGGAATTAGATCAATTTTGCCTACATTGATGACCGTTTTACTTGTTTATGATCATCAAGAAAGAGGCTGGTTTGTGGAAGGAGTGTTTGACTAAGTAAGAGTATTCCAAGTAAGAGATTATCTTTAGGTGTAAGTTGTTTAGATACGCCGAACTTCATTGTCATTCTGGGTTTTCCTTCTTGGATGGTGCCTCTAATCCCGAAGATTTAGTTGGTCGGGCTAAAGAGTTGGGTCTCGCCGCTCTGGCAATTACAGATCATGATGATTTAGGTGGTATTCCTCGCTTTGCCCATGCTGCTCGTGAGCTTTCGCTTCCTGGAATAATTGGTGCGGAACTTACTCTTGAAGATAGTTCGCACCTAATTCTATTGGTGCAAGATCTTTCTGGCTATCGCAATCTCTGTGCCTTAGTTACTCTTGCTCGGATGGAGCGCGAGCGGGGCAGTCCACGTGTGAGTTATGAGCAATTATTTGCTCATGCTGGTGGTTTATTGGCACTTTCTGGTTGTCACCATGGCGCAATCCCAGCGGCTCTGGCACGCGACGATACAATGGCTGCGCGCCGGCTGTTAAAGCGTTTTGTCGAGGTCTTTGGTTCAGACTTCTATCTAGAAGTTGGCAATCATTTTATTACCCAAGAAGCACTGATTGTTCGTCAGATTATTGAGATGTCTAGTTCCACTGGTGTCAGTTGGGTAGTTACTAATAATGTTCATTATGCCACTAGCGAAAGGCGCATTGTGCATGACGTTCTCACTTGCTTAAGACATAAAGTCACCCTGGCAAATGCCGGTACAAGACTTCGTCCCAATGGCAGTTGGTATATGAAATCGCCAGAAGAGATGACTCATCTCTGGCGCGATAATCTTATTGGTATAAAGAATACACTTGCTATTGCTGAACGCTGTCAGTTTCGGCTTGGTTGGCTGGAGCCACCATTGCCGTCTTTTACCTGTAATGAAGAAGTGGCTGAATATTGTGGAATTTCTGCTATCTCGAGTACAGATAAGACAGCCAATACAGATAAGACAGCTGACATGGTGCAAATTGAGTATGAAGGCAAGCTTCTACCGACGGCCATAAGCTATCCTGGGCTGCTAGAGCAATTAGTCTGGTCTGGCGCAGCCAAACGCTATGTCGATATTACAGACCAGCATCGCAAGCAGTTGAATCATGAATTGAATTTGATCAATAAGTTGAAGTTAGCTCCCTATTTTTTGATTATGTGGGATATCGTTCGTTACGCTCGCTCTAATGGAATTGCGGTGCAGGGACGAGGCTCAGCTGCTAATTCGGCTGTGTGTTATTGCTTGATGATTACAGCAGTTGATCCAATTGGCATGGATTTACTTTTTGAGAGGTTTCTTTCTGAAGGTCGCCATGAGCCGCCGGATATTGACCTTGATATTGCTCATCAGGAAAGAGAGCAAGTATTGCAGTACGTCTATGAAAAGTACGGTCGCGCCCATGCTGCTATGGTCTGCGAGGTTATAACCTATCGTGGTCGCTCTGCTACCCGTGATGCTGCCCGTGTGCTTGGCTTCTCTCAAGAACAGGCTGACTTACTCTCTCGTGAGGCCAGTCATAGTGAGGCTTATGATGCAGCGATGAAGTTGGCTAATGGTGGCTTAGAGCGCCTCGGTTTTGACATCAATGATCACCGCGTCAAGATGTTGATTAAGGTCATAGCCGGTCTGCATCAGCTGCCTCGTCACCGTTCTATTCATGTGGGTGGTTTTGTTTTATCGGCTCAACCAATTGGTGAGATCGTACCAGTTGAAAGTGCTGCCATGGAGAAGCGCACTGTGATTCAGTGGGATAAAGATGATATTGATCTGGTGGGATTAATCAAGATTGATTTGCTTGGTCTAGGCATGCTGACAATGATTCAAGAGGGTCTGAGATTAGTTAGTCAGTATCGTGGTCTTGATATTGATATCGGTCGCCTTGATATGGCTGATGAGCAGATCTATAAGATGTTGCAGAAGGCTGACACTGTGGGTGTATTTCAAGTTGAGTCGCGGGCTCAAATGAATATTTTGCCCAAACTCAAGCCTGTTTGCTTCTACGATATTATTGTCTCCATTGCTATTGTGCGGCCTGGGCCTATTCAGGGTAACATTATTCATCCCTATCTTCGCAGACGACGGGGTGAAGAAGACGTGATTTATCTTCATCCAAGCCTTGAGCCAATTTTGAAACGTACTCTCGGTGTGCCTTTGTTTCAAGAGCAAGGTATGAAACTGGCTGTTACTGCTGCTGGTTTTACCCCTTCGCAAGCTGATCAGTTGCGCAAAGTAATGAGTCATAAACGCTCGAAAGAGAAAATGGCAAAACTCTGCGGCGATCTCTCCGCTGGCATGAAGAAGAATGGTTTCTCTGAGTTAGCAATCGAAACTATTACCCATCAGTTGCAAGCATTTGCGAATTATGGATTTCCTGAGAGTCATGCTGCTTCTTTTTCCCTACTCGTTTATGCTTCCGCTTACTTGAAGCGATATTATCCAGTTGAGTTTTGTTGTGCCATATTGAACGCACAGCCCATGGGGTTCTATAGCCCAGCTTCTTTAATTCGAGATGCTGTTAGGCACGGTGTTGAAGTACGCCCCGTTGATTTAGCACATAGCTTATGGAACTGTACTCTTGAACCTCTTGAGCCTCTAGAGATTCTTGATGCAAATGCCGATAGTCATGGCTTTGCTGTGCGTTTAGGTTTGCGTTTTGTCGAGGGCTTGGGACCAACTAGTCAGGCTGCTCTTGCCCTTGCACTGCAAAGTGGCTTATTTACTTCGGTGGAAGATGTGGTATCACGCAGCGGGCTTATGCCCAGTGATTTGAAAATGCTTGCTAAAGCTGGTGCTTTTGAATCTCTTTGCCCAGGGCGAAGACAGGCATTATGGCGGGTTTTGTCTCTCTTGCGACCGAAGAGATCAATGCCTTTGTTAGAAGCTTTAATCGCCAATGCCAGTGCCAATGTTGGTGATGATGCCGAAGAAATTGAAATTGATTGTCTTTACGAAGCTCCCGTAGAGCTACCATCAATGACAGAATTGGAGGAAGTGGTGGCCGATTATCGTACGATGAATTTGTCAACCAATAAACATCCCATGGCATTTTATCGAGATTGGGCCAAGTCTCGAACAATTCATTCTTGCCTTGCTTTGTATAACCTAGAAGATGGCGATGATGTCATTGTGGCTGGGGGGATAATTTGCAGGCAGCGCCCCGAGACTGCCAAGGGATTTGTTTTTCTTACTTTGGAAGATGAAACAGGCATGGCCAATGTCATCATTAAGCCGAAGCTGTTTGAGATTTATCGCGAGCTGGTTGTTACCGGATCATTGATTCAAGTGCATGGATTATTACAACTTGATCAGGGTGTTTGCAATGTTATTGCCCGGCATTTTGAATTATTGCCACCATTGCCATCGATTTCTGCTTTGCCCTCTATGCCTGATGGTATTTATTTACCGGCGAGAAATTTTCACTAGAAATTTTACTAGAAATTGATCTGCTCGTTATCAAAACTTTTGATGGCCGCTAGTGATTCGACCGGAATGTTCAAGTATTTGAGAGCGTCTCGACCACCTTCAAATGTTTTTTCAATTACTGCACCTATGGCGACAAGCTCGGCTCCGCTTGATGCAACGATAGCAACAAGAGCTTTGATAGTTCTGGCACTGGCAAGAAAATCATCGATAATAATTACTCTATCTTCTGCTTTTAAATACTCAGGCGATACAATCAAGTCAACCACCGAACCTTTGGTGTGCGACTCAGCTCTTTCTGTGAAAGGGTTGGCGGCCATTGTCACGGGTTTGTGTTTCCGGGCAAAAACAAGAGGCAATTGAAGAATCATTGCACAGGCTAGGGCCGGGGCAATACCACTAGTTTCAGCTGTGAGTATGCGTGTAGCTCCCAAGTCTTTGAAGCGCCTGGCAAACTCTTTACCCACTTCATTCATCAAGGCCGGATCGATCTGGTGATTCATGAATGAATCGACTTTGAGTATGCCTTTGCCCAGATATTTGCCTTCGGTGAGTATCTTTTCTTTGAGCAGTTGCATCGAGTTCCTTCTTTAATTGATCTCGGCTGGAACTTTAGGTTCCCATGCCTCTGGCTTATAGTCAAGCTTGCGGTATCTAGCCAGTGCTGCTTTTGCATCCGCAGCTTTGCCAAGGGCCATTAGCGTTAGGGTGCGATGATAGTAGAAGGCGCCATCTTTATTGTTGCAACGGATGGCACTGACTAAATCTTGATCTGCCAGTTGATATTTGCCTTGCAGATAGTAAGCTAAACTTCTAGTATCGTAGGCGGTGCTAGAGCTGTGGTTAATTTTGATCGCTTGATTGCAGTCTTGTAAAGCACTGTCAATATTGCCGCTGGCCAGTTTGAACCAGGCCCGATTGTTGTAAAAAGTTGACTCTTCCTGCTTGCCTGTGGTTGAAAAGATATTCTGAAAGCTACTGAAAATGCCAATCAGTCCTCTTGGCTTAGCTTCTAAAGCAATGGCTTTGTCCATTTCAGCTATGGCCAAGTGATCTTCGTTCATTTTGTGGTATATGCTGGCTTTGTTCATTAGAGCCAACCTATCCTTCGGATGTTGCTCAATTACTTTATCGATATCGGCCAGGGCTTTGTCAAAGCGACCAATTTCAACCAGGGCTCGCGCTCGATCGGCAAGCACCGAAGTATCACTTGGTTTGGAGGCGTGAGCGGCGTCGAGTCTTTCTATGCCATGAAAATACTTCTTTTCTTTTAGTAAGGCGATGGCGTCCATGTGCTCAATGCAGCACTTGACGTCGCTGTTGTTATCTATACGTTTTTGATCGATGGCAATTAGTACAGGAACTACCGCTGTTAGGGCTAAGGCTTTTGCCGGGGCTGAGCTAAACAAGTGATTGCTAGTAGCCGGCTTGTTGGTGAGCAATAGACTGGCGAACAAGCCGGTGACGAAGCCACCGGGGTGAGCACCGTTGTCTATATATGTACTACTTAAACCGAGCAGAAGGCTGTAAAGCAAGAAAATAGCCAACAAAAGAAGTTGCGGTCGGCTCAGGCGAGCTGATAGTTCGGCGCGCTTAAGCCAAGAGGAGAGCATTAGGGCGCCGATGATGCCGAGATTTGCCCCAGAACAGCCGATAGATGTTGTGATTGGGTTGACTAGCATGCTGCACAGTCCACCGATCACTCCGCTCAAAATGAAAATGAAAATGAAGCGCCATCGCCCCAAAGCCGATTCTGCCATGGGGCCAAAACCTATGAGAGCGTAAAGATTGAGCGCTAGGTGGAAGATGCCAGCATGGAGAAAGATTGAGGCTAATAGACGCCAGTATTCTCCTCGACCAATGGTAGTTGGTGCAAAATTAGCCCCAGAGTTAATTAGGCTTGAACTGTCAGGGTTGAGCCAGTTTAGACCCAGGGCGATTTCGGCCAAGTAACCGGCAACGCAGAGAGCGGCCAGGAAATAGGTGGCAGATTTAGAATGGTTTTTAGCTTCTTCGATGGTTCTAATCTCGAATTCTTTTGCTGATTCTAACTAATTGGCTCACCAGCGATAAGAGTGATTCCCCCACTAATGAGTATTAGCTTGCTGCGATTCTGCTGCCTAATATCTGAAAGGGTTCAAATTGAACAATCAGGTAGAATGCTTGTGAACTTACTATGTGCACCTAAGACTAATTTCTGGTCGCTGAGAAATATGAAGATCTTAATTTCGCTTGACAGCTCTAGCAGTTCTCAAAGGGCAATTGATTTTGCTTTATCTCGGCCTTGGGCTGAGGATGATGTGTTTTTGATAGTTAGTGTCGTTGATGTCGATCGTGGTGATATGAGTATGGCCAGTGCCATGACCAGTCCCAACAAAACTTTTAACTCTGAGGCAGAGCGTATTGTTAGCGAGGCCAAAGAGTTATTGCACAATTATTTGCCCCAGCATAAATTAGAGACGCGCTGCCTGAGTGGTCCGATTAAGCAAGCTATCATAGAGTGTGCTAAGAACTGGAGCGCTGACTTGATTCTGCTAGGCTCCCAGGGGCGGCAAGGGCTAAATCGATTAGTGCTGGGTAGTATCGCTGAAGAAGTATTGCGCGATGCACCGTGCTCGGTGCAAATTGTCAGGCGAAAGTTTAGTCGTCGTGAAGACCAATCTTGAGCCTGAGAAAAACTTGGTGTAGAAAAGAGGCTAAACTAGAAGCTTCGGCTGATGACCTAGGCGTCACTCAGCAAAAACAGCTAAGAGGTATGTATGCGTGTATTGATTCCGATTGACGGCTCTGAGTGCTCTAAAGCTGCTGTTGACTACATAAAAGAGAGACCATGGAACAAGGACGATAGTTTCTTGCTCGTTCATGTGGTCGAGCCAATACCAGTAGACATTGGTATTGCTTATATACCAGCAGCCTATACTCCAGATGATGGTGCTGCCTTTAGTCAGTCAGAAGCATTGCTGCAGGTTGTTCTTGGGGATTTGAAGAGCGTTTTGGCCAATCAAATTGACACCAAAGTAATCGCCGGACCAGCCAAAGCCGAGATTCTTGATTTAGCCCAAGAATGGAAAGCTGACTTGATTGTCATGGGCTCTCATGGCCGCCAGGGCTTCAATCGTCTTCTGCTAGGTTCAGTAACAGAAGACGTGATGAAGTCTTCGTCTTGTTCTGTCACAATCGTTAAGAGTGCGCACTGTTCAAAAAGTGAGTAGGAGCTTCGTGTTCAAGGGTCATAAGAGCAGTGTGTTCTGGCGATAGGCCAAGTTCTTGCTCTACCGATGCTGTGCACTCTTTTGCATTCTCTTTTGTTTCTAGGTGCACATCTTTCAAGCCGCGCTTGCGACCGCTAATGTTTTGTGACGCGGTGATTAGCTCTTTGCCTAATACTTTCAGGGCTGACAGCACAGAGGTCAACTCTTCGCCTTTGGCAGTTAAATTGTATTCCACTCTTGGTGGTACTTCAGGGAAGGTTGTGCGGTTGACTAGTTGTAGTTCGCACAGACGTCTAAGCCTTTGGCACAATGTCTTAGCGCTGATGCCTGGAAGATCCCTAAGCATATGCGTGGTGCGCTTGGCTCCAGCCGATAGGTCAATCAAAATTTCACTAGTCCAACGAGGCGAGAGAACAGCCAAGCCAAAATCGATGGCCTCAACGTCTGATTTGTGCAGATCTGCGCTGGAAAACTTGTTACCGTTCATCGTTCTCTCCTCAATGCCAATGTAATCACGGCAATAAACCTTGGAACCTAATCTATATTCGTCAATTCTTGCAGAGAAGGCCTCATCACCGATGCCGATTTTTCGTCTGCCTTGAAGTCATCCTTAAGGATGATTACTCTGGTTAACCACGCTCAATCGCTGAATGCCAGGCACTCTTGAGCGATTATCAATTCTTCATTGGCGGCAATAGCAAAAATTTTACAAGCCGAATTTTCCTTTGATGTCAAACCATTACCCCCTGGCTTTTCGTTGATAGCGCTATCAATTTCGAGACCAAGCAAGTTGCCCTGGGGTAAAATGGCCGCGCGGGTTATCGGGTCGTGAAAACCGATACCTCCAGTGAAGGCAATGGCGTCCAGTCGAGTAAAGTTGGTACTCATAGCCGCGATTGCTTTGGCGATTGAAAGTGAAAACATATGATGGGCCAGCTTGGCTTGGCTATTGCCAGCGGCAATAGCCTTGTGTATTTCTTGCATATCGCTGCTCAATTTAGAAACACCGAGCATGCCAGATTGTTTATTCATTGCAATATCAATTTCTTGTACTGAGAGCTTTTCGTTCTTTAGCAGATAAATAATAATGGCCGGATCAATGGCACCGCATCTAGTGCCCATCATGACGCCGTCAAGCGGACTGAAGCCCATTGTTATGTCGATGCTCTTTCCTTCAGCTATTGCACACACAGAAGAACCCCCGCCCAAGTGACAGCTGATCATATTTAAATCATTTGGTTTTTTGCCTAGTTGACGAGCCACTTCCTCGCTGCAAAACTTATGAGAAATGCCATGAAAACCGTATTTTCTGATTGAGTATTTTTGCCACTCCAGTGGCAGTGGATACAAATAATGGGCTTGATCCATTGTGTTGTGAAAAGCGGTGTCAAATACCAGTATTTGTTTAGCCTTGGGAAAAAGTTTAAGGCCGGCTTCCACACCGGCAATGGCTGGCGGATTATGTAACGGTGCTAATTGGTTCAGTTGACTGAGACTGTTGAGAACGTCTTGATTGGCAATCAAACTTTTTTGGAATTGGCTGCCGCCGTAAACGATACGGTGGCCCACCAGGTTAAACTGTTCGGCTGTCACTGGACTTTTGGCAATCAAAGCTGCGATTGCTTCTAGTCGCTTATCTTGTTTGTCTGCTGCAATGTCGGCCTGGTCGCGATAGACGACTTCAAGCTTCTCCCCATCTCTTTTAAAAACTGCAATTTTTTCACTCTGGGAGCCTGAATTGAGCACCAAAATGTTGTCCACTAAAATTTCCTTGAAAGCTTGAACTTTATCGCTTGTGGCTACGTATTAGATAATAGGTGGCCGTTCGGGGGAGTGGTCACCGACCTTTCATAGTACTTCAAATTAGTACTTCGAATTAGTACTTCAAATTAGTGTTTCTGTTTAGTGCTTCAGTTTAGAGTCTCAGTTTTAGTGTTTTAGGCTAGGGTACTTCACTGGGGCTGAACTCCTGGACGCAGTAAATCTTGTTGGGCATTACTATTGCCATACCTACACCTACTACGGAGGCGTCGGGATTGAGAATATTGCCGCGGTGATTATTGGGATCCCCCGCTGGTTCTGCCATCATTTCAGCCTGTGCTCCCTTGATCATATCCTTCCAACTCAGGGGGCCATAGTTTACAGAAATGTTTTCGAAGACCAAGCAGCTTAACCCAGCCATTCGTGCCCTAGTATGAGGTGTGTTGCCGCTGGGGTCTGTATGGTCGAAGAAATTGCGCGTGGCCATGTCCTGGGCAAACTTTCGGGCTACTTGACTCAAGCTTGAGCTCAGTCGTAGCTTCGGTTGGCCAAATTTTTGCCTGTCACTATTGATTAGTTCAAACATATAGCTCTCTAAACCTGCCATCGACTCGTTGCTGACAGTGCTTTTTTTGATGTCCCGCGCGGCCTTATAACTAGAGGAATACATGCCATTGCCGTCCGAACGTGAGTTGCTAGTGACATCGACATCTTGAGATTCAGAACCAGAGCCCGAACCAGAAGCTGAGCTAGCGCTTGCGCTCCTGTTTGCTCGCGGCGCAAACATGGTATGGGGTTGTAGCAGAAAGACGCGGCCGTTCTCTTGACGTGCTACTACAGCTTTAACCTCGCCACCTGGCATATTATCGAGAATACGGTCTGCATCTCGGGCGCTGGTAATTACTCGACCATTGATTGACAACAGTACATCGCCAACTTGTAACTTCAGATCGTCGCCGAGGCCGTATCCTATTAGTCCTGTGACGTAAGTACCTTTTGGATTTGCTCCATTCACGGCGGCACAGGCTGGCACTCCCCAGATTTTGAGAACCTCTGAATTTTCTTGCTTTTGCGAGAGGCTATAGACCCAGCTTCTTTTTGGCGCTGCCGGTGCTGCCTGGCTTGGCAATGCTAAACTCGCGACCAGAAGAAGGCTGCTGACAAGGGTCCCAACCTTAAAATTGAAAGCCGCAATTGACACAGATGTCATAAAATCCCCCATCGTAACTCTTTATGCCCAGGTTTCTGCCCAGGCTTTTGCTTTGCCTCAAAGAAATAAGGGCTAGTTTTTTAGCTGTTGTAAAGTGAGCCAATCTTGCATCAACCTTTAGGTTTTGATGCTTGGTAAATTCTCTGGTTACAATTAACTCTCTAATTCTGATTCTAATCCTGACCAAAGAGGCCGTATGGACACAGTTAAGGAAGGCAAAGTGACTGGTAAAAGTGAGCAACTGACCGCCGCCATCGAGCGCATCAAGAAAGGTGGAGCTCCGAAGTATCACCATAAACTGAAAGAAGACAAAAAGCTCTTCGTGCGCGACCGGTTGCGCCTACTGCTCGACCCTGGTTTCGAAATAGAAGATGCTCGTTTTGCTAATAATACTCAGCATGACCTTCCGGCTGACGGGGTTGTTACCGGTGTTGGCCAGATCGAAGGCAAGACTGTTTGCTTCATGGCCAATGATTCCACCATTAAGGCTGGCTCATGGGGCTGGCGCACAGTAGAGAAAATCATTCGCATTCAAGAGACCGCAGGCAAGTTGAAAGTGCCAATGCTCTATCTCGTAGATAGCGCCGGTGCGCGAATTACTGATCAAATTGAGATGTTCCCTGGTCGCCGTGGCGCTGGGCGCATTTTCTACAATCAAGTAGAAATGTCTGGTTATGTGCCTCAGATTTGTTTGTTGTTCGGGCCATCCGCTGCTGGTGGGGCTTACATTCCTGCTTTCTGCGACATTGTCATCATGAATGACGGCAATGCTTCAATGTATCTTGGCTCTCCGCGTATGGCTGAAATGGTCATTGGCGAGAAGGTAACTTTAGAAGAAATGGGTGGTGCAAAAATGCACTGCTCAGTGAGCGGCTGTGGTGACGTTTTAGTCAAGTCCGAAGAAGAAGCAATTCAACTGTGCAAAGACTACCTGCGCTATATGCCAGTCAATTGCGATCAGAAAGTGCCCGCTTTGGCAGCCCATGAGCCTAAAGTCTTTGAGAAAAATATCGAAGAAGTAATTCCTGAAAAGGAGAATATTCCTTTTGATATGCATCTAGTGATTGAGCGTCTAATTGATGCCGATTCATTCTTTGAAATTAAGAAGCTTTTTGCACCCGAGTTGATTACAGGTTTCGGTCGCATTGGTGGCCGCGCTGTTGGAATTGTCGCCAACCAACCACGAGTAAAGGGCGGAGCGCTTTTTGTTGATTCAGCAGACAAAGCTTCTCGCTTCGTTTGGCTCTGCGATGCTTTCAATATTCCACTGCTGTTTTTGGCTGACGTGCCGGGCTTCATGATTGGCTCCAAAGTTGAACGCGATGGTATCATCCGCGCTGGCGCCAAAATGGTTGGTGCTGTCTCTGCTGCAACTGTACCGAAAATTTCGGTTGTGGTTAGAAAAGCCTACGGTGCTGGATTGTATGCCATGTGTGGACCAGCTTTTGAGCCTGATGCTTGTTTGGCCTTGCCCACTGCCTGGATTGCCGTAATGGGGCCTGAAGCTGCTGTTAATGCTGTTTACTTCAACAAGATTCAAGAACAGCCTGAAGCTGAGCGTGCTGCTTATGTAGAAAATCTGCGCAACGAGTATCGTCAAGACGTCGATCTTTACAAGCTCGCAGCCGAGATGGTAGTTGATGATATTGTTCAGCCTTTGGCTTTGCGTCAAGAGTTGATTAATCGCTTCAACGCTTATTCTTCTAAGCAATTCTCTGGCTATAAAAAGAAACGCAGCGTTTTGCCTGTTTAGATACTGGCATTAGTGTCTCAAACTGAGAGATTCGACGAAACCCATTCTCTTTCGCTGGGCGGGGGCAACCGCCCCATCAAGCCCGGCGACATAGTTGGTGGCGCCTACATACTCAAGTCTTTGCTGGGTCATGGTGGCATGGGCTATGTCTTTCTTGCTGAGCACAACATCATCAAGAAAGACTATGCTCTAAAGATTATTCGACCAGACAAACTCGACGAATTTAGTTGGAAGCGCTTTGAGATTGAAGGTCGAGTTATTGCCAAGCTTGATCACCCTAATATAGTCAAAATCTACAACATGGGTATCGACCAGGGTAAGTGCCCTTACTATGTTATGGATCTCCTTACCGGCCGCTCCCTTTCTAATTACATAGATGACGATGATGGTTTAACCTTCGAGCATTGTTTGGATATTTTTCGTCAGGTGGCTGAGGGCCTTTCTTATGCTCATAGAAAGGGTATTGTTCATCGCGACATAAAGCCCGCCAATATCATCGTGCTCAAAGAAGAGAATGATAAGTTTGCTTTTCAGGCTAAAGTAGTCGACTTTGGACTAGCCAAAGTGATAAACCCCGTAGCTGGCCAAGCAATTACTGCTAAAGGGCAGGTTTTTGGCTCACCCCATTATATGAGTCCAGAGCAATGCCAGGGGCAGGCGGTTGATCATCGCTCTGATATTTACTCTTTGGGCTGTGCGTTGTTTGAAAGTATTGCTGGCGATCCACCTTTTAGAGGTGCTAATGCCATCGAAATTATGTTGATGCACACGGAAGTGGCCATGCCTAAACTTGCCGATCGCTTCAGTGAGGGCCCAGCCACTGCTGTTGATTCGTTGATTGCAAGAATGACTGCAAAAGAGCCAGGAGATCGCTATCAATCTATGGATGAAGTGGCTGCTGCTATAGCCCGGTTGCAAAAACGTGCACCATTGCTTTCTCTAAACCTGCCAGAGCGAGAGAATAGTGCTAAAGCTACCGGAGAAACCGATAGTAGTTTAGTGCAGTCTTCTACTCTTTTCTCTAGAGTTGGAACTAAGTGGCTTGTTGCTGGCTCAATTCTTGTGGCTGCTTCTCTTCTAGCCGGAGGCGCTTATTTCTATCGTACTAGTGTTAAAGATCAACCTAAGGCTGCTCCGCCATCAGATATGGTGACCATCTTAGAGTTTGGACCAATCAAGTCCCACCCGCTAGGCAATAGCGGTTATAAAGAGATTGTCTTTCCTAATGTCGCTATTGGTTCTGTCGCCTATAGTGGTGGTGCTAAGCCCTGGCCAGCCACTGGTGTGGTTCGCATCAAAGACAGCGTCTCTGTCGCATTACTTCTTGATGAAAACGAAGTACCGCTTACCTTCGAAGCTCCTCAAGTATTAGCGCAAATTGGCAAGGATGAGTTTCAAAGTTTGTATCTTAAAGCCAAGAACAGTCTGGCCAAAATTGGTGGGGTCGATGGCCATGGCCCTGCCCTCGATTTAGATGGCTTGCCTCGACGGGAGAGAATTGCTCATTCGCAAAAGCAGTTGATAGAAATACTGAAAATAGTTTCCAATTGGCCTCGCCTAGTCAATCTTACTCTTGATGGTTTTGCTCCGAATGATCAGGTATTTCAGTTGCTAGATAGAATACCTCAATTGCGAGCACTAACTCTTAAGAGAGCGAATTTCCGCATGAAAGAGCTGATTTCCTGCCAGCTTTTCAATAAATTGTCGACATTTTGCATTGAGGAGCCTGTCGATAGTTTTGTTGACCCACTGCTCTTCAGGCTCTCTCAATGTCGAGAATTGACTGGTATCGAGCTTGATAGTGTTGATTTCTTGCCGGCATCTCTCAGTCAGTTAAGACGTTGCCCTAAGCTGACCGCACTTAATTTAAACAAGACCGATATTTCGGACGAAGTAATTAAGATAATTTCTCAGTGGAAGAACCTTTCGACTTTTAGATCTGAAGGTAAACGTCTGAGTGAAAGCCAGATTGCTACTTTGGCCAAGTGTAAGAATCTTCGTGTCCTTCTATCGGCCAAGAACTACTCTGATCAGACCGATAAAGAAGGGCGCGATCTTTTAAGTATTTATCGCGCTAAATTTCCGACCATCATGTTTGAGTGAATCGATGCTTTATGAGCTTCTATAATTGATGTATGGAGCAAGCTGATGTGAATGTACCAGAGTGGAAACAGCCAGAGCTAAAGGTTTCTGACCCAGAGCTAGTGGTCGAGCCCGATGGCAGCTCTGGCGCTTTGACGACTAGCGGTGATTGTGCCGATGCGTTCGGCCAGATTGTTGTAGAGACTCGCGCGGCAGCGATACCACTAAATCAGGAAATTACGCAGATGTCAGGGGTTTCGGCCTTTTCTGCTTATATGCTTGAAAATGAAAGCCAGTTTTACTGGCTTTGCGCTTCGGCTTTGCTGACTGTTCTTGGTATCTGGTTTCATAATATCCATGGCATCCTAATATGGTCTTCGCCACTGTTTAGCCTCTTGTGTTTTGCCATCAGTCTATTTGCTCCGCTCTTTTGTATTTCAATACTCTTTTGCCAGCCAAATAAAATTGAAAGACCATTGCTAACCATAGTGTCTTTTATTGGTCTTCTATTTTGGAACCAAGTAGTGACAATCAGTTGTTTGATGTTAATGCCTTTTCGTTTTAAGAATGCCAGCCGTTCTTTAGGAATTGCGGCTTTGTCGGGGCTTCAGATTGGGGTATTCTTTCTCTATCCGCTTCTAGGTGGTCCTATTACGGTGCAAGATGAATTGCATACAGCTGGCTACAATCTTAGGCTCTGCCAGGTTAAGACCCTGCTGGATCGGCGGTCGACTTTAACTTTAGAGGAAGATATCCCGGTGGGGCCCTTTCTTACTTTTGGCAAAGTGCATAGGCGAATGATCGACACTAGGGCACCACAATCGGCTGTCATTTTGCCAGTAGACGCAACCCATGTAGCCGTTTTGATTAATCGCTTTTCTCATTACCACCGCACTGTGGTGGATTTGACTGTGAAGAATCTACCAATTTACGTTGAGAATATTCCAGCGGAACGGTAGGCAAATTTAGCCATAGGCTTATTGAAAGTAGTCGACAAAGATTCTTTTTGAATTCTACTGTCACAACTTTGCAATGTCACTTGAAGTTAAATGTAAGAGCCATAACTATGTTGCTTCGTCTCGGAAGATTGAGCACGTGTTTACCAATTCAAAGAGAGGCGTCATCAATGAAGCCGATTAAATCGATCGCAGAGCTTGCCAGTGCGCAGACCAGAACTAGTGCACTACCTCTAGAGGAGCTGCTCTATCGAGCAAGCGCGCTCGATAGAGCTCTGGAGCAAGGGCAAATTAGATCTATCCGTTTGATTACTCAACCGATTGAATTTTCTGAAGCACCAACATTTTTGGTTACAGCCGAAGCCGAGTTGGTATTTACTGGAGTTTATCAAGTCGAACAAGACGAAGTATCCATAGCGATGGAGCTTCATCCCGGGCAAATGGGTGGGTTCGACGTTAAGTTGACTATGGTGATGCTTCGATTTCGCACCTTCTTGTCGTCCAAGATCGGAATTCAAAATGCGCTAACAAGTT
Source organism: Obscuribacteraceae bacterium (SeqCode) (assembly GCA_044378815.1). Classification (GTDB taxonomy): domain Bacteria; phylum Cyanobacteriota; class Vampirovibrionia; order Obscuribacterales; family Obscuribacteraceae. The sequence goes on along the minus strand of JBIPOV010000053.1, from coordinate 11,472 downwards.
CAGAATATAGTTCAATTGACTTTGCACCGTCGGTCAATGAGCCATTGCCAGCGGTGCCTAGTCAAATTAGCTGTCGGCAACAAACCTAATATGACAAACGAGGAAGGGCATTTAATAAGCCCTTCCCCCCGGTTTCTTTTCCTACTTTTGATATGCTGTCTTGTTTCTACTCTTCCCAATGGTTGCCGCTTCGCTTCAAACATTGCTTGACCACCGAGCTTTGGATTTAGTGGCTGGTCTTAAGGACCTTCTACATTGTCTCCAGGCTGACCTTTGGGTGGATTTGTACCGGCATCGGTTCCTCCCTCTGGACCACTCGGAACTAATCTCGAATTTCCTGGCTTTGCTGCTGCTGGGTATTCGCCTACAGGCGGGGTCGTGCCATCTGCCTGCAATTTGGCGGTTGTATCATCAGCCTGATTAGCTTCGGCATCTCCCGATTCTCTGTTAATATCAGACATGTTTTTTTCTCCACAAGGGTTAATGAAAAGAGTATGAGTCTTGTGGCATAAAGAAAATATGACAACATTGGTTCTATCTTATGAGAGCCATTTCGACGCATAAGTGTAAAGGATCTGTCTTGTATAAGGTGCCATTATTCATTGTCGCTATTGCCTTAGTCAGTGGCTGCTCAATGCCTTCCATAAATGGCGAAAAGACCTATGAAAGAGAAGTAATGGTATGTTCGAACTTTATCTGGCAGCATACCTTTATCTACTGTAAGGAAGGCGACCTCCTTTTGATCAAAGCAGATAGGGGTGCTTGGCAGACTCGTTTTGGTCTGAGTGGCGCGTCCGGTGTCCCCAATACTCTCAGTGACAAAAGCTTCTTGTTCCCGGGTGTAACTAAGGCAGCCATGATTGGTCGACTTGGAGAGAAGATTTTTTTTGTCGGTTCTAAATGCAGCCACAAGGTCAGCAAAGATGAGGAGGGGGAGCTAAGGCTATCGTGCAATCTATGTCCAGGGCAAAATGATCAAGAGAATGATTTCAATGTCAGCGATGGATCAATAAAGGCTATTGTAACTGTCTTGCGTTCATCTTCTGATAGTGATTCGCCTCTCAAACCTTAGATGATAAAGGTGTCGGTTGAGAAACGTTAAGCTCAAATATCAAGGCTTTCTTTTAGTGGCGGTGCCGCTATTGTTTGAGTTGTTCTTTGTATCTACTCTTGTTATTTTGGCACTCAAGTTACAGGCTGAAATATCTACAGTCATTGAATCTCGAAAGGTTCTAACCTTAATAAGCCAAACAGAGAAAAACTTGTTTGCTTTGATTGAATGCCAAACTCACTTAGGTACAAGTGATAATGCCTATAACCAATTACAGCTAAAGCGTAACAGGGCAGAATTGAATGCCAGCGCCCCTGAGTTGATAAAGGCTATTTCGAAGCGTTACAGCCCTGAGACCGCCAAAGAATTTAGTGATTTGATTGATCTTTTTGAAGAGCGAGCAAAGGCATTGAGAACTTCTGTATCTTCTAGAGGATTGATTAGCTTCTTTTCTGGTACAAATTCTGAGTATGAAAATTTTGTTGTTGTTGTGCGACAAATTACCCAAAGTTTAGGTCAATTATCCGTAAACGAGAATCAATTTGTTGTGCGGGCTTCTCTGCAGGAGAACCAAGCCCGGACATATTTCGTGCAAGCCATAGTAATCGGTCTAGCTTCTAATGTGGCAGTAGCAATTTTGATGGCCTATCTCTTTAGCACTCAAACTGTAAAAGCTATCAATCAACTGAAAGTCAATACTGAGCTATTTGCCATGGGTAAACCACTGCCACAGCCATTGAACGATAAAACTGAGCTTGGTGAGCTAGATCGCGCTATTCATCGCATGGCCGCGCTTGTTGAAGAGTCTTCGCAGAGAGAGCGAGACATGATTGAGAAGGCTGTTGATGTAATTTGTTCAATAGACAAGAAGGGCAGAATTCTCACGATGAGCTCAGCCAGTACTAATGCTTGGCTGATAAATGCTGAAGAGCTTATTGGTGCTCAAATCACCACGCTGACTGAGCGTAAAGATTTGACTAAAATTGCCGATGAAAATTTCACATGGGAGACCGAATTGACCCGGGCTGATGACTCTAAGATTCATACGACTTGGTCGGTTAGACGGGATAGAACCAACGGTGTTTTATTTTGCGTGGTGCGAGATACGACATTAATGAAACAAGCCCAGGAGCTTAAGCAGCAGTTCTCATCGATGATTAGTCATGATTTGCGCACTCCGCTCGCCTCTTTATCAAATTTGATAGATATGACACTCACTGGGGTTTATGGCCCCGTTAGTGATAAGCTTTCAGATCGTCTAGCTAAGTCGCAAAGAAACTTGGCTAGGCTGATAGCTTTGATCAATGAGCTTCTTGAGATTGAGAGCTTTGAATCTGGTGCCATGGAGTTGACTTTAGCTGCGGTGCCAGTCAAATCTATATTCGACCAGGCTGTTAGTTCTGTTGATTCCTTTGCCTCAAAAAATCAGATCGCCCTTCAGTCAATGCCTGGAAATTTTATGGTGAATGGTGATGAGAAGAGGCTAATTCAGGTTCTTGTGAATTTGCTTTCTAACTCAATAAAGTTTTCCGCTGAAGGTACAACGATCAAACTTGAGGCAGTGGCACTGCCTAAGCTCATTCAGATCAGGGTCGAAGACCAGGGCGTAGGTATACCCCAAGATAAGTTACCATTTGTATTTGAGCGCTTTAATTCTGCCAGCGACAACCAGATAAGCAAGCTCAAGAGTACAGGCTTAGGTCTATATATATGTAAGTCAATAATAGAATTGCATGGGGGCCAGATAGGCGTGGTTAGTGAGGTTGATGTGGGTACCACTATATGGATGAATTTGCCGCGAGCTGTTGAAAGTTAGTAAATTGCCTTCAGCTGCTTCTATTCTCGCGATAGTCTGTATCCTAGTCCTGGCACTGTTTGTATTAATTTAGGTAAGCCAGGAACGTCAGTAGCTCGACGAATTCGGGCTATACAAGTTCTCACGTTTTCTGCTGAAACTGCAGCCGATGCCGGCCATATACTTTTAATCAGAACTTCAGAGCTGATCACTTGTTCTGGGTGACGCATTAGGTGCTCTAAAATTGAAAATTCTTTGCGATATAGATGCACTATATTGCCAGCAACCCTTAAGGTGTGTGAACTGGTGTCTAATGCGAAATGTTGATAAGTAAGAACTTCTTCGATTTTTTGACGGCTTCTACGTGTCAGTGCATGTAGTCTAGCTGTAAGTTCTCGAAGATCAAAAGGTTTGGTCATATAGTCGTCGGCGCCGTATTCTAGACCCGTGACTTTATCATTTATAGTTTGTCGGCCTGTTAGTAGCAGAATCATTGAATCAATGGATTGGGCTCTTATGTATTGACATAGGTCAAACCCGGACATCTTGCCAGGTAAACCAACGTCTAAAATTATGACGTCATAGCAGTTAAACTCAAGAAGAGACTTAGCATCTTCGGCATCAAGCGCATGGTCTGCCGTGTGACCCTCGTGTTCAAGCCAATCTACAACACCTTCGGCCATTGAGGCATCATCATCAACTATAAGAATTTTTGCCATGACCACATTATCTGATTGCTCTGAGTGACATACCTCGGGTAAAGTTGTTTCAAACCTCAAGTTTGACAAGTCATCAACTTTTTTATCTTTTGTTTGTGGCTACTAGTTTGGCACTGTAGCACTTGGTATTGACATGTAGAAGGCGCATTATGTTAGCCTTTTAGTCTAATGATGCCAACAGATTCTTCGTTCTCAACCAAGCGATCGGAAACTTGGCTTTATTTCAGTAAGGGAGGCTATCTATGTCCAGTTTGAGAAGCAGCCTCCAGTATGGAGCTATTATTGTTTTTCTGGCGGTAGCGTCAGGGCTAGTTAATGGCGAGCCGTTAAATGCGCAGCCTGCAACTGTGGATGCCACAAGTGTTTCGTTTGCAAAAACTGGTCCTAAATCTAGTCAGGCCAGGTCACTCACCATAAAGGCTATTGATCTCATAAGATTGATGCATTTTGAGCAAGCAATTCCGTTGCTTAACAAGGCTATGGCTATAGAGCCTACAAACGCTTGGATTTATTTCTATCGCGGTGAGGCAATTAGCAAGAGTTCTGGGGAATCAGGCGACATCAGTTTGGCTGCTGCCGACTACGAAGCAGCTATTAAACGTAACCCAGCTTTGGAAGAGCCCTATTGTTCATTGGCTATGCTGTACTCTGAGTCTGATAACAATGACATGGCTTTTAAAACTCTGGCACGTATGCCGAAGACGCCTGTTCAGAGTAAGGTTGTTCATCGCGCTCTAGCTGAGATTTATGCCGGTGCCGAAAATTATGACAAGGCAATTGCTGAGTTTACCTGGCTGCTTAAAGGTGAGCCGAAAAGAGAAGACCTCTTGCGCAAAAGAGGGGCATGTTTTGCTGCGTCAAAGAAATATCAACAAGCCATTGCCGATTACACTGCTCTGCTTGCAATTAATCGCTATGAGACTGGTTGTATGCGTTTGCGCGCCTCAGCTTATGAACGGCTTGGTCGATGGGCAGATGCTGCTGCTGATTACCAGCGGATTATCGAGATTGAACCGAAAAATGATACTGGTTATAAATTGCACGCAGAGACTATGATTCGTCTAAATCGTTTGCCTGAGGCCATAAGCGACTACACAAAGATTTTGAAATTTGCACCGGATGACACAGACGCTATGACTTGCCGGGGAGAAGCATATTTGAAGCTTGGGGAAAAGGTAAAGGCCATGAAGGATTTTTCCTCAGCCATTGCTGAAGAGCCAGATTCGGCGAAGAAAGCTTATTTATTGCGGGCTAAGTGTTACCAGGCTAGCGGCAATATTTCTGCCGCCCAGGCTGATCTTGCTAAAGCTAAGCGACTTTCAAGCATGTAGCTATTCAGTGGTTTCGGTATGAAATCGTATTACTGCGTCGCTGGGTTAAGCCTGGCCAATCTCGGGTAAGTCAATTAAAGGCTTTACTCTAATGTGATTGAGCTGGAGAGTCTTTTGAATCGGAAAGTGTTTCTGGCTGACAAAGATGCTGGTCTGACCGACCTAATCAAGAGTATTTTGTCCAGAAAAGGCTTTGTGGTTTCTACTTTTGAGTCTGGCGCTGAGTTGATTGAAGCGATAGGCAGCGTTTCTTGCGAACTAGTAATCATTGGTGATGAGCTTCAAGATATCGATGGCTTAGGTCTGGCACAGAAAGTCAGACAGATTTCGAAGAAAGTCAAAATGGTATTGGTTAGAAGCGCACTTCTTCCTCCAGATATCTACAACAATTTGACGCGCACTCTAAAGGTGTCATGGGTGGCATATCGGCCCATAGTTGCTGAGGTCTTTCAAGCACAAGTAGAGTTGCTGCTGGCTGCTCGTAATGAGAATGAAACTAGAAGTAAGGATGAGGCCGGTCCTACTTGGCGGCAAAAACTTGTATTCGAGTATATTCAGGGATTTCCTTACAAGTTAGAGAAACTTACGGCACTTTGTGCTGTGCACACAGAAAAGTGGAGTCTACCTGAACTCAATGATGCTCGACGACTAGCTCATAACTGTAAGGGCACAGCCGGCTCTTTTGAGTTAGCCGGTCTGGCCGAGAGTGCTCGTAGATTAGAAGATCAGTTGTTGGTGCACATAAATTCTCCCTCTGATTGGATGCCAGAGTCGGCTCAGCTGTTAGTCAATTTGGTTGCTGACATGAGTCGAGAATCAAGAAGACTTTACGTTGATTCTGTTACTACTAGTTTGCTTAAGAATGAAGCTAAAGTTGAAAGTAGCCATGACATTTCAATTGAGTCAGATTTTGGATCGACTGAAATTGAGTCAAAGCTAGAGTCTAAATTCGAGTCTAAGACTCAGATTTCACTTGCTTCTCGGCCGGTCATAGAAGCCGCTTTTTTAACCGGTTCTTCATCGTCTTTTTCTTCTTCTCAAGAAGATGATGATCCGGATCGTGATGATTTTTCTGGTATTAGAATTTTAGTGGTGTCAGAGGAAGAGCATCAATCTGCTAGAAAAGCTTTGCAAGGCCTTGCGGTGAAATTAATTCGCGAGCCAGATCACGATCGAGCAGTAAGTCTGGCGAAGAATAGTATGCTCGATGCCGCTTTGATAGAGCTTCAGAGCGACAAGAAGAAAACTGGGCTCGACTTAGCCCGACGGCTGAGGGTTTTGCCTGGTAAGGACAACTTGCCAGTCGGTTTTATTACTGACAGCATGATCAAAGAAGAACTCGGTAGCGCTACACATGCCGGAATGTCATTGAGTTTGGCTAGTCCTATTAAGGAGAAGAAGCTTGATGAGGCCATAGAATATCTGGTGGCGGCAAGGCATGGTGGACGCTCAAGAATTTTGGTAATTGACGATGACGAAGATTTTGCCGATATTGTGCGCAATATTCTCGGTCGAGAAGGCATGCTGGTAAAAACTCTCCATGAAACATCTAACTTAATTCAAACAATTCATGATTTTCAACCCGAGCTAATTTTGCTTGATATTGTCATGCCAGATGTTAGTGGTGTCGATATCTGTCAGCTGTTGAGAGCGCACCCGTCGTTTCGCGATATCCCTATAATCTTTCTTACCGCTCAAACTGGCTTGCAGACACGGCTCAAGGCCTTCGCTAGTGGTGGCGATGATTATTTGCCCAAACCTGTTGCTGCTCCAGAGCTTCTCATGCGCGTAAAAGTTAAGCTAGAGCGAGCCCGTATGCTCAGTGAAAGAGCCGATCGCGATGGACTAACAGGTCTGCTTATGCGCAGAGCTTTCAACGAACAGGTAAATGCCTTTATTTCTGAGGCAAAGAGGCACCAGTTTTTGTTCACTTTGGCCATTATTGATTTAGATCATTTCAAGAGTATCAACGATACTTATGGCCATCTAGCCGGCGACCGAGTATTGATGCACCTTGGTCAACTTCTCAAATGTCGCTTTCGTAGTGAAGATGTAAGAGGACGCTGGGGAGGAGAAGAGTTCGTTTTGGCGTTTAAGCATTTGGATAAAGACGTCAGTAAGTCTGCTTTAGAGAGAACTATGGACGAGCTACGCTCTCATACTTTCGCTGGTGATGAAGGTCAGAGCTTTAATGTCAGTTTTAGCTCAGGCTTGGCCACTTATCCACGTGAGGGAGAGACCATTCAGGCTCTGTTAAAATCGGCTGATAGCAGGCTTTATAAATCTAAAATGAATGGTCGAGCCCTGGTAACAGCAGAGTAAAATATCATTTTGTCTCGTGAGTTAATGTATTAATGACAAGATTGTTGATAGTAGATGATGATGAGTCGATGCTCGAATCAATTATTGATTGGATAGACTTCAAAAGACCAGATGCTCATTATGACTCGGCCTCCAATGGTCTAGAAGCTTTAGAGCTGCTCAGAAACGGTCAATATAATGTAGTAGTTTGCGATTGGGAAATGCCTGAGCTCGATGGACCAGGACTTTTCTCAAGGATGGTTGAGCTTGGTTTCAATGTTCCCTTCATTCTATTAACTGGAAATGTCGAGCCGTATAATATTGCCAAGATTACAGCTCTCGGTATAAAGCTCTATATGCCGAAGCCCTTCAAGTTGACAGAACTAGATTTGCTAATCGACCAAGCTATATCTGAGGCTGTGTCTTAGGTCATCTATTCGTTTCTCCATTCTGTTTTTGTTTGGCCTTTCTCTTTAGTGTTTTTGTGTCAATGGTGGTCTTCCCATTGATCATACTTTTGTAAGCTACCTCTGGCTAATATGAGCCAGTTGAGAGCAGCGCTTACGAGGTATTTGAAGATGTTTACTGTATCGGCCACCACTAAAGGCTTTGAGCTCGTACCAGATGGTAAAGTCTCCAAAAATCCTTCTGGATGTTACCAAAGCAGAGTGCGAGTGTTTCGCGGTGAAGCCGATACAGAATCGATTGTGCGTGCCGTTCTGAGCAGATTCAATTATTGCTATAGAGAAGACAGCACTGGTGGATTTGTTGGATACAAGACTTCCGTAGCGAACAACGCCGCCACCAAAACCACTATTCAGATTATTTGCGTTGGCGAAAATCTAACTGAAGTAAATATCACGGGCTCAATCTCTTCTGGTAGTAAGCTAATGAGTTTTGTTTGCAAGAAAAGCGTCAGCGAGCTAGTCTCAGCTATCGAATCATCCTCTAGCCAATGTGTGGTGCCATTGAACATCATGACACCCGCTTTTGGCTGGGCGCAGTCTTCAGTCTAGTTTTTCAAAAGTTTTTTATACATCAAAATGAGAGAGCGACGATGAATACTCAGATTCTTCACAACTATGTATGTGCATTGAGCGAAAATCAAGCGGGACCAGTGCAGCTAAACTGTGACGAAGCGGCCAAGCTGAAGAGTCTACTGAGAAGTATTGATGAACAAAAACGGTCTGAGGCAATGCGTCTACCTTGGGAGCGACGAGAAACTGGTTCTAAAAGATTTGACCCTATCGCCCTAAATATTGGTCTTCCTCCGCGCGCATAAAACGAGAACAATAATGCCAAGATTCAATCGCTGTCTTCTAATAATTCTTATTGCTTTTGCCTGGCTCTGCTGCCAGGCGCCTTGCTATGCGCAGTATCCTGCTAGTAGCTTGGCTCAACTCCAGGACCTATACGAGAAGAAGAATAACATCACCTCATCACCTCCTGGTTCGCTGAAAGATGGTGTTTTCAATTTCAACATGGGCTCTTTGCTGCAAACGCTTAGTCAATTTCCACTGACGCGAGGCTTTAGTTTGCCAAGTTTCGATATGTCGCTTATCGACGCACAGCTATTCTCAACAGCATTAAAGACTGTTGCCCCTTCTCTTAATGGAAGCACTTTAACTCCTCTTGATGCTATGCAAACTTTATACGCTTCAGCGCGAACCACAGCGCTCAAAATGAATTCTCCAATACCTGTTGCTGAGCAGGCCAAGGTGGCCCAGTTATCGCAAGCTATTTCATTAGGAAATGCGGCCGGTGATTTGAACAAAGAGCAAGCTGTTAGTGCAATTAACAACCTGAAAGGTGCCCTCAAGAATTTTACAGTAAACCCCAGTTCGATCTGGGTAAAACTGCACGATCGTCTTTTTATTCCTATTGCGATACTTCTTTTGCTACCAGGTGCGGTGATCTCTCAGGCCAGAGCTGTAGCTGCTGCTGGCAACAGTGCAATTACTGATACTGGCACTCTTTCGAGTGGGGCGATACATCCGTTCGATGGTATTTTACGCGCCATTGTTGCTGTGTTTTTGATTGCCAGCAATAGTTTAGTAATCAATTACGGTATTGATGTGTCTAATGCCATTGGTGCTACCTTAGCCAGTCAGTACAAAGCTGTATCGGGCGAGGATATGTACGAGAAGGCAGTTCAGGCTCAGCTGAAGGCCTTTCCTGTTCGGCAAGAACCAGAGAATGCTGGCGCTGGTATCCAACCAAGTTCGTGGGTAACAACTCCAACGAAATCGGTCTCTTCGTTCGAGAATAATTTCATTAGTGTCAACAAGACTGTAGATCCTATTACTGGTGCCACCACTACGGACCCATCTCGTGTCGATGAAGCAATGCCAATCGCCGCTGCTGGAGCGCGTCTATTGAGCTTTGGTGCTAATTCGGCTCTGCTTACTGCCTGGAATGTTTTGTCTGCCTTTCAATTTGCTTTTCTTGTGTATCTCTATCTTATGGGGCCCATTGCTGCTGCTATGTGGGTTTACCCCTTTGCCCAACTGCGTAGCGCGTTTGGCTCTTGGGTTGATGGAGTACTTACCTTGTGCTTCTGGACTCTTTTCTGGAACACCAGTGTGATGCTAATGGCTGCTTTTGTTGATAATCAAGGTACCGGCACCACTATGATGACCGCGCTCAATTTCCTCACTGTGTCTTCTGTCAAATTCTCGTTTGATTTTACTGGCCTGGTCAAAGCGGCGGCATCGCAAGCGGGGCAGAAGGCTACTGAAGCGCTGCAGGGCAAAGATCAAGGTAAGCAGGACAGTCAAGGCAATCAGGCGGACCCCGCTAATAAGGGTAAGGATGCTGGCAAAGATACTGATGCTAGTAAATTGGCCAATAAGACCGATGCTAATGACCCTGCCAACGCGCTTTCTAATCTTGGTAATGATTTGTTGAATGGTACATCGCTTGGTGATCAACTCAATACTGCTAATGGCGGTTTGTTTGGTGACAAATCACTGAACAACAACGTATTGGGCGATCTGTTTAACTCTAGTGATTTGGGCAAGATTGGCTCGCTGAATCCTTCTTCATCCTCACCTTTTGGTGATCTGCTGAAGTCTTCAGATCCTTTGAATTCTGCTGCCAATAATACTCAGAACCCGATAGATAAGTTGCTTGAGTCTATTTCGCCCGGGTCTAAGCTTACTCCGCTAGGAAATGGCTTGAGCTTGCTGGAGAGCCCTGCGTCTTCCAGTAAAGGATTCGCTGGTAATGATCAGAGCAGCTTTAGTCTCTTGAATACTAATACCTCTGCTGCGAATAACAACCCGCTGCAACGACTTACTGAGTCTCCAATCGATACCCCATTCGGTAAGTTAAGTTTGGGGCCAGACGGGTTACCTCGTCTCGGCGGAGAGCCGCTTACTTCGTCATCCAGTTCTCTACCGGGAGACAAGTTAGGCGCGCTGTCTTCAGATAAAGTGAGTGCTCTCAATGATTCCTCTTCACCCTTCTCTTCACAGCGGTTGTCTTCACTTGCCAGCCCTTCAAATTCTTCTAGTCTCTTTGGCAACAAGGACAGCACTCAGGGCGTCAGTCCACTGGCTGATCGTCTAAACGACCAAACAAATAATCCGCTAAACAAAGTCAATACCGATAGTGTGAATTCGAATGCTCTAAATGACGTCGGTAAGGTTGATAGTGTCTCGCAAAGTAGTACATTACTGGGCTTAGGCTCTTCTAATAATATAGGTACTAACAATTTGGCCGATTCCACTAGCGCCAATTCTGGTGTGAAAGGCAGCTCCGACTTATTGGGGCTGAATTCGGATAAGAGCGGATTGAATGTAATAGATCGGAATGATTCCCAATTAGCTGTTATAAGTAATCCGTCGGCTGCGAACTCTAGCTTGGCAGATAAGGCTGCCTTTACACCGTCTGATTCCGCCGCTGTCTCTAATTTCTCAACAAACAAATCTGACATAACGAGCGGCTTGGTTAATACATCTTCTTCTAGTACTCAATCACCGGATGCTTTTGTAAACCAGCCAGGCAGTTCTAATCTTAGTGCGTTGACAAATAACTTGGCGTATAACCCGCCAGCAACTAACGCACCTGTTGATATTGCAAACGCGTCAGTTGGTGCAGGCCTTGCGGCAGTGACTGGTGGCCAGACGTATAACTCGTTAGCGAATCCGGATGCTTTTGTAAACCAGCCAGGCAGTTCTAATCTTAGTGCGTTGACAAATAACTTGGCGTATAACCCGCCAGCAACTAACGCACCTGTTGATATTGCAAACGCGTCAGTTGGTGCAGGCCTTG
>JBIPOV010000052.1:0-46101 GCA_044378815.1 Obscuribacteraceae bacterium (SeqCode) | reverse complement strand
TTCGAGCCAACCGAAGATTCGGACAAGCACGAATTTGGCAAAGCCTCATCCGTGCTTGTTCTTTTGCAAAAACTGTCACTTTAGCTGAACTAAGGTGATAGGCAGGCCGTATAGTCTTCCAGGGAAAAAGGTAGCCTTAAGAACAACGGTTTAGCTGGCTGGCTCTTTCAAAACAAATATGAAGACTGAAGCGAAAAATTGAACAGCTAAAAATTGAATATTAAGTAACAAATGCAAGTGATACTACTGGTAGTGTCACAGGCGGTAGCTTGCCGCAAAATAGGAGCAAAGTGATGTATAGCAATTTTATCAATCACTATTATTTATCAAATGTGCATCATTCAGCGGCATTGGCGCAAACGAGACAGCATCTAACTAATGTCTTTTTGGCCAAGAAAGACTGCGCTCATTCTTCTGATGAGAGCGAAATTGAGAATGCCACACTTGTGGAACTAGATCGTGTTTGGCTTCGTCGGTTGAGTACGTCAGTAAAATACCGGAGATGATTTGAAGCGCCCTAAATATTGAAATGGAATGAATGAATGATCATGGCTAAAGTAATACAAAAAGAAGGTACCAAGCAGGAATTGCTTGAAGCTGGCACCATGTTGATGCTAGAGAAAGGCTACAGCAACTGCGGCTTGCAAGAAGTTTTAGAGTCTGTTGGTGTACCGAAGGGTAGCTTCTATTATTACTTTGATAGCAAAGAAGAATTTGCTTTGCAGATCATTCGTCATTTTGATCAAGGCTATACTGAGCGCATTCTTTCCTGTCTTAGAGATGAGTCGTTGTCACCTTTAGGGCGCCTCAAATTATATTGTCAGAAGAACAAACAGAATATTGAAGAGCGCAAATGTACTCGAGGTTGTCTGATAGGCAATCTCAGTCAGGAGATGGCTAGTCAAAGCGAAGTACTGCGCGAAGAGTTAGAGAACGTCTTTCACCGGTGGACTGATGTTTTTGCCGCTTGTATTGAAGCCGGGCAGAAGTCTGGAGAAATTCGTCGCGATTTTGATGCCTTGCCTCTGGCTGATTTCTTTCTCAGTGGCTGGGAGGGTGCTGTGCTTCGGGCAAAGTCTACGCGCAGCACTAAGCCAATAGACAACTTTACCGAGTTGACCTTCGCCTTCATGGCCGTTTGAGCTCAAGAGTTTTACTTGTTACTTGCGCCTTTGAGCGCCCAATCAAAAAAATGGAGAAAATCATGTCAGCAACAGAAACAGAAAAGAAAGACGAACTCAAGGTAAAAGTTGAGGGCACCACATGCTCGAGCAAGTCGGCTGAAGAAAAAGCTGCCGAAGCGAAAGCCAATACTTGCTCAACAGAGGCAGGGGCAAAGCCGAAGGAAGAGAAAAAAGGCTCTTGTTGTGGTTAGGCCCTTAAGCTGACCGAGAATCGAGAAAATTTGAAAAGAGGCAGCACCAGTGTGGCTGTCTCTTTTTTATTAGAAAAAGTGTTCTTTTGCAAGGAGAATGCAAGGAATTAGTTGATTTCTGACAAAATTCGGGAATGTCAAGAATGGAATTGCAGTAGATTTATTTGTTTATACTGGACCAACCTGTCCAGTACGGTGTCACCAATCTTATATGGTTAGAGAATGGAAAAAATCGCAAAAATCGCCGTGAAGGCCCCCACTCGTGATGCTGAGGCTACTCGAAATAGCATTCTCGATGCTGCTGAACAAGAGTTTGCCAAAGTGGGTCTTTGGGGCGCGCGAACCGAATCTATTGCGGCACGCACTGGCGTTACGAAAGCCATGATCCACTATTATTTTGAAAACAAAGAGAACCTCTACCGGGCGGTGATGGAGCGTTTAATTGTGCGCCGCGGTGCAGAAATGGAATCTCTTCATCTTGCCGAGCTTTCTCCTCGTGAAGCGGTCACGACGATGATGCGCAATGTCTTAATGTATGCTGCTGAGCATCCGAATGTGGCTAGTCTAATTGTTTTGGAAGGCCTGCAGAATCAAGGTAAGTTCTACTGCGAGACTTCTCTAGGTACACTCTATGGATCATTGATCGACAGTCTTAAACGTGGCATGGAAGCGGGAGACTTCACCACCGCTGATCCTCTGCATACGGCCGCTAATCTGATGGGCATGTGTATCTACTACACAGTCGCCCGAGACAATCTAAAGAATCTTTGGCCCGAAGGCACTGACTTGCTGTCTGGCGACATGCTAGAAGAGCACTGCGAAATCACTCTGAGAATGTGTCTAGCTGCCTTGGGTGCCAAGTAGAACCGAGTTAAAATTGGAAATAGACGAAGCTTGGTGTTCCATCAGGAGCAAACAGCAACAGTAGTATTGCTATGGCTGCCAGATAGGCTGGTCTCAGGGCCTGCAGTGACTTGGGCAGCGGTAATACGCCAGGTTGGCTCTTGCCTTGAATTTTGTTTGAGATCAGGTGGCCAATGACAATACTGATAAGGCTTACAGGAAATAGAGCGAAGTTGGCTGGTCCTTCAATTGAAGGAATAGTCATGGCCCATGGATTGATACTGTTAGCTGTCTGGGGCGAAAGCATCAGAAGTTTCTGGAAGTATCGGCCTGACAGCTCCATGCTAGGCAACCGGAAGGTAACCAGTGTGACAGCCAGACAATTGAAGGTAAGTAGCACACCAAAGCAATGGAAAAGCTTCGTTTCGGTCAATTTGAGCAAAGTGGTGCTCTTCTCGACTTGGATGCGCCACAGTCTGTTCAGGTTCAACCAGAGTCCGTGCATAGCGCCGAAAATGATGTAGTTCAGTCCAGCTCCATGCCAGAGACCAGCCAGGGTAAAAGTAATCATGACGTTGCGCAGGGTGGCCATGGTGCCATGTTTGCTTCCACCAAGGGGGAAGAACAAATAGTCACGCAGCCACAGAGATAGCGAAATGTGCCAACGTCGCCAGTATTCTGTAATTGAGCCTGCTAAGAAAGGCAAATTAAAGTTCAGTGGCACCTTGAAACCAAGCAGTGCTGCTGAGCCGCGGGCGATATCGGTGTAGCCAGAGAAATCAAAATAGACCTGTATGGCAAAGGCCCAAAGTAGTGACCAGCAGTCGAAAGTGCTCAACATTTCGGGGTGTGGCATACATTTATCAATCACCACAGCGACACTGTCGGCCACAATTACTTTTTTAAATAGACCCCATAAAATCAGCTCAACGCCTTCATCAAAATCTTTCAAAGTGATCTTGGCTGGCTTATGTAGTTGCGGCACGAAGTCTTGGAAGCGTTTGATTGGCCCCGCAATTTGAGTAGGGAAGAAGCTCGGGAAAAGAGCGAATTCTAACGGCGCTTTGACAGCAGGACTGCCTTTGTAGACGTCTACCAAATAATGGATAAATTCAAAGACAAAGAAGGAAATGCCTAGGGGCAGGATAATCTCATGCAGAGGGTAAGAGATTTTTCTTCCAGCAATGGCTAGCACACTGTTAGTCGCATCGATGGCGAAGTAGGCATATTTAAAATAGGCAAGAGTAAGAATATTGGCAGCCAGCGAGCCAATTAAAACTAGCTTGCGCTGCTTCTTTTGTTTCTCGATAGCAATACCGGCAAAATAATTGAAAGCTGTTAGAGCAACAATCAGTACCAGATATATCGGTTTCCAGGTCATGTAGAAAACATAACTGGCAAACAGCAAAAAGGCTGTGCGATAACGAAATGGCATGAACCAGTAAATGGCTACGACTACCGGCAGAAAAACTAGATAGGCTGCACTATTGAATAACATTAGTTGCTACCCTCGTTTGCCGCAGTTGGTGACGTCAGGGCCGCTCTCGTGCGTGGATCGGCGGCTAGTGTGCGGCCAACAATATCAACAATTTTTTTGCCACCACTAGCATCCATGTGGCCATAATCAGAAAAGTCTTTCATATCGAACTTTCCTTCTTTCATGGTGTCGACATAAGGACAATCATACTTAGCTGACATCTCAATTAAAGTATCGACGTGTCTCTTGTAGACCTGTGGCGGAATGTATTTGATACCAAGTTCCGAAACTGGCATATTAACTAAAACTGGAATGATTCCTTTGGCCTTTGCTTCGCTGAGACATTTGTTCAACCAAATTTTTTGATTGTCGAACATTTCATCGTTGGAGTTTTTGAAGCGTTTTTTCCAGTCTTTACCATTGTCGTAGAATGAGTCTGTTTGCGCATTAGGCTTGGCTATGAAGACACCTTTTTCTACCTCTGAGCGGTAAAATGCGAACTGTTTATCGAAATCTGTTTTGACGTTAAAAGCACTGGGTGCTGCCACCTTAGCGAAGACCGGATTAAGAGCGCCTTTGGCTTGCTCACCGAGAACACTCTGTGAGTGATACTTTTTGTCGACGAAATAAATATATTCGCGCAGCATGAAGTTGATTTTGGGCCAAGCGCTTGTATAAGCAATGTCGAGTAAATCTTTGGTATCGGTAAAGCGCTCTAGATATTTAAAGGCTGTGGTGGCACCAGCACAGCTGAAGCTAGTATCCATCAAGTCTCTAGGGCCGAGGCAGAGCACCATTACTTTTGGTGTGTGGCCCTGATCGAACTGAGTACGAGCAATCATATAGTCGTCAGAGACCATGCTGCCTGGTAATCCGAAGTTGAAGCAGGTGCCTTCATAGCCTTTGATGTATTTGCTAATGACAGACTCTAAATATCTGGTTCTGCGGTTAACCACAATATCGACATTCTTTTGCAGGTGCTCTGCTTCTTGCATCCACACTGAGTTCATCAAAAGCGATGAACCTAGAAGTACCACTTTGGGATTTACTTCCTGGCGGTAGTCTTGAGTGGTCCAGAAGACCCACGACTTTAGGGTCGGTAAGCTATCAGGGTCAACGCCCTTAAATGGGTTGGTGACAACCAGAAGAAGATTAGCGAGAACAACCAGGGCCGCTGCCTGAAATACTTTGCTTTTTAAAACTACATTGATGCCCGGAGCTGGCTGCGCGATTCCGTCTACGCTAACTGGGCCTGCGCCCAGGGCTCTCTTCTTATTCTCACTGTCGACTTTTGTAGGCAGTGTAGGGGGCGGGGAGCTAGGCATATACTTCCAGTTTCACCAGTTCATTCTGGGTTGCTTGACAAGCGAAAATTATAGCAACATGCTCGCTTACTGAAAGGCCGCTGAGGCTCATTCGCTAAGACCGTATCGTTATTAAAGACTAATACTTTTAATTCTTTCTCGTCGCCGCTAATTCTTTTTAGTCGGCGCTAGTCTTGGCGGGTTTTTGGTCTAGCCAGATTGACTGACATTTCACGTCCGGCTAGGGCGCGTCCGTGCAGAGCCTTGATGGCCTGTTCTGCGTCTTCTGCCGAAGCCATTTCGACAAAGCCAAAACCGCGTTTCTTACCGGTATATTTGTCTGTTGGTATGGCCACTGAAACTACCGTACCGGTTTGCGAAAATACCTCTTGTAGCTCGGCTTCTTCTACTTTAAAGGAAAGATTTCCTACGAATAACTTATTGTTCATCTCTTCTTATCTCACGGTATTTCTAATCATTAGTATCTCAGAAAAACAAATCACTTCCAACATGATCAGTTTGTTCCTTCGAATCTTGCTTATCTCTTTTTTCGTTATGCCGCCGGCCTGGGCTGAAACCCCTCCCAGTGTTTCGGTTGAGGCTCAGGGGGCTTCAGGCCCGAGCGCTAACAGCGATGAAGTTAAGGCCGTTTTTCATGGTCAAGTACTATCCGTTGAGATCCACCATCACAAAGGCATTGGCCGGATTCGGCTGTCGCTGAAAGACCTTAAATTAAAAGGTCGAGGACAGGCTACTGTTGGCTCTATACCTATGAAAGTTAGCTTTCACAATTTCGCCATGCTTGAAGGCTTCACCGTGGGCAGTGGCGCTGGCGAAGTCTATAGCCTGACAAACTCCCGGGCAAAGAAGCGTAAGTTCTTGCTGCGCATACCGCTTCACTCGCCTGCTGCAACCATCGACCTGGCTTGGGTTGATGCTTACCGCCACTAGTTTCTATTATAGATAGAGCTAAATTACTGCGTCAGCTTCAATTTCAACCAGCATGTCGGGGGAGATTAGGCGCTTAACTTCAACCATGCTAGTGGCGGGGCGAATCTCAGAGAAGTATTCTCCGTGGGCTTTGCCTATTTGCTCCCAGTTGCTAATGTCGGTCACGAAAATGCGTGTGCGCACGACGTGTTGAAGACTGGCTCTGGTTTGTTTAAGTGCCGCTTCGATGTTTTTGATGGCCTGAATTGTCTGGGCATAGGCATCGCCGACCCCCACTAATTTGCCGTCTTCACCTGTGGCAGTCGTACCCGAGACAGCAATGAAATTGCCCACCTTGACCGCGCGAGAATAGCCCACCACTGATTCCCATGGTGTGCCGCTGGCGATATTTACACGTGTGCCTTCGTTCACTGTTTGGTCCTTAAAATAGTTACCGACAGTGTAGTTGATTTGTCGTCGCTAATTGAGCTTTAGGCTTTAGTGGTAGCAGCTTCTTTGGCTGATTCACTGTTGGCAGGCAAGCCAGCTGGGTTTTTCGACCAGTAAAATTCGCGATTCTTGCGGTAGTAGTCGCAAGTTTGGGCGAGGCCTTGCTCTAGGGTGGTGGTGGGTTTCCAGCCTACAATTTCTTTCATCTTAGTGATATCAGAGTAGAAATCGCCTGGCTCTTGCGCTTTTCTCTCAGCGGAGAACTCGGCATACTGCCACTTGCCAGCTTTGGCCACATCAACGATGGTCTTCACTAATTCAAGGAAGCTCACTGGTATGTCAGAGCCAACATTGAATATTTCGCCGTAAGCTTTTGGTGTGATGGCTGATTTGATGATAGCTTCTACTGTGTCATCGACGTAGCAGAAGTCTCTCAAAATACTGCCGTCGCCATAAACCTGGATAGTGTCGTTGTCCAAAGCTAAACGCACAAACCAGTTACAGACTCCAAAGCGCGAGTGCATCATCTGTGAGCGCGGACCGTAGATATTGCTCAATCTGAGCAATACAGAGCGGATGCCATGCACATCGTTATATACCTTGATGATTTTTTCAGCGGTGAGATTGGAAATCTCATAGATGCCTTTAGGGTTTGTCGGTGCTTCTTCGTTCACAGGCAACGATACTGAAGAGCCGTACTGGCCGCGGGTTCCGGTGTATACACAGATGGCATTGGGATTGTGCTTGCGCAACGCTTCCATTAATACAGCTGTACCGGTGATGTTAATTTGAATATCTGGAAAAGGATTAGACAAACTCATCAGATGGCAAACTTGGCCAGCTAGGTGGAATACATAATCTTGGCCGCGCACTAAATAATCGAGGGCTGATTCATCGCGTATGTCGCAATAGTTAATGCGTACTCTATCTTTGACTGGAGCGAGGTTAAACTCGTTGCCGCCGTAATCTGGAATCATTGAATCAAGAACGGTTACTTTGGCTCCCAGGTTGGCGAGTCGAATCGCCAGATTGGAGCCGATGAAGCCCATGCCACCGGTGATCAATGCTGTTTTGCCCTTGAAGGCGGTTTCCACTGTCTGGCTCATAATCTTAACTTCCGCTCACAATGCTCATGTAAACTGAGCAGGTAACCTGTGAGAAAACTCATCAATAATTTGAACGGGTCTCACTTGCTCTGGATTCTAACACGGTGTCACGCTAGAACACGCTCTCAGACCCCCTCTCTTTAGAATTGTTGAATCAGGCTTGGGCTTGTGTCAGGCTTGTGGCAGAGAAGATGGCCGTTTTATTAGTTGTCAATTAAACAAGGCTTAACTCCAATTTGGCTCTTTTCTACTAGAATTGGCAGGTCAGGTTTTACGGTTATATCGAGGGAAAGCGTTGAACGTTCCATTCGGCAATATGCAAGTTCACTATCAGGCCTACAAAGAGCAGATCGATGCGGCTGTGGGCCGCGTTCTTGCCAGCGGCTATTACATACTCGGGCCAGAGCTTGAGAAATTCGAAGCAGAATTTGCTCAGTTCTTAGGTGTTAAATATGTAGTTGGCTGTGCTTCTGGTACTGAAGCTATATACCTGGCCCTGGCTGCCGAAGACATTGGCCCCGGAGATGAAGTGCTAGTCGTGGCCCACACTGCTGTGCCGACGATTTCTGCCATCTCAATGACTGGCGCCACTCCTGTATTCGTCGACATCAAAGCTTCTACTTATGTAATGCGTGAAAGTGAGCTTGAAGCCAAAATCACTCCCCGCACTAAGATGATTGTGCCTGTGCACCTCTATGGCCATATGGCAGAAATGGAAGCAATCATGAAAATTGCCTCTAAGCACAAAATCAAAGTTATGGAAGACGTTGCTCAAGCAACTGGCGCTACATACAAAGGCGCTCTTGCCGGAAGTATTGGTGACTATGGTGCTTTCAGTTTCTACCCCAGCAAGAACTTGGGCGCATTCGGTGATGGTGGTGCTGTCTCTACTAATTCAGAAGAGAAGTACAAGAAGCTCAAAATGCTTCGCAACTACGGTCAATCGAAGCGCTACTATCACGACACTGTTGGTATCAACAGCCGTCTAGACGAAATTCAATGCGCCATTCTTTCTGCTCAATTGCCTTATGTGCATGAGTGGAACGAAAAACGCAGTCAGATTGCCGCCAAATATACTGAAGGTCTCAAAGACTTGGTGGTAACACCAGTTGAAGTAGCTGGTTTCAAGCATGTCTATCACTTGTATGTGATTCAAACTGCGTACCGTGATGAACTTCAAGCCTACCTCTTAGAGCGCGGCGTGCAGTGTCTAATTCACTATCCAATTCCTGCTCACTTGCAGCAAGCCTATCAGTTCTTAGGCTACAAACCAGGCAGCCTGCCTACAACTGAGCACATCGTCAATCGCATCTTGAGCTTGCCGATGTTCCCAGAAATGACCGACGATCAAGTTGAACAAGTAATCGATGGTATCAAGTCGTTCTACAAAGAGCGTTCACTCAGTTCAGATGTGGCCCTTGCTACAACCTGTGCCGAAGGTCAACCAGCCTAAAGCGTAAGAGCAAATAAGCCCAAGTAGCGTTTCGGACAAATAGCGTTTCGGATAATTATGAATAACACCCAACCAAGAATGCGTTCAAATTCCTCAGAACCAAAAGATCTTTTGACTTCAGTTACGCTGATTATTCCTGCCTACAACGACGAAGAGACCGTTGGTCGTCTGATTGACGATTCCGATACTCTTTTATCGAGTGTCTGCAGCGACTATGAAATCGTCGTAGTCAATGACGGCAGCAAAGACCGCACTCTTTCTGTCATCGAAGGACGCTGCCAGACTAATCCTCATGTGCGTTTGATCAATCATCCGATCAATAAGGGCTTTGGTTTCACCATTCGTGAGCTTTATGAATGTGGCAGCAAAGATTTGGTTTTCTCCCTTCCAGGTGATTATCAATACGCTCCTAAAGAACTTTTGCAAATGGCAAAAGGTTTGAAAGATCATGATTTCGTTATTGGTCTTCGTGTTAATCGCAATGATCCACCACGTCGCAAAATGCAGTCTCAGGTTTACAACTTGATGCTTCGTACCTTCTATGGTCACAAACACAAAGATGTAAATTCAATCAAACTGTTCAGACGGGCTATCTTGGATAAAATCAAACTGCAATCTCAGTCACCTTTCGTTGACGCTGAACTTTGTATTCGTGCCGAGCGCGCTGGCTTCAAGGTAATTGAAATTCCAATTGAGCACTTGCCCCGCACTACTCAGGGTGCCTCTGGCGGAAAGTTCTCAGTGATTTGGGATACCTTCTCTGATCTCGTAAAGATGCGCTCTACTTTTTAGGGCTGCAATGAAAACAGAAAATAGAGTGAGCAAGCCTTCTGTTTTTAAGGTTATGCTTGCGCCTTCGGGCATGTTGCTTTTGCCTGTTCTTCAGCCTTTGGTATCGCTTTTTACTTTAAGTCGCAAACTCAATGCTGCCGAAAGAGTGGCTAAGTTTTGCTTGCTTGTGGCACAAAGTCGAGCTGACAATACTCTTGATGCGGCCTGGTCGCTTGCTCTTTTAGCCGAGGTGCTGAGGTGTCAGGGGCGCTTTGCTGAAGCCGAAGCAACTGCTCGCGAAGCAATTGAGATGTATCAGCAGTGCGCTGCCGAGTTGGCTCAAGCAAGCGCTGAGAAAGCCGAACAGAAGGCTCTAACCCATGAGCTTTTGGGCACAATCTTGCGAGACCTTGGCCGTTATTCAGAAGCTCTCAAAGCCGGCAAGAAGGCCTGCGAGATGGCCGAGCAAATGCAAAAAGATGCTGCCACCACCAATAGCCCTTTTATTCTGGCTGATTGTTACCTTGAGCTATCGCGCACTCTTAACTTTACTGGTCAGCCCGATGATGCCATTACTCTTTTGCACCAAGCTTTGGATTTGCGTGGTGGTGCCGAGGAAGATGCGGAAGAAGAAACTGGTGATGTAGCTAGTGGATCACAGTCTTCTGACGCGATTAAAGATAAGGTCGTGGCTAAGAGTAAATCTGCTGATCGCTACAAGGCTAATATTTTAGCTGAGCTGTCGCGCTCTTATTTGATGTCGGGTGAATATAAAGAAGCACAATGTGCCGCTGATAAAGCAATGGCAAATTTGATTGTGAGCGATCATGCTGAAGATCAGTTGGCACGTGCCCGTGTAATTTTGGCTGTGGCTGATGTACTGAGACAAAGCCCTGAGAAAACCCCGGAGGAGCGCAGCAAGGCTACTGCCATGCGCGCTGAAGCTCTGTCTATCAGAAAGAAATGGCTTAGCGCCAAAGACCCCGAGCTACTCGATATTGGTGGCGGCTAGTCTGCGGTTAGTTGGCTGCTGACTGGACCCGCATGCTTCATTGCCTTTTGTCTAGATCAAATTGAGTTCGACATTGCTCCACGCGAAGTTACTGATCTTCTGGAAAAACATGCTCGCTCGGCATTGGACCTGCGACGAAGTGTCTGCGAGACTGCAATCTTTGAGTGTATTCTTCTCGAATTTTCGCCATTTCCGGCAGTTCAATAGTGTAAAAGCCTTTGCCTGTGGCATAAATATAATTGTAGATAGCGAGAATCGTGCGGAACCGAACATTGCCAGTCGACAGACATCTGAGGAGTGAAACCGACGCCAGAAGCACTGGTGAAGGTAAGCTCGGCCAGATCAAGGACGACTCCTCTGTCAATAAGGACGGCAATAAGCCTGGTCAAGACCTCAATCTCCTGTCAGTCAACGGCATTGTCATCAGCAAGGATGATGCTCTTAAAGCTGCGGCTGTAGGCACTGCTGCGGCTTTGGGTGCAGCAGTATTTATCGGCACAAGGGGCAAGTCTGGCCTTACTGCTGGGGCCAAGGCCGCTGAAGCAGCTTTTGCTGATAACTTGGCCGGGGGCCTGCAGACAGCAAAGATATTTGAAGGCAGCCTGGGATCAAAAGTGGCGCAAGGGCTAGCTGCCGAGGTCAAGCCGGCTATTAGGTTTGAAGCTGGGCAAGTGGCAGGCGCTTACACGAGAATTAGCGAGGAAGCTGCCAGAGCCGAAATCAAGCAAATCAAGACAGTCTATGCCCCCGAAATTACGGCAGGCAAATCTGTGGGAGAAAGAGCTACAGGAGTTGTGCAAGAGCAGCAGGCAATGGGCGACGTGCCTAAACATCCTCTTTCTGGAGTGGTTTTGAGCGGGCCGGAGCATTTTAAAACAGCCTACATAGATGCTTTGCCGATTAAGCCAGTCTTGGAATTCAGTACTAGCGGCAGGCTGATGCCTGGCAAGTACCCTATGGACTTCGACGCATTTTCTCGTCAATTCGGTCAGGGTGAGCGTCGGCGTGAACTTCTCGTAGAGTTTCAGGGCACCTTGGAGAAGCTCAAAGCTATGGGCGTGAAAGAAGTGCAAGTGGGCGGTAGCTTTGTGTCGAAAAAGTCTGTACCTGGCGACATTGATTTCGTCTTCGATAAGGGCGCTCCTGGCGTCAATCAAGCCCTGCTAAGGAGCGCTCATGAAGGTCTCTTCAGTCAGTCGAGCGCACCGGCTCTGCGAGATAAGGGTTTGCAAATGATGGTAGGTCCAACAGATCACGCTACCACTAAAAGCCTGCAATATTTTCTCGCACATCACCACGAGACCCTCTCTGGGGTGGTGCGCAACGAAGTTAGACCCAAGCGCCTAGCTGTTCCAAATGGGCTTGTGGTGCTGCGGCTATAGAGCGCTTTTCCCTCATGGCCTTCAGCGAAGTTTGGTTCTACTCGCGAAGGGAATATTAGGCGCAGTTGGGGTTGTGGGAGCCTTGCCGATGTCAGACCTAAGCGCGAAAGACAAAGGCGATCGACAATCTGAAGCGCCGCATGAAAAGCTAGTCTTGAACGCGCCGGAAGGTCAACAAGTCAGAAATGCTACCGGCGAACATGTAGAAGCAATCAAGGCAGCAAACCCAAATGCCAGTGACGGTTCAGTAAAGAACTGGGCGCTTATGACACAGGCCGAGAAGTTTGCTCATGTCGAGAAGACCGGGCAAGATAGAAGCTTAGAGCTAGTAGATACAGAACCATCAGGCAGAGAAATCGTCGTAGCAGCGCGTCAGATGATCGTGGAAGTCGAGGCAAAAAGTCAATCGGTAACAACGCTGCAAGAATTGGCAGAAATAGATAGTCGTCCGATCAAAGACTATGGCTTTGACGTAGAGCAGCATGGGCAGGACAAAGTAATAAGAACAGGAGTCGAGTATCAAGTAGGCCAGCAGCCGGAAGTAACAGAACAAAAACTGTTTGAGAGAATCGGCGCTCTGCCACTGGAGCAGCAAGCGCAAGTGATCGGCGCCGGAATCAAGGCATTTAATAGAGAGCTGACGCACCAGCAATTCAGAATGGGCATAGGGGCAATAACTGGCTTGGGTGATGGTGTTGTGGGACTGGCTCAGAGTGCCGAGAGTCTTGGAAGTTCAATAATTGGTGTCGCACAATTTAGCCGAGACGTAATGACCAATGATCCAGCAGCAATAGACACAGCTGGCAAAGCCGGTGAGTCACTCGGTAAGCTAATGGTCACTGGCATTCATGTCTTTGGTGCAGCAGATGCATATCTGGATGGCTTGGAAGCCGCTACAACCGTTGGCGACTGCGGCAAAGGCTTGCGTGATGTAGCGTGGCTGGGACAGCAAATTAACCAGCGCTGGGAGGCAATGAGCCCAGAAGAGAAAACCAGGCTGACCACAAAACTGGCAGTAGAGAACCTTGGGGATCTTGCCATTGGCTTCGGTGCGGCAAAGATGGCGAAGAGCGAGAAGATAGTAGAAACGCTAGAAGCGATGGGCGCTGAAGCCAGCGCATTGGGAGCAGGCTCTAGAGACAAAGCTGGTAAGTTTATTTCTCGATTGCTAGATGAGCTGATGCCGCAACCCATGGGCGTAACGCCGGATGGACGGTTGATACCAATCAAGAGTGACGCAGGTAATATTGATGATTTTGCTGCCAAGATGGTTGGTAGATCAGGAGAGTATGTTCCCGAGTATAAGCCCATGTTCTTGGCTCCAGGACCAAACAAGGTGCTTAGTGAGCGTGAGATAGAAGCTTTTGGTGGCTTGAAGAAGCTTGAGGCTATGAGCGATGGAGAGCTTGCCTCTATTGGGCTTCGGCGCTATGAAATGTCCAAGCTTAGGCTTGAGAAGGATCAATTCTCAATACAAGCGAAAATCCCTGGTGACAGTGCGGCTTGGTTTAGAGCCATTGTTACCCAAGAAGGAGATCTCATTCTAACGGACCTCAACAAGGGGAACATGCCAGCTGGAGTCGGGGGGCATTTTCTTGCTGAGGCTCTTAAGGGGCATAGGGTCGTACCAATGAAAAAGGTTATTCTAAAGAAGGTAATAAATGAGGAAACGCTTTCAGCCCTTGAGGCTGGGATTCCGGCCGAAGATACGAAAATTAGCCGATGTGTCGCTAAGGGCCTTAAAGAATTGGGGGTCAAATCAGGCAGATTTGAAATAGAAAAGACCTACCGAGGCATAAACATTGTCATCGATCTGCATTAGGGGAGATTATGGATACTGATATCGAATTGGGTTTCACTGCCACTGACTTAGAGCTAATCGAGGCATTGGTCTTTGATCCGTCTTCGGAACCGATGTATTGTTCTTTCAGAGCATACCTACAGTGGCCAGATGAGCTGCCGACTGGTATAAGCCCCGAAGGCTATGACACCCTGTGCGATTTGTGGATTGCACGTGCTTGCCGCTACCACGGCTTGAAGCTTCATCGCTCATTGGACCCGAACACATTTGCTCAGGTTTGGGATAGAGCAATAGCTCAAGGAATTAAGTGGCCTGGATTTAGTCGTCTAGAACTGAGTGAAAAAGATCGTGAATATTATGAGCGTATGTGCCAAAAGAAAGATTCGTTTGATTGAGCAACGCAGGGTGAAACATGCCTCAGAAGAGATCCTTGCAAAATGAAGCCCATGGAGATTGCTTACGGCTTGTTCGGTTAGCTCGTGGGGGTAGCACCCAAGAAAAGCTTTCGAATATTTCTTTCCGATGCACTTTCAAGTGGTGCTTCTGCGCCAGCTGGAAGTCTATCCATCATCTCGAAATAGCCAGGAAATAGTTTAAGAACCTGCTCGTGCAGTTGTGAACAGAACAATTCGCTTTTTGCCTGCATGTCAGATAGTAGGCAAGCAACGTCCCAGTCATCAAATACGAAGCTAAGTACGATCATGGTTGTTTGTTAAACCCTACCTTAAAGCCTTCGCTCATAATCTCTATTGTCTCTTCAATTTCTTCCACTGTGTGCACTGATGAAAGGCAGGCGGCATCCACTGCTGAAGGCGGCAGGTAAATGCCGTTGTCGAGCACGAAGTGGAAGAATTTAGAAAAAGCCTTGCAATCAATTGTCAGTGAATCTTGGAAGTTCAACACTGGTTTCTCTGCAAATACTATTGAGAACATTGAACCCAGGCGAGGAAGTTGAATTGGCCAATTGTTTTTGGCGATGACCTTGCCTAGTCCGGCAAAAAGCTGGGCTGTACGGTCTTCCAGCGCTTGATAGACGGCTGGGTCTTTCAGTAAGGTGAGGGTGGCAATGCCACCGGCCATGGTGACGGGGTTGCCCGAGAATGTTCCTGCTTGATAGACATCGCCGTCTGGTTGCAGTCTGTTCATTATTTCTTTGCTGCCGCCGTAGGCACCGATGGGCATGCCGCCGCCGAGAGCTTTGCCAAAACAGGTGATGTCAGCTTTGACGTTATAGTAATTCTGAGCGCCGCCAAATGCGACTCTGAATCCGGTTAACACTTCATCGATAATCAGCAATACCCCAAATCTGTCGGCTAAGGCTCGCAGGCCTTCTAAGAAGCCTGGTACTGGTGTAATCACGCCCATGGATCCAGCTACAGGCTCTACGATTATGCCAGCCACTTTGCCCTTGTGTTGGTTGAGCAGAGCTTCGACTGATTGCAGATCGTTGAACTTGGCTAAAACAGTTGCGGCCTTGGCACCATCAGGAATACCACTAGATGACTGGTGACCGTTGCTGGCCAGAGTGGCATCGCAATGGCCGTGATAGCAACCTTCAAACATGATGATTGTTTCTTGGCCTGTAAAGCCGCGGGCCAACCTAATTGCACTCATTACCGCTTCAGTGCCAGAGTTGACGAAGCGAATTTTTTCTATTGATGGCACTGCTGCAATTACAAGCTCGGCCATTTCCATTTCGTAGACATGGGGCGCACCGAACACTGGCCCTTTGGCTAGTGTTTCTTGACACTTGCGTACCACCTCATCGGGGCAGTGGCCGAGAATGGCTGGGCCCCAAGCGCCGAGATAATCAATATAGCTATTGCCATCCAGATCATACAAGCGTGAGCCTTTGGCCCGATCAAAAAATACAGTATCGCCACCGACTTCGTGAAAGGCTCTAAAGGGGCTGTCTACTCCACCGGGAATGACCGTTTCAATTTTCTTGCCGTAGGCAATTGACTGGGCGTAGCGTTTGGCTTTGTCCACGCTCAAATTGAGTTGTGCGTTAGCGGCCATTCTTGACTCCTCGATGCGTTTCTATTTTTGCTTTATAGCTCTAGCCAGGCTTCGACTTTCATCGGCCCTTTTTTGAGCCGTTGAACAGAGACACTAGCTGTGTTGTCGGCGCCGCCGCTACTCAATAGTTTGACGTCATCGCCTTTGTTCAATTTGATTAAATCCGGGCTGAGATTTACTAGTTTGACGTTTACTTTAGTGGTGGTGCCTACGACTTTGACAGTGACTTTGCCTGAGGTATCTTTAGGGTTGTCTTTGCCTTCGCAGACTACTTCTAATTGTGCCAACTCAAAGCCAATTGGATTGCTGCGCATGCCTTCGGTGCTTACACACAGTGAGTGTGGACCCGGACGCAACTCTTTTGGCAAGGTCACCTTTAGCTGCACTGGTGAAGCCGCGGCAATTGTACATTCGGTCATGCCATCGATGATGACGCGATTATTTTGAGCCACTCCATCAAAGTTGTGACCATCGATAACGAGATTAGAGCGACGGCTGACAAGGTGGCTGGCCTTGTCGACCTTGGGGGCTTGTGGGCTGCTTGGAGTTGCTAGGGGCTGCAATACCTCTATTACTGCAGGCATTTCATAAGGCCTTGAGAGTAAGGCAATATTGAGTGAGCGGCCGGGAGTCTCATCTTCTGGAATCATGTATTGAGCTTGACCATTCTGGTCAGTGGCCAGGGTGACGCCGTTGAAACTTAGTTCTACATTGCTTTCAGGATTGCGCTGCTCGTCGACAAAGGCAACAGTTACCGGTTGGCCGGCCAAAGCTCGGTCGGGCATGAGCATGGTGAAATTCTTCGGCTGTTTCAGAGCTGGTAGTTCGAGGCCGGTGATGCGCTCCATTGATTGAGCGGCGCCAGCGTAGGCCATTTCATTGCCCTGTCTACCCGTGTTAGTGGCTGCTGAATTGTTGTCTTGTTTAGACATATCTTGTTTAGCTATTGGGCGGGTACTTTTGCCCGCTGCCGTCTTGAGGTTGCTAGTGCTAGTTGTGATCGCAACCGGATAAGAACCAATGCTGTCTTTGTAGACACTCTCTACTTTTTCTGATTTTTCAGTGTTTTTCTCTGGAGCTTTGTCGACAAATTTTTCAACTACTTTTACTTCAGGCTCTTTCTTTGATGCCGCAGTAGCTTTTGCTACTTTATCGCTGGCAGTTGATTTCTCTTCTGCTTGTTCAGTATTTCCTTCTTGTGCCTTTTCTTTCTGGTTTGCGACTTTGTTGTCAGTCTTACTATCAGCTTTTTGCTCATCACTGTCGGCGTCAGCTTTAGACTTAGCCTCTTCAGCTACTTTTGCTTTTTCTTCTTTTGCACTTACTTCGTTTTTGTCTTTCTCTGATTTGTCTTTTTCAGACTTCTCTCTTTCGGATTTCTCTTTTTCGAATTCTAGCATCTGCACGCTAGGGTCCATCGCCGCAAGCTGCTGGGCAATTAGGCGGCGACGGTCATCTTGTAGAACTACTAGTTCATAGTAGTGGCGATATCTATGGGTTAGTAGCGGTGGCAGAGCTACTATTGATTTTTTTTTTTGATCAGCGCTGCTTTGAGTTTCGCTGTCGCCTTTGCGCTCGGCTGGTTGTTCGCCTTCTGCTGCTGGTTTGGGAATGCAGTCAGCCTCTACCAATATGGTACCGAGTTTGCCAATCCAAAAATTGACATTGGCTTGACTTTGAATATCAAAGCCAGTTTCAACTGGCGAGCGAGCATTGATGACTACAATAAATTCGCCAACATCTTTGCCGTCGGCAGCTTTATGATCGTGACAATCTCCAGCTACTGTCACTGTTACCAGGCCGTCGATGCGCTTCGCCCATACCGTAGAGAGCGAACCTCTAAATTTGTCGTTGACTTCTACGTCACCAGAAGACCAAGACTCAGCGGTTAGTCGTGTGCGTGCTTTGCCTTCTTGTTCTTTGGCTAAAATTCGATTGAATGCTAGTTTGGGATCGCTCAGCGCTTTGTCGATGACAGCGGCTGCCAGGGTGACAATCATGCGTTGATTGGCATCTTCGATTTTGCTGATTTCATCAGAATCTTTCAGTGAGCGATTGAGATCTTTCAGTACGCTTATTAAAGCTGTATCTGGTTCGAATACTAGAGACTTTTCTTCTTTTTCTTCTTTCTTTTCAGCCGGTTTTGCTGTGGTGGCGGCAACTGGCGGCGCTACCACTGACGGTGTTGTGGCTGGAATAGCAGCTGCTGGAGCTTTGGCTGTGTCTTCTTTGGCGCGACCAAAGAAACCGCGTTTTACAGCAGCTTTCTTCTTGTCGTCTTTACTATCTTCTTTTTTGCTATCTTCTTTGGCTTCGGCTTTTTTATCTTTGGCTTTATCGTCTTTAGATTTTTCAGCCTTGGTTTTGTCGTCTTTAGCCTTAGATTTGTCGTCTTTAGTTTTATCGTCTTTAGCGCTGGCTTTTGCTTCCTTGGCTTTTGACTTCTTGTCTTCGCTCTTCTTGTCGCTAGACTTTTTGTCGTCAGACTTTTTCTCTTTGTCGCTGCTCTCGCTGGCTTCTGAGTCTGCTGCAACTTCAGTTGAGTTTGGCGCCTTTACTTCAGCATCACTTTTGGCAGCTATCAAGATACCAGCGGCAGCACTATTGACAGTATTGGCTGCAATGGTAATTGGCTGAGCGTAGGCGGGGCTAGAGAAGGCCACGAGGGCGGAGGGCAGAAAGGCGAAACTAAAACTAACAGCGGTGAGTAAGCAATGAAGCTTGATAACGGCATTCTGTTTTAAGCGGCTGACAGGAGAATTCTCCAAACTCATTTACTTCCTTTCCTCTCTCAATTCAATCTATTTTTTTGCTGGGCTTTCAAAGACGTCTTCAAAGATTCCTACTGTCTCAGCTGGTGTTAGGCCGTAGCCTAAATATTTTCCGTCGAGCCAGATTTCAAAGTGCAAGTGGGGATACTTCGCTCGTCCGGGGAGATTTTGTCCTGTTCCGGATACACCAACAAAGCCTATCAGGTCGCCGGGCTTTACGGTCTGTCCAACACGAACTTTCGGATTGATTTTATTCAAGTGGGCGTAACGGGTGATCATATTGTTGCCATGATCAATCCATACTTGGCAACCGCGAAATAGGTCTTCGTTCTTGTCGGAAGTGCGGTGCTCATTGACGCAATCGTTCATGACGCGATTGAAGGTGCCTTTATTCATATCAACGAAGTTAGCGTCGGCTCTAACAATTTTACCTGCCCCAGCGGCTATTACTGGCGTATTGATGGCAATGTGGGTGCGGTCGTTAAAGAGGTCTAGACCTTCATGCACTCCGTAGCGATAGAGCCTGCGGGCGCCCGGATAGACCCCAGAGTGTTTGGGCAATTTCATGCCTTTGATTGGGGCTGAGAGAAGAGCTAATCTTGAGTCGTTTTCTCTCGCTTCTTTCTTCTCACCGCTTGGGTTGGGATTGGCCAGGTCGCGATAAACCAGGTTGTTGTTATCTATTATCCAGAAGCCCTTAGGCAGAGGCAGCAGGCCCCTCAAGCTCGAGTTTGCCGGGAAGTTAAAGGCTTTGGTTTTGCCGCTTTCTTTATCTACGGCTAAGACTCGATTGTTTTGCCTCTCAACAACATAAAGTGGAATAGCTTTGCTTTCGGCGCTAATCATACGTGAGGCACGAATATTGCCAAGTGCGCCAGCCAATGATTTGATTGGCAGTTTCGCCTGATGTACTTTCAATGCCCCGGGTGGGCTGAGGGGCTCGATGGTGATGATTTGACCGAACTGTTTTAGCAAGCTGAAGCGCTTGTCAAATGTAATTGAAATGCATTCTGCCACCGAGGCATCGCCGGGCTTGAGGCGCCAGGGCATTACTTCGGGGAAGGTTCTTTCAAATATCGGATTGACCTTGCCTTTGCTCTTTGCTTTTGTCAAAGGCGGTAGACGTAATCTCCATATCTGGTTGCGCTCAGGATCAAGCAGGTTGAGGATATTGTTTTGTTCGCTCAGGCAAAAGTCAATGAATTCTGGATCTGGAGACCCTGAGATAGGAACGTTGGTGCGTAAAACGGACCAGGTTTTCTTGGTCAAATCAAATTCAAAAAGGTCACCAGATTTATCCAGCACGATAATAGAATTTCTAGTCGGCGAATAAATTAGATTGGCAAACTCGTGTACAGGAATAGACAGACCTGGCGGTTTACCCCAGGCTGGAGCGTTGACTTTTTGAGTAGTGATGAAGCCACCAGTGCTAGGGTCGGGCAAAGGGTTTTTGGCGATGTAGAGGCAGTCACCACCGAGAAAAACTAGATTGTCGAAAGCTGTTTGAACGCAGTTCATTGGGGCAAAGGGTTGGCAATCTTCAGTAAGAAGGCCGATTTTGTTGGGCTCTGCTTTTAGGGCTTTAAATTTGGCGCTCAGGGCATCGGCTGCGGCAGTAGCTACTGCATTTGAACTAGAACTGGCATTTGTCGTTGTTGGTATTGTTGTTTGAATTTTTGCTGAATTCAAACTAGCTCCGGTCTTTATTTGGGCTTTGCCGCTGCAAGCAACTGTGCAGCTGGTGGCGAGCAGTAATGACAGAGTGCACCAGATGTGATGCCTTGGTCTGCGGGCTATTAGATTTTCGCTGCCCATTCATTCACCGAAATTTTATTTCTTCTTGACCAGTAAGAGCGAATTGGAAATGGTCCAATGGTCGCCAGAGCGCTCTACTGTGTAGTTAACACTGTAGGTGTCATCGGTCTCTTTATCTGGCTTGGTAGCACCGTCTTTCATGATTTTTGTTAGTTCCATGACTTTGGCGTAGACCGAATATTTTTGCGGAGAGCTAGATAGTTCGGTATATTTTTCGACCACTACACCTTTTGGTGTAAGTTCGTAATAGTGCTTACTATCTGTCAGTGCTTTGATGGAATCGGTTTGTCGTTGCAGTAAAGCGCCCGAGAGAATTTTGCTCAGAGCAGCAGGGTTTCTATCTTTGAGAGCCGATTTTTTAATTGTCTGCCAGGTGCGAATCGCACCAGCCAATTCGTCTCTCAGTGGATCTTTAGTCGCCGCTAGTTGAGGCTCTGTTTTAACGGCTTCTGGCGTAGTTTCTGTTGTTTCTACTTTGCTTGGCTTGGCTACAGGTTTGTTGCTGGCTGCCGTTGTTGCTGGCTTGATTGTGCTAGTTTTTGTTACCCCTGCTTTTGCCGTTATGCCTTTAGTTGGTGTGCTCTTTATCGGCGTTGTGCGCGTTGAAGTCGTTGTAGCCGTCGTAGCAGTGCTCGCAACCGTTGGCGTTTCATCTACGGGCTCTGTTTTTGCTGGGCTGATTGAGCTAACTAGACTTTGCTCATCAGTTAAGACTTTATTCTTACTTGTAACTTGAATCAATACACTGTTGCTCGCGCTTTGGCCGCCACCAGCCAGGGCGATGACGTAGCTGCCGGAGCTTGTTTTCATTTGGTTTTCACTGTTAGCTTTTGAAGTGGCTATTTTGTCTTTGTTTTTTTCAAAATAGGTATTGAACTCAGAAATTTTATTGCCTTTTGCTCCCAGAGCTTCGAGCATGAAATCACAGGTCATTTCTAAATTGAGAATGCTTTGTTTAGAGCCGTTTTGATTGTTGAGTAAGAGTTCGCAAGCGGTGACATGGTCGCCATCGACATGGACCTTGAGCTTGTTTTCTTGTGGGTCTACAAATTTGTTGTCGCTCTCGGCTGTAAATGGACCAACTCCAGGCCAAGCTGCCGTGCGTAAGAGATCACTATTCTGAAACGAGCTAAGGGAACAGAGCCCGGAGACGTCAGTTACGGTGGTCTCGCCCATGGCTGCCGGAGCCGGTTGAATCATTATTGGTGTTGAAAGATCTGAATCTCGTGTTGCTTCTGGTGCTGCCGTTGGAGTATTTGTAGCTTTGGTTTCTAGGCTAGAATCTTTGGTTGACGATGGGCTGAGATCGATAGGGGTACTACTAGTTGCCGGAGAACTTGAACTCGAATCGCTTTTGGCTTCAACTGGTGAATCCGTTTTTTTTGTTTTTGACTTTGAACTAGGCTTCGATTTCTTAGGCGAATCTTTTGGTTTCTGCGACTCTTGTGACTCGGCCCAGAGCGTATTCATCGAATCATCGCTGCCCGTCGCCTGACTTTCGCTTTCGCTTTTCAGATCGCCATTGTCTGACTGCGCCAAAGTTGGGCTGCTCAGGCTTAAGCTAAGAGCCAGGCCAAGGCTGAGACTAACTTTGAACGAGAGATTGAAAAGTAGAGGGAAAAGTTTCACTGGTTACCGCCCAAGCTTGTTTGTCCGTTTTTTGACGTTCTTTAGATCTAGAGCAGATTTTAACCCTTCTTGGCACTTTGGGCCAGATTGGTGCTCTCATACAGCCAAATTGCCTGAAGTCAAGAAGGCGCTGGCTTTTGCTTCGCTATCTTATAGGCAGTTTATCTTGCTTGTTGCTGCGCTTCAAAACTAATACCCAGGCTATTCGCCCATTATTTGAACGCCGCATTTTCGCAATAGGTTTATTGTGCGCACGAGGGGCAGACCGATAATATTTGAAGGTGATCCTTCGATCTTGTTAATCATGAAGGCGCCGATGCCTTGAAGGGCGTAGGAGCCAGCTTTGTCCATCGGCTCTTTACTGTCTACATAGTTGGCAATTTCGGTTGCAGAGAGTTTTCTGAATTCAACTTTAGCTACCTCTATTTCGTGATGGGCAACCACTGCTGTCTGGTTTTCTAAGCTTTGATTGACAGATATTACGTGCACGCCTGTATAGACTTCATGGGTGTTACCGACCAAACGGGTGAGCATGGCAATGGCGTGATCGCGGTCAACGGGTTTGCCTAGAATGTCACCTTCGAATACAACTATAGTATCGGCTGCCAAAATTACGTGATGGCTTTGAGCTATTGCACCACCTCTTTCTTGTACGAGTTCCTTAACCCGTGCCGCTTTGCTTTCTGCTAGCTCGGCCACGACTTGGCTTGGGGTCAGCGCAGCATCGACGATTTCATCGAGATCGCTTGGCAAAATTTCAAACTTGAGGCCCAAGTTTTTAATCAAATCGATTCTTCTTGGTGATGAAGAGGCCAGTATGAGATTCGGCGATATTACTATTTCTGATGATACTGCTGCTGATGGCATTAATTAGATCTCCTGGCCCGTGAAATCACCAGATAGTTGATAAATTTGCACGCGTCTGTTGCCTCGATCGCAAACGAATACTATTCCGTACTGATTATCAATGGCGATGTCTGAAGGATTTACCAACTGGTTCGGTCCGCTGCCCTTCTCTCCAAAAGTATAGAGAACTCTACCGCTAGCGTCAAAAATAGAAAGTCTATTGTTAAATGAATCGCACACGTACGAGCGATCAAAGCGGTCGACGGCTACTGAACGAGGAATATTGAGCTCACCTAGTTCACTGCCTTTGGTGCCAAAGCTGCGCAGCACACTACCTTGTTTGTTGAATACAAATATTTTTGATGAACCATAGTCAGCCAGATAGAGCTGATTCAATCTGTCGGTAGCAAGGCCTGCTGGCAGTCTAATTTGAGTTTGTTGATCGGTGTTTTGGGCATAAATGCTTTTGGCTTTGACTTCTAGTTCGGTCCTCCCGCTTAGAGAGCGCAACCATACGCCCGTTTCGGGTTGAAAGACTTGAACACAGGCATTGGCTGAATCTGAGACATAGAGCAATCCGCTTGAATCAAAGGTAATGCCGGCAAGACCAGAGTCTTTGGCCTGAATGTTTCTGAATTCGCTTAAAAAGGCTCCCAGTCCGTCAAATACGCGGATGAACTGATCGCTGGCATCGCAGACAAAGAGGCGGCCTTTCATATCGAAGGTCAGGCCACCAGGACGCGTTATGCTACCGCATCTGGTGCGGCTGCTTTCGGCGTTTACACCTTTGGCTGGTTTATAGGCAACTTCGTAGAGATGACGAAGTGTTTGTTCGATATTCTTGCCATCGTATGCAAAAACGTTGATGGTGCGGGTTACGGCATCGGCAATAGCTAACCTGCCTGCCCGGCAAGTCACCACAGCTGGTTCTTCAAAGCGTTTACTGGTAGAGCCACTGCCCTGATGTTGCATCGAGAGAAGATGCCTAATGGCGCTTTTCTCTGGCCTTGGAACTGCAGCTAGTATTGGTTCTGGCGCTTTAACAAGTTCTTCTGCTTTCACCGAATCTTCTATCTTGGCTTTCGCTTGGAGCATTGGCTTGAATTCATGCCTGGTTTCCAGCATCTGTTTAGATTCAAGCATCTGCTCTTGTTGCATATCAGTGGCCGTTGACAGACCGAGGCCTTCTACGGCTGTACCGTTTGCCAGTCCTGAGTCGAAAGGCTGATCTATGCCGGTTTGTTGACCGGGATCTGTAATGACACCATCTATTGACGTGATACCAAATTGTGTTTTGACTGGGCGAAAATTAGTGGGTGGTAAGTTTTCATAGCTTTGACCAGTAATATCGGCTAGGGTTGCTACCGACTGTTTTACTTCTTCAGATAATGTGGCTGAAAAGTCTTTGACAAATTCGGTCACTGAGCGATAGCGTTCGCGCGGCTTTTTGCGCATGGCACGACCAACGCTGGCTGAAATTTCTGTGCTTATTGCTGGGTTGAGAATATGTAGTGGTTTTTCTTCGAGGGAGATAATTTTTACTATGGTCGCTGCTATGCCATCAGCGGTGAACGGCATGCATCCGCTCAAGGCCTCGTAGCAAACTATGCCTAGTGAGAAGATGTCGGCTCTATGGTCTACGCTTTTGGCATCCTGTAGTTGCTCTGGTGAGACATAGTTCAGAGTGCCCATCATTATGCCGGTCTTAGTAAGATTTGACTCTTCAAACTCCGCTGCTTGTGCGATACCGAAGTCTGTTAGCTTGACCACACCGTTTTTCAGGATGAAGATATTGTCTGGTTTGACATCGCGGTGCACAATACTCATTGAGTGAGCTAGTGAAAGAGCCTCGCCTACTTGTGACAGTATTGGATAGAGCTGCTCTACCGACATCTTTCCGCCGCGTCTGATCAGGTCTTTGCGTAAGCTGTCACCATCAAGAAATTCCATGACATAGAAAAAGGAATCATCTTCTATGCAGATGTCGATAACATCAACTATGTTGGGGTGTTTTAGGCGGGCGATTGTATAAGCTTCTCGCTTGAAGCGGTCTTTGAACTCGGTTCGTTTTTCTGGTGCGATGTTTTCCAGCACCAATTTCTTTATGGCGACAAACTGTCCGCTGTCTGGATGAATGGCACGGTAGACAATGCCCATGCCGCCGCGTCCAATTTCGCCCAGCAACTCGTAGCGGCCACACCAATTTTTACCAACTGGTTTGCGGCTGTCTTGCGGGGAGCTATTGGAATTCATATGAGCTGTGAGTGACTTATTCGATTACGAAAACGAACTCCGTTTTGCCGAAGGTCAATCTATCTCCCGGCGAGATTTGCCTACGTTCGCTAAGAATCTCACCATTCAGGAGAGTGCCATTGGTCGAACCCAGGTCTTCCACCCAATATGCACCTTGCATTTGCAAAACCCAAGCGTGGTGCCTGGAGATGTAATGGTCGTTGGTGACCGATATATTGTTTGTTTGATCACGGCCAATTTTACTTACCGACTGATTTAGCGGAAAGCGCTCATTGGTTAGTTTATTGAAAAGATATGCAGGTTTCATTGGTTTTGCCTCTTTTCTAAATGCAGAGGCTGCGTGTTGTGGATCGTCCTTTCTGTCCACTGCAGCGGGCTGCATAACCCCCATGTTAACGGTACCACCGCAAACATTACACTCTGCCCCTAGGCGGGCTAACGTTGCACCGCACCTTGCACACTGTTGTTGGGCATTAGGATTGGGATTGGCTGCCATTTCACCGCGTTAGAAGCCTACTTGCTACCGTTATCAGAACTTTCGTCGT
This sequence comes from Obscuribacteraceae bacterium (SeqCode), assembly GCA_044378815.1. Classification (GTDB taxonomy): domain Bacteria; phylum Cyanobacteriota; class Vampirovibrionia; order Obscuribacterales; family Obscuribacteraceae. Next base: position 20,319 of record JBIPOV010000052.1, on the reverse strand, counting down.
TGAATTTAACGACCACTACCGTAACGTTGTCAGGCGCACCGCCGTCGATAGTTAGCTTCACCAATTCTTCGCAAAGGCCTTCAGGATCGGTTAGGTCTTTAATTGACTCACCAATTTGTTCGTCGCGAAGAACTGTTGGCAATCCATCAGAGCAAAGTACAACCCAGTCGTTGTCATGCAGATCTACGGGGGTGTGATCAATTTCTACTTTCTCTTCGTGGCCAAGGCAACGAGTGATTAAGTTTTTGTAAGGATTGATTCTGGCCTGCTCTTCCGTTAAGCGCCCAGCTCTCACCATTTCCTGAACTACCGAATGGTCGTTAGTCAGAAGCTTGGTTTTGCCTTCTCTTACTAAGTAGGCTCTAGAGTCGCCGACATGAGCAATTTGCATATAGTTGTCATCGGCCTGGACAGCCACTACTACAGTGGTACCCATACCTCTAACAGAGGCATCTTCTTCAGCCGAGTGCCACACTGAATGATTGGCCGAATTGACCGTTTCAGTAAGCCATTTAGTGATTGCTTCTTTATCCTTGGCCGGAGGAGGACAGTCTTTCCATTGTTGCTCGACGGCTTCCATAGCCAACTTGCTCGCCTTGGCGCCACCAACTGCACCGCCCATACCGTCAGCGACGGCAAAGACGCGATTATCAGGGCTCACATAGAAATTGTCTTCATTCCTCTGACGCTGGCAACCCGCATCAGTTCGTGCCGCTGCACGCCATTTCAGCATTGTCTATCTCCGTCTCCCAGTCGACCCATTGGAACGCTTTCTACTAGCCATCCCCAGTGGTCTTACTATTTGCCAAACAATAATAGCCACCATTACACCATTTCCAATCAAATAATACTCGGTAAATTGCCTTACTGAAGATGCAGATGTTATGCCCCAAAAAACTAGAGACAATGAAAACCACACCAAGGCAGTCCATAGTAAATTTACCCGATTTTTCGAAAGACTCTTAACCTCTCTATCCAAAATATAGATTTGAGTCTCTAACTTTCGGATCTCTTGGAGTCTTCGACCGTGCTCTTTCTGTAATTCTAACTCAGATTGGCTGACTGAGCCGGTTTTCAGACCAGATTTTGTCTTGTTCCCTCTTGGCAAAAGCTTGCCAGTGGCGCTTTCCTCGCCAGTGTTTGTGCTGGAGAAGAGCCGCACAAGGCCTTCTTCGCTAAATACCCCTTTCTGGCCAAAGAGTTTTCCTCTAGTTAAATAACCTAGAGCAAAATAGGCTTGAGCTGGATTTGCCAGCGCCCATTTTTTTACCGACGGTTTTGCTGCCTCTACGAAGGAGAAATTGGGATGGAGACTGCGGGCGATGCCCTCTAGCGATGATCCTGTGCGCAGTAAATAGGCCAGACTTGGGGGTAGTTTTAGAGAGCGATCCATGGCAATTTGGTCGATGTCATGCTCTAAATCACTGAAATCGAGTTCTTTTATTTGTTTGCCTTTGTAATACTCAATAAATGGCTGAACTGCCCGCACCATAGATTCTTGTTTTGCCCCTTCTTTGACTATTCCAAGGGTGGCAAGGTTCTTAATCAACTCGTCCGGGTGCACATTGATTACTGCGGCGATGCAGCCCAGTATTGCTTCTCTTTGCGATTGGCTAATTTCGCCAATCATGCCAAAGTCATATATAACGATTCGCCCATCTGGGCCAACGGCCAAGTTTCCCGCATGGGGGTCGGCGTGGAAAAAGCCGTGCATCAGCACTTGTTCCATATAAGCTGCCACAAGGTTGTTGCCGATGGCTACTGGGTCAATGCCTTGCCTGGCAATTTCTTCTTTGTTATCAATTTTGACGCCTGGTAAGTATTCAAGCGTTAAAACTTTCCGGCCAGTAAGTTTCCAGAATACGCGGGGCACCCTGAGAGTTTTTTGATCTTTTAGTATCTGTCTGATGCGGTCGGCGTTGCGGCCTTCTTTTATATAGTCAATTTCTTCGAAGAGGGTACGGCCGAATTCATCTGATAGGGCAAGCCAGCCGCTCCAGTCTTGGCTAGGTCGAATGATTGGACCAATGCGGGCGATTAGTCGCATGTAACCTAAGTCGCGATAAAAGATGTCAGATAGGTCTGGTCTTTGTACCTTAACAACCACGGCTCGCCCATCCTGTAGGCGTGCTCTATGTACCTGACCAATCGACGCTGAGGCGATTGGTGTTGCTTCAAATTCTTTGAATAGCTTGTCGGGAGGGGCTCCGAGTTCGCGTTCAATGGTTTGACAGAGACTCTCGAATTCAAAAGGTGGTACACGATCTTGTAGTGAAACCAGTTCTTCTGCTAATTCTTCTGAAATTATGTCTTTACGGACCGAAAGAAACTGGCCGAGCTTTATAAATGTAGCGCCCATTTCTATCAAAGCTTGTTTGACAAGCTTGGCTGTGCGTCTTCTGGCCTCCGAGGCTGAGCGCTTCTTATAGCGGCCACCGACAAGGCGGTCTACGGCTGCTACAGAGGCCAACATTGAGAGAGTGGAAAGACTCTTCCAAAAGCGTTTGTCTTTTAGCAGAACTTCTAAGCGAATAGCCTGGTCTGCCAGGGCCGTATCGTAGAGCTGATGACTGGCTTGGCTTTTGCCTTCTTGGCCCTTGCTTTCCTGAGCCTTATTGTTCTGAACATTATTCGGAACGTCAGAAAGCCCACCGTTTAGCGTTTTCTGCTCTGACTGCTCGCGCTGCTCTTTAAGATTATCTGGTTCTGCTGCTATTGCATCGGACTGAGGGTCGCTCATGCCTGACCCCGGGTTGAAACGAACATAATTGCAGGGGGATTCGGAACTTTTAGAGGGTTAGCTCAAACGGGCGACTTTTGTTTGATGTCAGCAATTTCAGCGCGCAATGTAGCAATTTCAGCTCTCAACTCGTTAATCTCGGTTGAGTCGCCAAGGGCTCCCAGGGAAAAGTCAGCTACCTGGCGGCGAATTTTTTCGCGCACTTGACCTTCCAAGACATCGGATCGATTCCAGATGTTTTGGCTTGTCTCATTGAGCATTTGTTTGAATTTATCGCGAGTCTTTTGCACGCGATCTGATTCGTTTGACTTGTATTCGCCAGCTCGCGCAGTAAAGGTGTCAAGTGCATCTTCGACACGTTCTCTTGCCACTTCAAAAGCGGCGTTAGCTAGGAAGAAAATCTTGATCAACGGTCGCAACACTTTCCCAACCTCAAAATACAGACAAAAACCAAGAGTAGATTATACACTAGCAACTAATCTATATATGCTCCGTGGCCGTTGATCTACTAAGATTGTCACAAAGCGGAAACCTAGTGGTAGACCCACTAAATGCAATTAAACAGCAAATGATTGGAGGATTTTGTGTCAGCACCCAAAGCTAGTAGCAGTTCGCTTGTGGCTAATTCAGCAGCGAAACTCAATAGATCTGTAACCTTGATCTATTGTCCGATTCATCTGGGCGGCCCGCATGCTGGAGTCGCTCTAGGGCCCGGTGCTATGAAAGTAGCCCGTCTGGTAAGTCGCATTAAAGACCTTGGCTACACTGTGCATAAAGAAGTCGAGATTGCTGTACCTGAAGTTTTGACCTGGTGGGAGAAAAGTACTAGTGCAATACACAGTCGTTGTGTTCCAGAAATCGCTGCTGTGAGTCAAGCGGTGGCCCAAGCTGTTGAAGAAGCGTTAGAGGCTGGCACTGTGGCAATCACTATTGGCGGTGACCATTCTTTGGCGATTGGCAGTATCGCAGGAGTTTCTAGCTACTACCGCAAGCGTAAAGAAGAGTTTGGTTTAGTTTGGTTTGATGCGCATGGTGATATCAATACTCCAGCTACTTCGCCTAGCGGTAACGTTCACGGTATGCCTTTTGCCATCTCATTGGGACAAGGGGATGAGAGCTTGGTAAATTTGAATGGATTTTCTCCTAAGGTCCAGGCCAAGCGCTGCTCTCTTATTGGTATTAGAGATTTGGATCACGCCGAAACCGATCTCGTACGCGATTCTGGGGTTTTGCCGTTTACCATGCGCGATGTTGATGAACAGGGCATTAAGAGAATCACAGAGCAAGCCTTGCAATCAATTGGAACTGATATTCATGGCCTGCATGTCTCCTTTGATCTAGACGTTATTGATCCCGATGTCGCTCCTGGTGTGAGCACCGATTCAAGGGGCGGCTTTACTTATCGCGAGAGTCATTTTGCTCTTGAGTTGTTGGCTGATACAAAAATGGTGCGGTCGATTGATATCGTTGAACTCAACCCGACACTAGATATTAAGAATCGCACTGCTCAGCTGGCTGTAGACCTCGTTCAGTCGGCCCTCGGCAAGAATATTCTTTAGCATTGTGACTCTAGATAGATCTAAAGCCTACGGTTTAGCTGCGGCGCTGTCGGGGTCTTTTGTTTTCTCTGCACTATTCTTGAGCGCGGGCCCATAGTATTTTTCTCTTCGATGTTGATAAGCAAGGAGAGTGTTATGCGGTCAAAGATGATGCCTCGATTAATTGCGCTGATTTAACCGGCGACGGTGATATTGAGTCGACTGAGGGCAGTAAGACGTTTTGTTGAACTGATTTATAGCGGGCAGACAAGCGTACATGGAGATTCTGCAGAAAAAGCTCGACAAATCACAGTAGGGTATGTGATACTATACTTACGTATGGCTTTGTTCAAAGAGGGCGTTTAGGTGATAGATACAGACAAGCCGTTGCCAGCAAGACAGCAGGATGTACTCAATTTAATTGTGAAATTGAGCGATGAGCACGGCTATCCGCCTACTCTCGCTGAGCTTGCTAGTGCCCTAGGTTTAAAGAATCGCATGACTGTTCATCAGCATGTGGCAGCTCTTAAAAAGAAAGGCTTAGTGCATTGGGAACCAGGCCTGAATCGTTCTCTTCGAGTTCTTTCTGAGGGCTTTAAGCACTGTCAGAATCTACCTGAGGGCCTAGATGGTGCTGCCAGTGGTGCACCTAGCAATGCTGCCGAGAGTCATGCTGCTGACAAGCGTGCTGATGAAGTGGCTGCTCTTGCAGCAAAAGGCGTGATTGAATTCAATAGTCGTCGGCAAAAGGGTGCAGCTGATTTTTCCGCTGGCAGCCCTCCTCGTGGCATCCCAATGGCTGGTGCCATTGCGGCCGGTCGGCCAATCGATGCTGTCGAATCTCGCGAATTTCTAGAGATTGACAGTCAGTATGGTGAGGCTGGTTGCTTTGCTTTGCAGGTCAAAGGCGAATCAATGATTGAAGACGGAATTTTCGACGGTGACTTTGTTATCGTCAAACCAAATCCGTCGCCAAATAATGGCGAGGTTGTAGTGGCCTTGTTAGAAGATGGTAGTGCTACTCTTAAGCGCTTCTATAAAGAACGCGGCGGCTTCCGTTTACAGCCAGCCAACAGCGAGATGGAACCAATATTTGTGTCTGGTAATCAGACCCTGACAATACAAGGAACTGTAGTTGCTCTTTTCCGCAAGATGTAAGTGCAAACCTTCTGAAGGTAACGCTATCGGCAATATGGCTTCTAGTGACTAAAAAGTTGTTTCATTGGCTTCGGCATTGGCTGTGAGGTATCGACCTCCACAGTCTTTTCTTGTTCGTACTTTACTAGACCGGGTTTGTCTTTCGCCAGCTTGCGCACATGTTTGCACTGGGTGTAAACCACCCTTACTTTTGCGCCAGTACTCGCTTTAGAAAGGCGTGCGGCAATTTGGGCGGCTTCAAGAATAGTGGTCATGGGTGGTTCTTGTTTTGATGATGGTATGCGAATCAAAACGTGGGCACCACCCTGGCCTAATACATGGAACCATAGGTCGTTCGGTTGGGCTAATCGAGAAAGCAAATAGTCGTTCTCCATGCGGTTGCGACCGACATAAATAGTCCAGCCATCGCTTGAATTGACTGAAAGTATTTTGCTGTCATTACCTTTTTTCGCTTTCGCTTTAGGCTTTGCTATCTCGTGAGCCTTGCGCCCGGTGAGATTTTCTTTGAGGTGGCGCAATTCAAATATGTCTTTTGCCACTTCAATTCGCTTCAATTGTTCTTCAAGCGTTGCCCTGCGCGTGCGGGCTTCATTGACTGACTGGCTCGCGGTGGTGTGACGTGCTCTCGATTTAGCATATTGTCGATAATACATTTGAGCATTTTGAGCAGCGCTCAAATTGGGATTGAGCTTGATTACAACTTTTCCGCTGTTTCCGAACAAATCTTCTACTTCCAGAAGCTCTTGACCGATTTTGATCTCAGTTAAATTAGCTAAAATCAAATCACCCAGTTTCTTTTGCAAGTGAATATCATTGCCTGGTAAAACATGCTGCTCAGCCATTTTTAGTCGGGCATCGATTTTGTTGAGCTCTTGATTGAGATCCGTCCGCAGTCTTTCTCTTAGTTGGTTGCATTGCTCGGTCAATTCGCAAGAACGGAAATATTCTTCGATTAAATCGTTGACCGAAGGAAGTGACTTCGTTGGTAAGACCTGTTCATTCTTACTGGTTGGATACCAACCGAGAACTGAGTAACGGCTCAAATCTGTGAATAGGAAAGGGCGGTAGTTTTCGTTTGCTCTTAATTGTTCGACTCTCTGCCAGAGCTTATCGCCTGCATTCTGTATTGAACGAGCTTTCTCGATTTCGCTCACCAGTCCAGCTGCTAAGACAAGCTCTTCGCAGAGATGTCGGCCAGCACCAGTGAAGGTGGCAATTATCCATTGCTCGATAGTAGTGGGTGGCGCAGCAGTTGTTGCTCCTGCCGCTGGACCCGAAAATTGACCTGAAATTTGGCTAGAGCTTTCACTTGCTGTTTGGTTTGGATTGGCGGTTAGTTCTGGTGTCGTCAGCGGTGCTGATTCTGGAGGCGCTATCTCTGCCGAATTTTGGATGTTTATTTCTGTGGCTTGGTTGAATAATTGAAGAAAAGCGTCTTGATTGACTGTATAGAGGCTGGGGCGCTCTTGTGAGGGGGGCCGTTCGTAGCGCAAGCCAGGGGCAATCTCCCTTTGTCTACTCATGTCTTTTGTGACGTTGTGCGAGGCCGATACTATTTTTGCGCCCTCTTTTTCCCAAAAGATCAAATTACTATGGCGACCCATAATCTCGGCCGTAAGAATTTTGATTGCTGCGGTGCCGACTTCATCGACGCAAGAAAAGACAAGATCGATAATCCGTTCGCCTAAAGGCTGCTCCGCTGCAATTAAAGTCGCGCCAGCCAGATGCTTTCTCAGCAGAAGGCAAAAATTTGGCACTGAACTACCAGTTCCATACTTGGAGACGTAGCGGTCGGTGACCGGGTCAATTTTGTCGCCTTTGGCATGAACCTGGTTTGTTTGCACTAAGCACATGCGGCCGTGGACCGACTGAGCCGAGATAAACAAACTATTGACGCCGGACTTCCCGCGCAGTGTGAGCAATACTTCATCTCGGCCAAGTTGCGTAACTCGGTCTACTTTTCTGTTTATGATGAGTGGGCGGGCTTCTGCCAGCACGGCTCTTATAGATAGCGCGTCAAATGGTTGCATGGTTTAGATACTTAAGGTTTAATAGCTGACAATTTATCAAACTCGCGGGGGTTTTTTATGAACACCGGCGAACCGCTTACAAAACTTGGTCACAAAGCGGGCGGTCCCAATCAGCGGCTCAAAATGGGCAATTTAATAGTTCTAACCGGGCCTTCAGGGGTCGGCAAGGGTACCCTTGTCGATTTAGTCATGTCTCGGGTGGTGGGATTGGTAAGGTCCGTTTCGGTGACCACCAGATTGCCTCGGCCGGGCGAAGTGGAGGGGCAGTCATATTTCTTCCGCGACCGGGCTACTTTTGAGGCCATGGTCGAGCGCAACGAGTTCATGGAATGGGCAGAGTTTGCTGGCAATTGTTATGGCACTCCAAAGAGCTGGGTGAACGCCCAGTTGAAGGCTGGCCATGATGTGCTGCTTGAGCTTGAGGTTCAAGGGGCGCGCCAGATTCACTCCCAGAGCCCAGCGGCAATCTTGATATTTATCTCTCCGCCTAATTTCAATGAGCTGGAAGAGCGCTTGCGGGCCAGGGCCACCGAGACTGCAGAGATTATTCTGGTGAGATTACAGAAGGCTAAGCAAGAATTACAAGAAAAAAATGTATTTCAATATGAAGTAGTGAACGACAAACTAGAGGATGCTGCCAACAATCTGGCTCATATCGTGTATGCTGAGAGGCTACGCATACGAACTTCCGAGGGGTGAATTCCCGCATGAGCACTACTAGAATCCTTGACCAGTTACTTAAAGAGAACGTCAACCGTTATGAGTTGGTGCTTCGAGTAGCTCAAAGAGCCAAGCAAATTAAGAATGAAACCCGTGAGCAGCACAAAACTGCCAACGCAGTAATTCAAGCTTTGCAAATGGTTGCAGCTGAAGGCGATGGAACAATTTTGATCTCACCTTCTGGCCAATACATGTATTAGCCTAAGCCTTAACAGGCTTAGCCTTGAGCGTCCTTTTGATTAATCAGAAGGACGCTTAATTTTTGCCGAATACGCTTGAAAACCTCTCTGCCATGGGAGAATTCCCGTTGCCAAAGGCTAAAAGCGGCACTACACTCTGTTTGTTATCGACTTCTTGGACTTCTAACAAGCAAATATGGATTTCTGGGCAACACTTCTACTTTTCGCATTTATGGCTGGCATCATGGGCTGGACCATGACTCCGTTCATCAACGCCATTTTATGGTACTGCGACTGGCAGGATGGCACGGAGATCAACTGGGGTCTGGACACTGCCTTCTCTGTCGCTGTGCCCTTCGCCTGGATGTTTGCTATTTTCGAGATTATTCTTCTCTACTGCCAGTAAGAAGCGCTGATGGCCTTCGCTGCCGCCGACAACCAGGGCCAGTTCGGCCAAAATGTTTGCAGCTGCCTGTAAATCAAGTACTTGAGTCAGTCTGGCGCGGTAGGGTGCAGCCCCGACAATTCCCTTGGTGTAGTTGATTACATGGCGCCTGGATTCATTGACGCCAATACGCAAGCCTTTATATTTCACCAGTCCAACGCTGTGCAGATAAGCGCAGATGAGTTTTTCTACGTCGTCTGGCGGATCGTCAAGAATGCCATGGTCGAGATACTTAGTGATGCGTGGAATCAACCAGGGATTGCCCAGGCTGCCGCGAGCTACGGCCACGCCGTCACAGCCCGTGATTTCAAGCAGCCTCAGCGCGTTTTCTGGAGAGAAGACGTCGCCATTGCCAAACACCGGTATGCTCAATGCCGCCTTTACTTTTGCGATAAAGTTCCAGTCTGCCTGGCCTGAATAGAGCTGGGCTCGGGTGCGGCCATGCACTGTAACCATTGAGGCGCCTGATTCTTCTACCATGCGCCCAAATTCCACAGCGTTTCTTGTGCTGTCATCCCAGCCTAATCTAAATTTGACGGTTACTGGAATTTTGATAGCACTTTTGACAGTACTGATAATCTCTCTTGCCAGTTCTGGCTCTCGCATCAAGGCGCAGCCGTCTTTGCCTTTTGTTATTTTGGGAACAGGGCAGCCCATATTGATATCGACAAAGTCGGCCCCACGCTTTTCGGCGAGCTGGGCGGCAAAGGCCATCACGTCTGGTTCGTGGCCGAAAATTTGAATTCCGATAGGATGTTCATTTTCTAGCAAGTCCATAATGCGTGATTCGGGCTTGGCTAAAAGCGCTCTGGAGCTGACCATTTCAGTCGACATCATGCATTCGGGATCGATGCGTCTGACGATATCGCGAAAGACTACGTCGGTAACGCCTGCCATGGGCGGTACGTAGACGCGACTATTCAAGGTGAAAGGGCCAATCTTAACTGACATGCCATTACATCGTTTGTCTACAAATCAATGGGCTACAAAATAGAGTTTACAAGATGACAGCGATACTATGTTATTTAAGGCACTTATATTACGTTCCAGATAATCTATCTGATACTTTCTGACGCCTTCTGTTACCTTGATGATTAACGCTTTAGAATTTGCTTTCAACTGGAATTAAATTGAAATTTTTTACTGCAAAAGTGCCTCTCCTTAGCTTAATGGTTGGTCTCCTGGGGGTTTCCTACTCGAGCCTTTGTGGCTCTGGGCCGGCTCTGGCCGAAAGGCAAACACAAGCCACGGTGCGTACTTCAGGAAGGCTCGTCAACCTCAAAGGTGACGGTGTTCCGAATATTCCCGTCTATCTTTGGGAGCAAAAGGGAGAGCTGTCATTAGCAGCAAAAAGCAAGGCTGACGGCGGATTCTCCTTCGAGCATCCGACCTGCAGTGCCCTAACTCTTGAAATTTTACCGCCGGTCAAAACCAGTTATGCCTCTGCTTTGATTGACGACGTGCCAGGTGATGAGAACCGCAAGCTAATTGTCGACATGCATATGGGTCATCTTATTTCTGGTCGGGTCACCCATGATGGCAAAGGTTTGAAGGGAGTCTTAGTAAAAGTGAGGCCAGTTGAATTAAATAAACATGGCGGCCAAATTGATTATTCTAGTTTAGAAAGGTCTGAGAAAATTCATGGCGGTGGTACCACAATCACCGGAAAAGATGGTGTTTTTACCCTCGTCATAACGCCTGGCCATAAGCAGTTGAGTGTCATCAACAATAAGTATCCGAAGTTCGAAAAGAAAGTGGAGCACAATTTGACAGTGCGCGAGAATCTCAATGTTGGTGCCTTGCATCTATGAAAATTGCTTATTTCGATTGCTCTTTCGGCGCCGCTGGAGACATGTTGGTGGCAGCCTGCCTCGATGCGGGCGCGTCTCTAACTACTCTTGAAGAGCAGCTGGCTGGCCTGCGTTTGCCGGTTGGTAGCTACAAATTGGTGCAGAATGCAGTCAATCGCTGCAGTCTTCGCTCAACAAAATTCGATGTGCAGCTTCTCAACCATGTTCATTCTCCTGGCGCTTCAGGCTTGGGGTCTGAATCAAGTCATGCTAGCGATCATTCAAGTCATGGTAGCGATCATTCAAGTCTAGCTGGACATAGCCACGGTGAAGGACATAGTCATAGCCACGGCGAAGAGCATAGTCACAGCCACGGGCATGATCATGAGCACGGGCATGGTCATGACCATTCTCATGAGGCAGACGGAACCAGTGAGCAAGGAACCAGTGAGCAAGGAACCAGTGACCAGCAACGCTCGTTGCAAGAAATATTGGCGCTGATAGCTAATTCAAGTTTATCGTCTGAAGTTAAGGAGCTTGCCTCTAAGATATTTAGTCGATTGGGGTTGGCCGAATCTCAAGTACATGGAGTCGCTGTCGACCAAATTCACTTTCATGAAGTTGGTGCTATCGATGCCATTGTTGATATTGTCGGTTTTGCCATTGTCTATCATCAACTAGGCATCGAGGCTGCTTATGTTTCAGCCCTGCCGTTGGGAGGCGGAACAGTGAAGACAATGCACGGAGTATTTCCGGTTCCTGGACCGGCTGTTCTAAATTTATTGAAGCAAGCCGATGCTCCAACACGCGCCTTCGATGTTAAGTATGAGTGCCTAACACCTACTGGAGCGGCTATCCTCACGACTATTTCTCAGGGATGGGGACAACATCCCGCTTTTGCGCGCATTGAGAGTGTTGGTTATGGCGCCGGCACAATTAATCCCGACAAGCATCCAAATGTGGTGCGCTTGATAGTCGGACAGTCTATTCAACCTCTTTCAAGCACAAGAAATGTGGCTACTGGTGCCGTTTATCGCTCAGAAGTGATTGCTGTGCTGGAAACAAATTTAGATGACTGTTCTCCGCAGGTTTTGGCACACGCTCTGGAGCGTTTGATTGAAGAAGGGGCTTTAGATGTGGCCATAGTGCCGCAGACGATGAAAAAAGGACGGCCAGGGCACAAACTATCTGTGGTGGCCAAGCAAGAAGACAGCTTGCGTCTGCAAGAGTTGATTTTGAGCGAAACCACCAGTCTCGGTGTACGCTGCTATTTCTGTGAAAGAATCGCACTTGAGCGCAATTTTCAAGAGATTTCTCTCGGTGAGGGACCACCGGTTAGAATCAAAGTCGGTAGAGATTTGAACGGCAGAATCGTCAACTTCCATCCAGAATATGATGACGTTGTAGAAAATGCTCGCAGCACGCAGCGCACCTTGAAAGAAGTGCTACTGCAAAGTTTGACTCTTGCGGCCAGTCAAGTAGGCGGTGAAGCTGAGAATGAATAGTAGAGAACTTTTCCGCGCAAAACTTTTGGTTGTATTTGCATCACTGTCGGTTGTGGCTTTTGGGGCAATCTTTGAGTTGTCAGTCAAAGCTGAGTCGAACTCTGGCCTAACGGCAGCATTGCACAAGGCAAAAGTCTTCCCTGCAAGTAGTGGCGCAACAGTAAGCCTGATAGATCGGCAGGCTGTGGTAGAGGTTTTTCACGTTGCTGCTGATGGCGCCGCTCGTCGTAAAGCTGCTATTTTTGCAGCACGGGCTTTGGTTAATTATGCGGCCGGTCAATTTAATACAATTGCTGTGAAATTCTACGATCAGAGCGGCACTGCTAGCTACAGTGAAATTATTGTCAATGCACGGGATATTACTTCACTTGTTGTTGGCACCATTAAGTTGGATGAATTAGCTGTTGCTGTTTCACAAGTTGATATTAGTCCCAGCGATAGCAAGGTCTCCATTTTCAATAAGTACCTTGGCGCTGCCGAAAAGCAAATTGAACAAGGCCACTACTGGGAAGCCGAGCAGATTGTCGACTCTGCTGCTCGTATTCATGGCAATCCGCCAGAAACCAATGGGCGTTTCACTCGCGACATGATCTCCTTGGCAGAGGGCTTTGACACTTGGGGCGATCCGGAGAGAGCTGAGGCGGTGCTGCGAAAAATTGTTGATCATCGCGAAGCCACAAACAGCTTAAATGACAGTGACGCAGATCTTTCTATTCAGCATTTAGTTGACTTGTTATTGGAGGGTAAACGTTACTCTGAGGCTGAGCAGCTGCTGATTAAACTAGCAAGCAATCCATCTCTTTCTCAAGCTGCCAATCCTAGAGCCTACGCTACTAATCTTGAGCGCCTGGCGCTGTGCCACATTGCCACAGCGCAGTATCCTCAAGCCGAGTCAGAATTGAATCAAGTCGTAGGTTTGAAGGAAAGCAATGGTGAAAGCAGTATTTCATTAGCCAATACTTTCGAAACTCTTGGGGATCTCTATCGTATACAGGGTAAGCGTGGCGATGCCCAAAATTATTACAAGAAGGCTCGTGCAATCTTTGATCGCGCTGTCGTTAGTCGTAAGCCCAATGAGAAAATTGATTATCAGGTCTACCATGCGCATCTACGTCAGCTAGATGACAAGCTCAAGAAGCTCTAATTTAGAGCAAGGGAATATAGTGACAAAGAAATATCAGTGGAATACTCTCACCGCCCTTGGTGGCAGAATGATTGAAGTGCGAGACGGTTATGCTTTAGCCGAAATGCCTCTTTCTGAAGAAGTGATGCAACCCACCCAGGTCTTTCACGCCGGTGCAATCGTAGTCTTGGCTGATGAAGCGGCTTCGGCTGCGGCTTACGGGGGCTCGATTGAGAAAGGCGAGCACACCACGACTGACAAGAAGTTTCCCTATTCAGTACAGTTAAGTGTCAATTTACTTACGAATGATCCGATCGGACCAATTCAGGCAGAATCAAAGGTTGTGCGCCGAGGGCGAATGACAGTTGTTGATACTGAAGTGCGTAATCGTGAAGGACAGCCAATGGCCTTGATGAGAAGTACGCATATGATGGTTGATGCCAGCAAAGTTGGACCTCATTTAAGGGGTAGATGAATTTTTTTTCCGCTGAGGTTGTTGCTCGCTATTGTGCTGTTGCAGCCTTGTATCTGTGCAAGCGAATCGGCAATAATTGCGTTGGGTTCGAGTAACTATGTTGACACCTCTGGAGGCTGAAATGGGTTCTTCTGAAAAAGCTGTTGCTGAGACGATCAAGAAACAGGCAAAAGTGATTGGCAAAGTGGGCATGACATATAAGTTTCAAGATCTGGCACCGCTTTTAGCAGAAATGAAGACCGTTTTGGAAAAGAGCAATAAGTTGCCTGGAGCTAATCCTAAAATCGACACCGACGAGTATGAATATCCATTTGAAAAAGTTAGCGCTTATTTGAGTGGCACAAAGTCTGCCAAAGTGGTTGCCAAAATAGAGGAGGCTGCTCCCGCTCACCGTTGTAATTGTGATCCAACTAAGTGTCAGTGTGCGACTTCAGATGAGGCTCCTTGCCAGGTGGAAGGTGTCTGCTGTCAGTTCTGCGATGACACAATAGCTGTCGGCAGCACTGTGCACATCGGCGAAGGTACTGGTATAAAAATGTGCGCTGTCTGTGCTCGAATCTTGTGGGAAAAAGTGCGCTTGAAAGAGACTGTGGCCTATGCTGTGGTCAATCTTGTGGAAGACGCCAGTTCAGAAGCGGATGAACCGTATTTTCAGTTCAAAGAGTCATTGAAGCTAGTGGAAGAAGCGCAGAAGCGACTTGCCGATTTCAGAGCCGTGCAACGGGCCAAGGTCGGGAAATAGTTTGTAGTTTTCCAAGTCTTAAATTCCTGTGAATTCTGGGTTGGTTGACAAGGGGCGGGCTAAGATAGTGGCATTCACCCTGGAAGTTTGAAGTTGCGAAGTTGAAGAAAGATGGACTCTGAAGCTAATAGCGAACTTCCAGCGGCGCTGACTGGAGAACCTTCTGCAATTGCGCCTGCAAAGACCTCAGGCGGCTTGCCGCTAAGTGCAGGCTCAATCATTGCCAGGCGATTTGTTGGCTGCCTAGTCGATGCCAGCTTTGTTGGCGCAATTTCTGCCTTCACCGCGACAATTCTTGTGATGTGCGTAAACGGTGGTTTCCAGCCTCTATCTACAACCAGCGCTAATTTATTTGCAATCTCCATGCTTGCTTTTGCTATTGGCTTTATAGATTCGTTTTGTGCTTGCGGCTGGTTGGTCTGTTTGCTAGGTTTTTTGGGGCTGCTTTCCAGCTTAATTGGCTATTGCGAATGGTATGTATGGTTGGTGCCGGTATTGATTAACCACCTGTATCATATTGTGTATATTGCATCGCGGCAGCAGGCAACGCCGGGTAAACGATTGATGGGTCTTGTCGTTTGCGGTGCTCTTGGTCAACAGCTCCTGCCTCATCGCCTAGTTTTGCGACAGCTTTTGAAGTTTCCCTCTGCTCTTTTGAGCTGTCTTCCACTCGTCCATATGTTAACCAGCAAAAGAAGTCAGTTGCTGCATG
This sequence comes from Obscuribacteraceae bacterium (SeqCode), assembly GCA_044378815.1. Taxonomy (GTDB): domain Bacteria; phylum Cyanobacteriota; class Vampirovibrionia; order Obscuribacterales; family Obscuribacteraceae. Next base: position 5,162 of record JBIPOV010000052.1, on the reverse strand, counting down.
ATGTATTCGTTGGTTCTTTCATTTTGCCTAAGGAAAATCCTCATGTGGTGCCCAACGACGACGGCCAGCTGCGTCCGGCTAGAGCGCAAGTGGCAACTATTCGTCGACGCATTGTGGCATCGCTGCTCGATTCAGCATTGTTTTGCGCCCTGTTGCAGTTGCTGCAAGCGCCCATCATGCTGCTGCTCTCGCGCTGGCTGGCCACTTCTGATTTTGATCAGCCAATGATATTGATGGGAATTCTATATGTTCTTTTCCCTGCCATCGCTTCTATTATTGCTGTTTTTGTATTCGCTGCTTTTGAAAGTAGTGCACTACAGGCGACACCAGGAAAAATAGTAGCGGGATTGAAGGTTACTGGACAGAATGGTGAAACCGTAACCTTTACTCAATCACTTGTTAAGCAGTTCAATCAAAGTCTTGCCTATTTAAGTCTCTATCCAATACTCGGTTTAGTGTGGCTGGTTAAACTGGCATTGCCAGAAGCCGAATGTGTGCTATCGCTTATTGGTTTCTTGGTGTTCTATTTAGCCTATGGCTCAATTCTGTGTATAACTTTTAGGAGTGGGCAAACTCTACTTGATCGCGTTTGCCAGCGCTACGTTCTCCTTGATTCGCCCGCTTGCTCTGATAATCTTGCATCATCTAGCGAAAGATTTCTTACCGATAAATGGAGGCTGGACAACTAGCTTTGAATAAGAAGAGAACTATCGCATTAGTCGGTGTGCTAAGCACCATTGTTCTTGGATCGGTGGCATGGAACGCACTTTCGTTCGATCCGGCGATGTTAGCGATGGTACAAAGTATTTTGGGCAATTTTGCTGGAGTAGACCAAGAAGATCAAGAGTTCATGCGTCTTCAGTCCGAACACTCTACATACTACGGCTTTATCAATTCGAAAGGGATGTGCGTTATTCCTCCTGCCTTTGAAAAGACCAAAAGCTTTTCTGAAGGGCTTTGTGCTGTTCGCGTCAAGAAGAAATGGGGCTTCATCAATAAGCGTGGCGAGATGGTGATCAGGCCAACTTTTAGCAAGGTCAAAGATTTCAGAGAAGGACTAGCCGCTGTTAAAGTAGGATCTGTATGGGGCTACATAGATCGTGTCGGCAACTACCTGGTTAAACCGTGTAGGTGGCTTGAGGCTAACTCTTTCAGGAACGGTATAGCAATTGTGGCCGACGGTCCTAAAAAGGGAATTATTTACCGCTCTGGTGAATATATTTGCCGCGACTTAGATTCTGTCGGGCCGCTTTCTAACGGTTTCTACTGTATAGAGAAAGGCGGCCTCTATGGTTACATTCGCCAAGATGGCAGAGCTTTTGTTGAACCCAAGTATGAGGATGCTAGTGACTTTTCTGAAGGATTAGCGGCGGTTTCACAAGATAAGACGTGGGGTTACATCGATTCTTCGTTTAAGAGTGTCATTTCTCCAAGGTTCGCTTCTGCTGCTGATTTTTATAATGGTTTGGCGGTAGTTAGCGAATCTGGCAAGTATGGAATTATTGATCAGACTGGATCTTTTCGATTAAAGCCAATTTATAAGTATCTCGCTGCCATTCCGCCTATAGATACGAGCGTAAAAGGCAGTACAAATGTGACTGCTTCTACCACTGCTTCTACCACTTCTGCTACCACTACTGCTGCTACTACCAATTCTTCTTCCTCTTCCTCTTCGGCGCAAGTTCAAGCGAAAGCTGGTCCTGTGACATGCTCCCCAGGAATGGGAGTGAGCACAATTTTGGTTGATGGAGTTGCCTATTCTTCTGCTACATCTTCTTCTTCTTCCTCTAGCTCAGCCAAGGGGGGCGCGCGGAGCAAAGCAGTCAACGGTGAGAGTTCGCCAACGGCTTTTGTTCCTGTTGAGCTGTCTGACGGTAGTGACCTCACTCCGATAGTCGTCAATAAACTTTGGGGCTTTGCTGATGCTAATGGAATATTGACAATTCCTGCTCAGTTTCTAGATGTACGGTTATTTTCGGAAGGGCTAGCTTCCGTTGCCAGTTTCGATCAACCGGAACATTTGGCAAATCATATTAGGTCTGTTGAAAACACTGAAAGATTGAATGCAGAGCAGGCGCGTGAAGAAGCGGCTGAAGCAAAGCGGATTGAGGCCAAACAGGCGGCTTTCATAGCTTCGGAGGCCAAACGCCGCGGCATTTCGCCTGCCAAAGTTGCTGCCGAGATTAAGGCTAAGGAAGAGGCTGGTGTGGATTCTGAGTCGTCAGATTTTCAATAGTAGTGGAGAGCGCTGATTCTGTTTTTCAGGCACTTCATGATGACAATGTAAAGGTCGACTCCAGTTTAAGGGTGGTGTTTAGTTCGGTAGCTGGGGTAGCAGAAATTCATCCTTGGGAAAAAGATCTTGATTGTTGTTTTCTTGTTTAACTGAGCTAGTATCGTTTGGTAAAACAGTAGAGAGAAATTGACTAACTAATTCTGCGCCATCATGACCTGTGGCTTTTACTCTGTCATGCAGACAAAATTGTTTATAACGCTCTAGGGCTTGCTCTGTATCTAAATTAATTGCTTGATTGCTGCCGATGGCGGTATTGCCGAAATTTAAGTGATCGGGAAAAACCGAGCGAAAAGTATCATAGGTGCGCTTGGTTGGCAGCCAGGTGACAAGCAAGCCGCCCGGTTTAAGGCTTGCTTTCATGGCCTGAAAATACTCTTTTGAATACAGCATACCGGCTCTAGATGTGAATGGCCTTAGCGCATCTGCTTGAATGATGTCAAACTTCCGGCCGCAACTCTCAACATAGCGGCGTCCATCACCTGATATAAGCTTGATTCTGGGGTCTTTGAAGATTACTTTCAGTGGTTCATAGTTTGTTTTCTCCGCGTGTTTCTTTAATACATTAGGCTCTGCTTCTATGATTTCTATGCAAGTGATTGATTTTGTGTTCTTGTGAGACGATGCTGAGTAACATGTGTCTCCCGAGCCCAGGCCTATTATGGCGATATCCTCGGGATTATGGTGAAGGAATAGTGGTACCAAACCTACCTGCGAGTGATAGCTGCCAAAGGGAATTTCCGAGTGACCTTCCCCATTAACGAAGACAAAGTACTTATCGTCATATGCAGTTTGTATAGTGGCGATACCAGTGTGATCTTCGTCGTAGTTAAATTCAGTTTTGCTACCATGCAATACTGCCCACGCAGCTTTGGCATTTGGCATGGCGAGTATTGGCAAAATCGATAGTGCGGAAAATAGCAAACATCTTTTGATGCAGCGATTTTTCATCTCAGTAGTTTCGTTTTTCTTGTATTCAATAAGGAAGAAAATCGGCAAGAAGATTTGATTTAGTGCGCAAAGTACCATGAGCGCATTGAAAGTACCGAGATGCTTCAGCCCGTATAGACCAAGAATGAGAAGCGCCAAAGTTCCGCCCAATATATTGCACGTCTGTAGAATTCCGACTTTGCGACTAACCATGTTGATGTCATTCTGTACTGCGTTCTGCAGGCTATAGAAGGAAATACCCATCATAAACGTGGGCGGAAAGACCATGAACAGAGCCAAGCCTAGATAGAGGGCCCGAAACAGGTCTCCTTCTGGTGAAAGTAAAACCCCCAGGCCATAGTCGCTCAGGCTGAGGGGATTGTATGAGCCGAAATAGTCATGTAGCCAAGTTAGGCCGCCCCCGGGCTGGGCCTCACGAAAGATTGCGATTTGAAAAAATACTGTGTAAGTCGTAAGGGCCAGTTGCAAGAGCAGAAACGTTTGACCAGATGCTTGCTTGAGTTTCTTCGCTGCAAAGAGAGAGCCTGAAGCCAGGCCGCATAAATAGAAGAAAAGCAGCCAGCTGAATGAAAAAGTGTTGGCTTTGAGCATGATGCCCAATAATCGGAACCAAATTAACTCGAGTCCTAAATTTACGAATCCTGAAAGTCCATACAAAATGCACCAAGCTCGAAATGGGTGCTTACTAGCAGATGACATTGGCATTTCGTGTTGCGAAGTGAGCTTGGCCGTTGGTTCTTCTGCTAATTTTTGTTGCGTGTTCGGGGCAAGCTTTTCCTGGTTGATAGTCTTTAAGCAAGGCAGAATGGTAAGTCCGGCGGTTAAATTGATGGCTGCAGCGATACCAGTAGCCGTTTCTATGCCGAAGTGTCGCATCAGTACAAGCCCGCCTAGAAGTGCACCGAGCGCAGCGCCAAAGGTGTTTAGCCCGTAGAGATTAGTGACTTTCTCTGCCGCATCGTCCTGTTCGCTAACAGCCGCTTTGGCAAGCAGTGGAAAACTAACCCCCATAAAGAATGTTGGCAAAGTTAGCACGGCGAAAACAATAGGTCCCATGATGTGAAAGGGAATACGCCCGCTGAGCTGAAGATAGAAATACTGATAGAGAACGGGAAGACTGGCTAGTCCTAGAACGCCTATAATTACTTCTATGAAAAAGAGGCTAATGATGCACTTTCTTTTACTTAGATTATTGCTGAAAATCCCCCCCGAAAGGCTACCGAATCCTAGGCCGGTCATAAAAGCGGCAGCTACTACAGAGGCTGCTCCAGCGTCAGAACCTAGTGAAAAGGCGGCTAGCCTTTGCCAATTTACTTGATAAACGAGCGATGTGAAGCCGCCAAGAAAAACAAAAAGGTAGAACATAAGCTAGTCCTGAAGTTAATTTGATGTTCGAAGCCCTATGTTCTAGCACACGAGCTCTGTAATGATAGGATTTCAGCCACCCATTACTGTCATTATGTATGATCAATGATTTTAGTAGGGTTTGACATCTCTGGGGCGTTTAGAAATGGACCGATATTGCATCAGTCCCGTGAGCTAGAAATGGACCGATATTGCATCAGTCCCATGAGCTAGAAATGGACCGATATTGCATCAGTCCCGTGAGCTAGAAATGGACCGATATTGCATCAGTCCCGTGAGCTAGAAATGGACCGATATTGCATCAGTCCCATGAGCTAGAAATGGACCGATATTGCATCAGTCCCGTGAGCTAGAAATGGACCGATATTGCATCAGTCCCATGAGCTAGAAGTGGACCGATATTGCATCAGTCCCGTGAGCTAGAAGTGGACCGATATTGCATCAGTCCCGTGAGCTAGAAATGGACCGATATTGCATCAGTCCCATGAGCTAGAAATGGACCGATATTGCATCAGTCCCGTGAGCTAGAAATGGACCGATATTGCATCAGTCC
>JBIPOV010000050.1:0-46195 GCA_044378815.1 Obscuribacteraceae bacterium (SeqCode) | reverse complement strand
ATGCTTTTGTAAACCAGCCAGGCAGTTCTAATCTTAGTGCGTTGACAAATAACATGGCGTATAACGCGCCAGCAACTAACGCACCTGTTGATATTGCAAACGCGTCAGTTGGTGCAGGCCTTGCGGCGGTGACTGGTGGCCAGACGTATAACTCGTTAGCGAATACCGCACCGGATGCTTTTGTAAACCAGTCAGGCAGTTTTAATCCTGCTGCGTTGACAAATAACTTGGCGTATAGCTCGCTATCAACTAACGCACCTGTTGATATTGCAAACTCGCCATTCGGTCTGCATTTCGTTGCAGAGAACAATTCTGGGGCTGCCCAGGTTGATTCAATCAATTTTGGTGGCGATCCATATCAATCTGCTCTAGCTCAGCATCCGGCTCCTGCGTCTTCAACGACAGTGCCTCAAATGGATTATTCAAGTAACTCTTCTTCTTCTTCTTCTTCTTCTTCTTCTTCTTCTTCTGGCCGATCTAGCGTTGCCTCTTCAAGTCCGATTATCCAGGCTGCGGGTGCTGGTGCCGTGGCTGCCTTCGGAGTCAGTAACGTTAAGAACTTCACTGAGAAACTTGCGCAGAACTCGAGTACAGGTAAAAGTCAAGGAGCAAGACTAAGCCCTCTTTCTTCGGCGCTTGGCAGAGGGATGACTGCCTTGCAAGCTAGCTCTAGTTGGACACCACCGCCAGTAATATCGAAGCCATCAGCACTAGTTGCCAGCGCGGTGAAACAACCTACTGAACTCACATCGCAATCTGCTGCTAGGAGTCAAGCTTTCGTACCGGTGGCGAGAGCTGCTAGCAAGACTAAGCAACAGATAGACCAGGAACTCAAAGAACTACTTGAAGAACACGGCAATGCCTAACGATAAGGGCACCTATTGCGATGACCAGATCACACTTATGCAATTTATCTTTCATAAAATCAATGCATAAAAGAAGAACCCGGCTGAAGGAACTTTCTCGATGAATACAACTGTAGATCACGATTCAAGAGCGCTGAAATCTGCCGCTTAGCCTTTCTTGACAGCTTGTTTTAGATTTGAGCTAGAGCCCCTAGGAAAAAGAGATGCGCGAGGGTCACATTTTTGAAATTTATGGAAAGCTTTTCTGTCGACATTCACACCAATGCTGAGACACCCTAACACAATAAACAACAAGTGAGACGAATAATGACCCAATCTACTAATATTGAAAACTTCAAATCTACAGAAACACCGGCAGAGCAAATTAATCGAAGCAACCTTTATGGTGATACTTATACGAAAGATTTCAGTCAGATCCTTGATTCATTGACTAGCAGCAAAGGAACTGAAAACTTGAAACTTCCCGATATCTTCATTTCCGGAGACACGAAACTTGCACAACTGGGTGACCTTTTTAATTTAGCCGAACCGTCCATAGAGGCTCAATCCATGGGGCAAGCTCTACTCGACAACAGAGACTTCTCAGAATCTGGAAAATTGGATGATAATGCACTCAAGATTTTGAACAAAATCATAGGGACTCACTCAAGAGATTTAGATGATTATAATTTGCAACTCAATAAGGTACTAGAGCAGCAAAATTCACCTTACCGATTGGACTTGAGCGTTCAGCATAAGATGGAGGGCATGCACGGGAACACGGTGGATGGATACTTTGTTCAGGTCACTAAAGATGATAAACCAGTAGGCAGTAAAGAACCCTTCGGCAAACGCGACACAGTTAGAGGGATGTAGCCCATTTGTGTCCGACCGCTGAAGCTAGTGGTAGCGGACGTTTAGTTAACATGATTTCGTGAGAGAGTGACTGATCCGGCGATGGTGAGCTGCGATGGAGGTGACCATTTCTGAGGAAGCTGCTATTGCAGTTCATTTGTCTTCAGCCCATTGATTCGAGAAATGACCTCTGCATGCCATTCCACCGGGTTGATGCCATTGCTCTGGGCTGTAGCGGTGAAGGAAAGATGGACCGCTATAGCCTTGCCTCCTTAATCGGAACCTGTGAACAGGCTGTTCTTTCTAGCAAGAACCCAGCATTTCATTGCTCTCTCTCCTTCGTTATTGTCAATGATAATGTCGGCATTCTAGAGGAAACGGGAAAGGGCTGGCCATTGTTTTTTTTCTGATGAAGTGACCTTCAACATTTGCCGCGATTACACTTGTGCAATTTATCTTCTATGAAATGATTGCATAAGAACACCCCCGGCTGAAGGAACTTTCTAGATTAATACAACCCTCGCTGCTTCCAGGACCGCGCAGACTCAGTCAAATTTGGTTGAGTGGAAGGCTTCAACTCGTCAGTATCAGTCTAGTCAAAGAGTTCTATTTGATGCCGATTCAGCGCTGAGAATGGCCGCTAATGCGGTAATGCAAAATGGATATGCAGCGATCGCCATTGATTCTTTGAGCTTCACTGCGTCACGATTCATCGACCGTGAAACAGGCTGTTTGCAAGTTGTCGTTAAAGTGGTGCCAGTCACTGCTATCGTCTCTGAAATAAGAGTCTCACTAGCTATTGGCGACTGCGATCAATTTTCAAACTTTCATAGTGTGAGACGCTTAAAGCGGTTGGTCAAGAGTATTGTCGATGCGACTCAATATATGCCGAGCTGGATTCGCTCAAGCCAATATGGTTCTTAAGCTTCTGCGGATGCCTAACATCCGCGGTGGTTGAAATAGATGTTCACCAAAGCTTCGCTGAAGCAACGACCGCACTTATGCTTGTTGCCTTGATGAACGTCGGAGTTAAACTGCTTGGCCCTGGGGTGCCCTTATTGGAAGTTCTTACGGCAAGATTTGCCATAGGGCTAATTTTTTTGTTGCCCAGCCTAAAAGCTGACAGTGGAATCTCTGGTGTTTGGAATATCCCTAAACGCAAGGGTTTAATTGTCAGTCGAGCTATCCTTGGACTTATGGCGGTTGCTTTGAGTTTCTACGGTTTCACTCACCTGCCGCTGGCTCCGGCCACTGTTCTATGGAAAACCGGACCAATGCTTGTAATTCTTCTTGCTGGTCCCATGATCGGCGAACCGGCCAGTCCAAGACAGTGGGTGGCCGGACTTTTGGGATTTGCCGGAGCGGCAATCATGATGCAACCAAGTGGTGGTCTCACATTGGTCCCGGCTCTTGCAATAACGGTTGGAGCTATCGCTGCGGCTGTTTCTAATTTGCAGGTGCGAGAACTGACAAAAACAGACAGTCCGAATACTATCGTGTTTTGGTATTTTTCTATTGCTCTTGTTCCATGTCTAGTGGGAATGCCGATTGTGTTTTTAGTGCCGACTTGGTCGCAGGCTTTGCTTCTTATACTAGTCGGACTCGCTGGCGGCGGTATGATGATGCTCAATACTTGGGCCTACAAACTTCTGCCACCAGCAACAGTGGCAGCCTATGAATATACTACTCTAATATGGGCCACTATTTTTGGTTGGATCATTTGGCATGAATGGCCAACGCTCTGTGTTTGGCAAGGCACAATCTTGATACTAGCCGGCATCCTTCTGGCTAGCACAACGAAAGTTAAAGCGCCAGCTCTAAAGTAAAGTGAACTCGCCTGTCATCGTGAAAGTTTGAGATTTTCACGATGACAGAGTGTGATTTTGGCACTAAGGCTTTGCGCTTCTTAGCCTCTGCAGCAGATAGGTAACGTTAGTGGTCGTGCCTTTCACAGCTGAATTCTGATCATTTCCACCACTGTGTCCCCCAGTTCCTCTTATGAGCATTAGCACTTCATTGTTACTTTGCTTTTGCATTTCGATTCCATATGGGATTGTATTGACTAGTCCAACTCGATCGTCAAGAGTATTTCCTATAATCAGTAGCTTGGGCGAATTGCCATCAGTTCTAATATTGTTTAACGGATCTATCTTTCTCAGAGCAGCAGCTACTGTTTCGTCTTCAGGTTTGCCGTATTCATCTACCCAGGCGCTTCCACCTGGATTTACGTCAGGTCTATCATAGTTGAACAAGCTAGTCACCGGTACTTCAGCTATGGCCGCTTTGAACAATTCTGGGTTTCTGTTAATGACAGCTGCTACCGTCAAGCCTCCATTACTGCCACCTGTAATTGCTGTGGTTTCAGGGCTACTGTAGCCGTTCGTCTGTAGATAGCGCGCTGCGGCTACTGCGTCTTTGTATGTGTTTTCTTTATTCAAGCCTTTTCCATCATCGTGCCACTTATCATTGCGACCACCGTCACCTCGAAGCACTGGAACAGCTATTATGCCGCCTTTCTCAAGAAATAATATGTTACTGCTGGAAAATTGGTTTGCTGGCTCTGCGTTGAAACCACCATAAACTCTCATATCGACTGGATTTTTGCCGTCTAGTGGAAGGTCTTTGCGTCTGGCAATGTACATTGGAATCTCTTGCCCGTCACCATTTGGAACGTACTTCAATTCGGTAACGTAGTCATTTGGGTTGTAATTGACCTTGGGAGCGAAGGTGGTCTTGAGCTCTCCTGATTTTGTATCGAGCTCCATTAATGTATTGGGTTGCGTCATTGATGAGTAAGCAAAGCGCACACTATCGGAACCTTCTCTTGTGCTGATCGCTGAGATTCGCCCGGCGCCGGGCAGCTCAACTTCACGGCTTAGTTTGCCATTGCTATCGTAGATATTAACGACTGATTGCCCGTCACGAAGACCGCTTACAACTAAGTTATTACCGGCTTTGGCTACTTCTGTAATGGTGAAGTTTTTGGGTTGCGCGATCAGTTCTTTGACCTTTGTCGGGTCGTTTATGTCTATTGCAATCACCTTGCCATTGGGCGCATCTTTGTCTGTTTTCAGATAGAAAGTTGAACCCTCATTACCAATTACTACTGCTCTAGAACCGTTATCAGTTGTTGATAGTATCACCGGTGGTTTATCTGGATTTTTCAGGTCACTTACTCTAACACCTAGCGAATCACCGGTCCCGTTCCGTGTGTAGCTAATTAAATATCTGCCGTCTTCAGTCTCGCTTCCGCTGACAAAAGTCTTAGGGTCTTCTGGCTTAACGACAACTCGATCTTGCTCTTGTTTGTCGCCGATTTTGTGATACATCATTGTCCAATTTTCGTTCTTAGCCGTGATCTCTTCTCCTTTCTGGGGTTCTGGCAATCTTGTGTAATAGTAGCCTTTGCCGTCAGCCGCCCAAGTGACAGTGCTAAATTTCGTCCAATTTGTTGAATTGTCTAAATCTTTGCCCGTTTGTGTATCGCGAATTTTCCAGTTGTTCCAATCTGAGCCATTTGATGTTGCATAAGCAACATACCGACCATCTGGGCTTGGTGAGGTTCCGCTCAGGTATATGTTTTCTTTGAATTCATTAGGGTCAAGCACCACGCTTTTTCTTCCGTCTGCTTCTTGACGAATCAAAACATCTCGATTTTGTTTGCCGTTGTTGGTGAAGGAGAATGAAGCACCATCCTTAGTAGTATATACTTCATTGCCTCTCCACTCATAATCCATAAGCTTGTTTAATCGATCGGCTAGTGTGTGACGCATTACTGGATCTATGGCTTTGTCAGAGATTTCATTTTGGGCCTTGATGAAATCGCGCCGTTCTTTTGTGTCTTTATTCAAATCGGGATTAGCTACTACAAACTCCTGGCCACCAATGGTTTCCCTTTGGGTTGTTGGCAATTCTGGATATTTGGCTTTCCCTGGCGGTTCTTTATCAATTTCAAGAGAGCTATCCGTTATAGCCAATGATTTGAAGAATTGTTCTTCCTTCTTCTCTACTGACTGCGAGCTTAACCCTTGTATTGTTCTATCTAGAGGTTTGAATAGATCAAGTGCCTGTAGACTCAGTGACGGTTCAGTCGAATCTCCCCTCAGTGTCGGGTTGCCCTCGAAATTCTCTATGTTAGTTCCACTCGCCATCGAAACATCCTCACAGTATTGTCTGACTCGATAAGTCTATAAAACTGATGATTGCGAAATTGTGATGGCTTAGGCTAGTCTTTCCGATAGAAGGCATTGCTAAGTATAGGCCCGGGCCCGACCGCGCTGTGATACTAATTCGTGCTGATCACACCGATGTAATCTTTTCTTTCATAAAATGAGTCAAGCGGGTCTAGCTTTATTAGATCTTGCGCAGGTCGCCGCTATCTTGAAGGAATGTCTAAATGTTCTGTTCCGAAACACCATTAAACTCAATCGGCGGTGGTAGTAGCTTTTACCAGGCTGGCCTCAATAAAATCGGAGGGGCGAACAAGAGCTATTTTGAGCAAGACATTACTTTGTCTGAGCTTTCTAATTTGCTTGCCTCGCGAGCAGACAGTCGAAATATTCGCAAGAGTCTTGGAATTGCTAACTCAGTCGAAGCTTCTGCCGTTGGCTTGAAGCCGATTGATTTTTCAAACGGCTCGCAAAATAGTAGTGCTTCGCAAAAAACAACGACGATTTTTCCTCAGGCCACTCGGCTGCAGATTATTCTTGGCTCAAGTCATTGGCTTGAACCAGGTCGTTTAACCATGTGGACATTCTTAATGACTTGAATGTCTGTGTTATTCGTGTATAGCTAATCCGAAAGCCTGTAGCCTTGAGCTGGAATGTTATCAATCATGGGAGGAAACTCAGCACCAGATAATTTCTTTCGCAAAAATGAAACGCAACTTCTTACGCTCTCGCTAGATACTGAGCTATCAGAGCGCCAAACATGATCAAGCAGCTCACTTGATTTATAGACTTTGCCAGGGTTTCGCATGAGAAACTCTAGAAAATTAGCTTCTCTTGGTGCTAGTTTAATTTGCTTAGTGCCGAATGAGATTGTGCCTTCTCTGGTGCTAAGCGATACACCTTTGTGCACCAACGTATCTCCAATCAAATTAGAGGCACCACGTCGAAGTAGCGCTTTCACCCTGGCTCCCAGTTCGTCTAGTTCAAAGGGCTTGCAGAGATAGTCGTCTGCTTCTGCTCTCAGTCCAAGAATTTTTGAGCCTGAATCAGTTTGACCAGTTAGAAACATGACCGGAGCGCTAAAACCGCTTTCTCTCAGTGCCTTGCATATATCTATGCCGTTTGAATCGGGCAGGCCAATATCGAGAATGACTAGATCGAATTGATCACTCTCTAACCCATTTAGTGCTTCTTTACCACTATCATGGTGCTCAATTTTATAGCCGCTCTGCTCCAAATATTCAATCACGTTCTCGGCGAGGTCAATGTCGTCTTCTATCATCAGAAGTCTGGCCGAATTCATCTGTGCTACCTGATCCTTGCCTCTTGCCGAACGCCCTTAAGATAACATCGGTTAGATTAATTGCTCTTGGGCTACTCCAATTTTGTACCCTTCTCCGGCGACATTTTCTATTATTAGCTCACATCCAGCGTCATTTAAACGTTTCCTCAGTCGGCTGATGTAAGTGCGCAGAGCGTCCTTGCTTCCTTGCTCGTCATTGATAGAGTTGAGAAGGGCCTGGTAGGAATGAACGGTCTCTGGCTGCGAAAGCAAAACCGCCAGTATTTCAAACTCTTTGGCCATCAGTTGAATCGGCTTGCCCTTAAAATCAACTTTCTTGCTGTCTTTGAGCACGCTCAGGCCATCGTGAGTAAGCTTGCCTGGTGACTGATTGGCGCTTCGTCGCAGTAGTGCCCTGACCCGCTCTGTTAATTCATCCATATCAAATGGCTTACACATATAGTCGTCGCAGCCGCAGGCAAAGCCAGATACCTTAGACATCAGGTCGCTTTTGCCAGTCAGCATTAATAGCTTTGCCGTCGGCAGCAACAAAGAAGCCTGTTCACAGACTTCTGGACCTGAAAGTCCAGGAAGCTTCCAGTCGACTATTAATACCTCGTACTTGGTCATCTTCAGTAACTCGACAGCGTCTAGGCCGTCGGATGCGGTCTCTACCACAAAACCTTCGCGACTAAACATCTCTGCTAGGTTTTCTAGCAGGTCTAAATCGTCTTCAACTATGAGTATTTTGGCCATGATTAAAAACGACCATTAATTAGTAAGTCTGATATACCACGGAAGCCAAGGGCTAAACGCGTTTATCACGCGCTATTGTTGGCTTCTGATTTTTGGGCTTGGCTTTTAGTAAGTTTGGCGTTGCTGGGAATCGCCTTAAGGACAAAATGAAGACCAATCGTTTTTTATTAACTGCTCGTTGAGCGGCGGTTTGTTAGTACTAAGTATGGTGCCTGTGGCATAAAAATAATATGACATTATTGAACGACTATTTGTTGTTGCGGAACTATCGCCATGAAGAGTGGCTTTTTGCGATACAACTCAACAAGATCAATCGGCTCAGAATATACAGTCGATAGTACGATTACTTCTCTGAGCTTTTTCCAGCTTACTCGGCGCAAATAGCTAATGGGCTGGCCTGTTTGTGCTGCTATAGCCTCAGCTTCTTCTTTTGTCAAAACTTCATAGAATGATGGTGGTGTCTTTGTGTCGAAAGAGAAGAAACCAATAACATTTTCAACTCTCAAGCCAATTAGCTTGTCTTCAGGAAGAATTTCATAGCTAATCGCTAGCGCTTGTTGGGAGAGAATAATTTCTTTAATTTGCCTGAGAATGGGTTCTATGTCCTGCGGACTATGCTCAAATGCAGAGACAATAGTTCTAAGTGCGTGAATTGTGAGCTGTCCTTTATTGAGATTGTCCTCAAATAGGCTGAGTAGTCGCACAATTTCCTCATCAGAGATCTTTAGAGCATCTCGCTCCGGAGAGAATTCCTGAATTGTATCTTGCGCGTCTCTATCCACAATGTTTGTCCTGTGACATATTCTCTCATCTCGTGATGCTAGATTCCCATGCTCGAAAGTGAGCTGGCTGCTCCTTTTCCTTTCGACATCTGTTTAGCCTTAGCCAATACTGCATCGACATAGCTACCTGGGTTGAAGCTGAAACATGCTGCCGGTGCGATTGCTAGAAGTGTTAGAAAAGCCACTAACATAAATGACTCCCAGTCTGCATCTCCTGCCGGTGCTCCTATTTCTTTCAGCCAGGTTAGTCTGCTCTGAATGCAGAGAAGAATAACGGCCCATACAAATTTCCATAGCACTAGGCAGATGATACCGTTGAGCCAGCTGCCCAGGGCTCGTCTGAAGTAGGCGATGTTGCTGTCTGGGTAAACCCACATGGCGCATGCAATTGGCCCCATCACATACAAGTAAGCTACCAATACTAGTTGGAATACAGTGAGAATCTGCACAGCATTGGTGAGCAGTGCAGAACTTGTATTCATGACGGCACCCTTCAACGCTTGCGATGCACTCATTGCCGTGTCAACAACTGCACTCGTAGAGGCTGTGCCTGTAGCTACACCCGCTACTGCAGCCGGTGTGACACCACCCGGTGGTGGTGCCAAGCTCAGTTTGTTTGTGTTGCTTTCGAACCACTGCAGAATTGCCTGCTCATCAAGGTTTGATGCAACGGCTGAGGTCATGGCATTGCCAACATCGATTGCCATGCCGACAAACAATGGGCAAGCTGCCATCATAAATAGTGCTATTAGTGGCCGCTGCAGAAACGAGAAGACATTGTCGTTGCCAACTTGAAGCAGCCCAGCATTTCTCATAATGAATTGCGTCGAGCTAGCTGCGGCACCGGGTAGAAGCAGCAGAATAGCTAAAGGTAAGAAGAATGCAAAGTACATCTTGTTGACTTTTTGTAGCCCAGGGTTCGACGGGTTTGCCGCTGAAGGGTTTGGGATGGGTTTCGTTAGCTCTGCTAAGCCCGCAGTGAAGCTCTGTTGAGCAACTTGGCCACCAGTATCAAGGACACCTTGCATCTCAGAATGTGTTTTGGCCTTAACTGTCTCAAGGGGGAGATCAAGCTGACCATCGGCTTGCAGAATCGCTGCCTTCTGGCTTAAAATCGCGAACTCAGCATCTGATACCGGTCCACCCTTTGTGATGATGGGTAAGACATCTTTGTAGTAGCCTGGTGGTATTAGCACCCTTGCTATGCCACCGGGATAGAACAAGTGTGGGAGCAGTGGTTTGTCCGGTGGTCCTATGTTGTTCAGAACCTGCGTTATTGTGGCGGCGCCAAGATATTGAGTTAGCGGTGATTGCGGAACAAAGCTTGTGGTTCCATTATATTGCTTCCAATTAAAATCTGTTGTGGCGCTATTGATAATGGAACGGGTCATTTTTTGATCAGCGACGAAAGATTTTTCACCGACGCTCTGTCGGTTGCTGAAAATTGTCATACCCGTTGCATCGGTTAGCGATGTGGTTTGAGACTTAATTGTTTCTTCCTGTGCCCTTAGCTCTCCGGCGAGAAAATCTTTTCTAATCTTTGCCAGGTCTTTGGCACCCCAAGCTCCTAGGCAATAGATGACTTGGCCGCAGATAATAGTTGTTAGTAGCGCAATAGTGCTGCTCCAGCTCAATCTCTTTGGTATTCTCATCGTTTAATTTGCCTCTTGGCCCTAATTTAGTTTTGGTAATTTGGATATCGATCTATTTAAATTGTTAGCTCAATTTTGCTGCAGAAAGCCTTTCCATCTATTGCATCAAGAACAAGGCTGATTTGGCCTTCTCTTATGCTCGAAGAGAATTTGGATTTGAAACCATTTTTGCGATTGAGGCTTGTGCCTGCATCAGCAAATATTTTGCAGGCGTTTTCAATTGGTAATGCCGACGCTAGTTCGAAAACAAATAGTAAGTGGTCATTTGAAGCATAGAAATGGATCTCGCTCAAATGCGGGTTCTGCGGATTCATAACAATTCTATCTGGCAATTTTTCGTGGCCGAGTGACAGTCCAGAGAAGATGTCTTCAAGGCTGTTTACATGCAAGCAGATCATGATGTCTGCCAATAAAGAATAGATAGAGAGAAATCGGCATCTGTCTTCATTTATTTGCATGCGTCTGTCTGATTCTGATTGATAGATCCAGAGCTCTTCAAATATAGTAGATGGAATTTCTACTCCCTGTGCCTGGGCGCCGGCGACGGTTTCAATCTTCCAGGCGAATTCCTTTATAAGCTTTTTGTCGCTCAAATTATGGAGGCCATAATTATTGGAGGTTGGTGTGTTCGCGATCATTTCTAGTGGCTCCCAGATTCTATATAGCGAAAGTAGTGCGATAGATTCAGCTGCCCCATAGGTTCAGGCCCGCTATAGATAGGTACGTCACTGATACCTAGCTTCTTACTCGCTTGTAGTGTCAGTGTATTTGCAGGTAATTGCAAAAGTGTGATCTGGTTGCCTTGACTCCACTCTTAATTGCCTTGATGCAAGTCCTAAGTACTAGCTCTCTACCGTGAATCAAAACTGCGTTCATCTTTGCCTGGTGTGAACCAATTTTTACTCATCGCGATAGTCGTTGAGCTGCTTTTTTTGTCTATGCCGAAAAAGAATGCAGACTATTATGGTCTGCATTCTTCTTCCTTAAGTTGTAAACGAAGGGCTTCTCTTACCCTGTTGATTGACGTTTCGATATGGGTTTCAGATAGTTTAATTCTGATAATAGCTATATCAATTTTGTGGTGTTCTGCGATATCGGCCGTTTGGAGGTTCGGCTGGAGTTCCATATCTTGGCTGCTGAGCTCTTTCAGTGTACACAGGAGTCCTCTGACTTTGTGGTATTACCGTCTCCGGCAGACGATGCACGCTTGTCGCCGGAAGTTCGGGCTGGCGGTTCTGTGGTATACCGGAGCCGTTTCCGTATAGCCCCCCGTAAGGGTTCTCCGGAAGGTTTTGTGGTGTTCGTCTTTGAGCTATGTCGTACTTCTCCATCGCTCGATCGTTATTACTCGAACTACCGCCAGGCATAGGTGGCAACAGCTTCATGACGTCTAGGGGATTGTCCTGTGGCGATTGATTCTCGTTAGATTTTTCCTTATTTTCGACTATTCGTATTATGTCGGTTTCACTCATTAGTAAATTCTCCATTGAGGTTTTGGTCCTGTGCAACAGTACACTAGCGTCTGTCATGTTACAAAAACGTGATCTGTTGTGATCGGTCTATCGAGTTTGTTCGCTTTGTATTCAGCCGAAAAAGTTTTTGTCTTTATAATGATTGCAGCGCGGGCAAAGCAGGCCTTCAGAATTTAGTTTTGTTCTAAAGTGCGTGGGATCACGTTTTTGTAATTCTCGTCATTTATATTTGTCGATGTTGTATCGAGCAATTTTTCTTCTTGCTAATTTGCACGACTGAGCCAATGTTTTGTTCAAGCTTGCGATTAGTTATCTATGCTCATTTTACGAATTTTCAACTGTTTTTTTTAGGAGAGTTACTAACTATGTCAGATATCGAAATATCAGATGGTCCGAAAGAGTCCCCCAAGGCTGAAAACACTATTGATTTCTCAGCAGTGATGAAGGGGCTGTCGTTGCAGGCTGAGAAATTAAACACTACTGCTCAACCTGCTGTTGATAGACTTTTCCCCACTGCTGGCGAAATAATTGCCGGTTGCCTTCCAACAGAGAAAATCTGCATTCCAAGAGTTCCACCTTCGACCGGTGATCCACCGACTTGGCCAAAGCCACAGCCACAGCCAAAGCCAAAACATTAGAACGAAGTTCTTTCGGCTATCTATCGCTCTTTCATAGTCTCGCTATGTTCTTGTCACAGAGCGACGCTTACTCTGAGTTTATTGATTTGCTCTGCCAGAGCCAGGGGTTTCTCTCTTGGGAGGTTTTGATGGATAGCCGCATTGACGATGAAACTAATTCCAATAGTGGTGCCTTCGCTGACCTTGCAGCCGAGGCCTTAGCTTCTGGTTTAGCTGGTTTTGAGCAGAGATATTCGTGCCCGACTGATTCACTTGGTGCCGATGCTCTATCGGCGGCTCTTTCTTCTGGAGTATCAGGTCAGGGGCAGTCTACTCTTGGCCATGGCAGCGAAGAAGGGCTTTCTAATGGCCGTGTTGAAGGGGGTACTGCTGGCAGTGAGCTGGCTCATCATCTCAATTCGTCCCTACCAGCTAAGACATTCACTGACCAGAGCGGCGTCGAGATAAAAGTAAGCCCGGATGGCTCTATGACTAAGAAATATCCTAGTTTCGATGCTTCTCGATTGCCCGCTTTGTATTTGAAAAACGAGAGTGCTGTTGATTCAGACCGCGATGGATACCTAGATAGGTCTGAGATAGCTAAGTCTATTTTGTCCCAAGATTTTAAGGGTGAAGATGCTCAGTTTTTAGCAGCTCTTCAGATTGATTACGAGCATATAAGAGGTCAAAAAACTGCAATTTTTGGCTTTGATAGAGCTGGTGTTGGCTTCGACGATATTGAAGAATTGGCTTCGAAGGCTGAGAAACAGTCGGCCATGAGATCTCGTATATTTGGTTACGAGGCAGTTGTGCGTGAGCAGTTCAACTTAGAGAAGGGTGAAATCACCTCAGTTGATGTTAAGCGTGTGCTTGCTGACAGTAAGCTAGACCGTCAGAGTCGTGAGCGTCTTACTCAATTCTTTGAAGATTTTGATAAGTATAGAAAGTTTGATTTGAATCCATTCGGCACTCCGGCTATTAGTCTAGACTCTTTCAATCAAGGTGTGAAAGAACAAACAACTGGCTCTGATTTTGCCGTTGTTTCTGCGATGGAGGGCTTTGTTGATTCTGGTACTAAAGCTGTAGAAGCCTTTCCTGATAAGCTTTGGAAAGATGAAAGCAATCCGCTCACAAGCATCACACCTGAAGCTGTTCTTCAGGGTAGTATAGGCACTTGTGCATTTCTTGCTGGTTTGGCTTCACTTGCTGCTGTGGCACCAGATAAAGTCAAAGACATGATCAAGGATAACCGTGATGGCTCCTATACGGTTACATTCCCGGGCGCTCCTAACGAGCCAATCAAGGTGACTAAGCCAACTGAGTCTGAGGCGATGCTCTATGCTCAGCGTTCTTCGTCTGGCTATTGGGTTCAGGTTGCTGAAAAAGCCTATGGTCAGTATCGAGTAGCACATAATACAGTTAACCCGCGTGCACGCGATATCGGTTCTGCTATACCGAGTGAAGGTGGAGACGGTGGTGCGCCCCTAGACGAAGCTCTAAAGTTGCTGTCGGAGCGTCCGATAAAGATGGTTGGTTTCAAGGGAGCGAGCGATGATCTCTTTAGAATGTCTATTGAGCGCAGTCTGAAGACAGGAAGTCCAGTGACTCTCAGTGTAATCAAAAGTGCCGATGAATTTAAACAGCAGCAAGGCAAACTCGGTGGGCTCAGTAATGAGCATGCCTATAGCGTCATAGGCTACGATGCCAAAAACCAATTGGTTAAGATAAGAAACCCCCAAGGAAGTGGCGAACTTCGCCGGCAATTGCTTTCAAAAGATTGCAAAGATGATGGCGTTTTTGAGTTGCCTGTAAGCAAATTACGGGAATACTTCTACGAGATGGCATTTTCCGTGGACAAATAATGATTCCTCGAAATCCGGGACCCGAATTTGAAGAGTCTGATGAAGACCCGAGTGACACATTAGCGGTTGAGCCGGGCAGTTTGTTTGATAGCTCTTCTAACTCGTCTAGGTCTTCAAGCTCTTTTGCCTATTCACTTGACGGTCGTCTGAGACCTGGTTGCGTATTCGCATCAATCAGGCCAGTCATTCGCATTTCAAAGCAGCCAGTTAATCGCATAGTTTAGTGCCGGGGTTTCGCATTTAATGAAGCCATTTGCCAAGTGTGAGAATTATGAGTGGTGCCTAAGTTTGTTGTTCGTTAGATCCGGTTTTGTTTTTCCTTCTTGATGGGCCTGTCAAATTTATTCTGTAAGAACCATGTACCACGCGGTCGAGAATTGCATCGGCTAAAGTTGAGTTTGCAAAAGTTTGGTGCCATGAATCTACTGGTAGTTGTGACGACATTATGAAAGAGCCGCGGCCAGAGCGATCGTCCGCTACTTCCAGCATGTCGTGGCACTGCTCCTCAGTTATCGGCACGAGAGCGAAGTCGTCGAGCACTAGAACTTTGAAAGTCTGAAGACGTTTTAGAAACCTTTCGTATGTGCCTCCTAACCTCGCAATCGTCAACTCTTGAAAGAATCTAGGTGCGCGAAAGTAGGCTACGGTGTGGCCTGAGCGGCAAGCTTTTTGGCCGAGTGCGCAAGACACGTAGCTTTTTCCAACGCCAGTGGGTCCGACGATCATTATGTTCATATTTTTCTTGATCCAGTCGCACTCTGCAAGTTGGCCAATGAGAAGTTTGTCCAGGCCTCGACCGGGCTTGAAGTCTAGATCTTCTAGGCAAGCTGTTTGTCGAAGTTTTGCTGCTTTGAGGCGTTTTGAGAGTTGAGTAGTCTCGCGTTCAGAGAATTCGGCGTCAATTAGCAGCCCTAGACGATCTTCGAAAGTAAGCGACTGTAGTTCTGGCATATCAATCTGCTGCTGTAGGGCGCTTAGCATGCCAGTTAGTTTCATTTCAAGGAGCTTGTCGACAGTGGGATGTTTTAGCATCTTTGGTTTTCCTCATTTAGCTGTAGTATTCAGGACCTCGGAGATTCGTGTGTTGAATATTGCCGAGGCGCAAAATCAACTGTTCAGGAAGCGAGTGCACCCCTGCTTCCAGAATGGCTTTTATGACACGGTAGCCGATGGTGTTCAGGCGAACGGCATGGCCACATGCAAGTTCTAGTTCTTCAGAGCCATATTTTGATTTGAGAGATTTGACGACTCCAAAGCATTGGTCGAAGTTGAGCTGTGGAAGAGGCTTGTCTTTGAGCAGGCCTTCAATGACCAACCTAGTATTTGGTCCGATATACTCTGCTTGCGCCAGAAACCAATCAGGCGAGAGACCATGGTAGACGGCGTGAGAGGGTGCTAGATGCTCGGCCGCAGTACTTTTAGTACCGACTGCCCAGTTGCGCATGTGGCTAGCAATTCTGGCATTTTTGTACATCACCTCAACAGTGTGCGGCGTGTAGCGAATATCGACCCTCACGCCAGCGAATTTGAAGGGTACTGAGTAGTAATGGCCCAAGAGGTCTACGTGGTAATCATTTGGCACCCTAACAGAAAGTTGCCATTCCTCTGTTTCGAAGTCGTGAACTGGAAGTGGCTTCAGTGCTGGCCTATCGACTGACTCGAACCAAGATCGTCGGCTACCAGGAAGTTTCTGGAATGGTTCATCATTTAACTGATCTCGAAGTCGATCAAGCTGATGATTTAGTTCTTCAATACTGAAAAACGTAAAGTCTCTAAGCTTGGCTAGCGCTCGATATTCGACGTGTTGAACCCCTTTCTCGACCTTTGCTTTGTCTTTTGGTTTACGCGACCGTGCAGGCAAAATTCCGAAGTCGTAGTGTTCGGCCAGCCGCTGATATGAACGGCAGAGAATGCGCTCCCAGCGCCCAGTTTCGGTGACTGCTGACTTTAGATTATCAGGGACAACGAATTGTGGGACCCCTCCAAAGAATCTCAGTGCCTGTATGTGAACTGCTAGCCAGTCAGGTATTTGTTGCGATGCAACGGCTCTAAAGAATGTGTAGTTACTGGCACCAAAAGTAGCGACGAAGATTTCAGCTTTAGTGACTTCGCCAGTCTCCCTATCTGTGATCAGAATTGTTTGGCCAGAAAAATCTACAAAGAGTTTTTCGCCAGCCTTGTGCTCTTGGCGCATCGACAAGTTCCGCTCAGCGAGCCAAGCTTTGTAGCGTCGACAAAACTGCGAATAGCTCAAGCCGCTTACTTCCTCAGGAAAATGTTCTTCCCAAAGAAGTCTTATGGTGACGCTTTTTCTCTTCAGCTCTTTGTGTACGTTGACCCAATCAATCTCGGCTGCCTTATTTTCTTTGACGGGAGGTGGTGGAAAGAGAAGCAACTCTAAGGCATCGTCAGACATTTCCGAAACATCAGGCCAACTTAGATTGGCTGCCTTTGCCCGTTGAATGCACTTCTGAACTTTCATTCTGGATATGCGCAACGACTGTTCTGCTTGATTGCCGCTTAGCCCCAGCTGCATGGTGAGGCGCAAAATATCTCGAAGTTGTGACATGTTTTTTCTTGGCCTTGCCATCGACACCCTTTCCTCCACAAATATGGAATCAAGGATCGTCGAATGAGTTGACATCGACTCAAGTTCTCAAACAAATTGGCATTCTAATGAGCGCAAGCTAATCAAAAGGCTTTCAAAGTGGCACTAAACCATGCGATTCGCCGGCATCATTAAATGCGAATGGCCGGCACTAAACGATGCGATTTGCCGGCTGCATACGATGCGATTGCCCGGCACAATACGGTGCGAATATGCAGTGCTGGTGGAATGTATTTCCTTAATGGTCGAGAGCATATTGAGCAGCCAAAGGAGCTGCCGAAGTTTTCTAAATTGATTGATAGCGGCAGAACAATTCAGTATGAATTTCCGAAAGACAGAGCACTTGGGAGAATTGGTTCCTACGACCAATCTCAGAGCTTTCAATTGGCTCAGGCCACGGTAACCTTTCCGGCACATACTAGAGTTACTTTCATTGCAGATAGTTCTGTCTTTGTCGATGAGCCTCAGCTCTTTGGATCATTTCGTTCTGATGATTTGTACGCACTTACAGTCAGGCCGCAGCTAGAGCTGTGTGCATTGAAGCCAGCCATGCCTTACATTGGTAATCTCACGAGCTTGCGAAGACTCAGTGTTGAAGGAGCGAATATTGACGATAGCGACGTTGCCTATTTGTCTAAGCTAACAAGTCTTGAGGTGCTAGATGTCAATCTTACTGGCCTGACCGGAAGAGGCATGAGCAAGCTTTCTAGCTTAAGGAATCTCACTCAGCTCCTATTTAACCAGAATAAAGATATTTATCCGATGTTGAAGGCATTGGAAGGTTCAGAACGGATTTCAACGCTTTACTTGGAACTGCCAGATCCTTTATTGAGTGAGGAAGATAACAGGTTAATTGGTACCTTAAAGAATTTAGAGAGTCTTGGCTTGGGCGATTCTGGAGCCACAGATAAAACACTTGAGTCGTTGGCAAAGCTAAAGAAGTTGAGAAATCTCGACCTTACAGGTTGTTCTATAAGCCGTGAAGCTTTGGCCAGATTTAGAGCTTTAGATCGCAAAGTAAGGTTGAACATTACTGGGCCCTGAGCCTTGTCATACTTTTGTTAGGCCGTTTGTTTCATAATTTCTTGAGGTGTAACTGTTAACCCTCATGTAGAAAGACGAAGCGCGAGCGGAAGGCAATATGAATTTTGATAGTGTTATTGAGTCTGCTGTGCGTGCTGCCTCGTCGTCGATTGAGGCTGATGCTGCTGGAGCTGCTGGCAAAATGATTGCCGAAGCGTCTAGGGTGTCTACTGTGTCTGAACCGATTAGTAACTTCGGCAAAGCCATTGCTGATGTCGGTGCGGCAGATCTAATACCGGTAACTGACACCAGCATCACTAGTTTGATCGATAAACGTGGCGGCACACAAGCGTTTTATAATCAGGTCGCTCACGCGCTCAAGGATGTACCTACGCCATTGTTAGAAATTGCGAAGAAGGCTAACGTGCGGGTGGCTGCTGCTTCAAATTATGTTGATATTGCTCCTGAGTTGAAGGACAAACACCCCCCCGGTTATAAGCCGGGCTCTACTTATAAAGATGTGCCAGCTGCTGTTCAGAAAAAGTCAGAAGGTTCTGTAATCGGTTTGTCAGAAGAGCAGTTGCGTTCTGACAAGCGGGCAATTAAGAGTGCGATAGCTCATGAAATCGGCCATGTTGTAGATAAGCAGTTAAAGCCAGAGTTATCTTTTAATATTGGTGGTTTCGAAATTCGCTGGGACCTTCCGCTAAAGGCTTCTGATTCTGCTGACTTTCAGGCTGCATATTATCGCGATTTGTCCAAATTAACAGAGAAACAGAAGGCCGAAGTTAGTTATTACGTGCGGCCCGATATAGGCCGTGGCGAGACTTTTGCTGAACTGGTGCAGTATGCAGTCAATGATAGCGCTTACTCAAATCTGCCGAAGTATTTTCCTGAAACCCTGAGAGTCGTTCGGGCTAAGATAAACATGCCAGACTGGCGCGATAAGCTGGGCACAGTGACCCCTGGGGGAGCTGCTAGTAGTTTAGGAAAGTAGAGTCGCTAATCACGTACTCGAAGTGTTTTCCTGCTCGCACAGTATGAGTATCGGCAGGCATTCTCGCTCTTTCATTCCTTTAATATAATTTGTCAGAAAAATCTTGTTGTCTTGAGCGTTGCCAATGAATAAACCCTTGCAACCTGGCATCGATTCTTCAAGCGGAATTTTGCAATCGCCGTCCCTAATATTGAATTCTTGCATTGAATCGCTCCTGCCTTTTCATGGTCTTAGACCGGTGATTGTTGAATAACATTCTTGACCTTTCAAAAGTGTGATCTTGTCTATTTGCTTTGCCGATAGATAAGACTTTCTGATTTCGCTGGTTGTGCCTTTGTTTTTCTGCCTGAGTTGGCTTCATTGATCACAGTTTCGCAACAGGCCTGCCCTTAGTCTGCTATTTGCCACCCAAGGAGATGATTGATGGATGATTTGCGCAATCTCAAAGACTATTCGCCGGCCGATATGGAAGCCGCTCAGAGCATTGTCAGCGGTATTCTGCTGAAGTTATTGCGGCGCGACCTGTCACCTCTTCGCTCTTGGGTCGATAACCTAGCTGATAATCGCCTAAATGAATTGGTGAATTATCTACTAAAACAAGTATTCGAGCGCTGTCATTGCACTTTTGACTATCAGTGTAGTAACGGTCGCCACTTTATATTGCTTGCAGAGCCAGGTCGCAAGGGCCTTTTGCTCAAACCCGGAGAAGTCAGCGCTGTGTTAATTTCTGCAGACGCTATAGCGGTCTTGCCTAAGCTGGCAGAGGGGGTTAGGCCGATTGTGGAGACTTTGAAGTTTGGACTGACAGATATGGAGCTAGCCTTTGCCAAGAATCAGGATCTTTGGGCCACACATTTTTAGATTTTGCAGTTTGTTGCGTCGTTGATCACACCGTTGAAATGCTGGAGGGTGCATATTGTGGTTGTGAGTTTGAGGGAAATGCTTGTCTACTCTGATTATTTCTAGACTAGGAGAATTGAATTAATGGGCTTTGCTGAGTCGATGGCTAATATTGCTAGTTCTGGTGTCGAGTCAGTGGCGGATGACTATTCATCAGAATCTTCAGACTATGCTGCCTCGAATGAAGCTGTTGAGGCCTGGACTTCGTCTGAAGATTCTGCATCTGCCAACGATGGCACTTCCTTCTCAACGTCATCTATGGCAGAAGCTGCCCTCAAGGCACTAGATAATGTATGCGAAAATTTGGTCAACAAGGTTTGTGAAGAAACCCTCAGTAAGATACTAGAAGATTCAGCTAGGCTTGGGTCCCAGGCACTTGCTGCTTCTGCCGCAGCAGACACTTCAGACGAAGACCTTCCTAAAAAGGTTTCACGGAATGGCTTGCCTGAATCAACAGATTCGACTGCGCCTTCAGACTTCCTCAGTAATATTGCCAACATAGCTCAGAGCGCTGCAGCTGCCGCGGACAAGCTACCCGACAGTTCCTCGAAGGCCGCCGATAACGTTCCTGGTGCGGCTACTGATATGGCTGCTGCAGCTCTGAAGGCCTTTGGTGAGCTCAACAAAGATAAAGCCAGTGAAGCTGCTAAAGAAAACTCAAAAGAGCCGGTCGACATCTCGAAGATGGCCGAAGTCAGAAAGGTCAAAAACTCTGACAACTCAGAATCTACTCTTTATTATGCGACCAAAGAAGATCTGCAGAAAAACCAACCAACACTGCGCGAAACTGCAACTCAAGCGAAGAAAGCTGACGGTACGTTGATTGAGAGATCCGTACTTTCTGACATGAGAGAGCACCCGCCAGAGGTCATGTCTACCAAGCTCACTCTTACCGATAAACAGGGCAACACTGAAACCGAAGTTGTGCTGCGTCCTGATACGCCTGAGGCTGTGAGTCATAAGGTTTCAGTCAACAAGAAGACCAATGAAGTCAATTACGAAATCAAGGAAGGCAATACCAGTATTGCCTATCGTGGTGTTGGTGATAATTTAACCACTGTTGCCGTCGACGGCCGCAAGCTTAGCGGCGATGAGCAGACCAATTCGCTGAAGAATGGCGAGATTCTGTTGTCTGCTATGAAAAAGGAAATGGGCAGTGATCTTGCCAAATTGCCAGAGGTTCTTGAGCTTGATAAGAAGGGCTTCAAAGAAGACGAAAAACCAACTGGTCGCTTGGTACTAGATAACAAAGAGTATCAAGTCAAAGATGGAATGCTGACTGATGGCAACCGTAATCTCGGTAAGATTGACGCCAGTGGTCATGTTCGTCTTGATGGCCCCCCAATGGTGACATTGAACCAAAAGGGTGAGCAGAAGTTTCTATTTGAAGGAAGAGATGCAAATGATCAGCCGGTTGTGGTTAAGAGTGAGAATTTAAAACACCAGCTTACTGCTGAGATTAAGAATCCAAATGGCGAAGTTACCCATAGAATTTCAGCTGGTTATCTGTTTGATGAGAAAGGTGCACTAATAGGTGCTGTCGACGAGCGCGGCAATTTCAAGGCCAGCAAGCCAGAGACTAAGTGGACCCACTTGAACTCTAAGCTTGAGGGTTCAATTGTTGAAGGTGAAGTTGATGGCAAGCCGCGCCATTTTAAGCTTGATAGTTCAGCACCAAGTGGCGATATTTTCTTGAAGAATGCTGCTACTGGAAAGCCAGAGAAGCACACCATAAATATGGGAGTGTTGGTTAATAGTACCGGCGATCAAGTGGGTTTGGTTAAGGGGCCAAGGCTAAATAACCGCCAAGAGATTATTGGTGGAAGCATTACCTTTGATAGTGATCCAAAGAATGAGCGTCCCCTAGCATCCCTTAAGGGAGCTGTATTCAATCTTGACATTCCTGGTTCAAATCCAATCGTGCTTCGGGGCGCAGTGCGCAATGATCAGCCGGCGCTTAATGCAGATGGCAAGCCGAACCCTTCTGCAATAGTAGATTTGAATAAACTAAGTAAAGCTATTGATTCTGAACATGATGAGGTCGCCAAATTTGCCGACCGTAAGATTTCTCGCTTTGATCAAATTTCAAAAGCTAAGATCGATGAAATAGTCAAAGAGCAGCGCTCGAAAGAGCAAATATTGGCTGACATTAAAAACGGTGATACTGCTAGTCTTGGGAAAGTGCAAGATCTTATTCAGAAGAAAATTGAAGACGCAAAGTTAGAGAAGGCAACACCTAAAGAAAAGGCATTGGCATTAGCGGAGAAGCTAGCAACTCAGAAAAATACACTCGAAGTCGCGCCTACCGATGTTAAGAAAATCGATGGCTCTTTTGCATACAAGCAACAAGATGAGCACGGCAAGGTCGGTTCGGCTACTGTAACAGTTCGTGCCGGCGAACTGTTTACAACCGATAACAAGAAAATGGGTGATCTTGTTAACAAAGATGGGGTGGTAATGATTTCGGTAAGAGATCAAGACCCTAGTAAGCCAGCTCAGCTGGTTAAGTTGAGTGATTTGCCTGGTGTTCAGGCCAACCTCAAGTTTTCTGACAGAGTGCCACCAGAAAGTGTTACTTGGATTGGTGTACCTGGCGGCGAACTGCGCAGTATCGAGCAGCTCAAGAAACAGGCAGAGGGAGAGCGAGAGCTTTATAGGCTTACTCATGATGAAACTTTTAGAAGAAGCACTGGTCGCTACGGAAGTGTTGAAGTAAACAATTGGAAGAATTTTGATGATGGGCAGTACTCTAAAACGATTGCTCAGCTAGATGCTATTAAACAGAATGGAGTTACGTCTAAGGAGCAGTTCAAGCTGCTTGATGTGACAGGTATTTCTGAATCATTTAGGCCAGAGTTGGCTAAGCAAAATGCTGAGTCTTCAAAGAAAGTAATTGGTGCTCACCCAATAGAGACAGTTGAAGCTGCTGAGAAGACTAAAGGTGATCTTAAGTTTCCTGATAGTGGCAAGGTCTATCGTATCGACAAGGGTATGCTGTATGAAGTTAATGTTGTAGATGGGAAGAGGGAAGTTGATAAGAAGCCAGCAGGCGAGATTGGACCCGGTTATCTGGTTACTTTGCGCAGCGGAGAACAGGGTAAGCCTGAGGTATTCAATTTAAATGAGAAGAGAGTTGTTGTAGATCTCACTTTTGCTGACGGTAAGAGACAGCAGTTGATAGGGATGGGTAAGCCTTCTCTAAACTTCAAAGGGGAATTGCAGACGAATGGCCTAGTGCCCCGCGAAGACCTGGAGCGGCAGGCTAAAGACTATATTGCTAGTACTTCTAAGGTAATCAACGAGTATGACGATAAAACCAATGTTATCAACCGCCTCACCGAAAATGCTGGAGGTTTTCGCAATGCATTAGTTGCTCAAAGAGATTCTGTTAAAACAGATGCGAATCTTTTGAACCGCAATCTCGACAATTTGTTTGATTTCAAACCTGGCATTGATAGTGACTCGACCAATAAATTTGACAATTCAGTAAGATTTACTCAAGACTTAATGACGTCGATGGGTGTCACTACACGCACCACTGAACTAGATGCTCAGGGCTACGAGCAGGCTCGGCAGCAGGTTGCTGAAGGTGTGGTTAGCGGTTGCATTACAGTTGCGAGTCTTGGAACATCCAGTGCTCTTACCTTTGGTGCTTCGCTGTTGAAAGCTGCTGAGATTAGCAAGACTACGGTTGCGCTTGCCTCCCTCACCGGTTCGGTTTGGACTGGTGGCGAAATTTCAGCTGCGTTGCTCTCAAGTAAAGCAATGGACGCCGATTCTGCAAGAGCCAAGGGGCAGTGTGAAGGTGCTGCCAACTCTGTTTCTAAATTCTTTGAAGGTGTTGGGCCACTTACCGCAATTAGAGATACAAAGGCCGCGATTGCAGCTCAGAGAGCTGGTGAATCGCTCTCTGCGGCGCAACAAGCTATTATCCAAAACAAAACATTGGTCTATAATCTGCTCGATAAGGGAGTTTCTGATAAGGCAGTTTACCTCGTTGCTGCAGTGTCTGAGGTTGGCGATAATGCCTTGCAAGTTAAATTTGGTGCAATGGCTCAGGAGGCTGCTACTGGAAAACCGTCAACTTCCAATGAAGCCTTCTCAACTGCTGTTCAGCTTATAACTGGCAAGACAAGCCACGGTTTGATTGATGCTGTACCCGGTAACATGACTCTGGTTAAGAGTACCTTGGAGCAATCTGCCCAAGGATTTAAGCAGTCGTTGACAGAAGAATCTTTTGCCCAGTTGAGCAACCAACGAGATGAGCAAAAAAGAGAACTTGCTCAGCGACTTGGAATAAAAGAGAGCGAAGTATCTAACGAGTTCATTGCCTTGAATTACGGTGAAGCCCTTCGTGAGTCTTTGGAGCAGGCAAAATGGGCGGCTGGAACAGCCGCTGCTCTTTCTCCGTTTACTCATGCTGTGGGTTCTTTGACTGAGCATAGCCGGAATGGAAAAAACCAAAAGGAAACCTCTCCATCTGATGGTGTCGATACCAACTCGAATGCAAAGGCCATGTATGTAGTTTTGAATGACAGCAATTCCAGCATCCCTGCAATTAGAGAGACAGCTAAAGAGACATCAGTTCTTAATCCTGAAGTGGTGAAGGCAGAGAGAAATAGTCAGTCTAATTCCTCTGACATGATAGTCAATGCCAACGGTAACAAGCGTGAAGTATCAATTGATTCCAAAAATTACAGGCTAGAAGAACGTGAGAATGGTCACTGGCTTTACGGTGCGCCTGAGGAAGGTAACGAGCATGTCGGTAGAAAAGACTCTCCGATTAAAACGGTCGTATCAGCCAAGGATCTCGCGGAGAGCATTTCGCTTCAGACATTATTAATTCCGGCTTTATACGACAATCCGATTCTTCATGCTGATGTTTCTGGTTTTAAGACTATTGATCCTTTGGACCATGCCGCGCTTGCCAAGCAGGCTAATGATGGTAATGCCGTTTTCGTCATTTATTCTGGTAACCCAGAAGCGGCAAAGAAGGCAGCTGCTACTATTGATCGATTGCTCGTAGAGTCTGGTTTCAATACCCCTTTGAATTTCAGCCCCGATGCTCATATAGGTAGCTCTGGTCTCGTCGGATTGGTTCGTGAGAGCTTTTTCTCTGGAGTTACTGTTAGCGGCGAAAAAGGGGTTCGATTGGACCCTGTTATGCAAGCTGCAATTCATGAAAAAGTGTCTTTAGGCGACCGGCTCAACAGCGATCAGTTACAGCAAATTGAAAGAAACTGCGGGATCAAACCCGATACCCTCGGATACGATAGATTCGGCAACCTTGTTTTAATACAAGAAGATCGAACTGCTTTAGCGCCAGGTTACCTCTCCCGCGGCAATCAAACAGACGGTCAACTAACTGATCGTGCCGCCATGAAAGCTTTGGTCCAAAAGTTTCAAGTAGATCCCCTTCAGGATCTTAGCTATCCAAATAGCTATGTGGTAAGGAACAAGTCCTTTAAAGTTCAGGTTGAGCAAAGGATTGACGGACCTTCTTCAATTTCCCTGGCGAGTGAGATTGACGGCAGTATTTTAGCGCAGGCTCGTCGTCAGCCTTCTGGTGAGTGGTTAGCTCAGGCTGGGAATATTGAATTAGCCTCTTCTTGGAGCGGAAAAATTTCTTATGAAAATGGAAAGCTAGACATAAAGCCTGCATCAGGTGAAAAATCTGCTGACCCTTTTGTTTTCTTGGTCAGAGGTAAAGAACCAGGACAATTCAAATTTGCAGAATCTGACAGTGGTGACTCAGGTTCCGTCAGCTCTCCGCGCGATAGAGTAACTGAAATCTCTAAGCCTGGGAAGGAATCACCGGTTGAGGCCACCGTTAACGGCAACAAAGAAAATACTGAACAAAAGCTTGCCCTAAAGAGTAAAGTTGACTCTATTCTTGAGTCTAGCAATACTCGAGATAAGTCTGAATCAAATACCGACTCAAAGCCCGATTCAAAACCCGAGTCAAAGCGCGACTCTAAAGGAAATGAGATAGGGAAAGAGTTTCCTGAGTATTCGCCTCAGGAGTTCGAGCGCACTAGACCGAAGATTCTAGACGATTTGAAAAAATGGACCACTTTAGAAGGCTCCAATATTGGAGAGAAATTCGAGGCGCTGACCGACAAACTTTGTTTCTCCCCTAAAGAGAAAAACAAAATACTAGATGGTCTGATTGCCGTGCGCGAGCATGGCGCTCGGATGCGAGAGATAGATCCGGATCAGAAAACCAATTTCGAGCACACTCAACGTGAGATGGGTGCGGTTCTTGATTATGCTGAGCGCAATGGTTTTAGCAAAGAGCAAACACAAGACTTGCTATTTGCTGCAATGTTCTCTGATGGTCTGAAGACAAAGTTCAATTTCACTACTCACAATGCTGATGGTGCTCTTGCTTTAGAGCATTTCGCATCAACTCACTTGAAAGACATACCAGCTGATAGACTCGCTGTTATAAAACAGTCAATTCTTGAACATCAGTTGGCACCGCCTGAATTTATGGCGATGATCTATAGCGGCGGTATCGTCGCTTCAATTAAGAAAGAGGGTCGCGAGATGACTGTTGCAGAAGCAGCTGCGCTCAAGACTCTAAAAGAAAAGATATCTAATCCCTTTGCATTGACAGCTGATCAGCTCGTGGATGTGCCTGGGCCACCTGGTGCTAAAGGTGCCAAGCTTACCGAGCTAGAACAGTCGCTGCTTCGTCGCACAGGTCTAGATAACTGGTATGTACCGAACGAAGGCAATGCATGGAATAAGACTTCTCGTGGTCTCATAGATTGCGATGGTATCGATAATTACTTTGGACCAGGTGGATTGGCCAAGATTATCTTGCTGCGAGCCGACTGGGGTGATAAACATGTCGTGTTTAGCAATCCAGATAACAAAGCTGAGTTCTCATCGGTTCAGAGCTGGAAAGACAGTGGCCTTGACTTTAGCGGTAAGAAGACCGAAGGCAAGCTTGGTGTTGCTACGCCAGAGACCTTAGAGTACACAGCGAAGCTAAATCAGAGTATGGAGAAAATTATTGATTCCTCCAGGGCTCGTGTCAATGATTGGATAGCTTCCGCTAAAGGGCGCGAAGAATTAGGCCTGCCTGCGCAGGGTGAAATCGGCAAAATACCTGGTTGGTCTGGTACGAAAGAGCATCCAGATTTAATCGATTCAAAAACTGCGACGCCTGAAGATATCGCTCGCTTGAAGAAAATTCGTGCTGCCTTTGCTGAAGAGCTATTGCTAAATCAGCGTGTTGGCATGGAGAAGACCCCCCCTTACGAACCATTGATGCGCAATGCGGAAGAGCGCGCGGCATTGCATTTATCTTCAGAAGCTCAGGCCGTTAAAAGTGGTAAGGAAAAGCCATCCGGTGATCAAGTGCGAGATAATGTTGCTACTCAGAAAAGTGAGGGCAAACCCAACAATGCTTTTGGCCTACTGGACTTGGAAGCTAAGAGAATGAGCTTTGCGTTAGCTTTCGAGAAAGGTTTGGTTCCAGCTGAGTTGCTTAATGATTTGCCGAAAGGTGTGATTGTAAATCCTGAATTAGTTACAAGAACAGAAAGGTCGTTATCTAATGAACTTGAGAACAAATCGGCGACTGAGCTGGACGCTATACTCAAACGAGCAGGGATGATATCAAAGGCAGATTATGACTCGGCCAATGGCTTTGTTTCTGATACTTCAAAAAAAGGCATACAAAGAGCGGACCAAGAAGCTGAGTTTCGTAAGTTTGTAAATTTGCTTGAGAGCAAACCTGTTAAATATGTCGAGTACCGACATGAGCAGACTGGAACTAGTATTTTGATTCGTGCAGAAGATGCATTTCATTTGGAAGACTTAAGGCTTATGCGTAAGGCCTCCGAGGAAAAGGATCCAGCTGCAATAGTTTTTGCTGAGGTTTTGAAGGATGTTGTTACTGTGCCAGATGTAGTTGCGGCTTTAGATCGCAAAATCGGCCCCGCAAGCTCTATTCAAGAGATTCGCTTAACTGGCGTGTCTGACCCTAATAATGTTTTTCAAAAATTTCACTTTGATCAGGGTAAGACGTTGGCTTCAGCCGATATGATTAACAAGATTGTTCGTATAAACAAGGAAGAGAGCAGAAGTGATTTTCTTGAAAATACTTTTGATCATGAAAATGCCCATATTCTGCATGATCCCTTTTATGTTGGTTCAAAACATGAAGCTATTGAGAAGGCCTATGACCTTTACATGAAAAGTGGAGCAAATTCGTTTGATGATTTGCGTCGCTATGGTCTAAAAAATGTAGAGGAGTGGACAGCCGTAAGCCTCGGCGAACAGCTGCCACATATTCCACCAGCGCAGTTCAAGGAAATTATCAACCGCGCAATTCACTTTAACGATGATAGTAACGCGGCGCTGCGTCTTGCTGTTATGGCCAATGTTGCTGAGCACTTACTCGTGGAGCCGCTTAACTCTCATTTCTTCCGCGGTGAATCAAGTTTGCTGCCCGCGATAAATCATTTGACACTGCTTGAGAATATTCGCAATACACGCGAAATGATTTACCCTGTTGTTGCTGAAAAGATCATGAGCAAGATTAACGATTCCTCTGTGAGTAATGAAGAGAAACATTCTTGGGGCATCATGGCTTCAGAAATTATTGGACGCAGTATTCGTCCTCAACTCGAGAGAACAGCATCTTCTATGAACTTAACTGAGCTCAATGAGACTGGTATTCTCCAGCAAATATCTAAGCTTGGCTCTCTCGATTCTAAGTTCTGGTCGTCTACGAGCAACCGACTTGAAGATTTCGCTTTTGGTGAAAGTGCGACTAAGGAGAGTCGTCGAACCGTATTCGAAATTCTTGAGGAGTATGATGTTCCGAGTCATATAAAGGCTGATTTGTATAGTAAGGAATTTAGTCGACTCGATGAGTCAAGGGCTCAGTTTAAATTGTCTGGCTGGTTAATCTCTCCTTATGTTTCCGAAAAAGAGTCTGCCATTTCTATTTTTGAGAGTGGACAGTTTACTGAGAGATGGAAGGCTGAAAATCTCGTATTTGGACCAGGCTTAGCTGATCGTGCTATTTCTACAGCCCCAGCAGAGAGAAGGGCTGAGCTGCTGCAAACAATTATGCGCGGTTTAGATGATCGCCCCGATTTGCAAGAAGCAGTCTTGAAAAATTTCGAGAATAGGTTCTTTGTTGATGGGAAGAAGCTTCCCTCGCAAGTGATGGAGCGCTACAAAGAACAGATCAAAGCTAACGAACTTTGGAATACTTACGAAAAGGCTGCTGCTGGTCATAATGATGAGCAACTTGGTGCAGCTATGCTCGACCTCCTGGCCGAAGGCCTCCCTATTATCAAACCAGATCACATGTCTTATAGTTCAGCTGAGCTGAATCGTGAACTTGGAATTAAAGAAGCCGATCATCAATACAAGAAGCTCGCTATTAAGTCAAATTTGGCTGAACGCATTTCGTCTCTTGATTCTTTAGAGTTTTCGTCGATCAAGCCTTCCTCAGAGAGCAAGAGCAAAGTAGAGCAACGGATTGAAGACGCACGGAGGGACTTATCTGAGTTCGTAGTTGGTATTCGTGACAACAAGCCTGTTACGCTTTTTGATTTACTTAAGAAATTTGATGTTGTTTCAGGCACCGCAGATTCTAGAATCGAACACTTGAGTCAATTGAGAGCCAATACTATAAAGAAGGGAGGTATAGAGGCTTGGCACGAAGTCATGAATAATTTTGCTGAGGTAATGTATCCAAATTTCGACAAGTCTAGTGCACCTAATAAAACTATTCTTGAGACATCTAAGTTAGCAAAAACTGTTGCTGAGCCCGCTAGATTAGAGGTGCCTGAGAAGTCTTTGCAGGAGCAATTACGTGAGCATTTCAGTAAGTCAGGCTCACTCGGCTTAAACGGGGTACCAGATCCTCGCGAATATAGTTTACGTGAGGGTGGTAAGGCAAAGCCGAACTGGAAACGTACCGAGTCTGGTGAAATTTTTGAGAATACTGACGGAAGTCGTGTACTTTTGCCAACAAAGTTTGATTCTGTAAGTAAACAAATTGTTCTGGATGGCTCAAAATCTGAGGTCATAGTTTCAAAAGAGCGCGTGGTTGAAATTGAATCGGTATTCAAACAATTCCACGGTGGTTACGTGAACAATGGCATGGTCATAACTGCCAGGTCTGCTTCTGAGTTAGAAAAAGAGCTTAACGTCCCTCGTAATACTATTTTTGACTTCAGTGAGCGACATCGCAATTTCGTTGAAGTTGGCAGTGGTGATAGCGATGTCATAGCAAGGATTCGGCAAGCCAGAGAAGTTGCTCAAAAAATTGATCCGTTGGCACCCGGGCCTGACAACGCAATTGGTTTTGACTTAATTCCGAACGAGAAGGGCGCTATTTATCAGGCTGATGCAACTAAACCATTGCCTTTGCCTGAGAATTCTGTAGATGGCATTATCACTGCTTATAGTTTGCTCTCGCCTCTTGGTATGCAGCGTTACCCTGAGCGTCAGCAGTCGGCATTCGATAATATGATTAGAGTCCTAAAATCAGGCACCTTTGATGAGGGGGGTGTTCAAAATGGTGGTGAACTTCTTGTGGGGCCCATTATCCGTGAAGACTTGGATCGCATGGTCAGTCGCAGTCCATTTAAGCTAGAGGTGGAGCCTGTGCCGCTGGCAAAGGCTGACGGTTCAGCGGTGATTCAGACGTTCATTGTTAAGAAAGGGCTATTAAAAGAAGACCATGAGAGTCTCGCTAGGACCATTGCTACTCAATCTAGAGAAGTTTCGCAGAGTGATGTTAGTCACTTAGCACAACTTCGTGCCGCTAGAGAGCAGCAGAATGGACGCCCAGGCATGAAGAACGAACACGGCGATGAGGTCAACCAGATTCAAAGAGATGGACTAATTTTGAATGATAGAGTTGAGGAAATTCCTGGATTGAGCAGAGTTGAGAATACTGTTGTTGATCAGGTGTTTTTGCGTCCGGAGTTCAGTGGCCAGGACCGTTCTGCGGTAAATAAGGCATTGGCTGACTTTGGTCTGTATCGAACTACTGATGCTGCAGAGATGCAAAAACAGACTGATAAGTTTTTTACGGAAGCAACCTATGTTCATCCTATGGAGCAGATTACATATTTAACTGAACAAGGCAACAAAATTTATGTACCGGTGGAAATGGAAGGTTGGCTTTCCGGAATTCGTGACAGTAGAGAAAGAGCCAAGCTTGACCCGTCGAATGAGGCACTGCAAGCCGAAGTTCAAAGAGATTCATATGCGATTCTGCCCGAGGATGTCGCCAGGTTTGTTAAGAGCGGCCTGGGTAGCGAGAATCTTAAGGAGATTTATCTTTATAGTGGAGCCGATCCTAAAGACGCATTTACCAATTTCCATTCTGATGAAGAGACCTTGAATTATGCGTCTGCCAACGCCGCGACAGGGCAAGTCTGGCTTAACGATGCTCTTTGGGCGAATAATCTGGAGAGTTATCTCAATCACGAACTAGGACATTTTAGTAAGTCGCCGCAGACTGCAACTGGTGAATCCTCCTTGGAGGCAGCTAGAGTGCTGGAGGGGCATGGGGAAATAAGAACTATTGTTGATCCGTATGAGCATGTGGTATCAGGCTTAGAAGGCGAAGCATACCCGGTGATTGGAAGAGAGGGCATTGAGACCATGCCTCCGCGTAAGTTTATGCAAGCTGTAGATAGTTTGCTTGTTAATCCGGAGCTGAGCAATACCGATATTAAACTGGTCGTTCTAGCCGACCAGTTGCGGCGGGAAATCGACAATAAGACCTGGTCTACCCACAGTGAGACTGGCAAGTTGTCGATGGCACCAGATGTTGATCAAATGAGGGCTAATGTAAATTTGGCCTACATAGAAAAGGTTGTTTATCCGACTGTGGAAAACAAGCTAGCCTATATCATTGCTCATGCAGATTATGAAACCTACGGCCGTCCCGAGGCTATGGTCATTGCTAAATCGATGGGTCGTAGCTCGCTGATTGAGCGGCTCAATGTTGAATTAGGCTCTATGGCAAGTGATGATCCTTATCGGCCGAAACTGATTGAAGCAATATCAGAGCTTACTCCGATGTTTGCAAAAGAGTATTCACCCGCCACAGCCGAATCTATGTGGAATTCTTCCGAGCCTAAGTTAGGCTTGGAGCAAATGTTAAGCGCATCAGATTCCGAGATGCATAATCGTTTGCTAGAGGCCATTATCAGTCCTAATCATTCGGATGAATATAATCGTGATGCGCTCAGTCTCGCTAAAGTCGTAGGCGGACCCTCTTTGGTTACTGAGTTGCAAAAACGCATTGACGCTATGCCACTTGAGGAATTCGCAAACAATCCTCGTCTGCTAGCATCCATAGCTGAGCTGTCTCGTCACGAGTTTATAGTAGATTCGATGCAAGCTGAGTTCGATGCATCATTAGACAGGACTGCTGAAGTCATGAAGCAGCAAATCGGTGTTCTGAAACAGGGTTTTGGTGACGGTATCGATCTTAGTTACACTAGAAATTTTATCGAGAGATTAGAGGCGACAGCTGGTCTGTCTGTGGATGGTTTGGAGAATCGTCTTGGAAATATTCAAAGAACTCAAGATGAGTCTGCAGCGCGCACTGTAGAGCTTGAGCGCAGGGGAGCAGAAGCCGGTTATCCTTGGAGCAAGCTAAACACGAGCGAGCTAAGTCTCAATGAACTTGTTGCTATTCGCAAACAGGTAAATGATCGACTTCAAAAGACTCTGAGTGTTTCAGATGATCCTTGGGGGCAGCTTGTTAAGAATGCGGAATTAGGAGATTATCTTTTACCAGGACTCAGAAAGCCAGAAGACGTTTGGACTGAAGTCCTTAGAAGTGCTGAAAACAAGCAGGGTCTTAGTTTAGATGATCTGTTGCAGGCGAGAGAAAAAGTCGGCGAACAACTTAAGAAGTTGCAGTCGGTAGATTCTTGGGATGCGATAGTGCGGAAGGCCGAAGAACTAAAGTATGGATTTCCAGATTTAGATTTGGATGTAGTTGGAAGTAAGGGCCTGCTCCAAGCTGTGATTGACAGGTGGGAGAAAAATTTGGGCTCCTCAGTTTTCGACGAGCACAATGAATAGTCTCGTCTGTCAGCTAATGATTTTGGCAAGTGAAATTTGATCAGCTTTGGCCCGCAATTTAATTTGACGCCAATCACCAGGTTGATTTCGACTTTTTGTTCATTGTGCATATGAGGTAGCTTTACTAGTGATCACAAGAATGTAAGCAGGCATAAGCTACTTTGCTAAGACAGGCCCTCACAACTCTATCAATGGCTGATTTCGTCTTTAAGGACAATGGTGTTTATATGACAAATCACTCGGAATTTGCGGAAATTAAGGCTCCCCCTGAAAGTCTATCGCCATTGGACATTTCTACGATTCTTCTTAATGATACTGGAAGTGTTTTGAAGTCACTTTCGAGTAGCAGAAGCACTCCAGAACTACCGAATGGAGTGATGGAGCTCTTTCCTCCCCCCGATTCTATAATTGCGTGCGGTAGCACTTACGAAGGAAAGGTAACAGCCAAGACCGCAGGGGAGCCAGCTGTCAGCGGGTTTTCGAAAGAAGATTTGGCAACTAAGTCTAAGGAGCTGCGACAGGGACTCAAAGAAATTTTGGCATCACCAGAAAATTCTGGCATAGCTGTTTCCGAAAAATTGGTTGGCCTCCTACAAAAGCTATTTCCAGGTAAAGATAAGATTGTCGTTTCAACTGAAGTTGATTCGCCAGAAATAACAATAAACTTCTCAGCAAGGGAAGGAAAACATAATCTTTTCAAGAGTGATATCAGCGCAGGCACCACACTGCTTGTAACTCTGCCAGACGGTAAACTAGCAACTATGCCATTAGGTGATATTATCCGAGCGCTGAAGGTCGGCGTCCAAAAGCCATCAACATCTAGAGGGTGTGGGCTTGAACCGATAATCTGACAAAGGGTTACCAGCGTTCATTATCAGCATCAATTATGAATTGCCTAAATAGCCAATAGATTTTATGCAGTCTATCGACGAACAAGAACGCGCCACCAGAAACGTTCGAATCCTCAATAGGCGAAGCTTTGGCAGTTTTGATTTGCCATCTTTTGGCTGTGCAATGAGGTAAGTAGAATCGAACTATGCTCCAATGTGTGGTTATTATCGAGATAAGTAACTTTTATAAGAACTTAGCTTTCGCCGAAGAAAAACTGATCGTCAACGGTGCCACCGCTCCCAGTTTCGATATGGGAGTTGATTTCATTTTGGCAGCCGTTGATGCGCTCGTATTGAATTGGCCTTTTGCCTTGCAGTGCCTTTTTTAGTTTCGACCAGTTAAACGCTGTCTTGTGGGTTTACTTCGCGCGAACTCAGGTTTGTGGGAACAATTTTGGTCATCTTCGCTGCCAAGTGCGAGAGTAAGCAGTGTGCTGATGGCTCAGGATTTTAGCCTGCAGAAGGCGCTAGAACTGGCGGTTGAGCAGAAGAAGTTGAGCTAGAAGAACTTGAACTAGAATTAGCCTGTGGCTTTTGAGATTGTGGACTAGATGGCCCAACCGCTGCTGTTGCTGTGCTTTGCTTAGGAGGTTGCTGGGCTGTAGTTTTGGAAGCAGTTGTAGTTTTAGAACTAGTAGTAGCAGTTTTTGTGCCCGTGGAGCTGCTTGAGGATTTATTGGTCGTTGTTGTAGCAGTACTTGTTGTTGTTTTGCTTGGTGGGGTGGGTGGTACAGATGCGACTGTCAAAGGCGGTGACGCAGCGCCGGCTCCAGGGTTGGGCACAAACGGCACTCCCAGTATTGGAAACGTGTAACTTCGAGCAACAGGGAATACCCCGTTTGCTAGATAGGCTCCGAAGAAACTAACTGGGGTCTGAATACGCAGTTGACTCCTGGTCGTAACTGTGACGAAGGGAGAGCCCTGTGCTGGCGTGTCGTAAACAAAATCTGCTGGTATTAATTCTGATACCGTAGGTTGCATAACAAAATAGCCATCGGTTCGGTGTGAAAGAACTGCCTGCTGAGCTGCAATCAAGCCGTCTGCTTTGTTTCCTGTTGAGGCTGCTGCCCTTGCTGCGTCTCTTGCGGCAGAATCTAAAATTGAATAGCCAAAAGCCACTGTCAGCATATCAAAACCGAGAATAGTAAAAATTACAAATAGTGTTGCCGTAATCGCAACCTCTACAGACATACTGCCGCGTCGATGGCGACTCCAGCATGTTCTCGTAAAGCGCTTAGATTTTTTCATATTTCACCTACTTTATTGAAGTACAACTAAACTGCGAGCTATTGCTTGAAAGGCACTGTTTAGGTCGGCTGACTTTGTTACAGAGACATAAATTGCATTGTTTCCTGAACGATAGGCGATACCCTTGCCAGAATTTGCCTTACCGTCACCAAGAATTTTGTCTTGCAGAGGCTTAATGGCAGCATTCTGTGAGAGCCCAATGGTGTAGATCGGTATGCTATATGTTTTTGCTAAATCGGCTTCTGCGTATGCTGCTACCTCAGCCTCAGAAGGTGAGCCTGGTGCGCTCGGTACACCATCGGTGAACAGAATAATCGCGCGTTTCGCCTGTGGCCTATACTTAGCCTTGTCTGTCATCTCGAGTATTGCGGCATGAAGTGATTCAGCTATGGCAGTACTGCCAGTGGGTCTCAGCGGTATAGAACTGGTATCGCCATTGATGCTCGTTGTCACTTCGTCGTAGTTTGATTTGCTCTTGTCGAGAGCAATTAGGGGAACGCGAAAGTTGCTTGAACCGCTATGTATCCAATTCGCATCGCAATTTTTATCGGTTATAGACCAGTTTGATGTCTTTGAGGTGCCAGCTGCGTTTGAAAAGGCGTTTAGACCGAAGTGAGCACTGCTTGAAATATTCATGGTAAAGAAGAAGTTGTTTGCTGCCAATCTGGCTGCTGCCAGTGGATCAATTGTTTTATCAACCTGACTCCAGTAAGCTTTGTAATATCCGTTTAGCCTTGGGGGCAAGGCCGGGTTTATCTTGCTTCCACCCTGACTTTGCAAGCAAATTGTGTCGCTCTCCATGTTACCTCTTGAGGCTTCAACGCATGTTTCTATCTTGCTGAAGTCGTATGGGCCAACACTGGGAACTTGTGCAACTAGGTCTGTAAATAAATTTGAGTAGGCATTGGCATTGACACCATTGCCTTGGGCATCGCCCGCAATGACCGGATTGAAGTTGCCTGGAGGCCAACCCTGTTCAGGAACCAGGCTACCGGGCGGATACTTTGTGGCGTTTGGCATTAACGGAATTGAGCCTGCGGTGTAGGTGAATTGATTACCTCGCAAACCTGCTGCTGGATTGCTGGCTGGATAAGGACCTTCTGAGAAAACGAAAGGTTTTTTATTTGAACCCGGGTATGACCCGTATGAGAGATTTTGAGGCGGTGTGGCGTTGACTGGACTACCCGTATTGTCAGGGCCAAAGGTGTCATATATAGATTTACCTGAGCTAACGGTTCTATAGTCGACTGTGCCCTTAGAGGGGTTCCAGAAACGGTTCACCAAGGCTACTTTTGTCTGGTCGTCCATAGAACCAGAGACATCAAAACAGAGAAAGAGATCAAGCTGCGGTAAGCCGCCATCTGATATTGCTGTGGTAGTCAGCAGAGTGCCTAGATTCAGTAGACTTGATGAGAATATCGGCTTGTCACTATAAATAGCTTGCACTCGCATAATGACTGCATCTTTGCTATCGGTACTAACATTTTTACCGTTTTGGTCTAGTAAGGTGATGTTTACGTTGGCTGCATTAAGCGGTGGTGTTCCTAGCGCTATTGCTGTGTTCTTGTTTACACCTAAATTTGTTTCATTGAACGGAGTTGTAAGAACATAGTTGAGTTTGAATGTTTCAACTGCGACATCCATGGCAAGGTTATGGAGCTGCTCATAGGTATATCCTGGTGGAGAGCTAGCGAGGGCTGCTGTCCCCGCAAGTGTTGATGCATCGCAGACAGCTTGCAACTGTGCGTGCATCAACCTATACCTGGCTAGCTCGAAGCCAAGTAGAGATAACGGTAAGATGACAAAGAATGCCAGCACCAGCACTAGTGCCATGGTAGCAACTCCTCGTGCTGAGCGCGGCGTCGACTTCTTGATTTTTTGTTTCAGCACTAATCTATCCTCACTCTGTTAGTCCATTCGGGTTTTCTGAATAGCATTCATTCTTGAGACGCAACCTGTATGGCTCTGTTAGTCCTGGAACTGTCAGGCTGAGCCATTGAGTATTGAATCTCACTAAAGGGTCAATATCTGCTTCTGTAGAGAGCAGGAGAAAGTACAAGTTTTTAGAGCTGTCAATTGAACCTTGCGCCAGTTTTCCATTGACTATGCTTGGGTTGGCGCCGCTAAGTGGTTTGACTATAATTGATAGGCTGGAAGAAATATTTGATATACCATTGAAAGAGCCTAAATCGTTTTTCAGTGAGTCAGCAGCGCGTTTGCTGGCTTCTGTATATGACGGTGCTTTGCACGCCCTGAGACATGCTGTATCAGTATTGAAGAAGAGAATAGAACTTCTAATTCCAATACTTGCCATTATCAGTAGTGGGAATACAAAGCCTACAAAAATGCACCATAGTACTACGGGTAGTTCTATAAGAGCGTAACCATTCCTGTTTGCTCTGCGCCGATGCTTAGTTAGTTGTGCTTTTTTAGCGGCGAGTTTTTTCATTTCTTGTGTCACCTATCTTATTTGTGACCCCCACAAAATGTGGTCTCGTTCAAGCTAACTCAATTCCGGTCGATTTGTCAAGAGGCTGATGAATACTTGGTTTTAGCCCATCCAAATTAATTTTTTTTGTCGCCTATCTTCATCACTTTTTTGCAATATCGAAGCCTCAAACTTTAGGATGCCATTGGTGAGGAATTGATTAAAATGAAAGGATGCGCAGTAGTTACCAGGTTTGTTGAAGGTAATGCAATTACCTTTATTTGGATAGCAGTCAGTTTGATTCTCGCTGCGACAACTCTTGATATTCTCAACGCCGGCGCCAGTGCCAATGTAGAGACGGCGCAGCAATTAATTGATAAACAGCAGTACCAGCAGGCTATGGCCTATGTAGATAAGGCCTTGAACTTTAATCCGCTCTGCGAACTTGCTTATATTGAACGGGGCAAAATCAGAAAGTCGCAACTTCGATTTAAAGATTCTTTTGAGAGCTACAGTTGTTCATTACTTATTAATCCCAATAATGCTGAGGCTCGCTCAGCTCGCGCTTCAGTCGCCAATAGGCTGCATCTTTATCGCGATGCTATTGAAGACTTGAACAAGGTCGTCGCTATTAAAAATAATGTCGTGACGACCCAAGAGATAGCAGACAGAGCTTATGCGTATTATTCTCTTGGTGATTATAAAAGAGCCTTGTCCGATTATGACTGGGCCTTGACTCTTGACCCCTGTAATTATAAGTGGCAGTTTAGTCGCGCACTCTGCTTGATTGGCGCGAAGCAGCATTCAAAAGCCTTGGAAGCATTCTCTACTATGTTTTGCATGGACCCTGAAAATAGCGAAGTGTTGGGAATGAGAGGTTATTGCAGGAGTTTACTGAATGATAAACATGGTGCTCTAAACGATTTCAATTTGGTGCTTGAACGAGAGCCTGATTCGTCTCGTTGGTATCAGCATCGCGCCTGTTTGCGCCTTAGTATGAATAACAAGAAACAGGCTTTGCTTGATTATTGTCGAGCTTCAGAGCTTGAGCCTGGTAATGCCGAGACCCAAGAGCAGGTGCTTAGGCTAGCGTTAGATCTTAAAGACTATCAAAGGGCCCTAGTCAGTTACAATCGATTGAGTCTGCTCCCAAATTTTCAAAGTTCATACGAACAGCTTTGCGGGCGGGCTAGGCTTTTCATCTTATTAGGTAGCTACGAAAAAGCTATTAGCGATTTGAACAGAGCATTGAAGCTTAAGAAAGAGGGTGATTGTGTTTACTTGCTGGCTTTCTGTCATAGCCAACTTGGTGACATGGCTCAGGCGCGAGAATATTTAACTGTAGCTTCTCAATCTAGCCCTCGTACAGCAAAAGCCTTGCTGCACCAAGCGCGTATTGAGAGTTCATTGGGTGAGGATGTTTCTGCTGTTGATCATCTTTCTCAGGCACTTTTGCTGGAGCCAAGTAATACTGCCGCATTAGTTGCAAGAGGTAGGCTTTACCAGAAGAGAGAACAGTGGCTTAGTGCCCGAGAAGATTTCAGTAAGGCCCTGACTAATGCAGTCGCCGATAAGGAAATTAGTGAGAGCGTCGCCGTTTGCAATAAGAAAATAGAGCAGAACGCCCATATCTCAATTGTCTTGCCTAGGCCTACGAATGTAGACTTGACGAAATTTAGTATTGCTCAGCTTCGCGATAATGGGGAGCGGTATTATAGGCAAGGAAATAAGAGTCAAGCCTGTTGGTATTTTAGGGAAATCGTTCGTCGAAACCCTGGAGACATCGATAGTCAGCGTAACTTGGCACATTGCCTTAATGAAGATCATTTCGCTGCAATAGTAGCTTTTGAACAACTGGCTGCCGTGAGCAAACTTACAAGTGATGACATTATTGCTTATAGTGCCGCCCTGGCTGGTGCGCGCCAATTTGATCGGGCAATTCAATTGCTTGAGCAAGCAAGAGAAGTTGAGCCCGGAAATTCCTGCCTTTCAATTGAGCTGGTTAAACTATTAGCCTCAGCTGGAAAGAAGGATGAGGCAATTGCTTTATGTAGTGCTTCAATCCGCCAGCAGGGCATTCAGAGGCAGAAAGGTCCTTTGCAAGATTTGTATGTCTCGCTCTGCCACGAAAATAGAAGGAGTGCGCATTTGCAGGCAGAACCATTGGTTAGGCCAGAGACCGATGGTTGAATCGGTGATCACAAATTTGTAATGGCCAACTTGTATCATTGGCTTCAGCATAAGACTTTGGAAGGATTATGTTCTTTCTTCTTCACAAGCTT
Source organism: Obscuribacteraceae bacterium (SeqCode) (assembly GCA_044378815.1). Lineage (GTDB taxonomy): Bacteria > Cyanobacteriota > Vampirovibrionia > Obscuribacterales > Obscuribacteraceae. Next base: position 6,441 of record JBIPOV010000050.1, on the reverse strand, counting down.
TTGCCTGGTTGAATCAATTAGAGTTTCTCTGCATTCACCACATCACGTTTTTGTAATTTTGATTTGATAGGCTCTGTATGTAGTTTATGTGTGCTGTTTGCAGCAAGGAGTTACTTTAACATGAGTGGTTTTAGCAGCAGTGATAATTTAAGCTTCTCTGATCTGGAGAAAGCTAGTTCCACAGATTTGGTGGGAGCCCAGAACAGTCTTTTCGATGCAGCCTATAGTAAAAACTCAACGGGTATGAATGATCAGTTGAGCTCATCAGCGCTTTCAAAAAGCTCAGATCTTACTACGGTGGCTCTTAACTGGGGAAGCTTCGGGGACGCCATAAAAGGTGCAGGTGATGTTATTAATTCTGCGACAGAAGCCGTTCAGGAATTCGTCGAACCGATTACGGAGAGTGCGTCACAATTTATTCAAGATACATTAGGCTCAGTTGAGAATTCAGACAATCAAATTCCGCAAGTGCAACCGCCAGGGGATCTGACTGAGCAGTTTACACGGGCTGCGCAAACGGTTGTTGATAATGTAAAAGTTCATGCGCAAGATGCGCAGAAGAACATTCTGGGTTTTACTAAGCCCCTGAGTGATGCGCTTAATGCAGCCAAGGAGTTAGTATTACCTTCTGAAAACAAAGCTGTTTCGGCTGAGCCGGAGCCTGCGCTTGCAGATGCTGGAATTGCTGGGACTCTTTCCCTGACTCCTACCTTAGCATTGCCTGAAATGGCGCCCGTCGCGCGTGCAGTCTCTACCTTCGCAAGAGTTGCCGGGCCCTATGCAGTTGTGGCTGGCGTAACCCAGTATTTTATAAACGAAGGTATAAAGCTCGATGGTGAGGCTAAGACGGCTGAAAGCAGCGCATTACAGGCACAAATGGATGCTCAAGTCAGGAGCGCCGCGTATGCTCGTGGAATGAAAGTAGAGGATGTGGGCAATATGATGGCCGGAAGACCAGTGATAGCGAAACAGCGTGAAAGTGGAATTCTCACAGGTGGTTTTGACGCTATTAAAAATAGTGCAAATTCTCTTGCTTCAGAAGCGCAAAAACTTGAGCCACTAAAGGCTGAAACAGGAGAGGGCGCTGTCAAGAGTCCGGAGTCAGCGGAAAGGGAGCGTCTTCGAGCTCCGAGACCAAAGCCTGAGCCTGAGTCAACCACGTGGGAGAAGCTACTTGAAAGAGCTAATGCACCCGTTAAGTTTGTTTTGCCTACTTTGAGTCTTCCTCGGCCATTTAAGGCAGAAACAGGAGAGGGCGAAGGCAAGGAAGAAGGAGAGAACACTGAAGATAGCAATGATAGTGAAATTCGCAGAAGACTTGAAGAGGTTAGACCGCTTGCCGATGCTATGAAGGAATGGGACAATGCCATTATGAATGGAATAGGCCGAGAAGAGCTCGGGGATAAAACTTGGGATGATCGAGTGGCAGAGATTGAGCAGCAGGCGAAAAATAGAGTTGCCAACGATAAGAAAGCCGAAGACTACTTTAGTGATCTCTTCTAGCCATTTTTCCTGCGGAATAAGGCTTTTAAAGCACGGATAATGAACTAATAGACCGAACCGATGTCCTGCATCAATGCCGAATTTGGCAATACTGCATGGCCTCGGTTCGGCTTAACTGCTCCAAGCCTCGTTATTGCTTGAGTGTAACAACTTACCAGAGTGTTAAGTGATCTCTCAGGCTTAACTTCGGCATTTACCGATGTGTTACTTGTTGCGTTGCCAGACCTGGATGAGCTGATGACGTTCAAACAACTAACGGATTGGTATGAGTCAAAAGATTTCAAGCTGGTACGCGGGACTTGAAACCGCTATGTCTATCACCGTAATGAGGAATGATTATCATCATATTGAAGTGTCGAATATGAAGTGTCGAAATTGAGAGAGCGACTCACAAGAAAAAGTTTCTATCACATTATTGCAATGCCTCAGGCACTATATTCAAACTACGAACACAATAGTAAACCAATGAACTAAACAGTTCGTGATGTCGTATCTGATATAGGTGAAAGGAGGCTCTCGTGAGCAAGTTCAATCAACAGGGGCCCACTAATTCTCAAGGCTTGACTAATAATGTAACTCCAATTGGTGATGTTGGTAAGAGTTTTCCTGCTCGGATAAATCGTGCCAATCCCAAGAACAGGGGCACTGTGACTGAGCATTCATTACGAAACACTGATGTAGAAGTCTATGGCATGGCTGCTTTGAAGCTACTTCATGAGTGTCGCTTTGCTGAAGCTTTTAAGTTGTTTGAAACTGGTCGCCATCACCTGGCAGTTAATTGCTTGGCTACACCATCAGATCTTGAGGCAGATTTTGTATTGCTAAAAAAGAAGTTGGTGGCGACTAGTAATTTAAATGAGCAGATATTGGCTGCAGAACTCAATTTGGTAATGCTTTGTTTGTTGCATCCACTACAAAGCTACCAGTGCTTCGCAGCATTTAGTACACTCGCTGATTCTTATATCAGAGAGAATCGGCAGGTTTTTTCTGATCAACTTGCCCAGGCCTTTCTTGAGGCTATGGCTGATCGTCAAGACTAAGATGCTATTTGGTCTGAGGCCACATAAAGATAAGAGTTTGAGTTATGTCAGAGCTAGGCGAGTCTGAAATCACTGATCTTGAAAGTATCACGCAGCCGGTGTGGGAGTATAGTGCTAGTGTATGTGCTCCGTTAGCTCCGGGCTCTTATACTCTTGCCGAAGAGGTCTATTTACTATTACATGAGCACCTCTTTGCACAGGCTTTTCAGCGGCTAGCACAGGGCAAGGTGCGACTCAAGGCGTGCATGAGAATTCAGAGTTTTAAATGTGATACTAGTCGAGCAATACCGCAAGGCCTCGAACAAGAGCAAGCCCTAGCCTTCGCTGGCGAAGGCAATAGAGGGGCCGACCTAGATATTGATTTCGATGGTCTAAGATTGTTTCTTGGGGTTAGCACCAAGTTGAAGCAACCGCTAGAGTGGGCAGAAGTCAATTTCGTTCGGATATTTTTGATGTATGCCCCAAATCACTTCTTTTGCTTTGAAGCCTTTGGCCAGCTGGCCGAACAGTACTATTTTTTTCATCGCCAAGATTTGTCTGACAAGCTTTCTGTCGCTTATCTTGATGCTTTGAGCCGCGCTGCTTCAGGCCTTAGTGAAGAGTCTCGTTTCTGATCACGTCTTTGTCATTTCATGGCTATAAACTAAAAACAAGTTAGTCAGGCAAATGGAGAGCGCTCGTGAACAGTAACACATATATTCAAACTACCAATGTAGCTTCGCAGTTTGCCGCTCTGTTGGGTGCAGCGACAGTGCAACCAGTTCCTGCTAATACCGCTGTTGAAGAAGTGTTAGAAAAGAAGGCATCAGTGATTTTGTCAGAGATTAGAACCGGTAACTTCGCTGAGTTGACTAAAACTCTAGAAGGTCTTGCCCACTTGAACGCTTCAGGGGCTTCAGCTGCTTCGAGTAAAAAGCTCTTGCATACGGTTTCTAAGCTTGCTAGAGACTATGGTCTCGAAATTGGTTTTCACACTAACCTGCCATTAGTCGGCTTTAGGGTTACTTATCTCAAGATTGCTATTTGGGGTGATGCCAGTTTCACATTGAAAATGCTATGTCTACCATCCGCTGCTGATGGAGAGACCGTTATTCAATATGTAATTCGCAATGCTTCTGGTCGCTCTGTTGTCGTAAATGAAATGGCCGGTCGCGCTGCTTTGACTTTGATATTGTAAGAGGCAGCTTTGCTGCCACTTACCTTGCAGCACAAGAAAGGGTGCTAGAAATGTACAGAGTTTTGGTAGTGGAAGATATGGCTGTTTTAAGAGAGCATGTTTCTGGTATTCTGCATAATAGAGTAAGCTCAAGTATTGTTGTGCATGAAGCCAAAAATGGTAGCGACGGAGTTGCTGCTTTCCATGTTTTTCAACCTGATATGACTATTGTTGATATTGCTATGTCAGATATGAGTGGTATCAAAATTGCACAGCAGGTTTGGGCTTCCAAACCATCAGCAAAGATATTTTTCTGGTCCCAATTTCATCGTGAGTCTTTTGTTAATGACCTACGCAAGATTGTTCCCAGTGGTGCAATTCACGGCTATTCTCTGAAGTCAGGAAATGATGATAGTTTGGCACACGCTCTTTCTTCCGTTTTGCTCCACGATAACGACTATGTTGACCCAATTGTGCGCGGTCTGCGAAAAGATATTTTGACTGAAGATGTTTCCTTAACGCAAGAAGAGTTAACTATTCTACAAGACCTATGCATGGGTTTGACAGACAAAGCCATAGCCATGCGGCGTTATCTGAGTTTGCTAGGTGTCCAGAGTAAAATTGCTAGTTTGGCCGATAAGTTGTTGGGTATAGAGCGCTTGAAACTACGAGACTCTGTCAGCTTTGAAGTGTACAATATTCGTGTACGTCTGGTTCTCGAGGCTTTTCGTCGCGGGCTGATCGGAATAGGAGAGATAGCCCAATTTGATGCTGAAACAGTTGGTTGGATTAGGGGGAGATTTTAGATGATAGCAGTCTCTTCTTTTCTGTTAGATATTAACGTCGAGCTAGGTCGATGATTCGACTTATTGTTCTTTATCTAGGATAATTGCTGAGGATGTCATGTCGTATTCTAAGGAAGTCCTCATTTTGGATGCAAATACTCAATATTCATCTAGTTCTGCTCAGTTGAACAGCGCTAACTTACTAGTAGATTTTCGACGTGAGTTTGTTGAGTTTGTTAGTCATGAGTTGCGTACTCCTCTTTCTGTGATAAGTTCCTCTGCCGAACTTATTGTCTTGAGTTCTCCAGCTGGTGAAGACGCACTTGAGAGCAGTCGACTTGAGCTCGCTGAGAGTTGCAAACAGCTTAGCCGAGTTGTTTCTAATGTATTAGAAGCTGAGCGGTTTCAAATCGGCGTGGCGGTCTTTGAGCAGCAGTCAATTTGTCTCGCTAAACTTCTTGATTTTGTCGCTACTAGTATCGGTAACAACTTTCGTTCGTTCTTTGTTTTGCCTCAGGAACTAGTCGAGTACGGAAGCTTTGTTGTTGATTGCGACCCTGAACGAATTGTTCAAGCACTCTCAAGCTGCTTGCGAGCCTTTATCCGAACCAGCCAGGCCGAGACTAAAGTGCATGTTTTTGTCAAGGTCGTACCCCGGGCTGCTCAATCAGCTGGTTTGCAAGATTTAGCCTTGACAGAGCAAGAGCGACAGAATGGCAACGTTGAAATTGGTTTTGAAGTTGGAGCAGATGCAGATCTTCAAAGGTTTATGCTTGTGGCAATGTCGTCTTCGCTAGAAGACGCTATGAGAGCTGAAGAAACTGACAATTGTGCTAAATATTTGTCGTTTTCGCATCTTCCTTTACAGTCAATGAGATTAGTCTCTGCAGTGCTTGAACTTGGAGTGGTGTATGAAATTGCCAGTCGACACAACGGACTGGTAAATACAATGCTTCTGGATGCAGATGTTGTTCGCATCAGTATTAGTATTCCGTTTAGTCATTGCCAATTAGAGCAATCTGATTCTGCAGTTCAGCCAAGACTAGCTATTGAGGCTGAGCCCTGCGCTGTTAAGGGCAGAGCAAAGTTAGCTTTTCCTACCTGTAGAGATTTTGCTAAGGAAGCACTTTCTCGTATTGTTGAACTCTCTGCTAAATTGACGGTAAGTGAGCCGAGTTCTGGAGCTATAAAACCATCGAAGAAGTCTATACGTATCAGATCTAATGCGGCCAGATTACTGCGCATGCTTGATGAATTGGCTATTTTTGAAATTCTCAGTAGACCGTTTGTTGATCTTGAGTTGGAAGAGATTTCTATTGCGGCGCTAATGGCAGAAGTTCATTTGGAGTATAGGGAACGAGCGGAAAACCCTAGTTTCGAATTCGTTGATCAATCGTATGGGCTTTCGCTCTTGGGCAGTAGCGATTTAGCTAAGAGAGCTATTGCCGGCTGCGTTTCTGCTGTACTCGAATCTATTAGCGTGTTCAATAAAAAGTTTACTGATCTTTCTGTAGCGCAAGGTATTGAGATTGTATTGCACGCTCAACGGCTAGAAGAAAAAGTCGTTTGTCGAGTCACTTGGTCATCGGTTAACTCGGCAGAGGCAATGTTTGATCACTCTGCTGCTGATTGCTTTGCGGGTAAGATTAGCAGATCGGTAGCCTTGAGACTTCGGCTTGCTCAGCTTGCGGCTAGTCACCAAGGTGGAGCCCTGCAAGTGGCCTGCGATGCTGATGGTTGTTTATCTTGCCAGATTACATTTCGCGTTTGCTGAATTGAAAGTAATAGCCTAGCTTCTTCGTTAACCATAAAAGCTTGACCGATTGGTCATCTGTAGGCGGCGCTGTAAAAGCGCGGAAATCCGGCGAGATCGCGGCTTGAATCATCATTCACCTTTAGCCGGCAGCCGGTGGCTACCTGACCCAGCCCTTTAGGGCCGGCGGAGAGCTGCATTACA
>JBIPOV010000049.1:0-46223 GCA_044378815.1 Obscuribacteraceae bacterium (SeqCode) | reverse complement strand
CTTGGGTTATTGCCTTTTTGGCATACCTAGTAATGTTGTGATCAAGCGCCTTGGGCCGCGGCGCTGGATAAGCACAATCATGGTGGCCTGGGGCATTGTTACAGTGGCTATGTGCCTGGTTAAAGACGCACTTACTTTCTACATTTTGCGCTTTACCCTGGGTGCTACTGAAGCTGGCTTCTTCCCCGGTATGTTGCTTTATTTGACCTTCTGGTTTCCACCCAAGCAGTATGGGACAGCGGTAGCTCGGTTTATGTCGGCCATTCCACTGGCTGGCCTCTTGGGAAGCTTCGTCGCTGCCAAGGCATTTGAGATTAATGGCCTGTGGGGTTTAGAAGGGTGGAAGTGGCTCTTTATTGTTACAGGAGTGCCAGCCATTGCCCTGGGTATTGCCGTGCTCTTTTTGCTGCCTGATAGACCGCACCAAGCACGGTGGCTCAGTGATTCGCAGAAGAGTATGCTGGAGAATTTACTAGCTATTTCTGGTGATGAGAAAAGCAGCGAGAATAAAGATGAGCCGCAGCTCTCGGTTGTGGCTACTCTGAAGAATTTAGTTGTCTGGCGCTTCGCTCTGCTCTATTTCTCAACCACTGTTTGCATGTACGGCTTTCAACTTTGGTTGCCGCAGATAATCAAAACTTTTGGCAGCGCAACTAATAATAGTAATTCTTTGGTGGCCATGCTCTCTGCTATTCCTGCTCTGATGCAAGCTTTGGGAATGCTCGTTATTGCGGCTAGTTCAGATCGCAGCGGTGAGCGGCGCTATCATGTGGTGGCGTCTTCGGCTATCACAGTGCTTGGTCTGGTGGCAGCTACTTACTTGCCTGATAATCTCAAATTGGCTGGTCTGAGCTTGGCTGCCTTTGGCATATGGGGCACAGTTGGCCCCTTCTGGGCTTTGACTAGAGGCTCGCTCTCGGTGCCTGCACAACCAACAGGTTTAGCCTTTATCAATTCAGTCGGTAACCTCGGTGGCTTTGTTGGGCCGATGTTGATAGGTCTAATTAAGCATTTGACTGGTTCTTATGCCGGCGGTGAGTTTGGCTCAGCCTTGTTGCTTTTAGCTAGTACTGCTGTCTTTACTGCCTTTTTGGCCGTTACTACTAAAGTCCAAAATAAATAGGAGTCGGGAGTGACATTAAGAGTTTGCGTCGCCGGTGTTACCGGCTGGACTGGCAAAGCTGTAGCAGAAGGCATCTGCGCTGCGGACGATATGACTCTTGTAGCAGCTGTGAGCCGCAGCTCTGCCGGTAAGAGTCTGTCAGAGCTTGGATTTAAAGTCGAAGGTGATTGTGATGTGGTTGTGATCGCTACTGTTGAAGAAGCACTCACTCAGCCAATTGATGTCTTTGTGGATTACACCAGCGCTGCTGCCGTAAAAGAACACACTCTTTGTGCTGTCTCTAAAGGTATTTCAGTTATTGTGGGCAGCTCTGGTTTAACTGCCGATGATTTTGCTGAAATAGAAAAACTAGCCCTTAGCAAGAATGTTGGAGTAATTGCTTGCGGTAACTTTAGTATTACTGCCGCTCTGGCTAAGCATTTCGCCTTACTGGCCGCGGAATACTTACCGAGCTGGGAAATCTTAGATTATGCTGGCTCGACTAAGATGGACGCCCCTAGTGGCACAGCAAGAGAGCTAGCTGAGTGTTTAGAAGCAGTTAGACAAAATAAGCTTGGTAGAGAAATCAAAGACGTCGTAGGCGACAGTGCCGCCCGCGGTGCCCAGATTAAAGGCACTCCTGTTCATAGCCTACGACTGCCTGGTTATGTTCTGTCGTTTGAGACGATATTTGGCTTGCCAGAAGAAAGGCTCACCGTTCGTCATGATGCTGGTACCAGTGCCTTGCCCTACGTTGATGGTACTTTACTAGCGCTGCGGAAAGTTGGTGCCGTTAAGGGCTTGATTCGTGGACTCGATCAATTGATGTTCGGCAAGAGCTAATCACAATCTTTCTCTCTACAGAAAAGCTTTTTGCGATTTTTCCGCCCAAGGGGAGTCGGTTGTAGCCACCGGTTCTGACTCTATTGTGCTTAAGCTACAAGATGGGAATATCTTGAAAATTAGCTCCCGCAATATCCTCGCCATTTTCTTGCGCATTCTTACTGACCATGGCTTTCGCATGACTGATCCTGGTATTTCCCTCGTGCTGATTCTATTGGTAATTTCGTGTTTCCTACTCATCCGCTTTGTCTGTTTGGTTGGCACTGTCTTCGTTTCCCTCTGCCTTCGTTGGATAGACCAATTCGCGCCAGGTTGGTTTTTTCTTGGCTTCTGGTGACTTTGTCTTTCTTGATTTTTGTGGATACGATCTAGAATTTTGAGGTCTGTTATTTGTTGTCCTGAGCTTTCTTAGCGAATCTCTCTCAATTTGACGAATTCTCTCTGGGCTAACCCCGAGGAACAGACTCACTTCCTTTATTGACCGTTGGACGCCGTCAGCAAGGCCAAATCGTAGGTTCAGTGCATCGCGTTCTCGTGGCGATAAACCGGCCATTACTTCTGTCAAGTCTTCTCTCAATAATTCCTGGGTAATAGATAGAGAAACTATATTGTCATCGCCATCTTTTGTCATGTCGGTCATGCTAGAACCTCCGTATGACAATCATACCCGAGCTTAACCTCGCCTTAGTAACTGGTTAATAGAATGTTGCCGTGTCCAATGCAATTACCTCCAGTGAGGCTCTTGTGAATATGAACTCTAATGAACGATACGAGTTGGAGCGCATGACAAAAGTACAGCGCTTTTTCTACGACCGGATGAGTGAGCAGGATCAAGCTAGTTATGAGCGCATGAGCAGTTATGAGTGTGATTTGTACAACCGCTTGAACAGTCAAGTGCAATATGATTATCGGCGCACGGTACCGGACCAACGCTATGAGTTTGAGCACGAGAATTAGAAGATCACGTTGCTAGTCATGCTAGAGCTGTTCTTCAAAATTAAGATTCGTTGGTGCGGGTAGCAGACCCGTTAGCGGCACAGACTTGTCGACTACTTCGAATTTCACTTCGTCGAGCCACATTTTACCTACGCCGATTAAAAACAATCCGAAATTCATGCTGGTGCTTTCTTCTGGCACATCTACCACTAGTGCATACTGCTGCCAGTCTGTGTCCGCTAAGATTGGTCTGTTATTCATGTTGTCGAAAGTGCCCTTCCATCGACAGTACCAGCCCCAACTGCCAATAATGTCGAGTTCTATTCGTCCGATAGAGGGTTCGGCCAAGGCTGATTTGACCCAAGTCGTCATGCTCGCTGTCGTTTAAGTGCCAGCCTTTGATTGTCGAGCTAGTTGCTATTTCACTGATGCGCTTAGCCATGGCTTGCCTCTGTTTAGAACACCTGTCAGGGATAGTAACTACAATGCTATTCTAAACCAAGTATGTGCTAGGAATAGTATTTGTCGATTTTGTGAGATTTGCCAATTGGGCCTTGCTGCAACAGAAACTAAGAGCAAGTTACGTGGCTTTCTGGATGAGCCCCATTTTTTGATTGGCTTTGTCCTGTGGTTCTATCCAATTGCTTTTCTCCTTTTTTTTGGCTTGCTGCTCGGAATTTGTAACCAGATAGCGTTTTGCTTTGGAGCACCTCTTTATTCTTTTGTGCCGAGGTACTTTTTAACTGTCGTATGTTATATTTCGTGCCTCGTTTTCGCCTTGCTTCTCTTTCGATTTAGCTCGTGGATGAGGCGAACCATGTTTTATCTTATTACTCTGTGGCTTTTGACCTGTGCTGTTTTTGATGTTACGGGCCCTGGCTTTTCAGTTTCGCTAGAACGTGCTGCCGGTCGCCCCATGCAAGTTCGTTAAAGTTAAAACATCGGTTCCCTAAGATGTCGACTCATCTTCTGGGATGATGGCAATGCCTTTAATATGTGCCATTGTGATAGGGGTCCTGTCTGGTGTTGGTTATTGCATAAAAATTGTCGGTTCTTTCTATTTTTCTGCCTGCATCTCTTTTTGTTTGGATTAGTCAGCGCCTTAGGGCTGCAGTTAGTTTCTTTGCCCTGTTCTGCGGTCAGCGCTGCTAGTGAGCAGCCGCGATCGTATTGTCTCTCGCAGTCGGCCACCTATTCGGTTAGTTCCACTTATCCTAGTTATGAGAAGAAAAGCTGTTTGCTCACTGCTGCGGAAGATTTGCATGTGGCACGGCTTTTATCGAACCAGGTGATTGCACCTGAGTTTGCCTTTCATACACAGTTGCAAGACCATCCCCATATAATCATTGATCTCGGGCGCGCTTGCCTGGTTGATGGTCTGGTTATTGAAAATCGCAGACGTCAATTGCAAGAACGCGCTCAAGGTTTAACTGTTTTGGTATCAACCAATAAGGTAGATTGGAGACCAATCAAAGCCTTTACCAAAACTCCTGATGTGTGGAACATCAAGCTCAGTGAGCCAGTAGAAGCTCGCTACGTCAAGCTTGAGTTGGCGGCAACTAGTTACTTCCATCTCGCCCATGTAGCAGTTAACGGTCGCGATATCGAGGACGGCTCAGCCCTAGATATTGTCGCTCAGAAATCTGCGCCGACAACGGTGTCAAAGCAAATTAATGCCGCTGATCCTGACAAATCTCTCGCCACTGATAGGCCCATAAGAGATAAGTGGGCTCTTGTGATTGGTATCAATGATTTTGAAGACCCGCGCATTCCCCATCTGCAATATGCCGCAAAAGATGCTACTGATTTTGCTAATTTTCTTACTACCTATGGCAATTTCGCAAAAGATCATGTGGTGCTATTGACCAACGAAAATGCCACAGAGCAGGAAGTTAGACGCATTATTGGTGACGATTGGTTGCCGCGGCGGGTGATGGAAGACGACGTCATTCTCATCTATGCGTCTACCCACGGTAGTCCGAAAGAGCTCGATGTTGCAGGTCAGAACTTTTTGATTTTGCATGATACTAATGTTGATAATTTATTTTCTACTGCTATCGAGCTTGAAGACTTAGCCAGAACAATTAAGCGGCGCACCCAGTGTGACCGAGTGCTCTTGGTTCTTGATTCATGCAATAGTGGAGCGGCGGCCGTGAATGGTGGCAAAGGTTTGATTCGTACTAACAATTTTGATCTTGGTAGTATTGCCGGCGAGGGCACCATCGTTATTTCGTCGAGTGGTGCTGGTCAACGTTCTTGGGAATCAAAGCGTTATAAAAATGGCGTATTCACCCATGGATTAATTGAGTCTCTGAAGTGCAAAGGTCAGCAGACCAAGCTGAGTGATGCCTTTAATGCGCTTAAAGATAGTGTTGAGCAAGAAGTTCGCTTTGATCGCAAAGCTGAGCAAACTCCAGTTATGAAAATGACCTGGAATGGCAAAGAAATGGCTATTCTCGCTCCGCCTTCGCGGCCACGAAAGACCGAGCCATACGTTCCAGTCGCCCCGAAGAAAGCCAATTGAGATAGTCACTTCAGCTCTTTAGTTCTTTAAGTACCTGAGCAATGATCTCTTCTAGCGAGCTAGTGGCATCCACCACAATAGCATCGGCTGGTTCTTCCAGAGTAGCAAATTGACTCTTGAGCATGTCTGCTTTCATAAAGTGATTTTGGCGCTGCTCCATGCGCCGGTAAATTTCATCGTAGCTCGCTTTGAGATAGACAAACTTTGCCGCTCCTGGTCTATTTGGGTGCTTTTGCCGATGTTCTTGCGTATTATCCTGCGCATGTTGAGGCATAGGGCTAGGGGCATGGCCAGCGTTCAGGCGCTGGCGATATGACTCTTTCAAGGCCGAGCAGGCCAATACTGCACCTTGCTCCTCTTTCTGCCATTGACTGATAGCGCTAGCGAGACTATTGAGCCACGGTTCTCTGTCTGTATCTGTCAGCGCAAGGCCACTTGCCATTTTCGCTTTGTTAACATCACTATGAAAATTATCGGCGTCAAAATAGCGAAAATTTAGGGCTTGAGCCAGTGCCTGTGCCACTGTCGACTTTCCGGCGCCAGATACGCCCATGACAATGATTACTAAACTCATCGCAACAACAATCTCATATATTTAGAAGGTGACATAATCATTTTGAGTCACGAGCGGTTGTCAGTAGTGCGCTGGCATCATGTTGCTGAAATAAGGAATTGACCATGACCACTAAAGAATCGGGTAACGCAGCATTCATTTCGGATGTTGATGTGCACTTATTTTCAGAGGGTACACATTATCGCATTTATGAAAAGCTAGGTGCCCATCAACTTGAGCGCGATGGCGTCAAGGGCACACACTTTGCCGTTTGGGCTCCCAATGCTGCAAGGGTTTCAGTGGTTGGCGATTTTAACGAGTGGAATGCCGATAAAAATCCGATGGTTTTAAATCATTCCTCAGGAATATGGTCCGCATTTATTCCTGCTCTTGGTCACGGTACTCTTTACAAGTATTTCATTGATGGCGCTAATGGTCATGTCCAGAAAACTGACCCGGTTGGTTTTGCCAGTGAAATGCGCCCACGCACAGCATCGATTGTTTGGGATTTAGACACTTACAAATGGAACGACGCCAAGTGGCTAGAAGCTCGCGATACGAAAAATTCGTTGGGCAAACCAGTTTCTATCTACGAATTGCACCTGGGCTCTTGGATGCGCGTACCAGAAGATGAGAATCGCTGGTTGACCTACCGCGAAATGGCCGACAAATTGATTCCGTACGTGCTGGAGATGAACTTCACCCACGTTGAGTTGATGCCAGTTTCAGAGCACCCACTCGATGCATCATGGGGCTATCAAACTACCGGATACTTCGCTGTCACCAGTAGATTTGGTCCGCCTGAAGACTTTATGTACTTAGTTGATAAATTGCACCAGGCTGGTATTGGTGTCTTGGTTGATTGGGTTCCTGCCCACTTCCCTCGCGATGGCCATGCCCTTGGTTTGTTTGACGGCACTCACTTGTATGAGCACGCTGACCCACGTCTAGGTGAGCACCGCGAATGGGGCACCTATGTCTTTAACTATGGCCGCTATGAAGTTGCTAACTTCCTTCTGAGCAATGCCATGTTCTGGTTTGATAAGTATCACATCGACGGATTGCGCGTCGATGCCGTGGCTTCAATGCTCTACCTCGACTATGCCAGAGAGAACGGCGAGTGGGTAGCTAACCAATATGGTGGCAGAGAAAATATTGAAGCAATCAATTTCTTGCGCCAACTCAATGAGAAAGTTTATGCCGAGTATCCATCAGTAATGATGGTGGCAGAAGAATCAACTGCTTGGCCACAAGTCACCCGCCCAACTTATGTTGGCGGCCTGGGCTTTGGTCTTAAGTGGGATATGGGCTGGATGAATGATACTTTGCAGTTCATGAGTCTTGATTCTGTTCACCGCAAATTCCATCACGATAAGCTAACTTTCAGAAGCATGTATAGCTTCTCTGAAAACTTCATCATGCCTTTGTCTCACGATGAGGTGGTGCATGGTAAGTATTCACTGCTTTCAAAAATGCCTGGTGATGCTTGGCAGAAGTTTGCCAACTTGCGTTTGCTCTTTGGCTATCAATATTCTTCCCCCGGCAAAAAACTGATGTTTATGGGTGGCGAAATTGGCCAGTGGATTGAATGGAACGAAGAACGAAGCATTGATTGGCATTTGCTTGAGTATCCTACTCACGCTGGTGTCAAACAGTGGGTGAGCGATCTCAACCATCTTTATAAGACCGAGCCAGCTCTCTATGAATATGATTGTAATCCTGGTGGCTTTGAGTGGATTGACTGCCAAGATAACGAGCAATCGATTGTTTGCTTCTTGCGCAAAGGCAAGCATTTAGACGATTTCATTCTGGTGTTGTGTAATTTCACACCTGTACCAAGATGGAACTATCGGGTGGGCGTGCCACAAGGTGGCTACTGGAAAGAAATGCTCAACTCTGACGCTGCGGTATATGGCGGCAGCGGCATCGGCAATCATGGCGGCGTGCACAGTGATTCTCATTGGCATCATGGCCGGCAAGACTCTTTGTCGGTTGTAGTGCCACCACTTTCTATCGTCATGTTCAAAGTGCAAAAGCCCGATTAAACACGAGATATCCAAGTAAATGAAACCTGCATTGTCGAAAGAGGCACTACTTGATCGCAAGTGCTATAAGCACTGGACAAAGGTGACCTTGCGTTATGGTGATACCGATAAGCTCGGTCATGTGAACAATGCCGTGTTCGTCACTCTCTTTGAGTCTGGTCGCGCTGCCTTGTTGTTTGATCGCAATGGTTCATTGGCAGGGCCTGGAAAGACCATGGTATTGGCAAACATTGACGTCGATTTTAAGGCTGAATTGCACTATCCCGGTGATGTCGAAGTGGGCACTGCGCTGGTTAATATTGGTCGCAGCTCTCTTAAATTGGCTCAGGTTGTCTACAAAGATGGCATCTGCTGCGCTGTGTCGCAGTCGACCATCGTTTTGATAGACGAGAAGTCGCGCAAACCAATTCCCTTCCCATTTGATTTGGCCAGACAAGTAGAGCAAACTGCGCCATTGACGCTACAGAGCGCTAACTAATTTAGGGTGAAATAGGGTGAGTTTTTCAATGAAAAGAGCATTGCTTCTATCATCGGCACTTTCTATTCTGACGGTTTCGGGTGCTTTTGCTCAAGACCATTTCAATTGGCCCAAAAGTCGTCTGCCTATTCCGGTTTGCATTGTTTCTGGTAAGGGAGTGCCTGGCTATCGACCGCAGCTAGAGACAATAGTGAAGCAAGCCTTTGACGATTGGATGATTGCTAGTGGTGGCAAAATTCAGTTTGTATTCGTGGACAAAACAGACGGTGGTCAAGGCATTACCTGTCAGTGGACGAATGATCGCTCAAAAATGACTTCGACTATAGAAGACGGTGAGACCATTGTTGTTCCTGACGCTCAGGGCATTACTTCTGCCAAGATTATGCTTTTGACTGTGCCACCAAAAGCAATGCCGACTTTGACTGATAATTATGCTCGACGGGTAGCGCTTCACGAAATCGGCCACGCTTTGGGAATTGCCAAACACAGCAGTAACTCTGGCGATATTATGTTCGGCACGATTTATCCTGTTGATAAAGTTTGTGCTTTGACTGAAGGTGATAGTAGTGCTCTGGCGGCGGCTTACACCCCGGGTGGTTCAAATACTACTTCTGGAGCGCCTGGTTCAACAGGTTCATTAAGTGCAACTGGTTCATCAAGCTCGTCAAGTGAGCTATTGGGCGGTCAAAACGCTGAAGTTGAGAAAATTCCTGTCGCTTCACCTGGCTCTTCTGCTGCTAAGACATCAGTTCTGAGCAAGCCGCCTTCTAGCTCAGAACCGCCTGCTGTGCGGGGCTTGCGTCTCAATAATGAAGCTGCGGAAGCCATGAATTCGGGCAAGTTCGATTTGGCTGTGAGCAAGCTAGAAGAGGCTTACAAATTGGCGCCAGACAATCAAATGGTAGGTGCCAATCTTGGTATGCTTTATTCGAATATGGCTAGTTTGGCCATGATGACGCGCAATCTGCCGAAGGCCGAGGATTATTCTAAGAAGGCTGCAGCATTAGTAGAGAAATACAGTACCAAGGCAAATTTGATGCAGGTGCTGCGCTCTCAGGGCTTAATTTTGCACATGGCTGGTAAAGAAGCAGAAGCTTTGAAAATAGAAGCCAGACTTAAGTCTATGGGTGCGAAGTAAGCGTCTTTTGTTACTGGTATCGCTACTAAATACATCTTTCGGATGATGGCAGATACTTCTGGATTATGATTCGAGCGAGTGCGAGAGATGGTACAGTAGAAACATAACGCAGGTTCTCCAGTGAGAGAAACCAGGGATGGTTTTTACCGCGAGCAGCACCGGTCCTGCGAACAAGTAACAGGTAAATGATGAAGTGACTATTGTATAAACAAATTAGTTGTATCGTGCTCACTCTGTCCGTCTCTATCCTGCCACCGGCGTTTTGTCTGACTTCAGACATCGTTTCGAATGATTCTGCCGTCACAACTGGTTCTATAGACCACAAGTTAGAAGCGGCGACTAAGAGACGCGAATCGCCACCTTCAAAATCAAAGCCTTTAAACATTAGTGCTGAAGGCCGCATTGAACAATCGACAAATAGCTCTTTTCATGTGCACGCCAAGCTTCCTGGCAGTATTTGTGAGGATCACGCCGTCATTGGCAAGTATTATCGCAAAGGTGAGCTGCTTGCCCTTATGGAGAGTCCTGAACTAGTGCGGCAGAGTTCTAACTACTTATTGCGCAGAGAACAGCTTGAAATGAGTATCAGGAAAAGAGAGTCTGAAGGTCGTGTGGCTAAATCAAACCTCGAGCGAATAAGAAAGCTCATTGCCGAACGAATTGCAGCGGAGAAGGACCGCCAGCAAGCAGAGGAGGATGTTCGCACAGCTAATGAAGATCTTGAAGACCTTAATGAACAGCGAGTTCGTCTGGAAAACGATTGTCGAATTCTTACAACCATGCTTGGTATCAAGCTGCTGGACTCCAAACACCTAACTGACCCTAGCAGGCTACCGCTGAGAGCGCCGAACAGTGGCGTCGTTGTCGCCAAGAATGTCAGCCTCGGTGATCGGGTAACTCTGGATGAAGCTGCCTATGTGCTTGCCGGAATAAGCGATGTCAATCTGAAAATCGTCTTGCCCATTGCTGAGCGATACCGAGCTGATATTGGTAGGCAAGTCAGTTTCTCATGCAAGCGGGTTGCGAAGAAAAACTTTGTCGGCATCATTGATAGCGTAACTTTGTCAAATGATCCCTCAAGCCCGGACTTCTCGGTCAGTGTCACACTGAAAAATCCCCAAGTATTGCTAAGGCCGGGCATGATTGGGCAAGCAACAATATTCGTTAGATGATTCCCCAATGAGGTATCTGGTTTTTCGGTAGCTGGCGTAATTTCGCTATGTTAAACCTACTTGCCGACTGCATTGATGGGTAAGATTGCTAAATTGTGGGGACTTGCCACTTATGCAAGAATGATTTCGCACTGAGGGCTTTTTTAGTGCCGAGATTATTCCCCCTGATCTCGCTCCTTCTGAAACCGAACAAGAGCAAAAGCTACCAGCCGTATGGTCTGTTATTCATCGTTTTGACAGCGAAGAAGCATGCTCAACGTGGTTGAATTCAACTGAAAGGAAGTCACAGCTTGATGGTCTTGCTACTGAATTTCAAGGTCAAGTAAAAGAATGCGCAGCCAGTACCTCACTTGTGCTGGCAATTTTTCTAGTTGAGGTTGTGGTGCTTTCTTATCTGGTTTCTGTACTTAAGTGATGACAAAGGTAAGGCCGCTCAAAAGCTATTATTTGTGCTCGGTAGGTTAGATTGTCTGACTAGAGATTATTCCGTTCTTCTATTGTCTGGCAAGCTTTGTCCGCGCTTGAATACGTTGAATTGGCGCAGTCTGAGCTTGACGGAGCGGATTCCAAGACGAGAATATCTAACCAAGAATCATTGCCATCGTTGCTTCAGGAGAATTTATGAAATCACCAGTCTGCTTCAATTTACGAAGAAGCGTCTATTTTCTGATTGCTCCAGCTCTCACAATTGGCATACTGAGCGTATCTCCATTGTGTGTTCAGGCAAAAGAGCAGGATTCAAAAGAGCCAAATCAGGCCAAGCCCTCGGCGAAGGAGAAGTCTGGGAAGGCAGACCCAGAGGCGAAAGAGCAAACTGTTGTTTTGGGCGACAAGCTGGCAGTGGTCAAATTGCCAAAAGAATTTCGTTTTGTGGAGCCAGAGAGAGCGATAGCTTTCTTGAAGGAACAAGGCTCATCGGGTGAAGGTGTGCTGGGAATTATTGCACCACGCAATGATTCTCCCGATATGTATTTTATAGTTTGTCGGTATGAAGACTGTGGCTACGTCACCGAAGACGATGCCGACAAAATAAATGTTAACGATCTACTCAACACGTTCAAGGAAGCTAATAAAGAACAAAACGAAGAGCGTATCGCCCAAAAAATTCAACCTTATTATGTTGGCGGATGGGCTGAGAAACCTCGTTACGACAAAGCTAGCCACCAGATGATCTGGGCCATCGAAGTCAAAGAAGTAGACTCAGCAGATGCACCTGCCGATACCATCAACTACAACACTCGCATGCTAGGCCGACGCGGTGTGCTTTCTATGAATCTGGTTGTGTCGCCAAAAGAGCTGGAACTAGGCAAACAGAAGGTCGCGACGCTTCTACAAAACGTCAAATTCAACAAAGGTCAGACTTATGCAGAATATGTCGCTGGCACTGACAAAGCGGCTGGATATGGCCTGGCCGGCTTGATACTGGGTGGCGGCGCTATGGCAGCGGCGGCTAAGTTTGGCGTATTCGGAGCCTTGTGGAAATGGGGCCTTGGTATTATTTTGGTCTTCAAGAAGTTCATCATCATTGGCATAGTCGGTGTTGTAGCGCTAGTATCAAAACTTTTCAAAGGCAAGGGTAAGGGTTCTGACGGCTCTCCTTAATCTGATAACCGGCCACATCGATGTTGTTCACGTCGATGTGGCCGCTTACTGTAAGTCTGTATGACTAATTTCTATTTCTTACTGGCTTCATTCGGGTGACAGAGTGTTTTGGCCGCTTTTAGAGCCCCAGCTTTAGCCTCTTCCCAGGCCTGATCAACGGTACACCAAGCTTTGTCCAAGCTTGCTTTTAGCTCATCTAGCGCTTCCACGCTCACATCTTTTTTCTGTTCTAGGTTGTTTTCTAGTCGAGCTTTTGCTTCGTTCGCTTTAGCAATTAGGTCATCTATATGCGCACCGATAGCGCTTAGTCTTTCTTCCATTGTGAGATGTTCTTGCGCTTGTTCTTCTTGTTTTGTTGAAGTGGACATAAGTTTCCTCTGTAGTCTGTGTTCTGTAAGTTGGTTCTAATTGTGGATTCACGCATTAATTAGCAACGAAGTGTCTTTGCTGACAAGGTATCTCTCTATTTTCCTGCTCGGAGAGACAGCTGATATCTCAAAAGGTTCCATTTATTTTGTCCCCTTCCAAAAAGGTGACCGAGACTGAATCGATTATGCATTTTTTGAATATCCAACGTGCTTCTGCAAAAGCTGCTATCTTTGCCTTCACAGCAATGTGTTCGCCAAGAGCGATGCAGTCTTTGTGCTAGAAGCTAAAACTTTGGATAGTGAGATTTAAAAACCATGCAGATAACTTCGGAAACAACAATTCAGTCTATTCTTGAAGCGCATCCGAAGGCGGTAGCCGTTTTTTTAGATCATGGACTCGGTAAGCAATTCTTGAGTGATGAAAGTATGCTCGGCACTGAGATGGAAATGTGCAAGTCTTTGGGCCCAAATAATGATCTTGATGAATTATTGAAGGATCTGCAGTTGTACATAAGCGCAAGAGCAACTTGAAGAACTTTATTGTTCAGTCTAAATCTCTGGCGCAACGCCCTTTTCGAAATTCTTGAAAATCATGCGATCGAGCTTGAACGCGTCAGGCTTTAAAGCGAACTCACCAGCGAAAGGATTGCTGAACACAAATACCAGGAGAATGTTTAGCGAGAGTGTAAGTGCAACTAGAACGGTCATTAGAACTTGCGCCCTCAGATCTTCAACAGAGAAGAAATAAGTGAATATGACCGTCAAAACACCACCGGCGATCAAGACGGCCCACATCATTGGATTAATCCCGTGGGTGGCGTTAACGATTCGTGTTCGACGATTGTTTGTCATGTAGCAAATCTCAGCAATTAGCTGCTGGTGAATTGCTTTTTCGCTTTCAGTGTCGGGTTTGTAGGTGGTAATATCTTTCCACAGCGTCCATACAAGATTGAATGACTTCGGGCTATATTTCTCTTTGCTCATGGCGAGCCACTCGTCTTCGATTACGCACTCTGCATATTGATCGCAAACCCTTTGAATTGCTTCTTTTCGCTCTTTTGGTAGACCGTTAGAGCACAAGAAAATGTTAGCCAGGCTACTGGCCTCCTGTTCCACAAGAACCCGGATTTCTTGTGTGTGCTCCATGGCGTCGACAACAACAAAACCCAGTAGGACTGCATACAGCGTTCCAACTATAGAAAGAAGATAACCAGCGACCTCGTGGTTTAATCTCAAGGCTTTTGTTCCAACTTTCTTGCGCACGATCAGCATGCCGCCAACGGCCAAAAGGGTTGAGATTAATACGGCTAGCAGCCCAAGAGGAATTGTGTTCATTCTGAGTTTATCTAGTTTGGGATCGACTTATTATATTGTGCTGCTTCCTCTAAAATGTGATTTTGCAGATTATGGAATTACTTAACCGGAATCATGGGCTGACAAGCTGCTACAGCTTACCATCGTGTCTCTCGCTAGTATAGATTCGGATGAGAAGCTCTTTCTCGCTCTCGTCTTCGTGTCTTACATAGAAGGTTGACTGTTGGCAATGAGACCGGTAGCAAATTAAACTTGAGATAATACCTGGTGCGCCCCTTGAGAAGAAAACCTGGAGCCAAACTGATAAATCCACCTCTTATTCCCACAGCGCTGCTGGCAAGAATTCCCGACAGGCTTTTAGGAGACTATGTAATAACGTATTTATCCAGGGTGTTGAACCTTGGCGTTGGCATAATCACTGCAAGGAGTGCGCAAGGGCTTGACAGACATTGGCAAGTAATCTTTCTCACTGCCTTTTTTGAAGACCTTTTTGCACAGGGCGGTTTAGTTACTGTCTTTACTGAACCTGAGATTGATCTGCAACTAATAATCAATGCCTTTGAAGCAATAGGGGCTAATCAATTGGCAATTGTAATTGCAGAAGCCAGGCTTGCGTTTGTGAGCCAGCAGGAGGCTAATTCCCTTCCTAATTTCGTCAGTACACCCCCGGCTTATGATGACTTAGAAAATGGTTGCAATCGAGACAAACAAATATTGCAGTATCTGCAGTCCTTAGATTTTCTTAGAGCAAACTACATCAAGCTGCACCAGGAAATATTTAGCAAGAAAACTACACTTGCGGATGACGTTCTATATAGAGATCTGGACTTTGCTTTGGTCTGGCAACAGGAACTTGTCGTGCCTGAGCTGGAGGAAATGAAAATGAAGCCTCAATATGAACAAGCTGAAGAGAATACGGCAGTCGCCTGGGAGAGAATTATTGCTGAGCTGGAGAAGCCAGCCGATCACTATCTTAAACTGAACATGAAAACGGCCGCAGAGCTTTATTACCACCGGCTGCTACTTCTGCTACCTGAGCAATTTAGAGCAGCCAACGAAGCAGTACTGACGATGGCCTTAAGATATGGCGATTTACTCAAAGACCTAAATCGAAAGGAAGAAGCCAACGTTCTTGCATCTAACGTTCACTTGGTCAAGGGGCGCAGGCTTTACTACGCGGAAGAATACTCAAGCGCCATTGATGAATTGCAAATGGCGGAAGACTTGCTTCCGCTAGGTTTTTCTATTTTGTACAAAGCTCAGCTTACTGCCCTGAAAGGACAGGCTTTCTATCAGAATGGTGATTACGAAGAGGCTATAGGTTCTCTAAGTGAATCTCTTCGTCGACGTGAAGACGCCCACGATCTTGAGTTGCGAGGCAATGCCTATCTCTATTTGGCTAGACTGGAAGAAGCCCTTCTAGATTTCCTCAAGGCAGCCGAGCTGAAGCCCACCCAAGCCAGCCTTTTTTCTAGGCTGGGCTTGATCTACCTTCAGCTTGGTCACTGTGATAAGGCCGTTCAAGCATACGAGATGGTCAAAGAGCTTGATTCTGGCTCACTAAAGAAGTGGCAGCTCTTCGACTTGTTTCTCTATTCTAACTTCACTGATGGGGCACTGAAGGAAGTGGAGCTGGCACTAACACGCGACCCTGACGATGCAGAGGTGTACGTCAAAAGAGCGCTGGTGCAAATCATGAAAGAAGATGAAGATGGGGCTCTTGCCGACCTTCACCTAGCCATCAGCCTTAATGAGAATAACGTGGAAGCTTATAGTCTGCTAGCTTTCTTGCATCATGCTCTCAAACAATCTGAAGATTGTGAAAAATATCTTGCAAAGGCCATTGAGCTTGAACCCTTTAACACCGATTTAGTTTGCGAACGAGCATTTTATTTAATGGAAGAGGGAAAGCTGGAAGAAGCAGTTAATTTAGTCAATGAGGTCATGTCAGCAAAACTTTCAGCCGAGACTTCTAAGGCAAACTCAGAAAGAGCTGATGGTCTTTCAATCATGCTGCCCTGTAAAGGATCCGAGGCTCTGACACTATTCTCTATTAAGGCAAAGTGCCAGCTGCTAATGGGAAACTACGACCAAGCGCTGCTTAACGCTGAGTCTGCCATTAAGATTCTGCCCCTAGCGAACTCAGAACCACACGTGGTGAAAGCTAATGCTTATCTTGAGCTGGGCAATCTAGAAAGTGCAATGGCCAGTGTTGAAGCAGCCCTAGCCCTAAACATTTATTCTGACTGGGGATTAAGTACCAGAGGTGAACTCTTTTTCTATCTTGAAGAGTTTGAGATGGCAATAGAGGACTGTACCAACGCCATTTTGGTTAACCGTGAAAATGGACAGGCTTACCTTGTGCGCGCTTTTGCCTATAGTAAGCTAAAGAGAATGGAAGAAGCAGCGCATGACCTGGACATGGTTAAGAAACTCGGTTACGAACCAGTAAAAGGGACGTTGCTCTTCACGTTATTCAAAGATAAATACCAGTAGATGCTGGTGTTGTTACAGTTGAGAAAACCAGCGGGCATTTCTATTGAAATGAATCTGATAGAATCAGGAATCATTAGAGTTTAAAATTTCTATCCCATGAATAGTCATCAAGGTCCGAATTCAAAACTAGATCTCCTCTTTCAGGCGCGCGACCAGGTAGAAGAGCTGACACGGCGCTTTATCTCCGAGCAGGTGACATTACAGACTTCTGTCGAAGCTCAAGTAAAATGGCTGACCGCCATCTTGGACTCCGCTGGAGACGGGTTATATGTTGTTGATCGTGACCTGAGAATAGTTCTAGTTAACGAGACAGCGGCTCGCCTGGCTGGCTGCGATTTGGAAAACCTCTCTCGAGCTGAGTTGCGAAAGCGATATAGCTTCGTTCCTCTTGGCGAAAAAGAACCGGCTTTACCAGACCAGGAACCATTGGAAATTGCCATGCGTGAAAAACGCTCAGTAGAGGCAGAAGGTTTGGTGACAGGCTATCAACTACCTCCAGATGGCATATGGCTCAGGCTAAAAGCCTCTCCGATACTTGACGTTGATGGTAGTGTTATTGGCGGTGTCACTGTTCTTAGTGACATAAGCAAGCGTGTAATTGCCCAAAAGCAGCGCGATACCCTCGCTGCATTAATCACACATGACTTAAAGAACTACCTTGCAGCAGAGACCATGCTGGCGGACGATTTGCTTTTTCAAGGGGCAGCAAAATTTCAATCAGAAGAGATTGAGCTCATTAACGAACTGAGCAAAGCCAGTGGTAGATATTTGGAGATCGTATCTACACTTCTTGAGATTTTTCGCACAGGTATATTCAAAGATGAGTTTCAGATGGAGGCCATCGACACCGCTAGTTTGCTGCAATCAGCTATAGCGCTAAGCGAGCACGCCGCAAAGTCAAAGTCGATTGAGATCAAACTAGATGCAACAGAGCCGATGCCTTCGTTGTATGGTGTTCCATACGCATTGAAACAGGTCTTTCATAATGTTTTGCAGAATGCTATTAATGCCAGCCACATTGGCGAGCCTGTCACTATTAGATTGTCGCAAACTGATACTGCTGTGTTGATAGAGATTGTCGATACAGGAAAAGGCTTTACAGCAGACAATTTGTCTGAATTATTTAGGCAGGCAAGCTCATCAAATTCCACCGGATTCGGTCTTTATCTTACCCGTCTTCTGGTTGAGACACACAAGGGCACCATCTCCTGCAAATCGGATCCGGGCAAGCAAACTACGTTTTCGATTTACTTGCCCAAAGCTAGCGAAGACTATTACCAAAGCTATATTTAGCTGATGCCCCTGCAAAGTTCTTTATTGATGTTTCCATCTTTTTAGTTCTAGGTTTGCTTACGTTGATTTGCTAGCGATTTATTCAACTGCTTTTAGCTGAAAGTTTGAAGAGCAGTTTAGTTTTAGAAATCGTGCAAGGCTTTTTTTAAGTCTTGTACCAACTCCGCTCTGTGCTAGCATAGAACAGTTTCCATGCATATTCTCTAGCCATTGGTTCAGCCCGCAAAGAAGAATGAAAGAGAAATATCTCCCGATAATATACATAGTGATTGGGCTTACTGGAGCGGTTGACCTGTTCAAAAATCCAGGTGTGCCGTTATCTCTTTTTCCCTGGCCCATTTGGCTATTTCTGATCCTGTGTTCCCTGAAGTGCGGAAAGGATTTCTGGGATTTTCATAGCCTTCCTCCGATTAACCTTGGGCCTCGTTCGCCGATCAGTCTAAATCCAACTTCAATTTGGTTGCGATTAGTTATTCTATTGCTGCAGATTTACCTGATAGGTCGCACAGTATTTTGGATACTCACATCCCCTGCAGACGCTTCACGTTCCTCTACTATAGTCTTAGCTGCAGCTCTGAGTTTGTCGGCTGTTGCTGGTTTGCAGCAATTATTTGTTAGACCTAAAACTAGAGAGTAATGCAAGGCGCATTTCTCAAATGTGAGCTCTTCTTGTTTGATGAACTGTGTGGTCAGAAAAACCTAGCTCGATTGTTCTAATACGGCTCTTTCTTTGTGAAAGCACCCATGCGTTCGTTTAAATAGAGGAAGGCGGCATAGACTTCGTCATACTCAGGCCCAGTGAGATTGTTCAAAGCCTGCATGTATAAGTCGTAGGCGGGCTCGAATTTTCTTTGTACTTCATAGGCTTTGCCGAGCTGAGTTATAAGAGAGCCTTCTTCGGCCTTGCTGCCGCCGCCGGCACGCCATTCTTTGAGAGCACGTTCAAAGAACTGCTCTGCATAAGCATAGTTGCCACCAGCCATTTGCTGATTGCCCTGGGCAGTCAGCGTGGCAATGGTTTTGCGCAAAGGGGCTAGTCTTGGGTTTTGCAGATCGATAACCTTGGTTCTGGGAATTCAGAATTTGCCGTCAATATCGATTTTATACCCGCAAAAGATTATTGCTGCATTGCCCGTAATTTATTGAGGGGGTTGACCCTGTTGTGGCATTCCTTCCGGAGGCATGCTCTGCGGAGGCATACCCTGTGGAGGCATACCTTGTGCGGGGCCTTGGCCGTTCATATTACCTTGGCCATTCATGCCGCCTTGACCGTTCATATTTCCAGGGCCGTTCATGCCGCGCCGACCAAAGCCGCGACCGCCGCCCCTCAATCCCTGGCCTTGTCCCTGACCACCCATAAAGCCTTGGCCGCCAGTCCCTTGACCGCCTTGGCCCTGGCCTCCGCTTCCTGGACCGCCTTGTCCACCTTGGCCTTCTCTGGCTTCTCTTGCTTCGCGGCGCTGTTCCATAAATTGACGCATTTGCGCTTTTTCGGAGTCACTCAGTTGGCCATCATGGTCAGCGTCAAAGCGCTCTCTCATTTTTTGCATGAATTGCTCGCGCCCTTGGCCCTGTCCGCCCATGCCTTGACCGCCGGCAGCTCCCTGACCCTGACCTTGACCGCCCATGAAGCCCTGACCTTGTCCCTGACCACCTTGACCCTGTCCGCCTTGCCCGCCCATTCGCTGGCCCATGCGCTCACGGAAGCGACCACCAAATTGTCCCTGGCCTTGACCCTGACCACCCATGAATTGCCCCTGACCCTGGCTTTGAGGTACCTGACCTGGTCCATCCTGACCGTAGCCGCCTGGTGGCTGGAATTGACCGACATTCGGGGGCTGATTCTGTGCCTGCGCGGATTGGTTAATGCACAAGGAGGCAAAGCTGAGCACGATACCAAAACTCAAAACCTTGGTGGGCCGTTTCATAAATGCACCTCTGCAGCAGTACTTATATTACTCATACCAACTACTACGTTGGCCGGTCGGAAAAAGTTCAAGCGCTGCCGCTCAAATTACTATTCTTAATGTTGCAAACGCATTGGTAAATCTAGATGCAATTTTAGTTGCAAATCCAGTTGCTAAAACTGTTGAACAATTCTTGCTGCCCTGCAACAAGTTTGAAACAAATTTTTCTTACCATGGCGTAATTGCTATGTAATTACTACTTTTCTTCGCACCAGTGAGGCTTTATGGCTGATCAAATTGTGGCGCCTAAACGTGAGTCCCAAGCTGAGCGATCGGAACTGGTCTCCGATAATGCTAAACCATCTGGCATTGAGGCTGCCGCTTTATGGAGTGAGGCATCACGGGTCTTAGCGGGGAAGAGCAGTAATCAGCTACCGAGCCAGTTTGCTGATGCTAGCAGCTTTACACTAGCTGATTCCAAGTCGACACCTTCTGACGCTAAGCCCACAGCTTCTGATTCACTTCTTAAGGTGCGCGCATTTCCTGCGGTCAGAGAAATTGTCGATGCTCCTAACCCGATTAGAGAAATAGGCAAGGGCATAGACAAGCTCAGTAATTTAGAATCGGTGGAAATTAGTCGGCGTGCCAACGGCTGGCAGCATGTCAACGCTAAGTTAGAGACTGCCACCACTGGTGACGCGCCTAATATTAGTGTTGGTCGCCATCGGCCTGTGGCCAGTCACATGGACAGAAATATTAGTTTTGATTTGGCCAAAACAAATGACGGTATTCGTTTGGCCAACATGAGTGGGTTTACTACCGATGTTCAAGGGCCAAGGGGCAGAATAAGAACCAGTACTACTAATGAAATGACCCTGGGCCATGATGCTTCTGGTCCGTATTTACGCTCTACCGCTAGCACCCAGGGCCTCCTGAGAATGAGAACTAATACAGTTTCACTGCGAGAAAATGACTTCAACAAAGATAGCCCCATGCGCTCGATTATGAATCAGCCCGAGGCACTGAAGCAAGTCGGCGAAGCAATGCGTTTGTTCCAAAATACTGACGATGTGCAGCGCATGTCTATGAGGAAAAATGGTCCTGGGCAGTTTGACGTTGCCTCGGAAGCACTTAGAGAAAAGCATATCGAGATCAATAAGCGTCTAGAAAACAGCAAAGCCACAGTCTCTTCTATTGATCTTGAACGCACCGTATCGGCCACCATTCATAGCGGCAATGATGCTGTTGGTTTAGCAAAAATCAAAGGCATCAAGGTCAATGTGCAGACCGAGCTCTTAGGCCTGAAGACCAATATGACAATTGTGCCGTCGTCTATAAAGTTAGAAAATGGGGTAGATGGCAAACCGGCAGTGCGGCTAGAGCTGGCCATGCCTGGTGGTGTCACTACTCAGTTTTCACTGCCACTCTCTAAGTTGAGGGAGGCCCAGAAGAAAGCCAGTTGAGCTTTGAAAACTGTTTGATTTAGCCGGTATTCTGTAAACCTTCAGCGACGCCGTTAACTGTCATCAATACAGTTTCAAGCAGTTTGTCTTCTCTGACATTGGCTGTTGACTCGGCTTCTTTGCTAATGCGCTCGCGCAGTTGAGCAATCAGGCGTACTTGCAGATAACTCAAGGGGTCAACATAGGGGTTGCGAATAGCAATCGAGTGCTTTAAATAAGGCACTTCTTCAAGCAGCGATTCGTGCTGCGATACGGCCAGAACAAATTTCTTGGTACATTCATACTCAGCCAGTATGCGCTTGAAGAATTTTTCTTGCAGGTTTTTGTCGACCAGATTTTCGGAGTAATAGGCAGCGATGTCCATGTCGGCGACGGCTAAGGCGTTTTCGAGTTTGTTGATTAAGCCCCTGAAGAATGGCCATTTAATATACATTTCTTGAGCCATCGCCAAAGTCTCAGGGCTTGCTTCCGTTTGTCCTGCGCAAGTCTGGAAGGCGCTGCCGAAGCCATACCAGGCTGGCAGCATATAGCGGCTTTGGGTCCAGGCAAAGACCCAGGGAATAGCTCTCAGGTCGTCAATTGAGCCAGAGCCAGCAGTTCGCCTGGTTGGGCGTGAACCCATCTGTAATTTTGATAGCTCGCCAATAGGAGTCGATTGACTGAAGAATTCGACAAATTGTGGGTCTTCATAAACAAGAGAGCGATAGGCATTAAACGACGATTGTGAAAGCTGCTCCATGAAATTCCACCACGGAGCCGGTTCGCTGGCAATTTCGTCATGGGGCTGGGCTGCGGTTGCTTGCAGTACAGCAGCGGCTAGCTGGTCGAAGTTGCGCACGGCAATGTCATGAAGGGCATATTTAGAGGAAATTACTTCACCTTGCTCGGTCAGCTTAATTCTACCGGCTACCGTTCCTGGTGGCTGGGCGAGAATGGCCTGGTGAGTTGGTCCGCCGCCTCTACCAATGGTGCCACCGCGACCATGGAAGAGTCTTAGCTCAATGTCGTTTGCTTGGGCTATTGCCACCAGCTTTTTCTGAACTTTATATAGTTCCCAGTTGGCTGTGACTATGCCACCATTTTTGCCACTGTCTGAGTAGCCAATCATTATTTCTTGCAGATTACCTAGCTCTTCCAGGTATCTCTTGTAAATTGGATTGTCTAACAGTTCTTGGAACATTTGCGGTGCTCGCCGCAAATCTTCGATGGTTTCAAAAAGAGGGACGATGCTAATTTTTCTATGGGGGTGATGCTCTGATGCCCAAATTCCAGCCTCTTTGGCTAGGAGCAAAATTGACAGCAAGTCGGATGAATATTCGGTCATGCTAACGATATAGGTATCTAGTGCGCAGGAGCCATAAAGGTCTTGGCCCTGAGCCAGGGTGCGAAATACTTCGATGGTTTCGTTAGTGGCTTGCGAAAAATGCAGGTCGCCTGGAATTAGGGGGCGTTTGCTGGCTAGTTCGCTTGTCAGCCAAGCCATCTTTTCTGCTTCGTTTAGCCCCTTATAGCCATTTTCGAGAAGTGCCTGAGACTTTGTTATTTCATCAAGGGCATCGCGGTGCCGGCTGCTGTGCTGCCGAATGTCGAGTTTCGCCAGGTGAAATCCAAATATATCGACCGTGGCAATTAGTCGATTGAGATTGAGCAAGCTATCGCGGCAACCGGCTTTGACCAGGCTCTCTTTGATTAAGCGCAACTCGGCTTTGAACTGAGCGGCGCTTGAATAGAATTCGCCGCTAGTGCCTTCGCATCTATGATCGCGAGTGTTGCGCAACTTGGCCTGTATGTATAGAAGCTTGAGGCGGTAGGGCTCTAAAGCATAGCGATGACCGTATTTTTGTGTCACTGCTGGCAGTGCCTGGCTGTCTTGTTCAAGCGACTGGCTGAATGCCTCTGTTTGATCAATCCAATTGGCCGATTGACTTAGCTCGTTGAAGAGCCGCTCTAGATCTTTGAGATAGCGATTGAGTATGACACTGCGCTGATAGTCGAGAGTCTGCAGTGTGACGTCTTTGGTGACGAAGGGGTTGCCGTCTCGGTCTCCCCCTATCCATGAGCCAAAGGTGATGAAGTTGCGATTGCTGTTGCTGTTAGTAATAGCGTTAGTGGCTGCGCTTGTCTCTGGATTAGTCTTTAAATTATTTTTTTGATTAGTCTTGGCTGGCTCTAAAAGGGCCTCTACTTTCTTGCATTCTTCTTCTAGCGACTGGTGCACATCGATTACTGCGTCTATGACAACATGGTCAAAATGATAAATGCCGTAGCGCACTTCGTCATTGACCGATGGTTTGAAGTAGATGACATGGTCGGTGAGCCAGAGTGACTCGACGACCGATCTAAGGCCGGCTTCGATGGCCGCTGATTCGTGCTTCGATAGGGGCGGATGATCGCGCTTGTATAGCAGTTGAGCCAGCTCAAGCTGCTTGAGCATGACGGTGCGTCTTGTTAGCTCAGTGGGGTGAGCAGTGAAGACAATTTCAATATCAAGATTGTTCAAGACATCTAAAAGCTGTTGGGGCTGTAAATTGCTGCCACCAAAAAATTCAGAGAGTGAGTCTTTCTCGTATTTGCGCTCGCCGCTACTGTCGTGTTGGGCGCGGCGACGCAGTCTGTGATTTTGCTCAGCAATATTGATAATGTCAAAATAAGTGAGAAAGGCTTTTATCACTTTAATAGCAGTATCTAGATCAAGTGCGCTGAGCAACTCTTGTAGTTTTTGATGATTGGGCTGGTTCAGTTCTTCATCGATGCCCTTGTTGCGGTGCATTTCTTTAAAGAGGCTGCGAAATTGTTCGACATAACCAAATACTTCTTCGCCTTCGAAGCGCTTGATTGTATCGCCCAGAATGAAACCCAGCATACGCACGTCATCGCGCAATGGTTTGATGCGTTCTAGCAATTGGTCGCGCTTTTCGGTCATCTATTTCTTCTCTATATCAGTATGGCGGAATGACTTGGCACCGGCTCCGTGATAGTCGCTGGCTTTATGACCAGCGCCTTCAATTTTGTACTTGTAGGTTACAAGGCCCTCAAGGCCGACCGGTCCACGAGGGGGAAGTTTACTTGTGCTGATGCCCACTTCTGCACCAAAGCCATAGCGAAAACCATCGGCAAATCTTGTGGAAGCGTTGTGATAAACGCCAGCAGATTTGACACCATTGAAGAACTTCAGCCAGGTCTGGTTATCTTGGCAGATTATGGCATCGGTATGGCCCGAGCCATATTGATTGATATGAACTATGGCTTCATCCACTCCATCAACTATTTTGGCTGAAAGGCAAAGGCTGCCGTATTCTCTTGACCAGTCAGCTTCCTCTGCGCTAGAGATTGCCGCGCTGGTCTTTAAATGGTTCTGTAAATTGGTCTGTGAATTGCTCTGCAAATCAGTCTGTGAATCAGTGGCTGGCTTTGAGTTCAAACCCGAAATGCATAAAGTCATCAAGGCGCTATCGAGTCTAAGGTCCACTCCGGCTTTGTGCAGGGCTGTCAGAATTGCCAGCTGATTTTCGGCTGTGAGAGCCTTGTCTAGCAGTAATGTCTCCATGGTGTTGCAAGCTTCGGGATAGTCACACTTAGCGTCTACAGCCACAGCGATAGCTTGCTGGATATCGGCACTGTGGTGCACAAAAACATGGCAGATGCCTTCTGCGTGGCCCAGTACGGGAATTTTTGTATTTGACTGAATGTACGACACCAGGCTGTTTGAGCCGCGAGGAATGATCAAGTCGACATACTGATCAGCTTTCAGTAGAGCCGCGACATCGGAGCGCGATGCTAGTAAGGCCGCGCTGCTTTCAGGTAAACCTTCAGTCTTGAGAGCTTCTTGCAGGCAAGCGAACAAAACTTTGTTAGTGTGTTCTACTTCTTGCCCGCCTTTGAGCAAGATGGCATTGCCAGATTTAAGCGCTAGAGCGGCGATTTGCGGCAGCACATCAGGTCGCGCTTCAAAGATGATGCCAATGACACCGATGGGGCAAGTGACGCGATACAGGCGCAAGTCGCTATCTAACTCTTTGGCATAATCAATTGCCCCAAGAGGGTCGTTCATAGCTACGAGGGCCTTGCAGCCTGCAATCACTGTATCGATTTTGCTGTTGTCTATGGCCATGCGTCCGCTCTTGAACTCAGCAGCGTCTTTGTTCAGTGCGTCTTTACTATTAGCTTCCAAAATTTCCGCCCGACGGCGGTCGATAATTTCAGCGAACTGCAATATTGTTTGGTTGCGTTTTTCCAGGCTAGTCGAAGCTAATGCCGGAGCAGCCAGAGCTGCTTTTCTGGCCAGTTGCATGACGATGTTTTCGACATTCTTCTCTTGGCTGGTTTCGCTAGGACGTTCTGTGGCTGTCATTTTAATATCCAGTTGTCACTGCTTAAGTATCAAGGAAAGCAATGTTGTCTCGTGTAATCAAGGCGTCATAGTTGCGACTTTCTTTCAATTCGTCGAGAGCTTCTGAGTGTTGGCCTGATACAAGACGGGCTTCATCACTTGAATAGTTGACAATACCGCGAGCAAATTCATGACCATCACTACCGGCCACACTGACGACGTCACCGCGCTCAAAAGTTCCCTTAACTTCGGTTACTCCGGCTGGAAGCAGGCTGGCTTTCCCTTTTTTTAGGGCTTCTTTAGCTCCTGGGTTTACCACAAGAGTGGCTTTGACAGTGGTGGCAAAAGCAATCCACTTTTGTTTGCCACTGAGGCCACCATGCGGCAGGAATAGTGTGCCTAGATCTTCGCCCTTAAATATTCGGCCTATGGCATTTTCGGTTTTGCCACCGGCGATGATGGTGGCGCAACCACTTTGCGATGCAATGCGAGCGGCGGCTAGTTTTGTCTTAATGCCGCCGCGACCGGGCTTATCGCTCACTACTTTTGATTCGGCCAATTGCTCGATTTCTGGGGTGAAGTTATCCACCACGGATATTAGCTTGGCTTCTGGGCCTGAGCGCGGGTCGGCAGTGTATAGCCCTTCCACGTCGGTCAAGATGAGCAGCAGGTCGGCATCGATTTTGCTTGCCACGAGTGCCGATAGCTTGTCGTTGTCTCCAAAATTGACTTTAATATCGATTTCTTTGTGGTCGCCTTTGAGCATCTCTAGCTCGGCGGTTGATACTGTGTCATTTTCGTTGATGACAGGTAGCACGTGAAGCTCTAATAGTTGGGCAATGGTGCTACGTAAATTGAGATAACGTCTGCGGTTGGAAAAATCTTCTTCGGTCAGTAAGACCTGGGCGGCAATGACGTCCATTTTTTCGAAGGCGTCTGAATAGAGCGCCATGAGGCGGCCCTGGCCAACGGCAGCGCAAGCCTGCTTCAGTGGCAATAGCTTGGGTTTTGAGGTGAGGCCGAGGGTGCGGGAGCCCAGGCCAATGGCGCCGGATGTCACCAGGAGCACTTCTTTGCCCGATTTTACCAGGTCGGCGATGCCCTCAACAAACGAATAGAAGCGACTGAGAGCGATACCGCCTTCATCTTTCATCAAAACGGCGGTGCCGAGCTTGATTACGATTCTTTTCGCCCCCTTAATTAGGGCCTGGCGGTCAATTGGTTCGGCTGCGGGCTGGCTATGTTTTTCTGGCATTTTGCGCTCAACGTCAATTTATCAATGATGGAAAGAGTACCCTAATTGGGCAAAACTTTGAAGAATTACGGCGTGTAAACCCTCTTGTACACGAACTTGTTAAGTAGTTAAGAGGTTGAAAGCGGCTTGGCAGGCTAGAACGCTTTCAACTTTTTGAAATTTTTAGATTGAGATTAGCTCGTATACATAGACGGATGGGCGTCTACCTAATACTATTTCCTTCTGACAAGCAGCTTGCCAAGTGCTAGAATCTGTAGTAATTAGGGTTGCAACAGACTTCGTCTTAGTAACTCGCTTACCTTTCACTCTTTATTCTTACTCTCTCTGTTCTTACTCTTTATCGCTCTTTTGGGAATCCAATGCTAAGACTCGAAAATATCAGCAAAATTTATCCTCAAGGCGAGGTGCTGAGAGACGTTACCTGGGAGCTTAAACAAGGCGACCGTATCGGTCTTGTTGGCCCAAATGGCGGCGGCAAATCGACTCAGTTCAAAATTATTACTGGTGAAATCGAACCGACCTCTGGGCAAATCATTCGCCAGGCCGGTTTGCATGTGGGCTATCTCAATCAAGAGTTCGCTGTCACTCCTACTAACACTGTGCGCGAAGAGTTTTCCAGTTCGTTTGTTGAATTAAACACTATCAACAATGCACTGACTGCGGTGCACAACGCTCTTGAAACTGCCACTCCTGAAGAGCTCGATAAGCTCTTGAAGAAGATGGACAATTTGCAGCGTGAGTACGAAGCCAAAGGTGGTTACGCTCAAGAGTCTAAGGTTGAAAAGATGATGGCCGAGATGGGCTTTGCCCTTGGTGATGGCGATCGCTTTGTTAGTGAGTTCAGCGGTGGCTGGCAGATGCGTATGAACCTCGGTAAGGTCTTACTGCAGAAGCCTGACGTTTTGCTGCTCGACGAACCTACCAACCACATTGATATGCGCACCATTGAATGGCTCGAAGTCTTCTTGCGCGATCTGAGTACACCGATGGCCATTATTTCGCACGACCGTCACTTCCTCGATCGTCTTTGCACCAGCATTGTTGAGATGGAGCGGGGCGAATCTTCTACCTACCTGGGAAATTACTCCACTTACCTGCTACAAAAAGAACAGAATCGTGACGCTCAATTGGCTGCCTACGAGCGCCAGGTCAAAGAGATGGAAGTGCAACAGCGCTTTGTCGACAGATTTAGAGCTAGTGCAACTCGCAGTACCCAGGCTAAGAGTAGAGAAAAACAACTCGACAAGATTGAGCTAATTGAAAAGCCCGACGATGGTGAGCGCACGTTAGTGTTTCACTTCCCAGCAGCCGCTCGCAGTGGTCGTGAAGTTGTTACCATCCGCGATCTAACTCATGGCTACAATGACAATATCCTTTTCTTAGATGCCAACTTGCAGATTGAAAGAGGCGAGCGCATCGCTATTCTCGGACCAAATGGTGCCGGTAAGTCGACATTGCTTAGACTGATAACTGGTCGCGAAAAACCAGACGGCGGCTCGGTCAAACTTGGTGAACACAATGTTCGCCCCGCTTACTTTGAGCAGAATCAGGCCGAAGCACTTGATTTAGAGAAGACCATTTTGGCCACCATTCAAGACGAAGTGCCTCTGTGGAAGACCGAAGAAGTGCGTTCATTGCTCGGGCGCTTCTTGTTCGGCGGAGATAGCGTATTTAAGAAAGTAGAGAGCCTCAGTGGTGGTGAAAAAGCCCGCCTGGCCCTGGCCAAGATGCTATTGGGTGCCAATAATTTCTTGATATTAGACGAACCTACCAACCACCTCGATATTCCTGCCAAAGAGACACTAGAAGACGCTCTCAAGAAATTCGACGGCACAGTCGTTGTAATTTCGCACGACCGCTATTTCATCTCACAGATTGCTACCAAGATTGTTGAGATTAGAGATGGCCAGTTGGTGGTCTATCACGGCAATTACAACTATTATCTTGAGCTCAAAGAAGAAGAGCGTGTGCGTGAGCTGGAAGCTAAGAAAGCCGCTGAAAGGGCTGCTGAACTAGCGGCGAAGCGTGCTAAAGAATTAGCCAAACAGAAAATCAAAGAAGAAGCGAAGAAGGGCCGTTAATGCTCGGCAAGAGTGAGCGGGTCGAAGTGCTTGGGTATTTTCAGGCTCTTACTGGTCAAGAAGCTTAATTCAGAGGCTTTACCGTTTCTTTCGCTTGGCATCTGCTAAGAAATAATGAATATCCGGGGATTGTCAACAGGTTGCTGCTAGCTTGGTAGAGGTATATCGTTAGTGATATGGGCCTTTAAGGTGAAAGCAATGGACAAAAAACCGTTTTCGGAATCCTATAAAAACAGCACTGAGACCACCCAGGCGGCAAAGCGCGGTGGAAATGGGTTAGCAGATTTCGACGCACATGCTTTGACCCAGGGTTCTTTGGTCAGCAAGGTCGCCCTGCTTACTTCTGTGTCGTTTATGTTTCTAGCAGCAGGTTCGATGTTCGGCATTAAGACCGAACCTAATATGTTCCTCTGGATTGCCTCACTGGTCATTACTTTTGGCGGATTATTCTTGCTGCCTCTGGTCAGATCTCCGATTTCTTCAATGGTCGGACTGGCCATCTGGAACTCTGTTTTTGGTGTGATAGTTGGGTTTGGTTTACAGGGCTATATTGAGACCATTGGTGCCAATACGGTCGCCATGTGCCTCGCCGGTACCGCTGGCGCTATGGCTGTGGTTGGTTCTATCGGTGCCTTTTCGGGTGTTGATTTTAGACCGATGCAGCGCTTTCTCATGTTTGCTCTCTTTGGTTTGATTCTTGTTGGTCTCAGCCAGTTCTTCATCCATTTCTCCGCTGGCGTCAATATTGTCTATGCTGTGGGTGGTCTGGTGGTCTTTACCGGTTTCTTCTTGGTCGACTTCTGCCGCTTGGCCAAGTCAACTGACAACAGTTGGCCCGAGGCAACCAACATTGCCCTTTGTATTGTTCTTGATTACGTCAATTTCGCCTTCTACTTGATGCGCCTCGTTCGGGAACTAAAGAAATAGTGGGAACTAAAGAAATAACGAGAACTCAAGAAATCGAGACAACGCAAGAAATAGCGAGCCGAATAAATAAGTAGTAGTATTTGGCAATGATTTAGAGGCTAACCCTGTTAAGACAAATCAGGAGTTAGCCTCTTAGTTTTATATCGGCAATTGGAATTTTAAAATTGGAAACAGCTACCACCTCTTCTTCTTCTTCGAGCACTGCTAGCAGCTCTCAACCATCAGATATTGATTTAGCCAACAATGCCACGCTCAGACCCATAGTAGATGTGGCTGCTGAGCTTGGCTTTGCTGCTGATGATATTGAGTCTTATGGCAAATATAAGGCCAAGATTGCCTATGAGGCTATTGAGCGCATCTTGTCTGACAAAAATAAGGTCAGAGGAAAGTTGATATTGGTGTCGGCGATTACCCCAACCAAGGCTGGCGAAGGCAAGACCACCACATCAGTTGGTCTCGCTCAAGCTCTGCGCAAGCGCGGCAAGGGTCGTGGCCTTAAAGGCGGATTCAAAGTCTCTGTGGCCTTGCGCGAACCATCTATGGGGCCGGTCTTTGGTCAGAAAGGTGGCGGCACCGGCGGCGGATATTCGCAGCTGATGCCCATGGATGATATCAATTTGCATTTCAATGGCGATTTGCATGCCATTGGTGCGGCTAATAATCTACTTGCTGCTTTGATTGATAATCACATTCACTTTGGCAATGCCCTTTCTATAGATCAGCGCGCCATTAGCTTTAGACGAGCGATGGACATGAACGACCGTAGTCTGCGCAATCTGGTGCAAGGCCTAGGCGGTAAAGCCAATGGTATTGTGCGCGAAACTGGTTTTGATATTACTGCAGCCTCTGAAGTAATGGCCACTCTTTGTCTGGCTGATTCAATGGCAAACTTGCGAGAGCGCCTCGGTAATATTGTCGTGGCTAAATCGACTGCTGCTGCACCGGTGACAGCCAAACAAGTCGATGCTGCTTCTGCCATGGCTATCATATTGAAAGATGCCATTAAACCTAACCTGGTGCAAACCCTTGATGGTACTCCAGCTTTTGTTCATGGTGGGCCATTTGCCAATATTGCCCATGGCACTTCTAGTGTTCTTTCTGGCTTGCTGGCTCTTTATACAAGCGATTATGTGGTGACTGAAGCTGGCTTTGGTGCTGATTTAGGCTTAGAGAAATTCTGTGATATCGTCGCTAATTTGCGTCCTGAGCTAGCACCAGATGCAGTGGTGCTGGTGGCTACTGTAAAAGCTCTTAAATTACATGGTGGCGTTGCCGAAGCTGACCTGTCTAAGCATGATCTACCAGCCATTGAACGCGGCCTCTGCAACTTAGAGCGTCATGTGGCCAATGTGCAGAAGTTTGGTGTGCCTGCCATTGTTTGCGTCAATAAATTTGCTGGGGATAGTGAAGAAGAGTTAGCTCATTTACTCGCACTCTGCAAAACCAAGGGAATTGACGCTATTACTGCCGATGTTTGGGCCAAAGGTGCTGAAGGTGCCCTTGAACTAGCTGATTTGGTCATGGCACAGACTGCTAAGCCTAGTAAGTTTGCCCCACTCTATAA
The DNA here is from genome assembly GCA_044378815.1 of Obscuribacteraceae bacterium (SeqCode). Classification (GTDB taxonomy): domain Bacteria; phylum Cyanobacteriota; class Vampirovibrionia; order Obscuribacterales; family Obscuribacteraceae. The sequence goes on along the minus strand of JBIPOV010000049.1, from coordinate 14,832 downwards.
ACTCGATGCACCAATCAAAGAGAAGTTGGCTACTGTAGCTTCAGCTATTTATGGTGCTGCCAGTGTTGAGTATTCCAATGAAGCTTTGAAAGAGCTGAAGTGGCTTGATAAAAATGGCTATGGTAATTTGCCTGTCTGTGTCGCTAAGACTCAGTATTCATTTAGCGATGAACCCACATTGCTTGGAGCGCCATCAGGTTTCAAGCTCAATATTCGACAACTGCGTTTGTCTGCTGGGGCCGGATTTGTCGTTGCTATCACAGGCGAAATTATGACCATGCCAGGCTTGCCGAAGAAGCCAGCCTCGGTGGTAATGGAACTGCGTGACGACGGCAAGATTGCTCGCTTCTATTAGAGCGGAGCCATTATAGCAATTTCCGAAACTGTCCGATTTTTGGCTGAAAATCGGACAGTTTTGAAAACGCAGAAAACTAGGTCTTAACCGCAGGACTTAAAACTAGCTTGTAGACCTTTGTTATTGCTTATTTCAAATGCTTATCGAAAAACTTGCGAGCGGTTTCTATATTTTTGCCGTGTTCTATATCGTGACCTTGGTGGGGCAAGCGAATGTAAGTAGTTTCCACATCAGCTTTCTTCAAGGCTGCCACTAAGTCGTCACTTTGTTCGATTGGCACCACTTTGTCATCTTCGCCGTGCATTACTAAAAAAGGTGGGTCTCCAGGAGAGACATAAGTGTCGGGGCTAGCTTCTAGAGCGCGAGCCTTTTGGCTGGCAGCGGTGCCCCCTAGAAGAAGTGATAGTGAGGAAGTGGGGCTAACTGTGTCCCATTCCATTTGGGGATACTTCTTTGTGCCCAGGTCATATAAATTAGCTGGTCCTGCAAAATCACAGACCGCTTGCACGTTGCGCGATATTGCTTTGTCACCACCAATATCGAGAGCTGGGCTATTGGCTGAGGCACCCATAAGGGCTACGAGATGACCACCAGCAGAATGGCCCCAGAGACCAATGTGATTGGCATCAATATGTAGTTTATCGGCATTGCCTTTGAAGTAGCGCAGGGCCGTATTGAGGTCTTCTATTTGCGAAGAAAAAATACCTTCTTGGGCCAGACGATAATAAACGATTGCTACGCCATAGCCTTTTCTGACAAAGTCAGGAACCCAGCGCGGAATAGTAGTTGGTCTACCGGTCCAGCCGCCGCCATGAACGTAGATTATAAGAGGGAAACTCTTCTCCGCTTTGGCTTTTGGTGTGTAAAGAGAGAATTGATGGGCGTGATCGTTAGCGTTAGGTTGCCCTGGTATGTAGCTAACGTTTTCTAGCTTTTCAATGTCGTCGGTCAAACTCTTAGAACTCTTAGAACTTTCGCTATTGTGCTTCGCTTCAGCAGCAGTAGCAATTAAAAAATTGGAAGTAGCAAGGGCTAGTGCCGCTAGTATTGAACAATATTTCTTGCTACTTCCAGTTTTCATTTCATCAGTCTCCAACTATTTCTAATTAGTTTGGTGTGTTCACTCAGTGTTTGCTTTCCACTTAGTGCTTGCTTTTCACTTAGTGTTTGAAGCAGCGCTGGCCGGTGAAGACCATGGCTATTCCAGCTTTGTTGCAAGCGGCAATGACGTCGGCGTCTTTGATACTGCCACCAGGCTGAATGATTACTGCAATGCCTGCTTCTGCTGCCGCTTCAATATTGTCTGTGGCTGGCAAGAAGGCTTCGCTGGCCATGACTGCACCCTTTGATTTCTCTCCGGCTTGGCGCAGGGCAATTCCTGTGCTGGCGATGCGGCTGGTTTGGCCGATGCCAAAGCCCAGTGAGAGACCGTCTTTTGCTACAAAGATGGCGTTGGAGGTGAGGTGTTTGACTACTGACCAGGTAAAGGCAATGTCCTTTTGTAGAGCTGGGTCTGGCTTCTTCTCGGTCACACAAGTGAAGGTGCTGGCTTCAACTGGGGCGTCTTGGTCTACCTCTAATAGGAAGCCATAATCAGATAGATGCTTCAGTTTGTAGTCACGTTGTTTGGCCAGCTTGGTATCAACTGTGCTTTTGAGAACACGGACATTTTTCTTTTTCTTGAATACTTCAAGAGCAGCATCATCAAATTCAGGAGCAAGCACGATTTCGACAAAGTTGCGGGTGATGCGTTCGGCTAGAGCTGCATCAACTTTGCCGGTGAAGCCATAGACTCCGCCAAATGCTGACATTGGATCGCATTCGTAGGCTAGCTCATAAGCTTCTGCCAGAGTTTTGGCTTGAGCTACGCCGCAGGGATTATTGTGTTTGATCACAACCACTGCTGGTGCCACTAGTTCGCGCAAGATTTTGACCAGGGCGTAAGTGTCGGTGATGTTATTGGAAGACATTTCTTTGCCCTGCAATTGCTCGAAAGGCGGAAATGCGGGAAGTTCTGGGCTTAAGCCTGGTACTGAAATCGGGCTTTCGAGCTGATACCAGGCTGCTGCTTGGTGTGGGTTCTCACCGTAGCGCAATGTTTCTTGGCGCTTCAGGCTGATGGTTAGCTTGTCAGCAAAGTTTGGCGCAGCAGCTTCTTTAGTTGTACTGTCATATGTTGTCTCTGCGGTTGCATGGTCTTGAACTAGACCACCGAGGTAGCTAGAGATGCTCTGGTCGTAGCTAGCTGTGCGGGCGAAAGCCTGGTAGGCCAATTTGCGGCGGAAGGCCAGTGGAATCTCGCCCTTGTTAGCGTCCATAGCAGCAATGACACTGTCGTATTGGCTCGGTTCATTTATAACTGCTACACGCTCAAAGTTCTTGGCGGCAGCTCTGAGCAGGGCAACTCCACCGACGTCGATTTGCTCAACCATTGGTTGCTCAGCCAGGTTCTTCTTCAGTGCCTCTTCAAAGGCATAGAGGTTTACTACCACTAAGTCGATCTCAGAAATTTCCATTTCAGCCAGGCAGCTGCGGTCTTCGCTAATCGGTCTAGCGAGAATGCCAGCAAATACTTTTGGATGAAGAGTCTTGACGCGGCCCGAGAGAATTTCAGGGAAGCCTGTCAACTCTTCCACTTTAGTGCACTTGAAGCCTTTCTCTTCGAGATATTTGGCAGTGCTAGTGGTGCCAATTAAGCGCAAAGTATCGAAGCGCTCGAGGCGGGTGAGGAAGTTGTCGAGGCCGGTTTTGTCGGTGACGCTGACTAGTACGGTTTTCATTGGTCGTTAATTTCCTTGCTTAGCCCTTTAGTATTAAATTCGAATTGTTTAGATTCGAAATGGTAAGTGTCTTGGCACGTTCTGTAACGTGTCCTACTGCTTGCGCTTTCATTTTATGCTTTTCAAATATTTCAATAATTTGCTGCGATACTGACTCAGTCTTAGAATCTGTTTTTGCGTTAGCTTCTAATTTTGGACTTTCTTCGCCAACAATCAAAGCGAGACCCATGCCCATGTTGAAGGTCTTGTACATCTCTTCTTCGTTGACATGTTCGCCAATGGCCTTGAGTATGGCTGGAACGGCTAAAACATTGTCGATTTCGAAACCAACCTTGCCGTTTAGTCTAAATAAGTTAGTCCAGCCGCCGCCGGTAATGTGGGCTATGCCTTTGACGTGGCTGCGGTGTTTTTCTAGAACTTCCATCACGGCTTTGACATAGAGCAAAGTCGGCGTTAATAGAGCGTGGTAAGTCTCGTCATTATCTGGTAGTACTTTTCTTGCCAGTGACAGGCCGTTTGAGTGAATGCCACTGGAGGCCACGCCAATTAGTGCCTGCCCTGGGGCAATGTCAGCTCCGGTAAGCAAGTCTTCTTTGCGTACTTGACCGACGGCAAATCCCGCTAAGTCGAAGTGGCCATGTTCGTAGACCCCTGGCATTTCGGCGGTTTCGCCGCCCACCAAGAGCATTCCGGTTTGGTCACAACCGGCCACTATTCCTGCCATGATGTCATCTGCACTGTCGTCTAGTTTGCCAACGGCAAAGTAATCAAGAAAAATATTTGGTGTAGCACCAACACAAATCAGGTCATTGGCACACATGGCCACTAAATCTATGCCGATGGTGTCAAACTTCTTCAGTTTGTGGGCCACTAGTAATTTTGTGCCAACACCATCGGTCGTGACGGCGATGCCGTTGCCGCTGTAGCTTGGATAGACCGCGGCATATCCACCAGCGGCTTGCCACATGGCCTCATGTTCTTTGCGCCGAGCTAGTTTTTTCAGGCGGTCGACAAAACGATCAGCCTTGTCGATATCGACTCCTGCGGCGGCATAGGTTTGTTTTTCTGGAGCCATTTGCTTTCAATTTCCTAGCTTAGTGAGGCGTGAGCATTTTTGAGGATTGTCAATCCATCGGGCGGGTTTTCAAATTGAGTATTTTCTAGCGAATCAGAGGAGCTGTTCTGTCTTTTAATTGATTGAAAAGCAGGATGCTGCGAGTGGCGAATATAGGCCTCAGGGTGAGGCATTAGACCAAGAACATTACCTTTGCTATTTGTCAGAGCAGCAATTTTTTCAAAGCTGCCGTTCACATCTTCGTTGTAGTTAAGTGCTGCTCGCTCTTTCACAATAGCTATGTCTGAGTCTTTGGCATCTGGTCGAACTTGAATGCGGCCTTCGCCGTGTCTTATGGGCAGACTGATTTTTGTCAAACCCTTAAAGAAAGGGCTATTTGTGCTGCTTGCACTATCTGCGTTAACAGTCATTTCCACCCAGCGGTTGATAAATCTGCCGCCAGAATTATGAGTGAGGCTAACGATACTTTCGCTTCCCTCTTCTGAATTAGGCAAGAGACCAAGTTGCACCAGTGTCTGGAAGCCATTGCAGATGCCTAGCACCAGACTGCCTTTCTCAATATATGAATGTAAAACTTCAAGCATGCGGTGTCTAATTTTGACGGCTAGTACTTTGCCGCTGGCAATTTCATCACCAAAAGAGAAGCCCCCAGGCAATGCTAAAAGCTCTGATTTCATCAGTTGCTTTGGCTTGGCCAGAAGTTCGCTGGTGTGGCTAATTACTGCTTCGAAGCCTGCTTGCTCTAAGGCAAAGGCTGTTTCGTTGCTGCAGTTAATTCCGTCTCCGCTGAGTACAACAGCTCTGGGCCTGATCATTTGAAGTCCTCTTCAAAGGGGAGAGTTGCTTGCCATGCTTGTTTGAGCGTGGCATTATCGAGCTCAATTAGCTCGCCTTTTCTGGCCTTGTCTACGAGCTTAAGACCGGCGGCAGTGACTTTACCGATTTCTACAAGCGATATTTTGCTGTCGCTCGCTAGCTCTTTTTGCTCTGGCCAGAGAGCTAACCAGGCCTCTAGGTTGGCTGGCGATACACTGACAAGCAGCCTTGCTGGCCCTTCAGCAAATAGTGCTACGTCCATGCGCTCTCGCAGTAAATCGTGGAAGCGCGCCCCGTTTTCGGCTGCTGCCACCACCGCTTCGGCGTTTAGTTCAGCACCAAGATTGCTGCCGATGATGCATTCGCTCACTGCTACTGCCAGTCCACCTTCTGATAAATCGTGACAAGATTCAATCAGATTATTTTGCATGGCGCTAAATATAGTTTGATAGAGAAGGGCTGCTTGCTCAAGATTGAGTTCAGGCAAGAGCGAAGATGTCCAGTTCATGTTGCCAGCATATGTAGTGGCAGCTAAGCCTAGAGCACCAGCTGAGACCACGAAAATATGGTCTCCCACAGATTTAAAGTCCATCGTCACTACTCGCTCGATATCGGGCACTTTGCCGATGGCTGATACAAGCAGGGTTGGTGGAATGGAGATGCGCACTGTGCCATCATCAAAGTCATTCTTCATGCTGTCTTTGCCCGAGATTAGCGGCGCATTGTAGGCAAGAACTGCTTCGTATAGACCTTCGCAAGCTTGAACTAATTGGGCTAGTTTGCGCTTACCGTCTGGGTTTGATTTTGATGCCACTGGGTCGGGCCAGCAGAAGTTGTCGAGCAGGGCCAAACTATTTGGGTCGGCGCCTACACAGACGGCGTTGCGCACGGCTTCATCAACGGCGCATATAGCCATTAAATGAGAGTCGAAGTCGCTTAACTGCGGGCACATACCGTTTGAAACAGCTAGGCCTGCCTGTTCATTGAGAAGAGGTTGAATTACTGCAGCATCACAGGGGGCAGTTTGCTCTGGCCCCATCAACGGTTTGATTACACTGCCACCTTGTACTTCATGATCATATTGGCGAATGACTGGCTCGCGGCTGCAAATATTGGCATGAGCGAGAAGGGCAAGTAATGCCTCTCCTAGACTCTTAGGCGGTTGTTCTACGTCATCAATGGTCACTGGTGCTTGCCAGTGAGCTTCAAGCTCTAGGCGCGGTGCACCATCGTGTAAGAACTTCAGATCAAGCAAGGCAATCGTTTTATCGGCCCGTGTAATTCGGAAGAAACCTTTGTCATCGAATTTTCCCACTACGGTAAGTTCGACACTGTGTTTCTCTGCTAGCTCTTTCAGTTCTTCGATTTTGGTTGAAGATAATGTCATACGCTCTTGCGATTCAGATATGACAATTTCATAGTCGGCCAAGCCGGGATATTTAAGTGGAATATGATCGACTTCAAGGGTGGCGCCGCCAGTTATTTGGGCCATCTCGCCAACTGACGAGGAGAGACCACCAGCACCATTATCGGTGATACCTGATATCAAACCAAGATCTCGTGCTTCTAAAATGAAGTCGGTCACTCGCTTTTGCGTAAAGGGGTCGCCTATCTGTACGGCCGAAACTGGCGAGTCTACATTTAACGCTTCAGAAGAGAATGTCGCTCCGTGAATGCCGTCTTTACCAACACGACCACCCACCATAATAATGGCATCGCCATTTTTGGTGTGCTTCTCGTAGCCGCACTTGCCGTCAACCGTAAGCGGTAGAAGACCACCGGTACCGCAGAATACCAGGGGCTTAGCGCGGTAGCCAGGGTGGAAATAGACTGCACCATTGACAGTAGGAATACCGCTCTTGTTGCCGCCATCTTGCACGCCTTTGCGCACACCTTGAATAATTGACTGGGCAGGCAGCATAGTAGGTCTGTTGACTAGGTCTTGCGAAGGATAGGCAAAACAGAAGACATCGGTGTTACAGATCGGCTTAGCACCAAGGCCGGTGCCGAGGATGTCGCGATTGACTCCCAGTATGCCGGTGAGAGCACCACCGTATGGCTCTAAGGCCGAAGGTGAGTTGTGGGTTTCGACTTTGAAGCAGATGCCCCAATCGTCGTTCCACTTAATGACGCCAGCATTATCAACAAAGACCGAAAGTAAATCAGTGCGCTTCTCGGCCAGCTTCTTGGTCGAGGCCTGCACATAGCTCTTGTACAAACTAGTGATTGTGCGTGCTTCGGTTTTTCTCGCTGGTTTAGTGGCTGAGGTGCCAGCCATACTCATGGTAAGAGTCTGAACCGCTTTAACGTGTGCGCTCTTTTCGTGAATGATGGCATTGAAGATTTTGTGCTTGCAGTGCTCAGACCAGGTCTGGGCGATTACTTCTAGTTCTACGTCGGTGGGCCACTGGCCCAGGCCATACTGGGCGCGCTCCTCTACCACTGAGGCTTGCTCGTAGTAAGCACGGATGGCCTGCATCTCAGTTAAATTGAGCGCCAAAGTACGCTTTCGACTCAAGTTTTCTAGTTCAGTATCGCTCAGGTTCAGCGCTACAACTTCTGGTTCTGGAGTGCCAGGCAGATGCACTTGAGGAAATTCAAGTAGTTTAGACAAGTGCGGGGCTGTCAGGTCGTGAATGCGGAACTTGTCTGTGACAGGATGATAGTGGCGGTAGCGGCAGTGATTTTCTACCTGTTTGATGTTGAGAGAATCATCAAAGAGATAGGCTGAGCCCGAGGCTACTCTGATGTGTTCTTCTTCTGTAGTCTCTTTGCCAGAGGTCTCCAGACCGCTCAGTTTGATTGCTTCTTCGACAGTGCGAGCCAAATTGTCGGTCACGCCTGGCAAATATTGTCTTTCGGCAAACCACTTGAAGCCTTGCTCACGCCACTGTGAAAGCCAACTGCTGCGTTCACTAGCAACCACGCACCAGACATCTTCTAAGAGTTGGTCGGCGAGAATTTCTTTGAGAGCGGCCATGAGTTTCTTTGTTTGTTCTAGATTCTTGCCACTGAGCCAATAAAGAGGCAGAGCTAGGTTTGTCAATTTGCCAGCAGCTGCGGCTGCTTTGGGCACAATGGCTACACAAAGATCTTCGTTGTGCTCATTACTAGTACTAATTTTAGTTTCGGCCGTCTCTTTCTGATTTTCTTGGTTGAGATTGGTCATAGCAGCCAAGCTAGAATTGGCCAGTTGGGCCAGCACCTGGGGAAATAGTTTGTGCTCTAGCTCCAGGCCGCGAGCCTGGAAAGTTTCGAGCGTGTCGCCGCTTTTGCGTTCAAATACACCTTGAGCCAGGATGGGGCCGTGATCTACTTGTTCGTCTACCAGATGAACGGTGATACCAGAGATTTTTACGCCATAGTTGAAGGCATCTTCATAGGCAGATTTGCCAGGGAAGGCTGGGAGGAGGGATGGATGGATGTTAATGACACGATAGAGGCCATTGTCGTCTTTGAAGTGGGTGAGAAAATCACCTGACAAAATGCGCATGTAGCCAGCTAAAACTAGATAATCAGGGGCGAACTTTTTCAGCTTTTGCAAGACTTGCTTTTCATGTTCTTTGCGCGAGATGCCACGATGGTCAACACTAACTGTGGGAATGTTGTGTTTCTTGGCAATTTTTAGAGCGTAAGAATCAGGGTTGTTAGAGAGCACCACGGCAATCTCTGCTTCTAACTCTTTCTTTTCTATAGCGGCAAGTATCGCCTCTAAGTTAGAGCCACGGCCTGAAACAAGTACAGCTATTTTGATTGGCACGTAGCTTCCCTCTTTGCGATATCACGACGATAATCAAGCGATTGACATTGAACAGTGGCAATTAATTTGTAGGCACGCTCTCTAGCATCTGCCATTTTGTCGGCCAGACCAACAGCGGCAAATATGCGCCCACCATCGGTAACTAGCTGCTCACCACTTTCGGTTCTTAGCAGTTTGGTTCCAGCTTGGAAAACTATTTGCCCTTCGCTGGGGCTATTGCCATCGCCGCTATTGGGAAAGACTATTGCTTCCCCTTTAGAGGAGCTATCAGGGTAGCTTTGGGCTGCACCTATGACACAGCAGGAGGATTGCTTAGACCAGGATAGTTCTTGCTTGTCTAAAGTTTGCTCAGTACAAGCATAGAGAGCGTCAAACAAGTCAGACTGTAGAAGCGGCAATATTGTTTGAGTTTCAGGATCACCAAAGCGGGCGTTGAACTCTAAGACATAAGGTTGAGCGCTACTTGAATTGTCTGCACTCGATTTTTCTCTGTGCATAAGAAGGCCAATATAGAGCACCCCCTTAAAATTGAGTTTGCCCTCTGCCAAGGCTTTTTGCAAAGGCTTTAAGATGCGCTCTTGAATGGCATCTTTGTGCTCTTCGTAGAGCTGCACTGGCGCGTAGGCGCCCATGCCACCAGTATTAGGGCCTTTGTCATCATCAAAGCGACGTTTGTGATCTTGGCTGGGTAAAAGTGGTGTCAGGGTTTTGCCATCACATAGAGTGAGCAGGGAGATTTCTTCGCCATTGAGCATTTCTTCGATGACAACTTTTTTGTCATTGAATTTTCCGCTCTTGTAAATAGTGTTGAGGGCCTGTAGGGCCTCGTCTTCACTGGCGCAAACAAACACACCTTTGCCCAAGGCCAGACCGTCTACCTTAACTACCCTGGCCCACTGGTTGGCTTTGACAATCGCTTCAGCTGTTTGTTGCGAAGAGGCTGTGGCGAAGCGAGCCGTGGCAATATTGAGTGTATTGAGAACTTCTTTAGCGTAGGCTTTGCTCCACTCTAGTTTTGCCTGGCTTTTGTTTGGCCCAAAAACTCGCAGACCAGCGGCTTCCATGCTGTCGACGATGCCTTCTGCCAGGGGGTTGTCTGGTCCAATTACAACTAAGTCGATAGCCTGCTCTTTGCTAAAGGCAATGAGTTTGTCAAAATCCATCACGCCAATATCAACATTGACAGTCTTGTTGCAAGTCGCCGTGCCACCATTGCCTGGAGCGCAGAAAATGTTTTCCACTCTGGTGCTTAAAGCGAGCTTCCAGCATATTGCATGCTCTCTGCCTCCGCCGCCAACAACCAGAACTTTCATCTATCTATACCTTTATACTTATCTTTCAGCGGCAATATTGATCGAATCAACAAATTGGGGCAGGGTGGGATGCTGCTGGAAGACGTCGTAGCCGATGGTGTGGTTGGCCAGTACGCCATAGAGCTTGTCGGCCACCGCTTGAAACTGGGGAGATAAGTGGCTGGGCTGCTCTTTCAAGTCTTTCTCGCAAATTTCTTGCCAATCAAGGCGATTTTGACTGGCTGCCATCTTCTGGGCTTTGCCTATGGCTAATTGCCAGCTGGAATCACGGTAAAACTGCCTGATCATTTCTTTCGATAGGCTGTGACCGCTATAAACCAGTCTTAACTCATCAGGGCCAATGCTGTCAGCTAAGAGCAGGCCTTTATGATCTTCTAGAAATTCAAATTTGCCGTCCCATAACTCGATGCCGCGCTCGGCGAAGTGATGGTAGATAGCTAAAGCTGTAGCAAAGGCTAATTCGGCTAACTCTTCAAAGCGCTTGGGAGTGAGCCCTGAAATTGTCAGTGCTTCTTGAATTGATAAGAGTCGGTCTTTCGGTTCGAGTTTTGTATAGAACTCAAGTACCGGCCTCTCAAACCACCCTTCTTCGGGCACGGCACTCAAGCCTAACACTTGGGCATAGCTAGGGTCGGCTGCTAGTCGGCTTTTGAGCGAACTACCTGGGGGCATGCCAAAGCGGAAAACTACCTCTAGAGGCACCAGCCTTCTGGCTTCGGTAATGTTGTGGCTGTAATAGAAAACTGTTTGATCAAGCAGTGAAGTTGGCTCTGGTCGCTGCACTTCAGCTTTGACCACTGACATATAAGCTTTAGTGTTCGGAATTTGCTCGATGGTAACGGTCTTACCATCGCTGCCTACTAATCCTTGAAAATGGTGGCGAGCACCGTGGGTGGTGAGGCGTTGAAACAGTGGTTGATTAACTAATCTCTTCAACCATTCATGGTTGAATCTTGAGAGGTGAACCGATTCGCTCAGGTTAATCCAGGTTTTGTTATCAGCCAGATACTGAAAAAAGAAAGCACCTAGGGCAACAAGAGCCTTGCCTTTGTTGGCGATGGTATCGGGCATCTTGCCCCAATCAAACACCGAGTAGTCGTCGGTAAATTCAAACCAGTAAGAGCCGTCGTCGCCTTCCGGCCGCCAGACCCGTTTTACCGAACCGTCGTATTCCAGAATCAGGTCTTGCAAGTCAACCGACAACTTTTTTCTCCTTACTTAAGATTTGCGAATAAGAGTGGTGCGGTCTTTGAGCCTCTGTGATTGGAAGTCACTGCCACAAGTGACATCTGTGGGATAGGTTCCAGTTAGGCAACCGGTGCAAAGCGTATCTTTCTTCAAGGCTTTGCGCAGGCCTTCTATTGTTTGGAAGACAACGCGATCGGCGCCCAATTTTTTTGCTACTTCTTCATCAGTACAGTTGTAGGCAACCAGTTCATCTTGACTGGGGAAGTCGATACCGTAGTAACAAGGGAATTGAATTTGCGGACAAGTAGAAGCCATGATTACTTCTTTCGCTCCCGATTGGCGCATCAGCTCAATGATTTGGGCAGCAGTGGTGCCACGGACGATACTGTCATCGATAACCAGGCAGCGTTTACCGCGAATCTCTGAAGGAATTGGTGAGAGTTTGCGGCGGATTGCTTCTTGTCTGGCGGCGTGGCCGTCAAGAATAAAAGTACGATTGACGTAGCGGTTTTTGATCAGTGATTCGCGGAAGGGCAGGTCAAGCGCTTCGGCAATGGCAATTGCTGCACTTCTGCTTGTTTCAGGTACTGGCACAACCACATCAGCTACGATTCCTAGCTCTTTGATGCGTTCAGCTAAAACTAAACCTAACTGGAAGCGAGCTTCATATATAGAATGCTCTTCTAACTCTGACTCAACTCTTGAGAAATAGACCGATTCGAACATACATGGAGAAAGGGAACGTTGGAAGAGCACTTTGCGAGACACTTGCCTGTCTGCTCCAATATAGATTGCCTCACCAGGAGCGATTTCGTTTTCGACTGTGTAGCCTAAATAGGTAAGGGCGATTGATTCGCTAGCCAGGGCATAAACAGGCAGACCTTCACTGTTGATTCTGCTGCCAAAAATTAAGGGGCGGATGCCGTCGGGATCGCGGAAGCCGAAAAGGCCGCCTGTGCCGTCAATGCCGACAACGGCATAGCTGCCGACCAAACGGTGCATACTGGCTTCAATAGCCTTGAACATGTGCGGTGCGTTAGGTTCGTGGCCATCTAGCTCAAGAGCCAGTAATTTCAGTATCACTTCAGAGTCAGATTCGCTAGCCGGAGTATATTCCAGCCCTGCTTCTGCCAATTCATCCCGCAGAGTATATACATTGACGATATTGCCATTGTGACCAATACCGATTGTTGAGCGAGCATCAAAGAAAGGTTGCAGTAAATTGGGGTCTTGTCTGCCGATGGTGGCGTAGCGCGTATGACCTAGTGCGGTTTTGCCTTTGAGGCCCTTCTTAAAGGAGCGCTCTGAGAAGACATTCTCAATTAAGCCGCTACCTTTCTGTAGATTGAAAAGCTCACTGCCGCTTTCTGCCAGAGTCAAAATGCCCGCGCCATCCTGCCCCCGATGCTGAAGATTCATCAATCCGACAAATACATCTCTAGCAGCGTCAGTCGTGCCTGATACGCCAATAATTCCGCACATACGTGATCCCTCTATGGTCCACAAGCCAAGAATACTGCAATTGGTATCTGGTTAGCTGTTGATTAGCTCAATTATTAATGAGTTCCCTTTAGAAAATTTTCTCAACTGCCGCTCAAGCTCTATGCTTTGAGGCTTAGTAATATCGGTTACCTCTTCACAACGTTTTAGGCAATAATAGTGCACTAATTAATTGACCAAATACTGCACAAGTAAATGTTGCATTTTGCTCGCCATACTATTATGAGGCCCTTCTATGACCACACCAATTGTCTCTGTTGTTATGGGCAGTAAGTCTGACTGGGAGACTATGCGACATGCCAATGAAGTGCTCGATGAGTTTGAGATTCCTCATGAATGCAAAATCGTCTCGGCCCATCGCACTCCCCAACTATTGACTGAATTTGCCACCACCGCTGAAGGGCGTGGCATAGAAGTGGTAATAGCCGGGGCTGGCGGTGCGGCCCATTTACCAGGGATGGTTGCTGCGCAAACACTTGTGCCTGTCCTTGGTGTTCCAGTGGAGAGCCATGCTCTAAAAGGGCTTGATTCGCTGCTTTCAATCGTACAGATGCCAGCTGGTATACCAACCGGTACTTTGGCCATAGGGCGAGCTGGGGCGATAAATGCTGCACTGCTGGCAGTGGCAATCTTAGCTAATAAACGACCAGCTCTTCGAGAGAAATTGCGGGCTTATCGCCAAGTGCAGACTGATAAAGTTTTAGGAGATGTTTTACCTCTATGAAAGTACTTCAACCGGGTGCCACCATCGGCATGCTCGGTGGCGGACAGTTAGGTCGCATGTTCTGTGTGGCGGCTCGTGAAATGGGCTACAAAGTGCATGTTTATACTGACGAAGAAAAGAGCCCCGCTGGCCATATAAGCGACAAGCTGGTCTGTGCCTCATATTTAGACGAACAAGCCCTGGCTCATTTCGCTGCTGAAGTTGATGTCGTTACCCTTGAATTTGAAAATATTCCGGTAGAGACGATCAATATTTTGTCGCGCTCAACCCCGGTCTATCCTGGTGCTGAGACTCTCTATGTCGCTCAAAATCGAGAGAGAGAGAAACAGTGGTTGGTTGCCAATGGATTTCCCGTTGGCGCCTTTGTCTTGATTGAATCGCCAGAGCATTTGTCTGCCCTTGAACAAATTGGCTTTCCTGCAGTATTGAAAACCGCTGGTTTTGGCTATGACGGTAAGGGGCAGCGCATTGTCCGCAACATTGATGAAGCCAAGTTGGCCTTTGCTGAGCTTGCTCAGTCAAGTAAGCAAGCTGGAGTTGTGGCTGAGTTATTGATTTCTATCGACAAAGAGTTCTCAGTTATAGGGGCGCGTAACTATCAGTCTGACGAAAGAGTTTTTGAATACTTTGGTCCAATTGAGAATAAGCATGTCAATCATATTCTTGATGTTTCTTCTGTACCAGCCAGGCTATCCCAACATCTAGTAGAACAGGCGGCCAACATCACTTGCGCCATTATGGACAAGCTCGACACTGTTGGCCTCCTTTGTGTTGAGTTCTTTCTTACCGATAAAGGAGTCTTGCTGGTCAATGAATTGGCACCCAGGCCCCATAATTCTGGCCACCTCACCATAGAAGCTTGCCCGACCAGTCAGTTTGAACAACAAGTTCGCGCTGTCTGCGGACTTACTCTTGGGGCAACCGTGCCATTTCACTCAGCAGCAATGGTCAATTTGTTGGGAGATTTGTGGTTGACGACTAACCATAAGCCTAATTTTGCTGCGGCTTTAACTATTAGTCAGGCTCACCTGCATCTCTATGGCAAAGAAGAGGCCAGGGCCGGTCGTAAGATGGGTCATATTACAACAGTGGCAGAATCAAGCTCTTTAGCTGTTGAGTTGGCATTGAGGGCTCGCGCTAGTCTTTAGTGTTCAGTAAAAGACATTATAAAGAAGGCCAGGAGCTAGTCCTGGCCTTCTTGTGTGCCGGGCATGTTCAACAACTGGAGGTGAAAGTCCTTACACAGCCTGATGACGGTGAAGTGTAGTGAAGCGCAACGGTTAATCCGCGAGGAGAAGTCGGAAAGAAGCGTGAATCAAAT
>JBIPOV010000048.1:0-46440 GCA_044378815.1 Obscuribacteraceae bacterium (SeqCode) | reverse complement strand
GCAATCTTGGACTCCCTGACCTCATGAATGCAGTGAAAGCTTAATCCTCCGAACCGCCGTATGCGGACCCGCACGTACGGTGGTGTGGCAGGGAGAGACCCGTGAGGGTCTCCCCTATGCCAATTTGCTCTTTCCTAACTTGTGTGTGGTGTGTTGGGAGGAGCGATATTTATTCTAGAATTTCGCGCTTATAAAAACCAATCTATAGCTAACTTGCCCCCTTGCCTTTAGTGTCAAACTCAGAAGATTTTGGTTTCGGCGGCAGCGAGAGCTGATTTGCCTCAACCACAGGGGTAATTCGGTTCGCGCCATGCTTATCGGTCCAATGGTCCAAAGTAAGCTTGCCCGAGACGGTCACCTGATTACCCTTGGTCAAATACTTGGAAGCAAGTTCCGCTAACTTACCCCAGGTCTCGACCCTGTAAAAGTCTGCAGGGACGGTATTTTCCTTGTTTGGACTACTACCATCAGATCTGTCAGACTTATCACTATCCGTATTTTTGGCTCCTGATTTGTTTGAGCCATTTACTGCTACAACCAAGGTTGTTTTTATTCTGCCGCTCGAGAATTGAATTTGTTCAGGAGCTTTTACCAGGTTCCCCACCAGTGATACATTGGCAAGACTCATAAATCACCTCCGCTAGTTTCTAGCTTTCGTTAACAACTTGGGTGGGGGAGATTCGAAAATAATACCAACCATACAAACGTATGTCAACATAATTTCGTCTGGTATCTTGAAAGTTTTTTGGTGTTTCCAAGTGTCGATAAGCAAGATAAAGTCCTGTTGCGGCAATTGGCGCATTTACAATAAAAAGGGTGAATCCGAGGGAACATAGTTAGAGGTTTGCAGGAGACCTGTGGTGACCGATTCGACCGATCCTTGGTTTAAGCGCTATAGATGGCTACAGATGCTTGGTACTGGCGGCATGGGTGTTATCTACTTGGCCGAGGATTCTGCTGCCGGTAATTCCTCCTGCGTTGTCAAACAGCTCAACAGTAAATACGCCGACCCGGATGAGCGCTCTGAAGCGGTGCGCCTGTTTAAACGCGAAGCTTCGCTCTTGAAAAGTCTGAACCATCCTGGAGTGGTGCGATTTTTCGACAGTTATTCGACCGAGGATGGTAAGCACTATCTAGTCATGGACTATGTGCGCGGTAGTTCTCTTGAGTCTGTCATCAACGACTTTGGCGCTTTCAACGACGATGACACTGTCAAAGTTGGCATTCAAATTTGCGAAGTCTTGGA
This sequence comes from Obscuribacteraceae bacterium (SeqCode), assembly GCA_044378815.1. GTDB lineage: Bacteria > Cyanobacteriota > Vampirovibrionia > Obscuribacterales > Obscuribacteraceae. The sequence goes on along the minus strand of JBIPOV010000048.1, from coordinate 45,194 downwards.
ATATTTGCACGACCAAGAGCCGCCCATCATTTATCGAGACCTTAAGCCTAGTAATTTGATGCTGACGCCTGAAGGTCAGATAGTCTTTATCGACTTTGGTATCGCCCGAACCTTCATGCCAAAAGAGTCTGCCACTAGAGTTGTTACGGCTGGCTACTCACCTCCCGAGCAATATTTTGGTAAACCTGAGACTAGGAGCGATCTCTACGCCCTTGGTGCCACCATCGGGCACCTGCTCACTGGGGTGAGGCCTAAACCGCTTACTACCAGTCAGCCCAGTCAACACAGAGCTGATGTGCATCCTAATCTAGATATCTTGGTGAAGCAGCTCACTTCCCACAGCCCTGAAGATAGGCCGGCAACGGCAAGGCACGTGCGCCATACTCTTTATCGTATCTACCAAGAGATGCACGCTGAGTTTGAGATTCCTGATGAAGTCTTCTTGCAGCGTTCCAACACCACAAAAGAAGAACAGTTTATCTCGCAGAAAATCATGAAGTCAGGTATGGCAGCAGCTGCCAGCGCGCTTCGTCAAGAGCAAGATAACGAACGCAAGAGGCAATCGGCCTCTGTTAACTCAGGGCGGGCCAGCTTCGACCGTCTCAGGGCCTTTGGTAGCCGCGACCCGAACCCTTCCTCTGCCCGCAATCCCAAGGTTTCGGCCTCGCAAAAGAATACTGCTCAGAAGTCCAAGACCGGTTCACAGAGAAGTACCTCTCAGTCTAATCAAAGAATATCAGCCAGCGATAATCAGCAAGTCTCGCGTCCACAAATGAAGTCTGTGCGAGATTTAAAACCTGAGCGCAAGGGCTTTTTGGCTAAGATCATGAGTTGGTTTAAGAGATGAGAGGCGTTCGGCAGCTATTGAGCCTGGCTCTTATTGTCGCCGGCAGTAGTGTTTTTGGTAATAGCTTTAATAATGCTTGTTGTGCCAGTGATTGGCAGTCTTTCTCTGATCCAGAGCACGAATTCACGATTGATATGCCTGCGCCGGTCATTGCTTCAACTAAAAGTTCTCAATTGCCTCAATATGAGGCAAAAGATGGAGAATGCAGTTACACAGTCAGTGTCAACCAGCGCTCAAAGTTAAGTGCGGATGAAGAGATAGATATATTTGCCCGAGAGTTTGCCGAAACCTTTGAACGGAGCATGAAGAAGTCTGGCTATCCCACCGTGCGTTCAGTTGATGAGAAAGTAGCTGGTGCAAATTGGCGTGGCAAGCTCTATCAATTTGATAAACCTGATGGCTCGAAAACCACTATACAAGTATGTGTTGAAGACAAGCACAACATCATTCTCTATGTCTTTGGTGGCGCTTTAGAGCAGCCAAAGACCCTTCGTTTTTTGAATTCACTTAAAGTGCACTAGCTAAGGTGTTATCCAAACTCGTCAATATATTGGCCGTTGCTGCAGCCGTTATTATTTGTCCAGACCCGCGCTGAGCAAGATGCGCTCTACTAGCTGATCGTAAGAGATACCAGCTACTTCAGCCATGGCTGGCAAGTCGGAGGTATCAGTCATTCCTGGCAGTGTATTCACTTCTAATATGTACAGCTTGCCGTCATGACCAGCAATCATGTCTACACGCGCGTAGCCACTGCAGTTAAGGGCTCTGAAAGTCTTCTTGGCTAATTCTTGAGCCTCAGCTGTGCGTGCTTCTGACAATTCCGCTGGCAAGACAAATTCGGTCATGCCTTTGGTGTATTTGGCTTCGTAGTCATAGAAGCCAGCCTTACTCTTTGGTCTAAGTTCTAAAATCGGCAGGGCAACCAGTTGTGTGCCCGTATGCGCTAATACGGCTGAGCCATTGCTATGGCTGTGGCTGCCGATACCAGCACTGGCTGAGACATGGCTTTCTTCCAAAACGCCAATGGTAATTTCTTGCCCACTGACAAAACCTTCGACAATGGCACCACCAAATTCTCTTAGAGTATCTTTGACGCAGCCAGCCAGTTCGCCGGCTTCTTCGATTTTAAATACACCAACCGAGGAGCCTTCGTTCAATGGCTTTACCATCACTGGTGGTGCTGGCAAAGTTTTGATGAACTGATCAAAGTTATCACTTTCGTGCTCTTCAATAACATAGCTAGTGGGGAAAGGCAGACCCTGAGCGCTTAAGACACGCTTGGTAAGAGGCTTGTTCATAGCTAGAGCCGAGGAGAGCACTCCAGAGCCTGTGTAAGGCAGTTTCATTAGCTCTAGTAAGCCTTGTACTGTGCCATCTTCGCCGTATTTGCCATGGAGGCAAAGAAAGGCAACTTCAACAGCGTTCTCTTTCAAGTCTTCAGTGAGGTTTTCGCTGACATCAATTAGAACAGTATTTTTGTAGCCCAGTCTCAGTAAGGCGTTGTAGCAGTTTTTACCTGAGCGCAGTGAGACTTCGCGTTCATTAGAGAGGCCACCGTAAAGCACGCCTACCACGGTTTCCTTGGTCATCTTAGGTGCTATCTTCACTGTTTATTCTCCACTGCTGTCTTTTTATGCCAGACGCTTAATTGCTCGTCCGTGAATGTACCCATGGTCTTCCATTCTGGTACTAAATCCAACTTAAATTTGTCGCGTACGCGCTCTTGCATGCGCTGCATCAGGGCTATCACTTCGTCAGAGGTGGCGCCACCTAAATTGACGACGAAGTTGGCATGAATAGAAGAAACCGCGGCATTGCCGACCTTCAAATCTTTTACCCCAGCCTGGTCGAGTAAGAAGCCTGCGGCCTTGTCAGGAAGAGGATTCTTAAAAGTACTGCCAGCATTAGGAAAGCCGAGTGGCTGAGTTCTAAAGCGGTAGTCTTCGTTGTGTTTTGTGCGCTTTTCAATTTCTTCAGGCACATCAGAAGGCATCTTGAATTTGGCTGAAAGTACCACATGGCGCGCTGGGTCGAGGTCGCAACGGCGATACTGAAAAGCCATATCATCACTGCGCATCTCAGTGACTGCGCCAGTGAGGCTATCTAAAACCATGGCACTATCAAATATGGCTGAAATTGAGCTGCCGTGAGCACCGGCATTCATAATCACAGCACCTCCCACGGTGCCAGGAATACCAACTGCAAATTCAAGACCAGCTAGACCCTGTTGGGCGGCGTGCTTGGCTAAGTGAGGTAGTCGTGCCCCTGCTTCAGCTTCAAGTAGACCAGAATCAAGAATACGAATATTGGTCATCTGGGTGGTGCGAATTACAGTGCCTCGATAACCAGCGGAGGAAATCAGTAAGTTCGACCCACCACCAATTACATACCAGGGTTGACCGGCAGCCTTTAACTCAGCCACCAGATTTACTAGCTCGTCAACGTTTTGAGGATGACATAGCCTATCGGCATCACCACCAATTTTCAGGGTGGAATAACGCGCTAGTGGTGCATTTTGTACATCTTCCATAATGGCGCTATTGAAGAAGTGGAAGCAGTAAGTTGCCTACATTAGTGACGTCGCCGGCACCAACGGTGAGAAGCAAGTCACCAGGTTCAAGGTAGGGCAGAAGTTTACTTGGCAGTTGAGTGGTTGGCCCTGACAGATGGTGCGCATTGTCATGCTTAATTGCTTTGACAAAATGCTCAGAATCAATTCCTTCGATTTTGCCACCACGGGCAATATAAACGTCAGCCAGAAGTACCAGATCAGCTTCAGTAAACGATTCGCTGAACTCTTGCCAGAGATCTCTCAGGCGAGCTGGTTGATGGGGCTGGAATAAGCAGACTACCCGTCCTCTTTCTTTGCCTTGATTTGTGCGCGTAACTCTCAGATATTCTTGGGCAGCTTTGAGAGTAGCCGTTACTTCTGTTGGGTGGTGAGCATAGTCGTCAACCACTGTAATTCCGGCTTTCTCGCCAATCATCTGGAAGCGTCTGTCGACGCCACCAAAGGTAGAGAGCGCTGCACTAACTTCTTCAAATGACTTACCTAGCTCCATTGCCACAGCAACGGCCGCCAGGGCGTTCATTTTGTTGTGTTCGCCAGGTACTTTCATGGTCATAGAACCAAGCAGCTTGCCTGAGTGATAAACCTGCATCTCAAAGCCAGGCAGGCTGATCATGCCATATTCTGGGTCTTGTCCCGGTTGAACACTATCAGTCTTCTGGGTGCCATAGGTCACTATTTTTGCCTTGACTACTGCGGACGAAGCGCGCTCAAGTAAGTCGCGACAACCTTTATCGTCCGTGCAGACAATACTCATGGCTTTGGTTTGGCTGAGAAACTTGACCATGGTGGAAAGGATTTGATCGAGTCCACCAGGGTAATTTTCCAGGTGGTCGGCTTCTATATTGGTGATAACAGAGATGTGCGGGAAAGAACGAATGTGGGTGCCATCCGATTCGTCTGATTCGGCGACGAAATATCCGCCCTGGCCCAGTCTTGAATTGGAGCCGATGTGATGGAAAATCCCGCCAACCACAATAGATGGGTCTAGACCGCATTCTATGAGGGCCTGACCGACCATGGCTGTGGTTGTGGTCTTGCCGTGGGTGCCGGTTATGGCTACTAGTTTGTCGCCCTCGGCGAGATGGGCCAGAAGTTCGGAGCGGTGCCAGACTGGCAGACCTTTGCGCTTAGCTTCTTCTAGCTCAGGATTGCCAGCGACAATGGCCGTAGAAATGATCAGAGCTCCGGCTGAGGCCAGGTTTTCAGCTTGATGACCGATGAAAATCTCGGCGCCCATTTCTTTTAGTTCTTCAGTGATATGGCTGGCTGCTTTGTCTGAGCCAGAGACTTTGTGCCCGCGCTGCAGCAAGATACGTGCCAGGGCCGACATGCCAATGCCGCCGATTCCTGCCAGGTGAACTGGGCCGGATATCTTCTGTAAGTCGACTGTAGTTGTTTGGGGAGTAATGATTTGCGGTCTCAAGCTGGAAGTAAGAGAAGGGTCAATGTGCGCTTGTGGCTGCGCCTGCGAAAAAGCTCCAACGTCGATTTCCATTTAGCCTCTCAGCCTCTCTATATGGCAATGTTGTATTTTCGTATATGCAAAACTGCTACATCCTGCATCCAGACTGGATTTTGGCACAAAAAAAAGAGCTCCAGCCACATTACTATAGCGGGAAACTCCAAAAAGAAACAGAACTGAGGCATTGCTCTCAGTTCTGTTTTTTGAATTCTATTTTTTAGGTTGAAGCTTGGCCAGTCTCAACGAAAGACGTGACTTGCGACGGTTAGCAGCATTCTTGTGCAGCACACCCTTGCTAACGGCTTTGTCGATGGTTTGGAAAGCTATGCTGAGAGCTTTTGAAGTATCTTCTGGATTCTTCGCGTCAAGAGCATCTTCTACCTTAGTACGGGCGCTACGCATTGTAGATTTCCAGAATCTATTGCGAACGTTATTACGCTCGGCTACGGCTACTCTCTTGATCGCTGACTTAATATTAGGCACGGTTCTCTTTTCTCGCCAAAAACACTATATATACGTTCGATACAACTTTGTATTGCCCCCAAAGAATAACACATGCCTTGGGCTGAGTTGTTCAGCAGGGGGCATGTGTTTCTCAAGTGCTTAATAATCTTCGGTTAATATCACTCTTAGCTGTTGTAGCTTCTGTCCAGGCCAGCGTGTCTATAAGCCTCAGGATAAAGCGTTTCAAGTTGCTGCATGACATTCTGGCCACATGCGTGATTTTGCGTAAGTAACGTTCTGCCGTCATCAGTGCTACAAAGCCTATCTATTTTAGCTTGTGAGCTTGCTTGAAGATTGGCAGTCACATCCGCAGAGAGTTTATCTCCGATGGCTGCCGCAGTGTCAGTCACTGGCGTTGTGGCGTCCACAGCCTTGGCTTGACTATCCGTGGGCCTAGCTGGTGGATTAGGCTGGCTGTCAGCGAGCAAAGCTTCGCCTGTCTGTTGCGCGTTGAGATCCACTTTTCTGATGGCGTTATCTTCAAATTTTCCGTCGCCTGTAGCCATGATTGTGTCCTTCTTTTTTGCCAGCCCAAAATTATTGGGAGAGAGAATATTAGGTTTAGTAACACCGATTGGGGAGTATTCGGTCCGGGGGCAGCTCGTTTTTCATCTCACTGCTTATGTTATGAATTTACGCTCTGGCCACCCCACCGTCAATGTGGTTTCTACGTAGTCTCTCTTTAATATTCCTCATGAAAACCACGGTGAACCGCACAGGTGCCAAAAGCTTGAAAACTATCAGTTGACCTTGTAGTCGAATTGGTAGCGAATTTGTACGTGCTTTGGCGCTCCCTTTGGTAGAGGTGCCAGAGGCGAGGCATCCTTCAGTGCTTGCATGGCCGATTTGTCTATTTCGGCGCTGCCGCTGCTTTCTACTAGCTCAGCTTCGGTAATTCGGCCGTCCCGAAGTATAGAGAACACAGCCACTACCTTTTTCTGGTCGAAGCCTTTTGGTGAGATCCATTTTGCTTGAATGGCTTTCTTCATAGCGGCCATATACGGCGCAAAGTCTACGTTTGAACCGTCATTATCATCGTCTTCGTCGTCTTGGGCCGGGGCTGGGGCTTTAGCTGCCGCTTTGCCTTCTTGGCTTCCCGCTGCGGCTGCCTTTTGCTCTGATTGCAAGAGCTGGTCAATTTTGCTCTGGGGATCAGTCGGATCTGGCATGTCTTGCATGCGGTGGGCGGCAATTGCCAGCTCAGGATTGGTTTCTTCTAAGTGCTCGATGGAATGGCCCACATGAACATTGGCCGCCGAGAAGGCAGTGTTCTTTATAGGAATACCAAAGGCCACCTTAATTAGCTCAGGATTCTCTGGATTGCTCAGTAAACCAGGCTTTTGCGCCAAGCCTGGGGCTTTTCCAGGGCCTGGCTCTTCTTTTTCCATTGACTCAGTTATGAAGCCGGCTACTGTCTCTATGGGCAGCATGCCTGCTCCAGCTTTTAGGCCTTCGGTGAAATATTCAATAAAGCTCGTACAATTTGAAAGCTTGGCCTCTCTTGATTGCAACAGGTTGAGATCGGCGGCCAAAATAGTTGTTTGGGTATCCACGCCAATCTTTTTAAGCATTTCACTGAAGCCACGTGGATACTTGTCAGCCGGAGCATTGTTCAACGAATTGCTCATGGTGGTATCGAGCAAGCAAACTATGTTTTTTGATTGAGTTCTTCTGTGAACTTCGCCTAACATTCCAGCGAGTGATGAAGCTGTTTTCTCTTTCTCAGAGGCAGAGCCATCGGCACCAAAAAGTAGCAAGTCATTTTGGGCATCATTGGGAATGGCCTTCATGCAAATGTAGATAACAATCAGATCGTTTGGTAATGATTTTTTGATCAGCCAATCTTCGTATACAGCTTGAGCAAGATTGGCTTTATTAGCCTTATCTTGAGTAACAACAAGCACATGGTCTGGAGCAAAACGACCGACATTTGGGTCAACCAAAACTTTGGCCAGTTTTAAGACATTGCTGGTGGCATATTTGACATTGCCTATAGCGCTGTCGTTGTAGCGGCCCACTCCAATTAAGACGGCCCATTTGTCACGAATAATAGGCACCGCTGGCTTAGCTGGTTTTGGTGTCGCCACTTTTAGTTGTTTGATCTGTTTGATCACTTTCTGTTGCATCGGCTCACTGTGGGCTTCTGTAGCGAGGAGCAAGGGGCAAAGTGGTGCCAGTGCAATTGATGACGTCAGTAAAAATGCAGATTGATTTTTCATAGTTGCTAAAGTTTAGCGCTTTTTATGATCAGGTGAATGCCTACTCATAAGACTTGAGGCGAAATCTATAGAGATCAAAGTAAAGCAAATTGCAATAGGGTGGCTTCAAAGTGGCTCACCTTGCTAGCAATTGGCAACAGTATATGCACTCTATCAATTGCCGTAGCTAAGATCGCCAGCCGAATTCTATCTCTTGTAACCAGCGGTGGTGCAGTAAGTATTGTTCGAGAGAGCAATTAGATGATTTTGCATATCCGCTTAATATCAGTGTCTTCAAGATGGGTCTTGCGTTTTCCAAGAAGTAGTTTGCATATAGAAAGTCGCCACTTCGTTATCACTTTGAGTTCCGACGAAAAGGCTAACGTTAAGCGCTCTATTACAAATTGATTGCATGAAAGCTTGAAAGTCCAGCTTGCTATTTTTGGTATGCATCCGATTTGATTGTGCTGCAAGGGAGAGACGGTTTTTTTTGCATAGCAAGTTGCTCTGCTTAAGCTGTTCAATTAAATTACTTACAGCTGTAGAAAACCTGTTCAAAACTTTTCTTGCCAAGTGTAGATAGCTTAACTGCATTCAAAGATAAAATGCTCTAATACTTGTCTGTCTGGGTGTTTCCACCGCCAACTAGTTTTTGAACAAGTAGAGATTGAGGGTTGTCAACGTGTCGGGAAAGTTGTTCATAATAGGAACTCCAATTGGAAATCTTGCAGATATATCTCCGCGTGTAATTGATGCTCTTAGTACATGCGATCTGATATTGGCAGAAGACACGAGAATATCTATCAAGATACTCAATCACCTGGGCTTGAAGAAACGCATGATCAGTTGCCATAAATTCAATGAGCATGAGCGTTTGCGCTTTCTAGAGGAAATCAACAACCAGTCGCAAACCATAGGGCTAATTAGCGATGCTGGTATGCCCTTGATTAGTGACCCGGGCCATCCTGTTGTAGAGAGCGCCATTGCTCTTGGAATGAGTATCATTCCAATTGCGGGCCCGTCGGCATTTGTTTTGGCCTTAGTGGGCAGCGGTTTGCCCCTAGACCGCTTTTGCTTCGAAGGCTTCCTGCCTGATAAGCAAGGTGAGCTCAATACCAAGGTACAGGCCCTGGCAAAAGAACCTCGTACCTCTGTTTACTACGTTTCGCCACACAAAGTAGAGCGAACCCTAGAAGTGTTTCTCACTCATTGTGGCGAGCGCAAGGCTTGCCTAGTGCGGGAACTGACCAAATTGCACGAAGAATTTATACGTGGCAATCTCGCTACTATTCTCGACCATGTCAAAGGGCAGCAGGTTCGCGGCGAATGTGTTTTGGTTTTGGGCGGCTGCGAGAGCCTGACTGAGGATATGAGTGATTGGCTTACCAACGGCGAGAAAAAAGAGAAAGTACATACCTATATAAATGATGCGATGCAGTCTGGTGTAAAACTCTCTAGAGCCTGCGCTGAAGCGGCTAAAGAATTTTCGATATCTCGATCAGATATCTATCGGGATGCTCTAGCCAGACAGTGAAGTTCTGCGATAATGCACAGCGTTCGCTCTTCTAGGTATCAATCATGGCCGAACCTGTCTCTCTGGTAGAAGCACTCACTCTTGGAGTTGTCCAAGGCCTCTCTGAGTTTTTGCCAATTAGTTCTACTGCCCATTTGCGCGTGGTGCCAGCTCTTTTTCACTGGCAAGATCCTGGAGCCGCCTATAGTGCAGTTATTCAGTTGGGTTCTGTCGTGGCTGTCTTAGCTTATTTTTTCAAAGATCTAGTTAGTATCGCCACCGGTGCGCTGGCTGCCATCAAGAATAAAGACTATGGCGACCGCGATTTGCGTATGGTTGGCGCCATTGTTGTCGGTACTATTCCTATTTGTGTAATCGGTCTGCTGCTTAAGCCCCTGCTAGAGCAAGATGGTAGCCCCTTGCGCTCTATTAATGTCATTGCTTGTGCCGCAATAGTAATGGGGCTGCTACTGGTGGTGGCAGAGAAATTTGCTAAGCATGTGCGTACGCTTGATGACATTACCGGAAAAGATGGTGCTCTTGTCGGTCTAGCTCAAGCAATCGCTCTAATTCCGGGCTGTTCTCGCAGTGGTTCAACTTTGACCATGGCTATGCTCTTAGGCTTGAAGCGAGCGGAATCTGCTCGTTTTAGTTTCTTGCTTGGTATTCCGGCAGTCACTCTAGCTGGTTTGCTTGAGTTTTATCACATGGTTAAAGATGGTTTGGCTGGCGAGACTGCGATGACCAGTCTTGCTGTTGGCTTGGTGTCTTCTACTGTGGTGAGCTATTTATCGATTGCTTGGCTGATTCGTTATTTACAGCAGCACAATACCTGGATATTTGTGGGCTATCGCTTAATTTTTGGTGTTTCGCTTCTGATTATGTCCATGAACGGACTTATCCAATAAGTCTAAGAAGTCCAAGAAGCATATTAAGCCAACAAGACTAATAATTTAGCGGCGCACGAACTCAATTACTTTCTTCTGGTGATTGATGGTGTATTCAAAACCTTGCCAGAAAGGCTGGCCTAGCAGCGGTAGCTCGGTACTGCCTGTGTTTGATACGGTTACAGGTAAGTCTGTGCGATCGATTGGCCCCAGTTTTGCTCTTCTAACTGTAAAAGATTTTGCCACGCTCTGGCCTGTAACGCCGCCGGTAACCACGTTCTCTGCGTCGTCAGGAATTTGCACACCATATTGAAGGGCTTGAGCGGGGCTGTGGAACATAATGCCGCATGCTGAGTTGCCTGTGTCGAACATGCATGGGTTAGCTTTGCCGTTGATTTCAACATTGACGATAATGCGACTGCCAGCTTGTCTGAAAGTGTAAGGAACCTCATAGGCATTGCGGTTGGCGCCGGTATTATAGCCACGCTGTTTGAAGTGAATACGCTTAGCACCGGGATCAATTGTGTATTCGAACATCCCGGCATAGCTCTGGCCAAGAAGTGGGTCCGCATGATTGGTCTCAACCACTTGAACCATCACAGTTCTCTCAACCGGGCCGACTTTCACCTTCATAGGCAAATTCCAGGCGGAAACGAGGCCAGCTGCTGATGAACCGCCTGTTTTGGAATTGGCCGCACCTTGGGGGACGGCAATACCAGCTTCTTCCATTTGATTCTTGCCGATAAATACAGTTGGTGCCCCGGTGTCAAACACCATTTTTACGCGACGTCCTTGAATTTCAACGTCTACCCAAACACCATGGTCGCCTGGGGTGCAGTAGACATCCCATTCCATCGGTATGCTGGGGTCAAGTTTGGTGGAAGCCGCTGCCATAGTGCTGTAGCTGGCAACAGATGACGAAGAGCTTGATGAAGAAGAGCCACTTTGACCGCCAGCAAAGCTGGGGTCGATTTGTCTCAGTACTGCTTTGGCGTAGCCGCCTAGTTGATGATTAGGAGCCAGTGTCGCCACTTGGCGATAATATATTTTGGCCTTGCCCATATTGCCTAGAGCCTGACAGGCGAGGGCATCATAATAGAGGGCGTAGACATCTTGTGGATAAGTCGCCAGATGCTGATCAAGTAACTGACCAGCGTCTTTGAAGTTTTTGGCGTTATAGAGCTTGATGCCTTGGTCGCGTTTGTTCTCAATAGCGTCAGCACTTAAGCAAGTTAGCCCGAGGCTGCAAACTAGTGCCGTAGTAAAAGCAGTGGTAGAAACTGTCACTGCTTTCGATAATCTAGCGGCGACCAGGTGGGCAATTGTCTTCTTCATCTGTTCGCTGCTCTCTTCTTGGTTAAGTGCTGAGAAACTCTGAACTCTAGAGAACAGCGTTTTCTCTGTAAGCGCCCCAAACGTCTTTCATCGCGTCGCAAATTTCACCAAGCGTTGCATAGGCTTCCACTGCTTCCATCAAGAATGGGAAGGAATTTTTGCCATCGCGCATACCTTGCTTGAGAGCGGTCAAGCTATTCTCAACTCGGGCATTGTCGCGGCGCTCTTTCAAGGCCTTGATGCGAGCTAGTTGTCTTTCTTCGTACTCTAGGCCAATCTTCAGTACTTCAATTTTTGCTCCAGGAGCTTCTTCTTTGAAGCCAGTGAGGCCGACAAAGACCCGATCTCCCGATTGCATTTTTTGCTCAAACTTGTAGGCTGAGTCGGCGATTTCTTTCATGAAGTAGCCTTTCTCGATGCCGGCAATGACACCACCAATTTCTTCGATTTGTTTGAAGTATTCGTTGGCGCCGCGCTCCATTTCGTCTGTGAGCCACTCTACATAATATGAGCCAGCAAGCGGATCGGAAACGCTTGCCACCCCAGTTTCGTAAGCAATAATTTGCTGGGTGCGCAGGGCGATGTGAGCGGCTTTCTCTGTAGGAAGACCAAGCACTTCGTCCATCGAATTGGTGTGCAGTGATTGTGTGCCACCAAGCACGCCAGCTAGAGCTTCGATGGTCGTGCGAATAATATTGTTCTCTGGTTGAGGAGCTGTCAGGCTGCATCCTGCTGTCTGTGTGTGGAAGCGCAGCTTGAGTGAACGCTCATCGGTAGCGCCATAGTGGTCACGCAAGCGCTTGGCCCAAATTCTACGAGCCGCGCGGTACTTAGCAATTTCTTCAAAGAAATCAATATGGGCGTTGAAGAAGAATGAAAGACGTGGCACGAAATCATCGAGCTTGAGACCGGCTTCAAGACCGGCATCAACGTAGGCAAAGCCATCAGCAAGGGTGAAGGCTAGTTCTTGAACCGCTGTGGCACCAGCCTCGCGAATGTGATAGCCAGAAACAGAAATAGTGTTCCATCTCGGCACGTTCTCTGTGCAGAAAACCATCATGTCTTGAATCAGCTTTAAAGCTGGACGTGGCGGAATCAAATAAGTCTTTTGGGCTGTGTACTCTTTGAAAATGTCGTTTTGCAGAGTACCGTTCAAGAGCTTCCAGTCAAAGCCACGTTTGCGAGCATTAGCCAGGAACATGCAATAAATAATTACTGCTGGACCGTTAATGGTCATTGAGGTAGAAATTTTGTCTAGAGGAATATCTCTATATAGAATCTCGATGTCTTCGAGTGAATCAATGGCCGCGCCGCAGACACCAACTTCGCCGTGTGATTTTGGATTGTCCGAGTCAAGGCCCATCAGCGTGGGCAAGTCAAAGGCGGTAGATAGACCGGTCTGACCGGTGGCGAGTAAATACTTGAAGCGGGCATTGGTTTCTTCTGGTCCACCAAATCCTGCAAATTGGCGCATAGTCCACATTTTGCCGCGATACATGGTGTCGTGGATGCCGCGGGTGTAAGGGAATTTACCCGGGTCGTTCAGGGCTGCTTTATAGTCAAAATCTTTGATATCTTCAGGCCCGTAGACAGCCTTAAGAGGAATGCCAGAGAGGGTCTCAAAAGTCTTTTCGACTTTCGGCTCTTTCTTACTTAATTCCTTGACCATGAAGAGTAACCCCTTTTAGTTTGTGACTATTTGAACTGAATGTTTGGACTGATTTGATGACTGAGAGTTTTGACCGTCTTCTCTTAGAATTGGATCTTTATTAAGTACTGAGGGCCAAGCCGAGCAATTAAGCTATTATTGCCGCTTAGCCGCTCTTACGCCGCATATGCAGTAATTCTTTCATAAATTCTCTCATAATTCATTCTTGAGCAAAGGGGAAAATTCAAATGACCACCACAGCAGGCACATCTGCCGGCACCTCTAAAGATATTTCTTCTGGCGCCGATTTAGTCAAAGCAATCCTCGCTTCCAATCAAGCGATTACTGTGCGTGCTCCCCACGGCGACAAGCTCAACACCAAAGGTTGGGTGCAAGAAGCTGCTCTGCGCATGCTGCTCAACAACCTTGACCCTGATGTGGCAGAACGTCCAAACGACTTAGTTGTATATGGTGGGTCGGGCAAAGCTGCCCGCAACTGGCCTTGTTTCAAAGCGATAGTCAAGGCTTTGATTGGTCTTGAGAATGATGAAACTTTGCTCATTCAATCAGGCAAGCCCGTGGGCATTTTCAAAAGCCATCTCAATGCCCCCCGAGTTCTGATTGCTAACTCCAATCTTGTGGGACATTGGGCAACCTGGGAGCATTTCCGCGAACTCGATAAAAAAGGCCTGATGATGTTTGGCCAAATGACTGCTGGATCGTGGATTTACATAGGTACCCAGGGCATTTTGCAAGGTACTTATGAAACGTTTGCTTCTCTTGCTCGCAAACATTTTGCTGGCAGTCTCAAGGGGCGTATTGTTCTTACCTCTGGTCTTGGCGGCATGGGTGGTGCTCAACCACTGGCTGTCACTATGAATGAAGGGGTAGCACTTTGTATCGAGGCAGACCAAACCAGAATCGAAAGACGGTTGGAAACAGCCTATCTCGATGTGCAGGCTGATAGCTTAGAGCATGCTCTCACTTTGGCTAAAGCTGCTAAAGAAAAGGGTGAGGCAGTATCTATTGGTCTTTGTGGCAATGCCGCAGATCTGCTGCCGCGTATGCTTGAAATGGGCTTCCTCCCAGATGTTGTGACAGATCAGACCTCGGCTCATGATCCGCTCAATGGTTATATTCCGCTGGCTAAAGACGGCAAGCCCATGTCGATTGCTGCAGCCACTAGCTTGCGTGCTAGTGATTCTGCTGAATATCTACAATTGGCTGACAGTGCCATTGTTACCCATGTCAAAGCGATGCTCGAATTTCAAAAACGGGGTGCAATTACTTTTGACTATGGCAACAACATTCGCCAAGAGGCTTTCAATCACGGTGTCAAAGATGCCTTCGATTTCCCCGGTTTTGTTCCAGCCTTCATTCGCCCACTCTTCTGCGAGGGCAAAGGGCCATTCCGCTGGGCGGCACTCTCGGGTGATCCTCAAGATATTGCTGTTATTGACCAGGCCATCCTGGCTAACTTTTCAGATAATGTCGAGCTTTGTCGCTGGATCAAACTGGCAGCCGAGCGCGTTAAATTCCAAGGTCTACCTGCTCGCATCTGCTGGCTGGGCTATGGCGATCGCCTTAAGATGGGCTTGATCATGAATGATCTAGTCGCTCAAGGCAAAGTCAAAGCACCAATTGTGATTGGCCGTGATCACCTCGATTCTGGCTCGGTGGCTTCACCTAATCGTGAAACTGAAGCGATGAAAGATGGCTCTGATGCTGTGGCCGATTGGGTTTATTTGAATGCCATGATTAATGCTGTTGGCGGCGCCAGTTGGGTTTCGCTGCACCATGGTGGTGGAGTTGGCATGGGTTATTCCTTGCACTCGGGTCAAGTCATCGTTGCCGATGGCACCCCTGAGGCCGCCGAGCGTTTGACCCGTGTGCTTACAACTGATCCGGGCATGGGCGTGATTCGTCACGTCGATGCTGGCTATGATGAAGCTCTTGATTTTGCTGCTGGCACAGATATCCGCATACCTATGCAAGAGATCTAGTGCAAGAGATCTAGTAAAAGAGTTCTAGTACAAGAGATTTTGTCGCCAAAGTGAAAAATTGATTAGATTTTTTTGGTAACGCCTTTCTCTTTTGCTTTGGTGCATCCGCTATCATTGTCAGGTGGTACTTCTATCAGTTTTTCCTTTGGCAGATAATCGAGATTCATGGCCCGTATCGTTCAAAAATTCGGTGGCACCTCAGTCGCAGACGTAAATAAGATTCGCAAAGCCGCCGAGATAGTGGTGAAAGCTGCCAGCGAAGGGCATGAGGTTACTACCGTGGTTTCAGCCATGGGCCACACGACTGATCATCTTATATCTTTGGCTGAGCAAATTACTCCCACATCGGGTGAGCGCAATCCCCGTGAAATGGACATGCTTCTAGCTACAGGCGAGCAAGTCTCGATTGCCTTGATGACCATGGCTATTCAAACCATGGGCCACGAAGCTAAGTCTTTCACTGGTGCTCAGGCTGGCATTATTACTGAGAGCCGCCATGGCGTAGCCAAAATTCAAGAGATGCGCACTGATCGCCTTGAGTCGTCGTTGGCTCGTGGCGAAATAGCCGTAGTTGCGGGTTTTCAGGGCGTGACTGAGAACGAAGAGTTGACCACCCTCGGTCGGGGCGGTTCCGACACCACTGCTGTAGCACTTGCCGCTGCCTTGGGCGCCGATCGCTGCGACATCTATACTGATGTAAGAGGAGTTTATACCGCTGACCCGCGAATTATTTCCGATGCTAGAAAACTGCCATCGGTCAGCTACGAAGAGATGTTAGAACTTGCTGCCACGGGAGCACAGGTGATGAATGCTAGATCGGTAGAACTTGCCATGGATAATCAAGTACCAATAAGAGTGCGCTCCACCTTCGTACCAGAAGACGTTGGCACCCTCATTACCCATCGAGTAGCTTCTCCTGAATACGCTATTGCTGGCATTTCTTGTGATATGAATTCGGCTAGCGTTACTCTCAAAAGCCTCGACAATGTCAACGAAAGCAAACCACTAGAAGGAATATCAGCGCTATTCACCCGCTTGCAAGAGCTTGGTATTCAAACTGATATGGTGATGGTACTGAAGCACGAAGACGAGCCGTCGCAAGAGTTAGTTTTCACTATAGAAAAATCAGCCTTGCCTCGGGTGCAGCAGTTAATTGAATCGCTGGCCTTGAGTTTAGGCAATCCGCTCATGCAGGTAGAGACAGATATTGCCAAGGTTTCAGTCGTTGGTAGACGGCTGACCAATAGGCCAGAAGTTGTAGCGGGAGTCTTTGAGGTGCTGCACAATGCCAGCATCCCTGTGCAAATGGTAGCCACTGGAGACATGCGCATGAGTGTTATCACTTCTGCCAAACACGGACGTGACGCCGTCAGACTGATTCATCAGCGTTTCAATTTGTCTGATGGTTCAATAACTGTTTAGGTTAGGTTAGGTTAGGTTAGGTTAGGTTAGGTTTCTCTTTTTAGTCAACGCATGAGATAGTGACATGGCCGGTTTAGATAACATTTTCAACAAGGTGAAAGAAGCGACCAAGCAGGCCGCTGATCAGACTAATCGCGCTGCCAAAGCGGCTAAGCTGAAGATGACTGTGATGTCATTGACTTCAGAGAAGACTCAGCATTTGCAAACTATCGGACAACGTACGTATACATTGTTCTTTGAAAATTCAACGATTGATGGACGTGTCTTACAAGAGAAAATTCAAGAAGAGTTGACTCAAATCGCCCGCATAGGCACACGTATCGCTGAGTTAGAAGCTGAAATCGCAGATATCCAGACCGGTCAGCATGTTGACATCGCTGACGTTACTTTGAAAAATACTGATGTTGAACCTTGAGAAGTAACCATATGAAAGTAGTCGCTATCTTTGGCTTAGCTCTATCCGCTGTCTCTGGTGCAATTTTGAATTGTCAGGCGGCACAGGCAGATACTATTTCGCCACAAATTAATGATGACGACGCTACCTCTTATTCAAGAGAGCCTGCCAATGCGGCATTCTTTGGTAAAGGTATCAGTGGCCGTATGTCTGAAGCTTCTTACATGCGCTTTGGTGGTGAGCAGGCGCTAGTTGAGGGCAATTTCAAAGAGGCTTATAGAAAGCTCTCTAAAGCTGTGCAGTTTGATCCTGGTGACCCCACTGGTCACGTACTTCTCGCCCGTTCTATGACTGGTATCTTGCGTAAGTCGAAAGACACTGAAATAGACAAGGCTTTGCTCGACCGTACCATTCGCGAATGGAAAATGATTGAAAGACACGACGTCGATATAAGCGAGCAATTTGAAGCTCGTGCCAATCTGCGCAAATTAGCCAAGGTAGTCAAGCTCTTAAAAGAGCGCGAAAAAACGCTTGCCTTAGCTAGATCTAATGAAGAAAAACCGCAAATAGCGGATAAAGTTCCTACAACGGGGCCGAAAGGCAACGGTGTGGTCTCTGATGAACTCTCGGCCGATCTTCCAAGTGAAGCCAAGGGGAAGGCTCAGGTTGCCCAAAAAGCGCCTAAGTTGGATGGTTCAGCAGAGATTAGGTAAAGACTGCTTAAGGCAACTTTGCCAAATGGACTTGGCTATGGTTTCAAACGTAAAACCATGCCAAACTAGTACAGTACAAAAGGACCAATTGTCTCGATAAACTGAGATTTTGCGGTCGTAAGAGGAAAATTGACGTGAATAACAAATTGTTTGTAGGAAACCTTTCATTCAAAACTACACAGCAAGATCTTCAAGATCTTTTTGCTGAGTACGGCGAAGTTGTATCAGTAGCGATCCCAACCGATCGTGAGACTGGCAGACAACGTGGTTTCGCTTTCGTAGAAATGGCGACCCAAGCCCAAGCTGAAGCTGCAATTAAAGCTCTCAACGGACGTGAAGTTGATGGCAGACAGATTGCAGTTAACGTTTCCCAGCCTAAGTCCCGCGATGGCGGCGGCGGTGGCGGCAGAGGCCGTTATTAAATTGCAGCCCGTGTCGTCTTTAGTGGTTTTCCTCTAAAGTACTAACCAGTATGCAAGCTAAAAAGCTAATATCAATGCCCCATCGGTTTACCGGTGGGGCATTATATTTTTCAGGAGAATCGGTTAGTTTGGAATTCTTGAAAATTCCCAACCAGACTCTCTCGTTTGGCTCTCGCACGTGGTTCTGAAGTAGATTAGCTTAGTTGAAGAGCGCGGCATCGCGAGCCGATGCCACAAAGAAGTTCATCACTCCGGGAACGGCTAGGCCGACGAAGATGCAGATTACTCCGCCGATAATCAGACCGGTGCGACTCAGTTCTAGTATTCCAAATAGTTTTACGCTGCTGCCTTTTATGATTGCTCCTTTGATCATGCTTACAACTCCTCCAATCAGCATGGTCATTTGTATTAAATTGGCAATAATATTCAGTAGCGCTTCTAAGTTGGCTAAGTTGTTGACACGCACGGTACCTGCCGTGACCACACCTTGAAAAGCATTTGAGTCAGTGCCTTGAGGTGCAATAGTTCCTAGTGTTGCACCGGCAAGAGTTGGTACTGTGTTTGTTACCGCCTCTCTTTCTCGAGCGTGGAAAAAGAGAGAGCTGTTCGGCGAAACGATGCGGGAGGCAGTGGCAAAAATGGCTGACTCAGCTGTGGCATTCCTCGCTATTAACTCAGAATTTATACTGCGAGCCATTAGAGATTTTGTCTCCCTCTCAACTGTTCCATTGACTGGAGCCGCATTTGCAATTGGGCTGCGGCTAAGTTTTGAAACCACATTGTATTCTTTCCTTCCCGCTTGCCAGCGGCGGAAGAATCTACTCAAGTCTGCTAGTTGGTCGCCGCTTCTTGTTACTTGAGAAAACGCAGACAACTCACTATGGTTTCTGAAGAATTTGCCGTCCACAGCTTCTGCTTGATCGTAGGCAAGCTCATAAAGAGCCGGTTTGAAGGCAAACGGCGAAATAATATAGATCTCTTTATGTAGTGCTGGCTGTCTTCCGTGAAGCCATAAAACTACGCCTTCTTTCGTTTGTCCGGCAAATTCAGCTGCTTTCACTAGGGCCTTGAGGTTCTCTTGTCCTCCAGTGAATTTAACGTCTTTTAGCTTGGGCAGGGCAGTTTTAAGATTTTCTGGCTTAGAGAAGGTTTTGTCTTCGTTGCTTGCCACCATCACTGAAACAGGAATGCCGCTGGGAATTTGCTTTAGTGATTCTTTTATCTTTTCTAGATATTTTGAGGTTTCGACTGAGCCGTCTAAGACGACTACCACTCGTCCTGGGGCAGCTGCGATAGTTTGCTCAATTTGTCTAGTTAGATAGGTACCGTAAGGGATACCTGGTGTCTCTTGGACATTCTTTGGTCTAACTTTTTCAAAGTAATCTTGGAAGATACCTTTGTCTTCGCACGACGCAAGTGCTGTTATTGGGTGTCGTTTGCAGAGAAAAGAAAGAGGTGAATTTTCAATTTGTTCTGTTGTCAGTGAACCAGACAAGAATTTAAGGCCGTCTTCTCTTTGCCCGGTGGTAAAGGCAGGGTGGGAATTTTCAAAAGTATTGTCAGATAGTAGTTCTAAGTTGTGATCGCCCTCCAACGAAAAATTGCTTTCTATAATTTGCGGCAACTTAATTTGTGCACTTTCGAGTTGCTCTAGTTCCATAGGTAGCACCATCGTCACCTGCATCTTAACTTGGCTATCAGGTGTCAGTGATTTACTCTGTAACAGGTACTTACCGCGTCCAAGCTCAGTCAGTCTGCCGTCAAAGCCGGTTTGGCCGTTGTATTGATGCTGGCTACCTTCAGGCGAAAAATCGCCATCAATAGGTTCACCATCTTGCCAAACTTTGGCCGCGGTTATGGCTGCACTTTCAGGCATTGAAATTTCAGCTCGAGCTGTTTGCTCATCTTTGCCATCGTTTTGAAATACCATTGTCCAAACTAGCGTGGCTGAGAGATTGTCGGGATGGAGGTTGCCGTTGATAGTAGAGCGGGTGAGTGATACACCGGGTATTTTCGATCCGATTGCAAAATTTCTCAGTTGCTCAGCATTCATCCGATAGGTGGAATTTTCATAGCTAAACTGTTGTATTGGAATTGTTGTGGCAGTGTCAGTTTTATTTTCAATGACGAAAGGTTTGCCCTCAAGCATGAAATAGAGCCTCTCTGCTTCAGCAGGTTTTACGGGTATGAAGAGACCAGTGAATCCCGCAGAGCGAGAGTCAGCGCAGAGCAATCGTAGTTGCCTTTCGCAGTTTGCTTGCCGCAAAAATGAAAGTGCGGGCAAGCTAATTTTTGGATTTGAACTGAGGGCTTGCCTCTCGTATGAGTGGGCAACGAGGGTCTGAACTTCGGTGCCAACTAGAGTTAAGGCCGCTGATAACGCTCCGAAACATAGATACGATAGTATCCTTCTTCTAGCAGAATCTAGTTCCTTTGTCTTTCTAATTGCCAGAACTAGTTGTAGCGTAACCAGAGAAGCGGCTAGATAAAGGAGACCTATGCCCCACATATTGCCTAGCATCTGGGCATCGGGGCCAAGCACGAATGCTTCATTGCCAGTGTTAACAACCGTTGCCGCTAGGCAAGTGATGGCAATCGTCAGTGCTGTTCCAATAGCAAGACCGGCGGCTAGCCCGGGCTTAAGGCCGAAGACGAAATTATCTTTGCAAATGGCTCGGTGCAATTTTAGATTTGTCACTGGTATCGATAGACACAGTGCAATAGCGATCAATGTCTCTAGGGGATGGGCAAGCAAGAGCAATACAAGTCTTTTGTGGCCACCGATGACAAATAAGGCCGGAAGTAAAATCGGAATTAACACTCCGAACGTCATGATAAGTATCTTTGAGCCATTCAACCATAGCCCTCGGTCTTGCCGTGCCGGTTCTGGCTCCCAGCGCTCAGCAAATGAATCGAGCGGGTTGTCCTCTCTTTCTATCGTTTGAGTGCTGTGGCGTGCGCCTTCGCTTTTGGCATTAGCGCTGGCTTTTGTATTGGTATTGCTGTTGGTCCGCGCAGAAGCGCTAGCGTCCGAGTAATCGGGCGCCTCATTATGCTCAATCATTTTTGAGCCCTCCATGAGTAATGCAAAGCTACTTCGAAGAATTCGAATACTTCGAAGACTTTGGGTACTTCGAAGTATTCTGGTTCTTCTTGAACTTCGGCAGGTCAAAACAATCGTTTGTCAAAAATGACATGGCGAATGAATACTTCCCTCAAAGAAAGAAGCGCCTTTGCATATGGTTGTAGTTAGTAAGAGACTCCAGGCACTTGTGATTGCAAAGCTTTCACAGGTGGCTCGAAAAAGCCGAGCGCCCTTAATGTACTCCCGAAGCCACTCGGCTGTCAAGTGGGGTTTTGGATAGAACCGTCTCTGGTTTCGCTGACCGGGTTTGGTTCCAACTTGCAAATGAGAGTTTTGCTTTAGGGTAATGCTTTTTAGAAATAGTTGTATATACAACTATTTCTGGTACCAGGGAAAGTTCAGGCACCAGGGATAATGGCTTAGCAGAATACTTGAGTACTCAAGTATTTAAAAATGGTGGCATGGTTCATTGGTTGTCAGTTGTATATGCAACAATCCTACTAAATAGCGTTGCTTTGGTAAGCTCGGGTTAAAACTAGCTACTAGGGCTTGAACATTTGGGCTATCAGCACTAGGATTAAATTTAAATGTAGCCTGTAAAATGGTGGCACTAAATTTGATGCCATAATTCAAGGCACATTCACAATCACCCGCAGAGGAATCAGTCATTACTAATTCTCAGCCACCATCCACAGTTGCAGCGTCTTTTGTTCCTGCAGTTGCCCTAGATTCTAAAGCGCTCTTTCTCAAGCTGTTTTCATCTCGATTTGGCAGCTATGCCCGCACTATTAGTAGTGCTAATACCAGTGCTAACTGGCGACAATTAAGCCAGTTCCATCAACTGAGCGATGAAGAAGTTCTTTCTTCTGTCTCAAAAGAATCTAAAGCATATAGAGCACTTAGTGTTCACCAAACTGAGTCTTTTCTGATTTTGCAGTTCAATCCAGAAGACCGTGACGCTGATAGAAATGTTTGGGAGAAGCTAAGCGCTGCTCTCTTGTCTGCTGGTTTAAGTGGTCTGAAGCTGTTTCAGGTAGCTGAAGGTTCCACCTATCAAGTCTTTATCAATCTTTCTAAGTCGGCTAACATTCTACCCTTGTCTAAGGGGTTGACCAACCACCTGGTGCAATCTGGCATCACCAATGTTGAGGTTTTGAGACCAGGCAATCACTTTATCTTGCCGCTGCAAGAAGGTTATCGCTGGATGAACGATGGCGTTTTGCCTGTCATCGCTCGCCATGAGATGTCTGAAGAGATGGCTCTTAATTTCTTTATGGGTGAAGTGACTAAGGTGACTGTCTGCCCAGAGCACTTTGTTGAGCAGTTCAAAGATTTCCTTGAAGCTGAGCGCAAGAGAGAAATTATGGAGATTGTTCCGCCAGAGGGTCTTTCTCAAGACGGTGTAGCTGGAGAAGATGGCACCAAGCCCAGACGCAAAGAACGTCGCCTTCGAGTATTGCCTTAAAAGCTATGGCCGTATTTGCCTGGTCGTTATCAGCTGGGTGTCTACGAAACTCGATTTAAAACTTGACGCGGTACTGAAAAGAAATTGTGCCTAGTATGTCTTCTACTTTGTTTTTCGGGGCGGCACTGGCTGATAAGCGCTCTTTGTTCGCTCCGCCGGGTTCTAAGAACTTGAATCCGAAATGACTCTTACCAGGCTCGTCGTAGAGCTTAAAAATGCCATCTTCGTAAATACTTTTGAGAGATTCGCCTTCCTTACTCACTGAAATCATCTCTGGTCTTTTGGGTTGGTCTGCTCTGAGTTTTGAGACTGGGCTTGCTGTGGCAATTTCCTCAGCCGAAGGTTTTATGCTCTCAGCTATTGCCTTTCTCGCATCTATGCCGCTAATCGAAAGTAATGAAAGGGGCTCTAGTCTAGGGGCGCCCTGTTCTTTTTCGGTTGAGGCAACCTTGATGGCCGCGGAGTCGCCTTTCTCTTTTGCTCTAGGTTGTTCGAAGACATTGTCGGCCAAAGCAAAACCTATCGATTGGGGGGTAACCAGGCTGGGGGGGAAGCACCGGAAAATTCGAAGGACTAGTAAAGCGAGCCAATCAATATTTGCCCTCAAGCCAAGGTTATACGTGCCCTTGCCTTTTGTCAGTGGGGTAATTACGAAATTGCTAGCCGCTGATTTCCAACAGCACTCGAGAAACTAAAGAATCTGATAGCGATTTTTGTCTTTTTTCAATTCTGCCACGAACTCCATTTCTTCGTCGGTTAGCTCGTAGACGGCAAAGTGACAGTCAAACTTGCGGGTAAAGCCGCGGCCAATCGCTTCTTCTAAGGTGGTGCGGTCATAGCCACCAGCGAGCACGTCGATTAAATTGCAGTGGCGATCCGCTTTCTCTGAATCTGGATCCCTGTCTGCTACTTCTTTTGCATTCTCAGCCAAACCAAAAATCTCAGATAGCTTGGTCTGCGATTGATTGATCATGATTGAGCCGTGTTGCAGAACACCATGCCTGCGTCTCAGTTGGGCACTGCCAACAATTTTCTTGCCTTCAAATTGCAAGTCGGCTTGGGTGGTTGCCTGAAAACAATCTTCGTAGTCTTTGTAAGCACTATTGCTGCGGCCAAGACTGGCAGCTACTCCCAGTTCTCTCAATCCGTAAATCAAAGCATCGCAAATTTCTTTGTAGGCTTGGTTAATTGAGCCAGGTAAAAATCCTTCATAGGGGCTGCCTTGCTCTAACCAATAGGATGGTGCGGCTCCGGCAATTTCAGCGTCTGGTCTAAAGTCGATACCGTCTTGTTTTGGTCCGGCGCCAACAAAGCAATAGGTTAGCTCGCCTTCGTGTAGAACCGCACGGCCACCAGTTGGACGACGTACGGCATCATAGCCAGCAGCGCGAACTTTTTCGACAGTTCTAGGGCTAACTTTTTGAGAATAGCCGAAAGAAACCGCCGGTGGTTCCCAACCATAAAATCTCAAGGTAGCCGGGGTTTTGCCTTGCAAGTGCAGTTCGAGCAGGGCCTCATCAATGGCCATATTTGTTACAGCGTCAAAGACACCGTAAGGAATCAGCCTCAAGGCCCGTGCTCTTACCGAAGTCGTCAAGAAATGCTGGCCTTGACTAGTTTGGGTTTGGCGACAAAATTATCAGAGAAAGTAAAGGCTTCCACAAGCTTCTTCGAAGCAGCTTCAAACTGTTCTTCAGTGTCGTAGTGCACCATTGCTGCCGTTGCTCCACCGCTAGTTTCATCGCCGGTTTTGATTTGCAGCACGACACCCACTGCCAGATTAACCGGGTCGCCTTTTTTAGTGCGGCCTGCTCCCATAAGTTTGCAAGCTTCTGCTACTTTTTTCCCGTCCAAGTGCTCTAACCATTTTTTGCCGCTGCCTGGCACCACAAATGGTTTTGTGTGTTTTGCCGTTGGCATTAA
The DNA here is from genome assembly GCA_044378815.1 of Obscuribacteraceae bacterium (SeqCode). Taxonomy (GTDB): domain Bacteria; phylum Cyanobacteriota; class Vampirovibrionia; order Obscuribacterales; family Obscuribacteraceae. Next base: position 20,801 of record JBIPOV010000048.1, on the reverse strand, counting down.
GCTGTAGTCGGTCAAAACTTTGTCGTCGCCACCCTGGGCTTTGATCAATGTGGCAAAGGTGCTTAGTGCTTTGCCGCTGCAAATTAACTCTTGCAATATTTTTCTGGCTGCGGCATTGTCTTTGGCTTTGCCTGCGTGCACCAACGAAAGGGCACCAAGTTCCATGCACAGTTCTGTCAGGTCGTCTGGGCCGTTGCCTTTGAGAGTCTCGATTGCTTCAATAACCTCTACGGTGTGGCCCACTGCGCGTCCGAGAGGCTGCTCCATATCTGTGACTACGGCTGTCACTGGTCGGTTTAAGATGCGACCAACTTCGGCCATGGTCTGAGCTAATTCGGTTGCTTTTTCGTCGGTTTCCATAAAGGCACCGCGACCACATTTAACATCGAGAATAATGAAATTGGCACCAGCTGCTAATTTCTTAGACATGACTGAGGCACAGATGAGCGGTATTGATTCGACCGTTCCAGTGACGTCGCGCAGGGCGTAAATTTTGCCATCAGCAGGAGCAAGCTCGGCTGTCTGTCCAGCAATCGCCATGCCGATTTCTTTTACCTGTTTGATAAATTGGTCGATGCTGATATCAACTTGGAAGCCTGGAATTGCTTCGAGCTTGTCGATGGTGCCCCCAGTGTGACCTAATCCGCGGCCAGATAGTTTGGCCATGGGTATGCCAGCGGCGGCCAATAGTGGCACGAATACCAGTGTAGTTTTGTCGCCGACACCGCCAGTGCTGTGCTTGTCGCCTATTACTGGTCCGATGGCCGACAAGTCTAAAATTTGGCCAGAGTGTCGCATGGCATCGGTGAGCCAAGCGGTTTCTTCCATGCTCATGCCTTGCCAGCAAACTGCCATGAGCCAGGCTGCTAGCTGATAGTCGGGGATGCTGCCGTCCATGATGCCATCCACAAGAAAGTCGATATCGCTCTTTGTGTGATGGGCAGCTGTTCTTTTAGCAAGAATCAGATCAATCATTCGCACCGGTTTTGTTGTTACCGCAACCACTTTTTACTTGACCTCTTGACGACTGACGTTAGACCTGCATAATTGAAATAGGGAGTGCGGCCGCAAGAAATATACTAGAAAACTCTAGGTCCACTCCCACTTTTTTTTGCTCAAATTTTTTTGGCACTGGAAATCCCAATTACTAGTTTTCTATTGAATCGGCCTGTGGTCTTCGGTCAGATTGATTTCGTCAATTGTCTGCCTATCACGCTGCCGTTTCTCAAAAATATGCCTGCCAACCTTGAGTTGGCTATGGACACTCCCGGAGATCTTAATCGCGCCTACGAGCGCGGTGAGCTTGACTTGGGGGCGATGAGTGCTCATTTCTATCTTGAAGACGGCGGTTTCAGGCTATTCGATCAGCTTTGTATAGCTAGCCGTGGGGCTGTTGGCAGCGTGCTATTTTTTAGCAAAAAGCCACTGGCTGAGCTTAGAGGCGCTCGGATTGCTCTTTCTAAGTCGTCGGCGACCTCCAATAATCTTGTAAAGGTGCTTCTGGCTGAAGAGTTTGGCGGTTTTGGCGCTGCTCAGGCTGGGCTAGATTTTCTAAAATCTATTGATTTTGTCTCGGGAGTCGATGCCTGGCCCACCGATGAGGCTTTTGATGGCTGCGTCATTATTGGTGACCGGGCCCTTGCAGCCGATCAGCAAGTTGAAAGCAGCGGCTTGGCCTCGCAGTTTGAGCGTCGAGATTTGGGCCAGTGGTGGTTTGAGCGCTTTCAGTTGCCCATGGTGTTCGGTGTTTGGGCGGCACGGAAGAGCTGGGTTGAGGCCAATCAGCAAGATTTTGAAACTCTGAATAAGTTTCTCTATGACTCACTGGTGCTTGGTTTGGGCGGCGACTATGCTGAGGTTTTGGCCGAGGCTGGCCGTCGTACTCAGTTGCCGAGAGAAGAGCTAGACAGTTATTTCACCAAAGAGCTTGATTATTCTTTCTCAGCCGAGCACGCGAAAGGTCTAGATTTATTTAGAGAGCTTTGTCTAAAATATCTTCTTTTGAATTAGATTAAATGTTGTTATACTAGATTTCTTATGACATCCAGTTTCGAGCATGGACTACCTTACCGCGATCCCCACAAGGATGGCCCTTTTGTGCTGAGGGGCCGCTGGCAGGTCGTCGACTATCTTGGCCAGGGTGGCATGGGCACTGTTTATCTGGCTCGTGACCTTAACTTAGATAACCGTAAGTGCGTAGTTAAGCGCCTGCGGGATGATTTCTTCCGTGATGAAGACAAAGAGAAAGCGCAGCAGTTCTTCTTGCGCGAGGCGAAAGTGCTGAGTAAATTGCAGCACCCCAATATTGTTTTGGTGCTCGATTCTTTCCGTGAAGACGAAGAGTATTACCTTGTTATGGAGTACGTCGAGGGTCATAACCTCCACGACATGCTCAAAGAACGGGAAGAGCCCTTCTCTGAAGATCAAGTGTTGACCTGGTCTAAGCAGATTTGCGATGTGCTGCATTATCTACATGCTCATGATCCACCCGTTATTTACCGCGATTTGAAGCCGTCCAACGTCATGATCGACACCAAAGACAACGTTAAGTTGGTCGACTTTGGTATTGCTCGTCTCTACCAAGATGACGGCGACAACACCCATGTGGTCTCGCAAGGCTATTCGCCACCAGAGCAATATTGGGGTGGAGCCGATCCGCGCTCTGATATCTACGCCCTGGGCGCTACCATGTATTTCCTTCTCACAGGAGAAGAGCCGCTGGCGCTGACCGTTTGCTCTCCGCGTGATGTTGATGAGGAGATTTCAGAAGCAGCTGATTTGATTGTCGGACGGGCCACACAACAAGACGTCTATTTGCGCTACCAGTCAGCGCTTGAGATGAAAGACGAGCTTGACTATATTACTTCTCCTCAGGTGGAAGAGAAGAACGGCTTTAAGTGGCTTGAAGTCACTGTTGGTATGTTGGTTATGTGTATCTCACTGGGCGGATGGTTTGCCTATACCAAGTATTTAGAACTAAAGAAAGAGAGTGAGATTCAGTTAGGTCAGAACCGCGAAGAGCGGGTGATTTTAGAGAAGCGACTGGAAGAAGTTAAACGTCGCGAAGCGACTTTGAACAAGATGGTTGAAGACAAGATCAATAGAGCCTCGGCCTCTGGCAGTTCTGGCTTGTCACAAACTACAGGAAAGAAAGCATTTGCCAGCCCGTTTGCTGATAGTGCGCCGAAGAGCAATGATCCCTTTGCCACTTTTGGTAGTGGCATTGCTAATTTCCATTTCCCTGGTCTTGGCTCTAAGCCATCTTCTCCACAAAGCTTTGGCAGTTACGCCAATCGCGGTTCTGGTCAGCCTATGGGCCGCCAGCCTGGCTCAAATCAGTTCGGTTCCAGTCAGTTTAACGCCAACCAGTCTAACCCGAACCAGTTTGGCTCTAGTTCGCCGACAGTGCTCAGATACGACCCGTACAAGCAAACCCCAGTTTCAAATGTAGCCTCAGCTTCGCGCAGCAATCTTTCTGGCGACACGCCCATGGAGGATCGAGATGAGAGCCAGCTTACTGACCCTGAGGGGTTAGCTCCGCTTGAAGAAGATACTCAGCGCTGAATTTAGATTAATTTAGGCAAAAAAACAGGAAACTAGCCTATTTTTGGCTTGGCTACTGTTGAGAAAGCTGTAATTCAACCAGGAGGTTAGTTCTCGAAAGCCAAGAGGTAGCCTATAATGAATATAGTCGCTGTTTTGGGGTTTCTCTGACGAGCGACTGGCAAATGGTCCTTATAAGCTCGAAATTGAAGGATCGCCCTACCTCTACGGTTGGGAACATTGCTCACCGAAAGCTTGTCTTAGAATCTATCTCTGCTTTTCTGACGGAAGAAAAAATGGACAAACAAAATAGTAAAGGCGGTTTCTCGCTCTCTTCTCTGCCTCGGCCCCGCTGGAATGTGGTCGACATGATCACATTCATCGGCAAGTCTTCAGTGCCAACTTATTTATTCATCGATGTCGATATGACATGGGTAGAAGAAATGAGAGCACAGTTAAAGACTATGGGCTCAAAAGTGACAGTGACGGCCATACTACTTAAGGCAATTGCTATTGCCCAACGTGCCCATCCAGATAGCCGCACTGCTTCGCTTCCTTGGGGCCGTACCGTTACTTTCAACGATATTGTCGCTGGCTTCACCGTAGAACGTTACATCGGAGAGCAGCCCGCTGTTTTCTTCGGTGCTATCAAAAATCCAGATACCAAGTCTGTCGAAGAAATTGCTTCTGAGCTGAAACAATACTCCGAGGCCGAAATGGACGCCATAGAGCATCTTGATCGGCAGAATAATTTCAATAATATGCCATGGTTGTTCCGTCGTTTTATTCTCTGGTTAGGTCTTCGCTATCCATCGGTGCGATTAAAATACCTGGGTGCTACTTTTGGTATGAGTTCCATCGGTAAATGGGGCGCTAAGGCTCTGATTCCACCATGTGTCTCTACATCAACCTTCGGTATCGGCGAAATCGAACAGCGCGCTGTCGTGCGCGATGGCAAAATCGTGGTTCGTCCGATGATGACTATTACCCTCAACTTTGATCACCGCATTATTGACGGCGGCCCTGCTGCTCGCTTTGTCGGCGATGTAAAACGTTTGCTTGAGGGCGGTCTCGAGAATTATATGCACATGGACACCACTGAGCTGAACTCCAAGACGCTCAGTCTCGATACTGCCCTGACAAGCTAGTAGAAAAAAGAGCTAGTAGAAAGAAAAGCGAGTAGAGAAAAAGGCTAAGTTCTTTTAGTTCTGCTTCTTTTGGAAGTCTTCCATCAACTCGCGAATAGCGGGGATGGCACTTCGTGCTGCCATCTCGCCGGCCTCTATGGCCTGTTTGGCGTCAGTTGACTTGGCAGATACCATGCCGATGCCATCGACGTTAGGTCGAATGACATAGTCGGCTTGAGCTAATTGATCAGCATCTACTTTTTTGAAGTGCAGGGTAATGACGCGGTGGCTGACGCTGCCGATTTTGCGGAAATCTTTTTCAGCAACCGCACCAAGTGACTCGTCGACGCTGACAGCAATGACAATGTCAGCTCCGAGCTTTTTTGCTTCAGATACCGGTATGTTTACGAGGACGCCACCATCTACAAATAGGCCATCATGAATGCCGTCAGATAGTTTTACAGGTTTGCGCAAAGCCGGAATTGCGGCACTTGCTTGTAGTGCTTTACCCAGGTTCCCTTTTGATAGTGTTACTGTTTTGCCATCAAGCAAATTGACTGCCACTGCGCCAAAAGGAACTTTTAGATCTTCAATATTGCGCTCTGTTTCTGGTACTTGCTTGTTCAAATAAGTAGCAAATTTTTTGCCGCGATAGAGGCCATCGTAAGGCTCTATGCCAACCAATCTGGGGGTGTAAAAAAGAGGAATGATGAGCATGCGCAACTTCAGTGGAATCGTCAAATAGGCACTCATCAGCTTCTTTTCGGTGAATTGCTCTTCGATATGTTTCGGTGTTACACCGGCACTATATAAGCCACCAACTACAGCTCCCATACCGCTACCCACTAGTACATCAACTGGGATGCCTTCGTCGTCTAGTACCTTAAGTACACCAACACAAGCTGCCGAGCGCATACCTCCGCCGCCGAGGGCTAGGCCAATTTTAGGACGTGCTTTTGCAATCTGGCCACTAAGCTCCCGTGCTGAGTCACTAGCAAGTGCTGGCGCTGCTGCACTGACTAAGCCCAAGCCCGAACTGATGCCCAAGCAAATGCCCAGGCTAAAGCTAAAGCTGAAGCTTGGGCCCGAGTTTTTATGGAATAGTTTTCTTAGCACCATATCCATTGCATGCGAGCGGGAACGTTCCATCCCATCTTCGCCAGGGCCTCGTCTAAAGTAATATTTTCGTCTTTGCATTTCTTCAGAGCAGTAGTGGCTTGGTCGCAAGAAATGAAGCCTTGAGTGTAGAGCGAATAGGTGCGCAAAGCTGTATAAAGAACTGGTTCGCTCATTGCTCCGGTGGCAAGAACTTTCTTACCAACTTTGATGGCGCTCTTTTCTTTGACATAAACTACTTTTTCAATTTCAGAAGACGAAATCAAACCAGCCTGCACTAATAGATCGGCTGGTAGGAACTCTTTTGGTTGTGCTTGGGTTGCTGAATAATTCTCAGCAATAGCCTGATAAACAGATACTCCCCGAGCTTTTACTTGCTTTAGTGCTTCGGCTGCCTGAAAGGCTTTAACTGTTGAATTAGCCACCATATCTTGTAAAACGATTGCGGCCTCGAGCAGGTCGTGAGTTACTAGACCCTGTTCTAAGAGAATTTGACCAAATTGTTTCTCTTTGACTAGCTCAATTTCTATACATTCCAGCATGTCGCCATCTGAGAGAAAACCAGCCATCAATACTAGTTCGCCAATACGGACAGTCTGACCAGCTTTCTCAGAGTAGAGGCCAAGTTCGAAAAGCGCTTGCTCGATTGTAATGCGCCTTCTGCCTACGGTAAGTAGAGCTTGGATCGCTTGATCTTTTGTTACTTTGTTGTCGCGCACTAGTAACTGCGCAGTCAGAGCAGCATTCATCATCCAGCTTGAAAGATCGCGGTTGAGAACCATTACACGACCCATCTGCATACCGGTATCCTTGGCCTTAATCACAGCCCTTCCCAATTGCTCTGGATTTATCAAATCAGCTGAAAGAAGCAGTTGAGTGAGAGGGTTGGCAATGCTCTGCACTGTCTGTGTCTTTTTATGCACAGAATTGAGAACGCCTATGGCGTCCTCCATAGCCATACTGTTATTCATGGCCAATCTTAGAGCCTTGAGAGCAAGGTCTACTGTCGCTTTGCCCGAGCGTACCAATTCCTCAGCTTCCAAGACAACCCTCATGGTCGTTTCGCTGACAGTATTGAGCATGGCCAAGGCACGCGCAAGTGGCACGTTTAGGTTCTTAGCGGTAAGCATGGCCTCATCAAGCTTGGGCTGTGAGACTATGCTAGCCCCTAACAATAATGTGGGGAGGGCATCTGCTGTTGCCTGTTTTTCTATCATGTATCCTGGTCTTTCGGGCGTTTGGCTAGATAACTAAGTGGCTAAATAACATAGTGGTCAAGGTGTGTTATCTCTACCATACCAATTTAGTTAACCGTTATAACAGTTTGTCATCGGTAGATTAAGGGATTTGGCGATTATGCCGGTTGAATCTTTATAGGAGAGCCAGCTGGCGGGTGAGCAAACTCATCACTAGCACTGCCGCCTCGCTTAAAGATCTCCCAGTAACGTTTATCGTGTCCCGAGCTACCGGGTGAAAAAGCTAAGTCCCCTTCCATAATATTGAAACTTCCGGTTGCCACCGTGGCTGTGCTGACATGTCCCCCGATGGTTACTTTCAATCGAGTTCCTGGTGTGTAAGTCTCTAGCTTGGCGTCCCCAGCCCGCATAGTTGTCTTTATATTGCCGAAGGAGTCAACATAACCCACTACCTCTTTAGGCTGCTCGGGCACCACCTCTTCAATCGAAAGTTTGTGGTTTATAAATGAGAAGTCGCTTCTAGAGGCTTTGCTTACCGCTAAGGGGAAATAGTCTCGTGAGCGAAATAGGCTACCTTGCTCTTCTACGTTTGTGCTCCAGAGTTCTTGAATGTCATTGCGAACAAATGAAAGAGAATTGCCTGAGTTAACAGCAAGCACCTGCACCCCGTTCTTTAGAGTGGCAAAAAGCAAACCCTCACCTTCATTGTTTGGTCGAGCTTCTTTCTTATCTCGGCGTGGTGCGGTGTTGGCAAACACCAACATATTTGACGGTCTGAGTTTACTGCCTGCCAGAGCCAGTTGCGCTACGATGAAGCCGGTGGAAATTGTGTCAAAGGGATGCACCGATGTGGTGTGTATGCGAGTATCGTCGTGCAGCTTGCACGAAAGGGCTGCGATGATTTCGGCCCAAGCCATGTCGCCTTGTGCGTAGTCACAAACTAGGTGGATTAAAGAACTCATTAACTACTTCCTTTCATTCTCTATTACTTGTTTTGCAAAATTGGCTAAGACTTCTTCTGCGCTAAAGCTTCCTTTATGGTGGCTGATAATTCCTGGAGCCGAAATGGCTTTATCAGAAACTTTGTTGCGCCAGCAGCTAAACCAGCCTGTCTTGCTTCATCAGAGTCACGACCGGAAAACATCAATACTGGTGCTGTGCCACCGCTGGCGCGATAGCGCTTAAGTACCTCAATACCGTCGATATCAGGCAAATACCAGTCGAGCACAATCAAATCGTATTGACTAATACTAAGTTGTTCCAAAGCCTCTGGTCCAGTTATGGCTATCTCCACTGTATGTTTTTCAAAAATGAGCCAATCCTGCACAGTTTCGCGCAAGTTCTCGTCATCTTCAACTATCAGCAATTTGGCCATACCCCTTCTCTGTCACCATAGTGTTTGTGCCCGGCCAGAGTCTTAATTAGTCTTTCATTACTATTTTGTTTGCTTAGCGAATTGCTGAGAGATAACTAGTCTTTAGCCACTAAGCAGTTACGCCCACTTTTCTTGGCCTTATAGAGCCGCTCATCGGCCTTGCGAATTAGATCTTCTATATCGCCACCGTCATCTGGATATGAGACAAGACCGGCGCTGAATGTAATACCAAAGTTTTCGCCATGATCGCCACTAAACTCAAGGGCCCGCAATTCTTCCAGGGCTCTTTGTAGAGCGCCTTGAGCCGTCTCTTTTTGGATGTGGCGGAATGCCACCATAAACTCCTCGCCGCCCCAACGGCCGCGGAAGTCTTCAACCCGAAAGCGTTTCTTTAAGAGCTGACCAAAATTAGCCAGTACCCGGTCGCCAGCCAGGTGCCCATATTGGTCGTTGATTTTCTTGAAGTGATCGACATCGATGAGAGCAAGGCTGAAGATTAAGCCGTTGCGCTTAGATTCTTCGGACATGTCATTGAGCTGTTCCATAAAGGCTCTTCTGATCAACAAGCCAGTCAATATATCTTTATTTGAGCGCTCTTTCAGCATGCGAGCACGTTCAAGCCTAACTTTAACTCGAGTAAGCAGCTCTACTCGGGCCACTGGTTTAGGAAGATAGTCGTCGCCACCAGCTTCAAAGGCGGCAAGCCTTGTTTCGAGACCGGTTTGTCCAGTTAGAAATAAGATTGGTAAGTCTTGAAAATGAGCAGCTGTGCGAATCATTCTACAGACATCGTAGCCACTCAATATTGGCACAGTGACATCGAGTAGCACCAGGTCAGGATGAAACTCTTGAATTACTTGCAGTAAGTTTGTCGGGTCAGCTAGTTGCCGCACCAGCATTCCTTCTTGGCCCAGGGCCGAAGCAACGATTCTGACAAAGTCATCATCATCGTCAACAATTAATATGCGCGGTCTTCCGCCTTGCCTGGCATTGACCAGATACTCAATGGCGTTGTTAAAAATATCGGTCTGCAAAGGCTTCTCTAACATTAGTGAGGCGCCAGCATGGGTGGAGTCTTCGATATATTTTTGCTGCTTCGAAGTAGAAAGAAACGCTACTGGTAGGGTTTCATAACCAGGAAGCGAACGCAGTTCGCGCGCTAAGTTGAGCGCCGGACCGGGCTGGGTCACATCTATGTCAATTAATACGGCATCAAGTGAGAGCTTGCCTGCTTTAATCAGGGCATCTTCATGGGTCTGGCTGACAATAACTTGCACTGGTATGCCAGTGTCTTTGTGACCAATTCGCTTATGGGCTGGCATTACGTCTGAGCTAAACACCATGACACGTACTGAGGCTGAATCATCGTAAGTATCAAAGTTATCTTGGGGTTCATAAGGAACGCTTGATTGCGGTGGCGGAATGGGCGCGTTCATTTCTTCTAGAGTTTCTATGGTGGCAAAGGCTCGTTTATCTACCTGGGCCACCGGGTCGCCAGTGAGCGACTGAGCGTTGCCTCTGACCAAGTTAGCAATTAGATCAATTTCTTCCCAGGCTGTTTCGTGGTGAGTGAGCTTATTTTCTCTGATGGCATCGAGGGCTTTTTCTAGTGAACTAGCCGACTCGCCAAGCACGCCAAATCCGCATGAAGCTGCGGTTCCTTTAAGATTGTGAGCTAGTCTGATTGCTTCTAATAAGCTTGCGGCATCATCGGGATTTTCTTTCGATTGGGCGATGGCCTTTTCGATTTTGGCAAAGCGCTCAGGCAAGACTTTTAAATAGTTGCCTTGCAGGGTGTTGATGATTGCCTCTTCGTGCTCAACATGGGATTGAATCGATTTTTCGGCTGAAGCGAAAATGCTTTCGATTTGGGCCCCGAATAAACCCGCTTTGAGCGGTCTGTGAATTACCAGGCTAACCTTAAAGTCTTGGGTCAAGCGCTTATAGACCTCTGCTTCACGCCATGTCTTGGAAATGAACACAACAGGAATTTGTGAATTGACAGCACGAATTTTGACAATTAATCCGATGCCGTCAATGTCGCTTAGTTGATCGCCAATAATGAACAGATCAAAGGGTTGGCTTCGGATCAGCTCAATTGCCTCTTTGCCATCGGAGCGGGTCTCAACTGTATGACCCCGAGCGGCAAGCAGTGTCGAAACCAAAATGGTGACGTTGTCATCAACTTCTGCCAGCAAGATCGTGCTCATAGACGGGCCTCAGCGAATGGTTCAGTCTTTGGGCTCAAGCTCTAGAGAAGCTGAGTTGATGCAGTAGCGTAAGTTGCTTGGCTTGGGGCCATCAGGAAAGACGTGACCAAGGTGGGCGCCGCACTCTTTGCAGGTAACTTCAGTGCGCAACATACCGTGTGTCATATCTCGGTGTTCGGCGATGTGCTCTTCTTTTAGTGGCAAATAGAAGGAGGGCCAACCGGAGCCCGATTCAAATTTGTGCTCAGAACTGAATAATTCGGCGCCGCAGCAGACGCAGCGATAAATCCCTTCTTCATGGCAGTCCCAGTACTTACCAGTGAAAGCTCTCTCTGTGCCTTTTTCGCGGGCTACATGATATTGCTCAGGAGTGAGCTTTTCGCGCCACTTCGAATCGTCGTTGCCGCTAGCTTTCTTTTCTTGGTTGTCGCTCATAATCACAATACTTTTTCTTGGGAGATACGTTGTAGCGACTCAATTATTTCAGCCGCCGAACTAATTCTAGTCTCTAGTTCGAGATCAGTGCAGCATTTAACCAGATCATTTAACTGGGGAGACACTTCAATAATTTCAGCGGGCTCTGATTGACTGAGTGCTTCGGGATCTTCGCCGGTTAGTAGATAGTAAAGAGTTCCGCCGAAAGCATAAATATCGCTTTGCAAGCAAGCCTTGCCACGAAACTGTTCTGGGGAGATATATGACTGTTTACCCACGAAAGTTCCTGTGGCATTGCCAATAAATTCGTTGGCTGCACCAAAATTGTCAGGAGTAAGATCGCGGTGAATGACAGGGGGGCTTTGGTTGTGCAAATAATCGATGATAACGGCGATTTGATGAGCCCATTGCAGTACTAAACCTTCGCGCACCCTACCGCTCTGTTTGACATATTGGCGCAAATCTTGACCGCTGATATAGTCGAGCAGAAGATAGCTGCGGCCGTTCTCTACAAAGTAATCGAGCACAGGCACAATATTGGGATGCTGTAGCTTGATTAGTAAATTAGCCTCCCGGGCAAACATCTCTCTGGCTTTATCTTTGAGCTCAGCTTTGGCGTCATCGGGCACCACTGATTCCTTTATCACCACCAGGCTGTTATTTTCTAGCTGTCCCAGGTAGACAGCTGAAAGACCACCGAGCGCCAATTGGCGCAGTACAGTCAAACTGCCATTGCGCATGATCACCCCAGGTTCAAGGGGCATAAAAGCAGCTGCCCGAAAGCGTCTCTTTAGCTCGTCTTCCCATAACTCGGTGTGACTGAGAACATTTCCCTTTGCCAAGGCCGCTAGACTCTGGTTTGCTTGATCGCGCAAATGAGCTTTAATGAGACCACTCAATGCCTCAAGTGAATCACGTTCGACACGGCCAGCAAAGACATCGAAGCAAACTAAAAGCTTCTCGCAACTGGCTATATCAAGGCGACCTAGTTTTATTACTACTGGCTTTTGCTGCTTTAGATAAAGCACTATCTGATCGTTTTTCAGCGGGGAGTCGCTATTTTTTTGACTGTCGCTTTGGTTTTGCCGAAAGGCAATTTTGTTGATTGTGTTCCAGGGAATGTACTGGGTCTTGAGTCTAGTCGAGAGCAAATCAGGAGGAATTTCTAAGCCATTCTTGTCTAGCAGCAACGATGACTTGCTCAAGTTGCGAATGGCAATTAGCACCAGGGTTGGAATAATCAGGCCTATGGATGTCAAAGCCCAGTAATGTAGATTGTTGCTGGTCTCTTTGGAGACTGCCGAAATCATTAGATTGATGAAGCCAAAGGCGCTGATAACAGCAGGTATTAAACCCCACAAAACTATAGACATTCGCAGCGTGGTCAAGAGTGATTGGCGGGCCTGGTCTGAGTAGTCTAGACAAATGGTTTGGGAGTCTTCATGGTGGCGGCTTAATGAACTTATGTCTGCCATGGCTGCTCCTCTGCTATTTTTATCGACAGCTCAGAGCTTTTGCTCTCTGCACTGATTGCTTTAGGGCTGCTAATGTCTTCTTGGGGCTCAATTTCAATTTCTCTGGTCAGTGCCTTGTTCAATTCGCTGGCATTGGCCAGCCTTGTTTTAAGCGACATAGCAGTGCAAGCCTGAATTATGCTGTTGAGCTTTGTCCACGACTCATTTTCTTGGTTGTTTACTTGCTCTAGTGAAGATTGTGAAATCGGCTCTGGATCTTCGCCTGTTGTGAGGTAGAAGAGTGTGGCACCAAGGGCATAAATGTCGCTGGCTTCGCAGGGTTTACCTCTAAATTGCTCTGGCGGTACATAGGCATGCTTGCCCACGATGGTGCCGGTTTTGCCATCGTCTTTATCCCATTCACGGGCAACATTAAAGTCGATGAGCTTAAGTTTGCCGTTCTCTTGCATGATTAAATTGTCGGGGGTAAAGTCTCGATGAATAATTTGTTTGCTATGCAAGAAAGTCAGTATCTCTGCCATTTGTTTTGCTAGTTCAAGTACTAGCTCTGGCTCAAGGGCGCCTTTTTCTGCTACTAATTGTCTCAAGCTCTGGCCCTTTATATATTCCAGAACCAAGTAGCAGCGCTTGTCTTCGATGAAATAGTCTTTTAGACCGACTATATGCTCACTCTCGAGATCTTTGAGAAGCCTGGCTTCTCTCTCGAAACGTTCCACACATTGTTGCTGAATTTCCTTATCTATGTAGGCCGGTATCAGTGTTTCCTTTAGCACTACATCTGATACCGTACCGCTATTTATTTTTCTCAGGTCATGAGCTACATAAGCAATCCCTTCTCCACCGATGGCCAGGGTAGAGATCACTTCATAGCTGCCCGCCTTCAGTGTGTGACCGGCTTCTAGTGGGTCGAGATTGGTGCGCGAACTACTAGACAATGACTGAAGCCAAAGTTCTGTATACGATTTATCTTGCTTTGGCCTGAGAGCCTCTGTTAGTTGTGCTTCAACAGTTGACTTAGGGGCAAAGCGTTCGATGGCATTGGCTAGCCTAGCTCTGTCCTCGCTGCTGACGGAAGAAAGCGGAATCTTGGCAAGCATTTTGTCTTTTTGCCCAAAGAAGACTATTTCCCATTTCTTAGGGTCGGCACTGCCGCCTGGCGACCTTAAAGAAACACTTTCTACTTCTTTCCATTTGACAGTGGTGGAATTATAAGACCAGAGGTAAGCCCACATATCGAGAGACAATTCTTCTCTGTTAATTGTCATTTTGTTTGGGCGAAGGCGGCTAATAATAACGAAATTAAATAGACCATAGGAAAACAGCATGCCCAGAGCAAGGCTAACAAATGGGGATAGGGTAATCGTTGTAAGAATTTGCTGCACTAGCGATACCCCAGTTGATGCCGCACCATTGAGGTCGAGCAGATAGCGAGCCAGGGTGTCGTAAAACACTTTGTTTGCTGCCACATCGTTGTAGTCGCGCAGGGCGTTAAAGAGAATCCAATTGAAATAGAGCCAAACTGGTGTGCTTAACAATAACGTACCAATTGGTCCGACCACTCTGGACCATTCATATATGGTGTGTTCCAAAACCGCTGGCAATTCTTCGGCAAGGCTGCGGCAGTGATATTTCATTTCGACGTGGTCTGGATCTTGTATTGGTGATACTACCAACGGTTTGCGAGATTGCAGTAGGCGCTCTACGTCATCGTCTATCTTTAGTTGTGAAACCCGTCGGCTTAATAAGTCGAGCATGGCTTCGCTATCTTGCCAGCTAATTGAGGCTAGATTTAAATTGAGGTGGCGCATCAATCCTTCCTCTTCAAAATCTAAGACCAATTTGGTCGGCAAGATATTGAAAAAGCGAAATGCATAGCCAATCTTTATGCGCCTTAAATGACTCAGGCTATAGCTGCCCATGCCAAAGTAGACATCTTTGTCGGTGACCGTAACAAAGCGGCGGTTGAGATCTCGAAGAAAATAGAAGAGCCCAAGCACAATTACAAGTACAAAACTAGGAATCCACAGAACACTAGGGAGGAAGTATCTTGCGAAAGCTCCCAAGGGCATGATCAAAATAAATGCCCAGATTGGTGTGAGAAAGATTGCTTTCCACCATGTTGCCATGGCTGCAATTTCTCGATAGTGGTGAAATTTGATTTCACTTTTACGGGGCATGAACTCTAACCCTAGCTACGAGTACCTATTGTACCCGCGCTGAACTCGGAGGTCCTGCTTCTCTGTTGCTAGGTCTATCTATTCTCTATTGATGGCGGTGAGCTTTTAAATCGCCAATTATGACCTTAACAGCAAGGCTTTTGCCCTGGCGCAGAACCTGAAAGACAACGGCTTCGCCAACTTTGTGGCTGCGCACATTGGCTCTCAACTGCTCTACTGATGAGAATTCTTTGCCGTCGGCACCGGTGACAATGTCTCCTTCTTCAATCCCTGCCTCAGCTGAGGGACTTCCTGGAGTAACTTTTGCTACCCGAACGCCCTTCAGGGTTGGGGATAGGGCAAGCTCTTGCAGCAAGTTGGGTGTAAGCTCCTGCATCAATATGCCGACATAAGGTCGTTTCACTTCCCCTGAGGCGAGCAGCTGCTCGACAGTATCTTGAAATACTTCAGAAGGAATGGCAAAGCCGATATTCTGAATCTGATGACCTGTGCCCATTGAGCTGCTTACGGCGGTGTTGATGCCAATTACTTCGCCTTGAATATTGAGGAGGGGGCCTCCAGAGTTGCCTGGATTAATGGCAGCATCTGTTTGAATTAGCTGGCCGCGCTCCGAAATTTCGAAAAGTGAGCGGCCCAGAGCACTGACGATGCCAAGGGTGACCGAGTGATCAAGACCGGCTGGCGAGCCAATAGCAATGGCCCAGTCGCCTGGTCTGACTTTACTGCTGGCGCCTATTCGCGCCACAGGGAGGTTCTTTGCCTCAATTTTGACAAGAGCTAAATCATTGTCTTGGTCTCGACCAATTACCTGACCTTCGAAAACACGCTTATCAGCTAAAGTCACTTTGATTTGGTCGGCGCGGCCAACCACATGGTTGTTAGTGAGAATATAGCCGTCGGCTCTGATAATTAGACCTGAGCCAATGCCCCTTTGTTGAGCCACTTGGGCTGGTTGCTGCACTACAAATTGTTGATCGCCGTAGGCAAAAATTTCTGGTTGAGGCGCATAACTAATAACTTTGGTAGTGTCTATGTTGACTACCCACTCCCCTGCCTCTTGGGCAATGTCGGCAATGGTACTCGCCCCGATCGCTGCCCCTCTGACTCCCTGTGCCCCAGGTGTGGCTAGACTTGCAGCCGGGTGTCTTACTGCTGTAACCAGGTTGCTATCTGGCTGACTAGCGCTAGACTGGCCTATGTCGGCCGAATTAGTTGACTGGCGACCGGCATAGAAGGCTGTGGCCAAGGCTATTCCCACTGCTAGACCAATTGCCGCTGATGTGGCTTGGATTTTGCCTTGTCTGTTCCTTTTGATTACTGACTGTTTTTTATTTGTTTCCATGGTTCGCTTCAAGCTTCTTCAGTACACCAGTATGATAGAGATCGGTAATTAATGGGACTTGCTCATCAGGGCTAGCTAACAGAGATCATTATATTGACCCTGAAAGAATTCGCCGTGGTTGCAAACTAGTTTTTAGGTTCTTGTTGTGGCAAAGATACCGATCGTGCCGATAATCACTGTAGTTATTGTGGCCGCCTCTGGGTTAGCCGCCTTCTTGAACTACAACCTTCGAACTGGATCGGCAGGTTCACGTTCCAATTTCCCCTTTGGCGCTAGCAAGACTGATCGTTTGGCTGAGTTGATTAATCAGTGCGATGGCTATATGAGATCTCAAGAGTGGGCCAAGGCTATTGAAGTTATGAACAAAGCCATAGAGATTAACAGCAGCGAAAGCTTGCTGGTAAAGCGCGGTGATGTGTACATGCAGTGGCAGAAGCACGAACCCGCTATTGCTGACTTTTCTCAGGCCATCAGGCTTAATCACGAGAATGACAAAGCCCTCTTAGACAGAGCTTCTTGCTATTACGCTACCCGCTCTTATCAGATGGCCATGGCCGACTATCAAACCATAATCGCCATGAAGAAGAGTGCCTATCTTAAAGAAGCAATGCTAGGCCAAGCACTCTGTCACTATAGTCTTGGGCAGTATGGTCTGGCTATCCATCAGTGTCGAGCGCTGCTGCAGAATAACCCTAAATATCTAAAGGCAATAGAAGTCTTGGCCAACTGTCAGTTACGTCAAGGTAGTTATCTTGATGCTATCGATACTTATACCAGCGGCCTAAGGCTTGATCACGATGCCGGAGACTTTTACTTCGGCAGGTCTTCTGCCTATTTTAAGAATCAAATGCCTGAAAAGGCTCTGGCCGATTTGCAGAAGGCCACGGCCTGCAGCCCATCTAATATTGAGTATCATCTCAAATGTGCCACTGTAGCCAAAGCTCTAGGCAAAAATGAACTGGTTAAAGCAGAGGCTGAATATGTACTTAAGCTCTCTAAAGACAATAGAGAAGCGCTGGCCTTGCTGCAGGCTTTAAATTGAAGCAAAGCTAAAAGGCAGGAAAACAGGAAAAATATATTGCAGACTGTCACAATATACTTGCCGTACTAGTTTTCTGAAACTCCGAAACTCTGGAATCTCTCTAACCTATGGCTGAAGATCTCGTCCGCGTAACTGAACAAGGTTTGTATTGTCAGGCCGGAGATTTTTATATTGATCCCTGGCGCTCGGTTAAGCGCGCCTTGATTACCCATGGTCATTCAGATCATGCGCGCTCTGGCTCTGCTTCTTATTTAGCTCACACTGATTCAAGAGGGATATTGCGGCTGCGCCTGGGGGAAGAGGCAAAGATTGAGACCATTGATTATGGCGTGCCAATCACGATTAAGGATGTCATTGTTTCCTTCCATCCCGCTGGACATATTTTAGGGTCATCACAAATTCGCATCGAGTATAGGGGGCAAATTTGTGTTGTCTCAGGTGATTATAAAACCCAAAGAGACCCGAGCTGTCAGGCAATAGAGCCGGTGCGCTGTCATACATTTATCACTGAATCGACTTTCGGTCTGCCAATCTATCGCTTTCCTTCTCCCGAAATAATTGCGGCAGAAGTAAATCAGTGGTGGCAGGCCAATGCCAATGAAGGCAAAGTTAGCATTCTCTATGCCTATTCTCTGGGGAAGGCGCAGCGGCTATTGATGAGCGTTGATCCTTCGATTGGCCCAATATATACCCATGGTGCTGTGGAAGCGTTAAATGCTGTTTACCGCGGTTGTGGCGTCAAGCTGCCGGCGACCACCTATGTTGGTGATGTGAGGAAAGAGGATATTGCTCGCAATGCTTTAGTGGTAGCTCCGCCCAATGCTCAAGATAGTTTATGGGCGCGAAAATTTGGCAAGATTTCTGATGCCTTTGCCTCTGGCTGGATGCGCGTTCGTGGAGCCCGGCGTAGACGCTCACTTGATCGAGGCTTCGTTATGTCAGATCACGCTGACTGGCAAGGCTTAACTGAAACAATCGCGGCCACTGGGGCAGAGCGAGTACTTGTCACTCACGGTTATACACCGCCATTGGTGCGCTACTTAACTGATCTTGGCCTTGACGCCCATGCCTTAGAGACAGCCTTTACAGGAGAAGAAGGCAGCGACAAGCTTGATACAGGCAAAGAAACTGGTGTTGACAGAGAAACTGGAACGGATAGAGAAACTGGAACTGATAATGAAACTGGTGCTCTGCAATGAGAACCTTTGTTGAACTCTATCAAACTGTAGACCGCACCACAAAAACAGGTGAGAAATCAGATGCTCTTGTCAGCTATTTTCAACAAGCTTCTAGTAGTGATGCCAGCTGGGCTGTCTTTTTTCTCACTGGTCGTAAACTGCGCCGATTAGCACCAACTGCATTGCTTAAACAGTTGACTATCGAATTATCAGGCTTAGCACCCTGGCTCTTTCAAGAGTGTTATGACAATGTTGGCGACCTGGCTGAAACAATGGCTCTGCTGCTGCCCGAAACCAGTGCTGGCCTAGATGTTGGCCTGACTGAATTTGTTGAGCGCTATTTGCTGGTACTGCGTAATTTAGATGATAGTGACACAGCAGCTCACTTAGTTGAAACCTGGGCTAAGCTGTCTCTCGATCAGAAGTTCATTTTCAACAAACTAATAACAGGTGGCTTTCGCGTTGGTGTCTCTCAGCAGATGGTGACAAAGGCTCTAGCTGCGGTTAGCGGTATTGACCCAAATGTAGTGGCGCACCGCATGATGGGTAACTGGGAACCCTCAGCGCAGTGGTATGAACAGCTTATTGCTGCAGAAACTGCTGATGCAATGGCCTCGACTCCCTATCCATTTTATTTGGCTTATCCGATTCAAGAGGAAGTTGACAGTCTAGGCGATATCAGAGATTTCCAGCTTGAGTGGAAATGGGACGGCATACGTGCTCAGGTAATCAAACGTGATGGTCAGGTATTTATCTGGTCTCGTGGCGAAGAGCTAATTAGTGAACGCTTCCCTGAAATTATGACTGCTGCTTCTCGCTTGCCTAATGGCACGGTCCTGGACGGTGAGATTCTGGCCTGGTCGGAGGGTGATGTCATGCCCTTTGCTCTTTTGCAACAGCGCATTGGGCGAAAGACTGTAGGCAAGAAGCTTTTATCAGAAGTGCCCTGTATCTTCATGGCCTACGATATTATGGAAATTCTTAGCCAAGATATTAGGCAAGAGCCTATGGTGGCACGTCGGCAAAAACTTTTGTCAATATTGATGCCAGGACAGTGCGATGCTTCACCCAGCTGCCGTGGCAGCTTGAGTGAGCACCTGCGAATATCTGCAGAATTATCGGCCGATAGCTGGGAAGCTCTTACGGTTTTGCGGCAAGACAGTCGTAAGCTTAAAGTTGAAGGAATCATGCTCAAGCGGCGTGACTCTGTATATGGTGTCGGTCGTAAACGGGGCGATTGGTGGAAATGGAAGATTAATCCACTTTCGCTGGACGCGGTTCTAGTTTATGCTCAACGAGGCCATGGCCGGCGGGCTAGCTTGTATAGTGACTATACTTTTGCAGTTTGGCATGACGGCCAGCTGGTGCCGGTAGCTAAGGCCTATTCAGGATTGACTGATGAAGAGATGAAGTCAGTTGATGATTATGTGCGCAAAAATACGCTTGAGAAATTTGGACCAGTGCGCACAGTCAAGCCGGGCTTAGTATTTGAAATTGCCTTTGAGGGTATTCAAAAGTCTCCCCGACACAAATCGGGAATTGCCGTGCGCTTCCCGCGCATTGCTCGTTTGCGCCCAGACAAGCCAATTGAAGAGGCTGACACTCTGGCCCAGTTGCATGAAATGCTAGAAGTATATGGCAAGTAGCTTTTTGACGTCACACTAGTCTCACGTTCACTCACGACAATTTCACAAGACTTTTGCGTTAATGCTCTGCAAGCCTTACTAAAGTCTTTCTTTCTTCCCTTCTTTTAAGGAGCAGCATTATGGGTTCACATAACTATGGTGAGCAGTCGATCTCTGCCTCTTCTTTTAAACCAGATGTATCGGAGGGTCTGCGCAATAGACAGGGCTGCGAAGTAGCTCATGCACTAAAGGGAATGTCTGCTGGTGAGCAACTTGATGCTATTCGATCATATCAAAGAGAGTCAACGCAAGACCCTCAGCATTATCCGAAGATTGATGTCAATTTTGATAAGAACGGCTACGAAATTAAAGCTAAACCGAATCCTGAAACAAATGATTCTGCTAAGCCTAACAAGTCAGAGTCAATTCTCAATCACAAAATGGATCAAAATGACAACACTACCAGTCTTTCTTGCAAGAATGAAACCCTGAAGCCTGGTGATTCCATTCAGCAAATGCAAATATCGCCTGGTGCCAGTGCGCAAGGGGATAGTGGTACCAAGTCTCCTACGTCAGGCGCTGGTGCCGATTTACCTAACAACATCGGAAATATTCAGCCATCATCAGGTGATTTGACAGGCTCCAGAGCTGACTCAAACGGTTCTGGTGGCTCAAAAGACGATAGCGGTGGTGTTGGACTACCTCCTGGCTCTGATCCTGTTCAAGGTCCCTCTAACCAGAACCCTTAGTGTCATTTCTTTCTTTCTTTTTTTCTTTTTTTCTTTTTTTCTTTCTGGCCGTGCTGACGATTCGTGATTGCCTACTTGTTTTAGGAAATAGTTGTATATACAGAAAGCGCCGATTAAAGCCGGCCAAGAGCAGGAGAGGAAGAAGCTCCACGTTGAAGGTCTAGCAAACCACAGCGACCACGAGTCATGCGCGGATGTCAGTAATGATATA
>JBIPOV010000047.1:0-46444 GCA_044378815.1 Obscuribacteraceae bacterium (SeqCode) | reverse complement strand
CTACCTTGACGAGTTCTCATTTCGAGCCAACCGAAGATTCGGACAAGCACGAATTTGGCAAAGCCTCATCCGTGCTTGTTCTTTTGCAAAAACTGTCACTTTAGCTGAACTAAGGTGATAGGCAGGTAGTGGTAAAAAAACAAGGACCAAGACACGGTGAGGTGTCTGGCCTTGTTTCAAAATCGCTGAATCGCTCTTGCGAGTGTTTCGGCGATTTTGGAGTTTGAGATTGCTCTCAGTGCGTTGCTTGACCCCGCTTGGGCGACTCACCCTAGTTTCGAGTGAGCCGCCCTTGTCGCGGAAGACCTTACTTGCCTGTCTTCTTGGTCTTGGTTGCAGCCTTGCTGACGGGCTTCTTGGCCGCAGTCTTGGCCTTGCCGGCGGGAGGCTGGGCACGCGGCTTGCGCACGCGCTTCACGGCTGCCTTGGGCTTGGCTTCGACGATCTCGGCTTCGACGACAGGAACAGGCGAACCTGCACTGCCGGCGACACCAGTGTTCTGGCCTTCACCTTCACCGCCTTCGGCGTCTTCCGGATAGTGCCAGTCGTCGTCGGGCGTCACTTCCTCGTCGTCGAGAGACAGCGTGCCACCGTTGTCGAGACCACCGGCCTCTTCCTCGGTGTAGATGCGGAAGTCGGTGCCGAGGAACGAACGACGGTCGTCGTTGCCACGGATGATCTGGATGCAGGTGCCGAACAGCTCGCCCAGGCGGTACTCGCCCGAGAAGAAGCCCGGTGCACGACGGTCGTAGTCGCGCAGGTGACCATTGAGGCGGTCATCCCAGATGTAGCCAGTCTCGTGCTCCTGGTGCTGCAGCTTGGTCAGCGACGGCTGGGTGTGCTTGGTGGTGGTGTGCCAGCCGCTGGAGAGCATGCCGCCGAAAGAGCGAACGATGCTGTAGCCGCGCTGCTCCCATTCGATGAAGGCAGCGTCACCGGCATGACGGCGCTTGAAGTCGCCGATCATGTAAAGGGTGTGGTCGTTGACCAGCAAGCCGGCCTCGTAGCCCAGCACCTTGACGCGCGGGTTGGAGTTGAGATAGAGGAACTTGGCGAAGTCGGTGGGAACCTTGCGGTTCGGGTCAGTCGGCTGGTCCGACCGCTCCGGGTTGTTCGCAACGTAGGCGTCGCGAGTGGACTTCTCCTGCTGCACCCACTCCATCAGCTTGTGCTCGGTGCGCACGCCGGGGATGTAGATCACCTTGGCGCCGCACTGGGAGAACGAAGAGATGTACTCGCCGGCCTTCTTGCGAAGGTAGCCGAGCTGGTCGTCGAAGATGCCGGCCTTGCGGGCCTCGACCACTTCGGGCATGTCGATCGCCGGGTGCAGGTAGTTCTTCTCGTCCTCGATGAGCGACTTGAAGGCGTCGTGGTCGATCATCTGACCATGCAGCACCACCAGCTTCGGCTTGTAGGCCGCCAGGTAGCGCATGATCATGTCGTGGACGTTGCGGTCGTGGTGCGGCCAGAGCGAATTGGCCACGGAAACCACGCGGGAACCGTCGGGCAGGGTCATCTTGAAGATCCCGGCCTCGGCGAGCGAGGTACGCGGGATTTCCTTGACGACAACCTGCTTGTAGCTTGTTGCTTTGTTAGCCATGATAGAGATCTCCTAATTACGCTGAGAGCGCGCCGTTGTCGTCGATCGCTTCGAAAAGCGAGATGACAGCGTCGGCCAGCTGGTTAGAGTTCTCCAGACGGAGAACGTTGGGGAACTTCACATCGTTGTACGGATGCGGAATGAGAATCGCGCCCAGGGCACTTTCGGCGACGTCGACAGCGGTGGCTGCCTTGTCTTCGACGATGACAGGGATGCGGCTTTCGAGCATCACGTACTTCTTGGCACCGGTGTGCGAGTAGATGATGTTCTGCGGGGTGACGATGTGACCGAGGTGCTTGGCGATCAGCTGCTGGGTGGCCAGGCGAGCGATGCCCGTCTGGAAAGTCGCCGAGCCGTCCGGACGAACGTCGTTGGCGCCAGGAGTGTAGGTGCAGATCACGATCTGAATGCCGGCTGCGGCAATCAGTTCCATCTGTTCGATGATGCCAGCGAAGGGCTGGAGTTCACCGTAACCGTCGATGCCGCGGCGAGCGAATGCCAGGAAGGCCTCGCCGAACTGCTTCGGGTTGATGGGAGTGTTGGGGTCGCGACCGATGTCGTAGTACTGACGCGTGGCGGTGTCGAAGGTGAAGCCGTAGTGCTTGCCGACGAACCGGTTGAACGCGTTTTCCCAGTCGAAGATGACGCCGTGCAGATCGAACATGCAGACGCGGGCCCACTTGAAGTGGGGGTCCGAAGGCTTTGTCAGCGACTTCGGGGGCCAATTGGCAGCGGTGGGAGCCGCAGACAAATCGACCGCTTTTGTGATTTTCTTGGTCATAATTTTTCTCCTTGCGGATTTGTAAAGAAACACGAGACGGGCGCCACCATGCAGTAATTCGCCAAACAGTTGCTGCTGTAACAGCCGCAACCGTGAGCACCGCATATAGTGACGCCCGTCAAAGGGTTGATCGTCCTTGGTTAGTAACCGCTGGACAGGGTGAACTTACCGTCGAAGAGCAGCGCCGAGCGGGTCTGACCCGTTTCGTCGTTGACCTTCAAAATCGGCAGCAGTTGGATGTGAAGCTTGCCTCCGTGCACGAGGCCGGCTCCCAGTCCATGCTGCCAGTTCGGGTAAGTGGCGTAACCCATGTAGGAATGGGTCTCGTCCGCCAGGTGGCCGAACTCGAAGCTGCGCAAGGTGTGACCCTTGGTGAGGCGACGGGCGCGGGTACCGAGACGGTGTGTGTGTCCATGGCCAACGCTCTGCAGCTGAGAATCAGCTTCGGCGTAGGGGCTCTGGCCGGGCTTGCCGCGAACGATCTTGCCGTGGATGAACTTGAAGTCATCGTTGATGAGAACGCCACCACCGCCACCGCCTTCTTCGTTCATGCCATACACGAACGTGATCGGGTCCTTGCGGGTATAGCCCATCAACTGGTGGAAGTTGAGGATGGGCTCGTGGGTGTTCGGGTCGATCAGGCTCGATACGCTGGCGTTCGGGTCGATCTGGGTGCGGCGGTTGCGGTCTTCATGGTTGCCCATGATGTAGAAAAGGTGCAGACAGCCGGACAGGAGGATGACTTCGTCGACGAGACGACGGGTTTCATCGAGTTCTGCCTGGGTGTTGGCGACAACGCGTGGGGCCTTGGGCCAACGCGAGAGGCCGAACATGTCTGCAGCGTCGCCGATGAGGATGATGATGTGCGGCTTGAATTCCGCCAACCATTCCTTCACCTGCCACGAGATCTGCTTTTCGTGCGCCGGAACGTGCCAGTCAGGGATGATGGCGACGCGGGTGCCGTCGGGAAGGTCGAGATTGATGATGCCGGCGAAGGTCAAGTACCCGAGGGCCTTGTCCTGATTGAGCTGCTTGATCTTGTCGATCAGTTGCTGCCGGACTTCGTCCACGTTGAGTCCACGGTTCTTGGCCAGCTTGGCGACGGTTTTCTTGAGCCGACGCATGACGCTGGAGCTGCTAGCAGCTGTTGCCGAGGACACCGTGATGTTTTTTGCATTGTTCATGGTGAAACTCCTTAGGCCTCTTACTAGTCGAGGCGTGATTTTGGGTAGAAAATAAGCCTCGAATAGTGAGGCCGCGTTAAAGACCGACCGGTGACGTCACTGCTCTCGGGATTGAGATCAACAACGAAACCAGCCAGCGGGCTATTGCACGCAGCCCTCTGAAAAGCACTAGAAAGCTTTCCATCGAAAATAAAGTACTTCTTCCAGACCCGAGACCATAGCCACTCTTGCGAGAACGAGGTGTCGGTTGAGGTAAACCTGGTGCCTATGGGGTTAGAGAGAGATTTCCTGGAGTGGGTGAAGAGAAGAAGTACCTTGAGATTAGTCTGTCCCCGCGCACAGGCACAATGGCTTTGTAACCTGCTTAAGCACTACTAATTACTAGTTAACAGCTCTCGTGAAATGAGCAAGGGGGTTGTAAAGCTGTAAAATGAGACGCTGCTAGTATTTCGAGACTTAGAAGTATTCGCATTCTTGCCAAGTGGAGGTGTGCGCGAGTATATTTTCGGGGTACCCGCGCGGCTCAATTAAGAACTCTCAATGGCCTCAATTCAATGCCAATTAAGGGATGGCGCGGCTAGCGCTATCCCTGCCAAATCTGATACCAGATCGCTGAGGAAAGCTATTAGGAAATCTGTTGAACGTTGGTGAAAAGAGACTCTCTTGGATTCCGTTCTTTGGAAAGGTCTTTGAGCTTTCTGAAAAGTACTACTTCTTCGGCCGTAAGCTGCTGGGGAATGAGAACATCAATGGTGACTAGCTGGTCGGCACCGGCTAATCCCAACCCTTTTAGGCGATAGACTCTGCCCGGTTGGGTCAGGGGTTGAATTTTCATAACTACGCGACCAGTGGCCGTTGGTATTTCAATTTCGGCACCAAGCATGGCTTCGTAGAGCGTCACCGGGACATTGACTGAAACGTCTCGACCAAGCACACTCAGCACTGGATGCTTGGCTAGTTTAATCTTTAAGATAAGGTCTCCGTGGGTGTTGGCGCGCATGTCCCACTTGCCTTGGCCAGTTTTTCTGATTTCTAGCTCGTCATAAAGACCTTTTGGTAGGTCAATATCTAGCGTTCTTTCGACTGTGAAGTAACCAACGCCACGACAGGTTTGGCACTGCATGCGGTTTACTGGTTTGAGATTTATGCACTCTTCACAGGCTTTAGGATCTTGAATAACTATTTGCCGCATGCAGCCTTTTACGGCCTCTTTCAGGCTGACTTCTAGCTCCATCTCTAGCGATTGGGGCTGTATCTTGCCGGCTGCACCTTTTAGTTCTTGTGTTTGGTTTTGGGTTTGGACAACGTTCTGTACGCCTGATGTCACTTTTGTCCACAATGCTCGGACGTCAGTTGTCTGGCGAAAGACAGAGCTGTTCTTATCATAATCTCGGCGTTTGGTCGGGTCTGAAAGTGTCTCGTAGGCGGTCTTTATGTCACGCCAGGTACGCTGCTGAGTCTCAGGATCGGTGTGCGCCGCTTCTGAGTAAGGCCCAACTTTCTCGTTCAATTCAAAATAGGCTTCATGCACTTGTTCAGTGGAAGCATTTGGGCTTACTCCGAGGATGTAATAAAAATCCTTGGACTGGGCTTTTGTCTTTGTCTTGTCGTCGTCAACTGGCATAAAACCAATTCTGGTATCTGTTGTTTAGTAAGTTGTTGCTTGCAGCGCCTCAAGACTTTTGGGGGCTTGTTAGAGCTGGTTCGCTAGTAAGGGATTCCTGATAATGATACACAGTAAAATGTGATCATGTCTTCTATATCTGCCCGTTTTGTACTGGTTTATCGCGCTCAGCAACAGGTTTGGGCAGAAGTTTAATGAGAACGGTGTTTCTATCGTTCAATTATTTATCTGACGCCGTCGCCCTTTGCTCTTAGTCGTTTGGTTCTGTGCCACTGTCTCTGGTGCAGTTTCGCTATGTGTGCACAACCATAACTTTTCCGGAGCTTAGTTTTACTAGCTGTGCTGGACTAATGGGAAAGACTGTATTGGGATGGCCGGCTGCAGCCCAAACTGTGTCGAACAGCAGTAGATCTTGATCAATGATTGTTTGGCTGGCTTTGAGATGTCCTACTGGTGCGACTCCGCCGATGGCAAATCCGGTCATTTCTCGGACGAAAGCAGCATTGGCTTTTTCAAGCTTAAAGCCTAGCTGCTCCTCCACTAGTTTTTCATCCAAGCGGTTGGCACCTGAAACTAAGGCTAAAACTGCCAGCTCTCGTCCTGCGGCTTTGAAAACTAATGATTTAACGATTTGCGCAACCTGGCAACTGATAGCGTCTGCCGCCATCTGCGCTGTTCGAGCCGATTCTTCCATGGCAGTAATTTGAACGTCTAAGCCACCCAGCATTAGGGCTTCTTTTACGCGACGAACGTTAGCTGTGTCGAATTTGTCGTTAGTCACTAAACTAAGGGCCTCCGAGCTTCGCGATTAAGTCTTTTGAGAATGCGTAGAGCACACTGTTCTTGGCGCTCTTCGCTCGTTCGAGGTTGTTTATGGCTAGTTCGCTTTCGCGAGTAAGCAAATTTATGCGCTCTTGCATGGCCATTCCTAGAGTCAACACATCTTCTAGTCGCTTACTGCGTGTGCCGCCCGTGCCGCGTTCGACAGCGTACTGCGCTAGTTTGGCTGCTGGTCCAACTAGATTGGGTGTCAAGCCCGCCAGGCTGAGGCTGCGCTCGGCTCCCGTTGGAGCCTTGTCGTGAATGGCAATTGAGGCTTTCAAATTGCTCACTTGTTGATCGCGATTAATGGCGCGAGAAACAAGGGCGCTAATTTGTTCTTCTTGTTCTAGTAGGTCTGATTCGCCCACGTTTATAGCCGCAGGGTTGGCGGTGATTTGTTCAGCCCAGCTTTTCATGCGAGTTAAGACCCAGTCGGCTTGGCCTCTTCCTAGTAGCTGAGTTAGTTTGTTTCGACCCCGCTCGATGCTTTGTTCTGCGCCCTTCGTGTTGCCGTCGCCTAATCCTTTGGCTATTTGCATCATGGTGGCAGTCAATGTTAGAGCCAATTTGTTGCGCTGCGTGCGCTCGTCTTCAGCTTGTTCTGGTGCGGCGTAGGCACTTGCTTGATTGGAGTAGGGATTAGCGCTGGGACTGGCGATAAGGTTAGCGTTAGAGTTGGCGTTAGTGCTATCTATGGGGTTGGCTCTGGGGTTACCGAAGGGAGCATCACCAGCGAGGAAAGCTTGTGCGGCTGCTCTAGAGGGGCGATAGTCGAAATAGTTCGGAACGAAAGTGCGGGCTGATTTGCTCAGGTTTTGCAATGTACCTGAACTCCGCTCTGCAGTTTGTCCAGAGGCTTGTCCAGAGGCTTGTATTAATGACTGCTTTATGTGCAGGGCGCTCTCTGTTAAATCATCGAGCAATAGCAATGGTGTGCGCATGGCAAAGTTGCTGGCGGCATAGCCATGGGCTGTAGAGCTCAGTGTTGCTGAGCTGACGCTGCCTTGCAAGGTCTTTACTTGTGAATAGGCGAGACTGGGATTTTTTGAGCTGTTGTTAAGGGGGGAGCCTATAACAGGAGCCGTTGCGGGGGTGCTAACCGCGCTCGCCCTTGGTTCGATGACAGCGGCCGTTCTTGGACCAGTCACAGTGGCCGTGCCCTCAGCATCGGCACTACCAGCGGTGGCGAGTAGTAATGAGGCTGATAAAAATGCTGAAAATAGGCGCTGGCAGCTCGTTTTGGGCATTTGAGTATCTTAACACCGAAATATCTGCTTCGACCCCTCAAATCACATTAGAAGTGAGCGGTGCTTTCGGGCCCGGTAATCACTGAAGAGCTTATCGTTGGTCCTCACAAATTCTTCACTGTGGAGTTTTAGTCTTCTAAATAGATATCGGGGGCCTCTTACCATGTTTATTGCTCAAATTTTGTTGAAGCGCCACTTGGTGGTGTTTCTTGCTTTGGCCCTTGTGGCGCTGGGAGTGGTCGCCTACATGCATTTGGGCCTGGAGGCCTATCCTGATGTAGCCAATACTCAAGTTCGTGGCATAACCCAAGTGCCAGGCAAGGCCGCTGAGGAAGTGGAGCGACTGGTTACGGTGCCAGTAGAAAAAGAACTCAATGGCATTCCCAAGTCTCGCCCTCACCTGGAGTAATTGATGTCACTGGCTATGGTGGTCCGTCCAAAATATTTAAGTTAGAAATGTATCCCAATCGTCTCAATGCCTTGCATGTTACCCAGTAGCAAGTGGTTGATGCCGTGAGGCATTGCAATGGCTCTAAAGGCGGCAGTTGTATCGTGCAGGGTGATGAAGACTACATGATACGCGGTATGGGGCTTTTGGCCGCAGTTGCTGACATTCGCAATGTTGTAGTTGCCACCACTACTGATGGTACCGCTGTGCACGTAGCTGACGTTGCCGATGTTTCCATTAGCGAAGCTGTGTGCAAAGGTCAGGTAGGGATGGCCAACAGCAAAGGCGATCGCGATGATGTGGTGGAAGGAATTGTGCTCGTGCGTCGGGGCGAGAATTCATCAAATGTTGTCGAAAATATCAAAGCTTCCCGGCAAACTTACTTTCACTGGAAGCCATTGATTTTGGCATTATTGTTGACGGCGCAATCGTTATGGTTGAAAACGTTATTCGCTGCCATCATTCTTGCTAAATCTTGCCAGTGAACTGATGTCAAATTAGACTGGCCGAGCTGCCTGTTAAATCGGCGCAGTGGTAGAATCTGCCCTTGTTATTGTGAGGTTGAGGTAGGCAAGTGGCGAAGATGCGCGTGGTTCAGGTGGCAAAAGCTGGTGGGCCATTAGAGATGGTAGAGCGCGCTATACCGCAGCCTGAGGCTGGGCAAGTGCGCATTAAAGTACAGGCCTGCGGAGTTTGTCATAGTGATTCCTTTGCCAAAGAGGGCTACTTCCCAGGCATTAATTACCCTCGTGTTCCAGGGCACGAAGTAGCTGGTTTAATCGATGCCATCGGTCCTAATGTTTCAGCTGAACATTGGAAAGTCGGTCAAAGGGTAGGCGTGGGTTGGTACGGTGGCCACTGTGGCAACTGCAAACCCTGCCGTCAGGGTGACTTCGTCTGCTGCCGCAGCGGATTAATTGCTGGCATTTCTTTTGATGGCGGCTACGGTGATTATATGATTGCACCGGTGCAGGCCCTCGCCTCTATTCCTGACGAACTTTCAGCAATGGAAGCGGCACCACTTCTGTGTGCTGGTATCACTACTTTCAATTCATTGCGCAATAGCGGAGCTAAGCCAGGGGATCTGGTGGCAATTCTTGGTATTGGTGGCCTGGGACATTTAGGGGTGCAATTTGCAGCCAAGATGGGTTTCCGCACGGTCGCCATTGCTCGCGGTCAAGACAAAGCTGAACTGGCGAAGAAACTAGGCGCCAGTGTTTATATCGATAGCACGAGTGCCGATGTGGCAGTCGAACTGCAGAAACTTGGCGGAGCTGACGTAATTGTCGCCACGGTTACCAATGGAGCCGCTATGGCAAGCGCCATGGGCGGTCTGGGAGTGGGTGGCAGCCTGGTTATCCTTGGAGCAGCGGCTGATCCAATTCCTTTGAACGCCATGGGTATGCTGGCCAATCGCCATTCAGTGAAAGCCTGGCCATCTGGCGTTGCTTCTGATAGTGAGGACACCTTTGATTTCAGTGTTCTCACTGGTGTGCGCTCAATGAATGAAGAGTATCCCTTAGAGAAGGCTGCAGAGGCTTATGAGCGGATGATTAGCGGTAAGGCCAAGTTTAGAGTTGTGATTACAACTGGTAATTAGAAAACCCACTACTTTTAGGAACACTCCCGGTTTAGGAATAATCGCAATGGTCACTAATCGCCCTAGTTACGAACAGTTTGCTGCACTAATCGCCGAGACTATTAAGCCGGGTGGGTTAAGCAGCTCGCTCACATACGATAGTGATGCCTTTGCTCTGGTTGAAGCTCCTGAAGGTGCGCCGGTGCAGCGTCTTTTGCTTGGTCATTATTTTGGTGAATATTGCGCCCTTGATAGTTCAGAGCGGCCGCAATTGTTGGCCAAAATTAGCAAGCTCTATGGCGAGTCGGCCTTTCCCGCAAATTTTGAAGATGCCAAGGCAAGATTAATGCCCCATCTGATTGACCGGTGGACGGTCTTTCGCACCAATATGAATTTGGCTTTGGGAATGGCTAAGGAGCTCGATGATCCCAATATCGATGTCACTCCAGACTTTGCCCCTTTTGTGGTTATAGCTGATGCCTTTGCCATGGTGCTTGCCCTTGATTTGAGCAGCACCAGGCTGATTGTTACCCATAGACAACTGGCCTCTTGGGGTATTGAATTTGATCAAGCCATTGAGGTTGCTTATCAAAATTTGATTGCCCGCAGCGGGGGTAGTTTTGAGATGCTGGTTGATCAAGAGACTGGCTTGAGTAGTGTTTATTCATCCACCTGGCACGATGGCTATGATTCTTCTCGACTGATCATTGACGAGTTGTTGAAGCAGTTTAAAGTGCAGGGTGATCACGTCATTGGCATCCCTGATAACAATCAACTTCTGATTACTGGCTCTGAAGATAGGCGCGGATTGATTGCCCTCTATCAAATGCTGGCTGACGCTCAAAACTTGCAACAGCCGCTGCCTCCGGTGTTGGTGCATAAAACAGAGAGCGGCTGGCAACGCTTTGCCCCACCATTGCTCGATCCGCTCAACCCGCTTTTGAGGGGGCTTGAGACTGCTTACCTCAGTGATATTTATGCTAGCCAAAAGGCGCTCTTGCTCTCTTCGATGGATGTGGAAAGTCTGCCGATTCTTGATTATGAGCGGCGAGAGAGTGAAGATGTTGTGCATACTTGGACAGTTGTACCCAAGGTGCAACATGCCCTAATTCCTGAAACTGATTATGTCAAATTTGTTGCTGAACCCAATCAGAGCGGTGAGTCTAAGACTCTTGCTTCAGCTTCATTTGAGAAAGTAAAGGAAGTTATGGGCGATAACTTAGTCGATGTTGACCAGTATCCGGTGCGCTATTTGATGCGGTCTTATCCTACCGCCGATGAGCTTTCTAAAATCGGCATACTGTAAATCGGCTGCTCTTTAACTAGCAGTTCGTTAACTAGATGATCGTTTAACTAGCTGATCGTTGACCAGATATGGGCGAGGCATTAGACATTTCGCTAGCCGCGCCAATTCGCGTCTGCCTGTGTCATGGGGGAATCCCCAATGCACTCTCTATAAATATTTCCGTAATAATCTTTGCAGTCTTTGTCCTGACTGTGTTTGTAGATAGGGTGTTTATTAAGATCACCACTTTCATTCTCTCAGGAAACAAAAACCACTTAACTATTTAGCCCTGCCCTAAACCCCTGTTAGCTTAGCTTCCACTCCTTCATTCTGCGCTGCAGTTTGTTGGGGCTGAGGCTTGGGTTTTTGTCAGAGCTAGGCGGCTATGTGCTTTTGCTACTGAGAGTGTTGCGGTGTTCTTGTCACGTTTCTAATCACTTAACCGACTCGCAAGAGTCACGAAAAGTCAGGAGATTTACCATGAACACTTCCGTAAACACTTCAGGCGCTTCCACCACTGCCACTGCCACGGTCGCACCCGTCGCCACTCGCAGGCTGGATACCAAGGCCGTCAACGGCTCCGAACTCCGCTTCGGCAGCTTCATCGACTCCACCATCATGGGTCAGGAGAACGGTCGTCAGGCCGCTCGCCGTGCCTTCCGCCGCACCCTGTCCAAGCTGCGCGTCGGCAACAAGCCCTACTACGTCATCGTTGCCCCCGGCCCCACCACTTCCGGCAAGTCGGAGATGGCCTTCCGCATCGGTGAATACTTCCACGGCGATCGCAAGGCGGTGCTCAAGATCGACGGCAGCGAGTACAAGGAGAAGCACAACCTCAGCAAGCTCACCGGCGCCAGCCCCAACCTCGTCGGTTACACCAACCGTCAGGAGAAGGACTACGTCGCGCCGCTGCCCCACGAGATCGACTCTTACGCGCAGTTCAGCCAGCACAACCTGACCCGCAGCCGCCTCGGCTCGAAGGCTCCGGTGACTGTTGTTCTGATCGACGAGTGGGAGAAGGCTTGCGGCGAGTTCAACGAAATTCTGTTGAGCATCTTCCGCAACGGCACCTACACCCTGGGCAACGGCGAGGTGGTCGACTTCAGCCAGTGCATCTTCATCCTCACTGCCAACATCGGTTCGGCGGCTGTGGAAGAAGCGGAGAACAAGAAGACCATCGGCTTCAACAGCAAGGCAGAGGTGGTCACCGAAGCTGACGCTGACAAGATCATCAACGAGCATCTGCGCAACTTCTGCCCGCCGGAATTCCGCGCGCGTGTGGAAGAGAACGGCGAGATCTGCATCTTCCATCGCCTCTCCGATGAGCAGATCTCCGCGATCTGCGACCTGAAGGTGCGCGAACTGGTGCAGAGCACCGAGAAGACGGCCAACATCAAGGTCGATGTCGACTTGGCGGCGCGCAAGTGGCTGCTGTCGGTGACGGGGTCGGTGCCGAAGCTCAACGGTGGTGTGGAGAAGTTCATCGTCGACGAGCTCGACAACATGCTGATCCTGGGCTCGCTGGTCAGCGGCGACGTGGTGCACATCACGCACATCGAGGGTGAGGATGCTCTCGCCTTCGACGTCGAGGTCAAGCCGCTGCTGCTGCTGCCGATGGCGGAGATGGAGGCGATCATCGCCGAAGCTCAGCTGCCGGGCAAGAAGGATGCCGTCACTCTGATTGGCGAAGCGGCGGCGAAGGCTGTTGCTGCTGCCAAGGACGGTGGCGCTCCGGTGGCTGGCGAAGGCGCCGACGGTGCCGACCCCAGTGCCACGGCGACCTCGGCCAAGCCTGCTCTGCTGCAGCCCTTCAAGGTTGTGGTGGTGGGCACGGAAGAGGGCCTGGAAGCGACCAACGCGGCAGTTCGCGCTGCCGTGAAGGCACTGCCCCACAGTGTTGTGCTGGAGTACCAGAACAATGCCGTCGAACCGTTCGTGGGCTTCATCAAGGTGCTCTCGACGGTGGACAGCATGGCGGCCCTGAAGGCCCGTTTCACCAACCTGCGCGTCTTCATCTTGGGCGGTGAAATGGCCTAAGCGCAGCGCCAAGTCTGGCTAATGAGTACGGGCCATCTAGTTGAAAGGCTAGGTGGTCTCAAAGCTTGTTGGTCAGTCGGTTTCTAAGTCAGTAAGTAAGTCAGTCAGAGCAGGCTGTGTCAAAAAAGGCGTGAGCCTTTGGCAGTCTGCAAGAGCAATGCCGTGCGGCGGGAAGTCTGAAAAGACTCTTCCGCCGCATGGTGGTGCAGTTTCTCTAAACAATCCTCTTGAAGGAGATTTACCATGTCAACCAATCCTGCTGATTCCAAGACTGCCGTTCCGACGGAAGTCGTTCTCGAAATCGAAGGCAAAGGCCTGCTCTCGGGCGGCGTCGATGACTTCATCCTGCCTCCCGGTCGTGGCAGCGAATACTTCTACGAGGGCAACCTCTACGAAGTGGTTCACGCCATCCAGACCGTCGGCGATGCCAGCTCGACCAAGGGCAGCATGCTGCTCGAGCTGCTCGGTGTGCTCTACCCGGACCCGGACAAGGCCACCACTCTCTTCGGTGGCATGAAGTACATCAAGAAGGCGACGGCTGCCAGTGAACCCGGCCAGATTCTCACCGGCGCTGGCTTCGGCCTGGTCCTCGCTGCGCCGAAGGAGCGTCTGCTCTTCCTGCGTCTGCGTCTCGTCCATGCCGCGGTTCAGAAGAAGAGCCTGGTGGACACGCTGCAGGCTGCCCACGACGCTGCTCATCCCAACGGCTAAGCCTCAAGGCTGAACCATTGGGCTGAGGCTTTAGTAAGCGAACCTTGTGTTCCGGAGCGGCAGGGAAATTCCAGCGGAATTTCTCTGCTTAGCTCTGGGGCCGCTGATTTGCTAACGGAGCGCAGAGGCACACGGCGCGCAGCGGGTTGGTGGCCTGGCAGAGATTTTTCGAAAGGAATTTCTCTGTCGACCTTCAACCTTGCTGCGTGTCAGTCGCTGCGTTACTTGTCTGACGTTGGTGCCCGTTTCCTGGGAGCACGCGCCGACGTCATCTTTCATCCCAGGACCAAAGGATCAAAACAATGCAAGAACTATTCATTCCCTACCAGGGAAAACCGCTTTTGGCGGATC
Source organism: Obscuribacteraceae bacterium (SeqCode) (assembly GCA_044378815.1). Classification (GTDB taxonomy): domain Bacteria; phylum Cyanobacteriota; class Vampirovibrionia; order Obscuribacterales; family Obscuribacteraceae. The sequence goes on along the minus strand of JBIPOV010000047.1, from coordinate 32,775 downwards.
TGACCAAAAGCTATCTGGCCCTTGGCGCCAGTCATGCTGCCATTTCCGCCAACCTTTCGGCCTTTAAGGACCGCCGTGGTGAACGTCTGCCTCGGGACGGCAAGCGCAACATGGAAGACAAGCTCTTCCGCGAGCGCGAACGTGCCTACGAAGTGGCGGCTTTGCGTCTCGAGCTTGCCGTTGGCGAGCTCAAGGACAACGCACGCGTGCTTTTCGTCGCCAGCGAGGCTGTGCGCAAGGCTCTGGCCGAGCAGACCAACTATGAGCAGATCGGCTTCGGTGTCGAGGCTGCTCTGGCTCAGAACAACGTGCTCTGTGCCGTCGACATGATTGACAAAGCCCTCGCCCTCCATCACGTAGTGGTGAGCAAGCAGCTTCGCCCCTTCCGTTGGCACTACTTTGGTATCGAAAACAGCTTCAAGGTTGTGGACCAAAGCGACGACCCGCGTGAGTTCGTGGTCCTGGCCGGTGCCGGTGGCAGCAAGCTGCGCTTCGAAGAAGGTGACGGCTCTACTCCTCCTCCTGGACCCTACCTGACTTTGGCTGAGGCCAAGGCTGAGGCTTCTTTCTGGGTTGGTTACGCTGATACCGTTGGCGGTGACGCCATGGTCTACAACGTGCGCACCAAGCAGACCATCAGTCCCTGGAATTAGCGCTGGTACTTCTACTAGCTTTGACTTTAGACAGAAGGGAGGACGGCTTCGGTCGCTCTCCCTTCTGCTCTGCTTCTCAAATAACAAGAACAACAAGGAGGTTAACGTATGTCAATCAAGAACGCTGTCATCGTTATCGACAGTGGGTTTTCTCAAGATGTCGTGGCCCAGGTGAAAAACCTGATTGGCTTCTATGACTTGAACAGTGGTATCGCTGTAACTGGCGCACCGCTGATTAAGGGTGACCAGGCTCAGTTTGTTTTGCAGAATCTTTGTCGTGATCCCCTCGACCACGGCAGCATCGTTCTGCGCGGCCTCCTTTTGCGGAAGCCAGATTGTGCCTTCGTTCTGGTGCGAGCCTTTGACGATGCTGGTGCTTTGCAGCGCACGGGCTGGTCGAACGGTCAAGTAATTTCTGACGGCTGGGTTGAAGCCTATCTCTGGGCCAGGCAACTCTGCGCTAGCAGGGGCTTTACCAGCGTGGCCAACCTTTCGTTCGGTGGCTACAGTCATGCCCAAGATGGCAGCGGTTGGGAGAGCTTCAAGCTCGCTTCGGTCGTTGGCTCTGGCAAGTCGGTTGGCTCTACCGATGCGAATACTGCGAGGCAGAATCTGGCCGGTCATGTGCTCGTAGCTGCCACCGGTCCTGGTGACGGACGTGGCATTCACTGCTCGTTTACGGCCAGCGAGAATACTGTCGTACATGGCTATCAGGGCAGCACCTCGGTATACAATCTCTGGGTCGATCGCAATGTTTCAAGTAATGTTGAACACTGCAATTGGCATTTGCTGGTGAAGATGAACGGTCGTGAAGTGGCTCAGCATCAAGGGCGCTTGCTACCCCGGAACATCTGGAATGATCGTCAGCAGCTGACATTTGTGTTGGAAGGCGAAGGCAACTTCGAACTTTCTATCACGCCTGCCTCTGCCTTGGTCGTTTCTGCTCAAGAGTCTGCTGACCTGGCTTCAGCTACCGGCGATGCCGTTCTCGCCTCCACGCGCTTCGATATTTTCGTGGCAAAGGGTGAGGATGCTTTCTTCGTCGATCATGTTGATGCCGAAGCGATTTCAGAACCGGCCTGTCTCTCTCAGGTGATTGCGGTTGGCTTGCAAACAGGCTCTTACGGCGATTGCATGATTAACGGCATTGCTAAGCCTGAGGTCAAGCTTGCTGGTGGCGGTCCGATTAGCTTTCGCATTGCGGAAGTAACGGCTCTTGTTGCCAGTTTGCTTGAAGCGGATCCGACTATGGATATTGCTCAGGTGAGGCAGAAGCTGCTCGATTTGCGTCCACAGTAGACAGCGGTGCGGCATCTAGAAACAGCATTTTAGACACAGTATGTTAGACACAGAATGTTAGACACCAGGGCACCATCCTTGCGTGCGTTGTCTGACAGGCAAGACCAATGACGGGTGGTAAACCTAGCGAGCTCAAAAGGCTTGCTAGGTTTGCTGCTCAGTCATTTTTTTTTGGCCTCGGCTACTAATGGAAGTAGTAAGTAGTAATTGAATTCACTTGGCAACCGAGGTTAATTGATGGATACTGTTTAGCGGCCAGTTTTACTAAGTTCGATTTTACTAATTCAATTTTGAAGAGCGAGGAACAGCAGCATGAGCAGAACCATCCCCTATGGTGATCTTTCAATTGGCATAAAGCGACCGGGTTTGCAGAGTTACAGACTACTAGCTTCTTGGTTGTCTATTTCGAGCCTTGCAGTCATTGGTCTATCTCCAGCGGCCTTGGCACAGGATGCCTTTGGTACTGGTACTAGGATGTTTGAAGGTGATCATTTCTATTCTTGGTCACTGGATGATAAACATACTGGCGCAACGGCAACTCAAGCTCGCAATGATTCAGAGGCGGCTGACACCGATCAATTTACAGGAGCCTGTCCCGGTTCAAGCGAATCGATTCGTATGCCTCGCGACCTGTTCAATCATCAGGTCACTCTTCCCGATGGTCGTGACGTATTGGGTTTGTCTATGTGTGACCTGACTTGCAATCGCATAGCGCTGGATGTGGCAGCTGTTCCTGTCGATTTTCCGCCACTGCCAAAGTGCATCAAGATTCCCGATGGAATTACAAGCGAATCTATCCGCAGGCCAATTTTGGAGCTATTTAGCAAATGGCCCCGCACTAGAGCCGGCTGGAATCTAGGAAGAATTACAGCCAGTGACGCTGAAACAGCTGGTTATAGAGGTCCTGCGCCTTTAGATAAAGACCTGGAAGTACTTATTCCAGGCAGTTTAATGGCAAAAATCGGAAGAGTTAGTTCATTGGCAAGCGAGAATCCTGATTATGACTGCAGACTGGCAGTGCTTGGATTGCAATATCAACATGAATATAGAGTAAAGCCTATCGCTGAGTCGAATAGCGATTCTTTGGACAACGGCAAATCTGAGGAAGTGGCGATGCTGGAGAGAGTTTTGCGCTTTAAAGAACTACTGGCTGCAAAGATTCCGACCACTGGAACCGTCAAAGTTAGAGAGGCAAGAGCTAGTCAGCTAGAGGCCGCCGGAAACGGTTACGAAGCGCTTTTTGAGCGACTAAAGATCGAAGAAATGGCAGCTAATGGACCGAGTCATTTTCGCATAGCGCTTCTGTACCGCAGTATTGGCGAAGATAAGTTAGCTTTTGAAAAGCTCAAGGAAGCGGTGGAGAGTGACTGGCCCGCGGGAGATGCTCATCTTTTGGCCAGCGCCAACAAGGAGTTGGCTGATGTTTTGATGAAAGCTTATGGCACTGCTGTTAAGGTCGGCAATCGTGATTTAGCACTAGGTAGATTGAGAAATGCTTCGACAGCTTATCGCCAATCTTTTTTACTAAATACCAATGACACAGCAGCTCTGGAAGGACTAAGGCGCACTGCTCATATTGCCACAGTAGAAGAGCCTTGCTTCGATAATTATTTGATGCTCGGTGGTGCGCAGCTGCTCTCAGGTCAGTTAGAAAAAGCGCAAGAGGCCTACAAACAATGCGCAGCCCTCAACCCCAACAACCCACTATTAAAGCAGGCTCGCAAGGTTTACCGTCGCTATGAGATGCAGCGTCCAAGTACTTCCATTAGTCAAAGCGACAGAGGACTAAGCTTTTAGTTCTGCTTTTAGATCGAGAACGATTTATTGCAGTCTTGGCCTTCTAGTAGGGAGAGTATTTTGCCGCCTACATGAATAAAAATTGCTATTATTTCGATTGAATAGTAAGTCTAAGGCTGCCGTGTTGAGACCTTTGCTCCTTAAGTGAAAGATACTACTTGACTCTGCCAAATAGTGCGTCAGACTCGAGCGCACTTTTCTCGATTGCATTAGCCCTTAATCTGTCAGCTTCGGCATCTTTTTTTCTGCCTAGCTTCTCATATGCTTCGGCTCTTTTTCGGTATATGTAGCTATCGGAAGGTGTCTTCTTTAAGCAGTAGTCGAAGTCGGCTAGAGAATCTTTGTATCTTCCTAGCTGCAAAAGACTTTCGCCCCTGAATCGGTGGTGCTTGACGATGATCATTGAATTATCATCTTTGTTGCGGTCTAGTGAGAGGGTGCAATACTTGACGACGAGATCGCATTTTTTTCTGACCATATAGAAATAAATTAGTGTGTCTAGGGCTCTACCGCTGGGTTTGAGCTTGAAGGCCTTGAGGTAATTATTCTCAGCTTCATTGAATAAGTTGAGTTTACTAAATGCATCGCCTAATTGCAGATGTAATCTATAGCGGTCTTCTTCGGCTATCAGAGGCAAACTTTTTTCGGCAAAGTACTTTGTTAGTTTCCATTGCTCGAGTCCGTCTGCGGTCATTGCCGCCGCATGTAATTCCTCGCCAGTCAGATCCTTTGCTGAGCGCAGTTCTTCTAGTCGTTTCTGCGCTTCAGTGTCTTCTATGAGAAATCGAAGTATCTGTGCTTCTAGCAACTTTATATGGTTATCGTTTGGCTGTTTACTCAGACAGCGTCGACACTCTCGTAAGCTCTCTTCAGCTTTCCCTTGTCCGGCTAAATTAATGATTGCTCTCTCTTCAGCGGTCGATTTATTACGTCCGTGTAGTTTTACTTTTCTCTCCATCTTGTGAGAAATGGCAGATGGAGTAGCTGAAATTGAGAGGGCTGCCAGGCTGAATGCCACTAAAGCAGCAGTAACCTTACTCATTGTGTTTGACCTTCCTTAGCTCTTCGAGTTTCAGGTTTGCGGTGTGTACTTGTTTGGTGTGTTCTGGTTAATTTCATGTTTTTGGTCAATTTGGGTACTTCGTCTCAACCTAGTTCATTGGCTTAATAGCACCGGTTTGCGAGTCAACTTCAAACCAGTTCATGGTGGCTGTGTGATCGGGCATTTGTTCGTAGACATGGACATTCCAGTTGTTGTCTAGCTCTTCCGCTTCTACTACGGGAAAGCCTTGGGTCTTTTTCGATTTACCGTTAGGGAAGAGGGCCAAAAACTTTTTCACATCACTGCGTTTCTTTACTAGAGCGACAGCTTGTTCTGCACTGATTTTTCTTTTTATTTTGAGCCCAGCTTTTGCTGAGTTTGTTGCGCTCCTGCTGCTCTCTGATTTCGATTTAGAATCTGGTGCTGCATGACACCCGGAGGATTGTTGAACGAAATATGCGGATGCAAAAGCGAGAGCTAAGGCAAAATTTCTAATTTTGTGATGCACTCTAAAATCTCCATTGTATGCAAGTATTCACTTTTGCATTTGAAAAGTTAGAGCGGATTATAGCAACTGGACTGATCAGAGATGGAAAGTAGCAGTTGAGCCGAGCCTTTGTGGGATTCCGTGCAGCGAATCAACTCTAATTTTCCCCTGGATAACAAGTACTTCGTTAGTTTCTTTTGTCCATAATATGGTGTTGCCGTGTTCCTCACCCAGCAAGAATGTCCATTTTGGCGGAGTTGTATTTGTACCTGCAGTAACACGTACTGTGAAAACAATGCTGTTTTCAGGGTGCTTGAACGGTAATTCCACGACCTTACGCGCCCTGATTGCCTCAGCTAGGGCGTATTTGAGATCTTCTGTTGTGGGTACGGCACCCATTTTGAATAACACTATCGTTTGCGTAATTTTTGAAGTTCGACTGGAAGATAGTGACATTACAAAACTCCATTTGATCGCGATTGATCGCCAACGAGGACCGATGAGGGACTGTGAGGGCCGATGAGGGACGGTGAGGGCCACTGAGGGCCGGTGATCGGTTGGTCCCTGGAAACATTAAGACAGTAGTTTGTTAGGGAATTTTTCTCATACAGTGAAATCTGTAAAGAAACGGTAAAGCCTTCTTCACCCAGTTATCTGAGGTGCTCAAGCTGAGATACTTAGCTGATGCAAATTCATTCACGAAATTTACGAAGATTCTGTGGCTTTTGCGCCGGTGTTGTGGCCCTGGCAGCTTCGCCAGTGCCGGTTGTATTCGCTAAGGCCGGAAGCGAGTCTTGGGCCTATCAGTCTGCGGTGTCGGACCTGTCTGCGGTTTCGGATCGGTCTGCGGTGTCAGAGCCGTTTGCTGTGTCGGACCAGTCTGCTGTGTCTGGTCGTCCTGCGGTGTCGGACCAGTCTGCTGTGTCTGGTCGTCCTGCGGGGCCTGATGCCTCTATCAACTTCCCGACCTCCTTGGCTTCTCCAGCCTTAACTTCGATTGCTTCGTCTTCAAATTCTGGTTCAAATTCTGTTTCACGTTTCGTTTCAAGTTCCGTTTCAACTTCGGCTACCACTGCCCGCTCCCTATCCCGCTCGAATGCCAAAAAGAATGCGGCTCCTGTGAGCAATCTGGTTGAGCGGCCAAAGCGTCCATTGTTTGTTCCTTTGAAAGTTGAGCAATTGGCTGAACCAACCCGAGAGCTGGCGGAAGCTCTTGATATTCTGCCGCTTTTGCGTGAGGTCAATGACCCAGGTGGACGCGTAAGCCCTGAGCGCAAGGCTGAGATTCGGCAGCAGATTCTGGAAACCGTTTTAGAGAGTTACTTTGATGTGGCCAGTATTCAAGGCGAAGCGGAAAAAGAAAAGGGTGACCTTGAGGCGCTGAGGCAAAACCTGATAGATAAACGGGATCGCAGCATTGAGATTAACAACGCCGTCAACTTTATAGCTTCCGGAACTCTCAACACCGTTGGTTCCGTCCTGGGTTTTGCCAAGAATGCTTTGCCATTTCCTGGAAACTTTAACCAAATGCTGTCTGGTGTTGTCTCCGCTGGAATGTCAACTTATTCATTGAAGCAGGCTGGTGGAGGCAAGACTAGGGGACCTGGCAGTCCGACAGTGGTTGCTGAACTCTTTGGCCGACCAGTGGATCGACGCACTAGTTATCCTGAGAGTGTATGGCGTTTCTTGCATAGTTATTCTTATGATCACCCAGACCGCACTCGTGTGGCCCAGTTAGAAGATTACTGGATTAAGCGAAAATGGCTAGAGCCACATGGTTCAAAAAATGAGCAGGCCAAGCTTGATCTCGTATGTGGAGTTGAATCTGCTCGCAAAGCCATGACTATTGATGATTTGACAGATCAGATCAACATCATTTCAGACATCGCCGCTGTCTCTTCTTTGATGGCACATCATCTTCGAGACTTACTACTTATGATTGATTCTGATGTGTTGAATTGACGCTCTGAAGTGCAGTTTTAGATAGCAATTGTGAATTATAGTCTTGGGCCGTAGTAGTGAGTAGCAGCCGTAAATAAATTTGGCTAGCTTATTTCAAATTGGCTAGCTTATTTTAAAATTTCGGCAAAATCTTCGCCTAGGGCCTTGGTATTAATAATTTGCTCCGGCTTGCTTACTCTCTTGTACGAGCTTGGTACTTTGAAATCTGCTGTTGATACGGTTTTGTGTTGGACGCCCAAGAGTTCTACCTCTTCGGAATGGGAGCCGCCATTGTTGAATACTGTCATCGCTAGCGGAATGCCAGGGGCAACCGGAGCAGCAAAGCAGAGATTGAGAACTTTAGTCGCTGCTGCAGGAACTTCCTTAGCAGGCAGCGCCCAGAGAAACCCGTCGCGAACCAATAGCCGCTGCCAGCTATGAAAGTTTGCTTGATTGGCAAATTTCTGGCCAGTCAAATTGTATTTTATACAGGCTAAACCTTTTTGCTCCGATTTTGTCGATGCACCAGGCTTTAGGGCACTGGGATCGCCGGGGCGAAATATTGCACAAGTACTATTGAAATTAGATTTGAAGCCTTTGGCATCACCTTCCCAGTAGAGTTTGTTGCCTGTATGACAGAGCTGTACCTGCCATAGAGGCGGCCTCATTAGTATTAGCTGCGACTTCTCGTATAGGTCTAATTTAATTCCCTCTTTGCAGTAAAGAAGTTCGGTGCGACCTAGCATCAGAGATTTTTGCTTGAGAAATAATGCCTGCTCGGTTGCCTTTGCCTTAGCTCCGCCGAATGTGCAGATAGCCAGGATAAGCAATGAAGTCGAATATTTTTGGAAAGCAGTTAATTGGATTTTTCTCAATTGATTCTCAAAAGACTATGTTGATTACTTAGCTGTATGGCAACTCAACCATTCGATTATACTCTTCTGGACTGTCTGCCTTGAATCAATGACTTTGCCGTTGTTAATAAATCAATTTGATTGCTCGCTCTTGTAGTTCTCACTTATCCCTGTATTCTCTTATTCTCTTATCCCCTTATCCTTGTCGGAACTAGGTTCAAATCGGCCTGTTTATGGGAGTGCAAAGTGGAAAGCCCGCATTCTAGCTTCACTTTGCCTTCAAGTTGTACTTAATCTGACTTTGATGGCAAGAGTAAGATAGGTCAAGTGGATATTGATTGAAACTTTTTGTCTAGTTCAGATACAAGAGGATATTTATGGTCGATGCTTTTGCGGAAACCCTTTTAGAGACGCAGGAGATCTTGAATAGTCCTAATGCTGTGCTTGTTATTCAACCTACTGCATCTAATATCGGTGCTTCTGCTCTAAGTGCTTCTGGCGAGTTGCAATTGCAGCCTTCACAAACTGCATTTTTTCAGCACCTTGCCGCATTCGCTCCAAGTCTGATTGAAGATGCTACCATGGCCGATCTGACTGCTTTGCATCGAATGGGTGTGGCCTGTCGATTGTGTGGTCAGTTTGATATGGCCGAGAACTTTTATCGGCGGGCATTGGGTTTGGTTGAAAGTGAATTTGGCTGTCAGTCTTTGGTCGCTGCTAAGCACCGTAATTTCCTGGCTGGCCTGTATTTTATGACTGGTCGCGAGGCTGAGAGCATTCCGCTGATTGAGGCATCCCTGCACACCTACATCACAAATCTTGACAATCAGCACCTTTACACCCGCCTAACTCATTTTGGCCTTGCCCTTGCTTTTGCACGAATGAGCGATGCTGAGCGGGCGCAGGATCATTACCGGCGTAGTGAGTTGGGTAGCAGTTCTCGTCTTGATGCCGTGGATGAACTTCGTTGGTCTGCGCTGCCTCTAAAGCTCATGAGTCTGGCTGCAGTCAAATTTGAGCAAGGTCGTCTTGGTGAGAGCGTTGAGTTGTTTCGCCATTGCGTCATCCATGAGGCCAATGAGGCTTGGCCTGGAAGTGTCTTGATAGCTCGAGCCCTCAACAATTTAGCGACCTTATGCCGCTCTCAAGGTTTGAATGCTGAGGCCGGAGAGTTTTTTCGCATGACTCTGAAGATGAAGGCTGATTTGATGGATCAAGATAGTCCTGACTATCAACTTACTTTAAAGCAGTACCAGGACTTTCTCAAATCAACTGCTGATCGCAAGGTAGACTAGCGAAAAATGCTGAGAGTTTGGTTTGCTGAATAGAAATTTTGGATTTTCGAGCAAAATTAACCTATGGGCAGAATTGAATGATATTCAGTTTTTGTTGTTTCAAGAAAGCAGCGAAATTTCGTTTGGAATTTCGCTGCTTTTTTGAAACTTCGATTTTGACAATCTTTTGGCCGATTCAAATATTGAACTTTTTCATTGCGGACTAGTTCAACTCTTTTTGCAAGAATTTCAGACTCCTCGGTTTATGCGAAGTTCTTTCTCAAAACCGACTAGTCGAGCGTTGACCAGGTCTAGCTCTTGTTGCTTTCCGCGAAGCTCTTTTTGGTCTATGCGATATTGTCTTTCGCCTAAGTCAAATCGCATGTTCGATTTGCAAATATCTATCTCTTTAAGCAGTTGCTGTCGTTCTTTCAACACCTCATCGTATGAGCAATTCAACTCATCTCGCTCCTTTCGTCCCAGACCATCTTTTTCAGTGAGTTGTTGTTCGTAAATTCTGGTATCACTTTCGACTCCTTCAATAAAGCAAAATAAGATCCAGGCTAGCCCGAGAATCACTGTGATGACTGCGCTGCCGAACTGGATAAGGCCGCTCCATAGGCAATGCATTGCAATCTCGGCCCATTGCCGAATAACTTCGATCCATTCGCCTGTGTGGTCAGTTTGTTCGTCGATTTCAAATAGGTGATTGGTACATTCTGTGCACCACCAGCCATGATTGTAGTGAAGGTATTGTTTGGTTGGGTTGGAACAAAGCTCGTAGTATTCGTTTGTCATTGTGCAATCTCATTGTCATTGTTAGATCTGCTGACAAAGCTGAGATGGCGGTCAATGATTGATCCGGACTTAGCTTTGCTGCTAGTCTTAACAATAGGGATTTGGCGCGGCACTATCACCGTGCAATTGCACAGTGTTTCGTTAATACGAAAACTCGAGTGCGAAAAGTCTGATGCGAGAAGGTGGATATTAATCCGCTAGATGTGAAAAAAACAGGCTCCTCGAAAGGAACCTGTTTTCAATTCTGGGGGGCTCTCTGTCACTTATTCAGTCGATAGCCCCTAAACCCTTTCGGGGGAGATAGCCGCGCCCGCAACTATCTCCAGACCGCTATTTCTTGGTTAGCCGCACTTACTGTAGCCGCAGGATTGACAGACATTACAACCGTCAATTTTCAACCACTCCGCGCCACCACATTTGCCACATGGAGCTTGTGCTCTAGCGCCATTTGAATTTGCACTGAACAATTCAACGGAGGCGGATTGGCCTGCGCCGCTAGCTTTTGCTGCAGTTTGTGATGCGGCATTTTGAATTGCAGCAGCTGGAACTGAGCCGTGATTGAGAGCTGTTTCTGCTAGCGCCAACTCTTCGTGATCTTGGCTGTGATTTTTGCGGTAGTGCTGAATTGCTTTGGCTAAGCCATCGCAAGGAGATTGCACTACTACTGCTTTGTCAGAGTCGGAGAATTTGAAGAAGGCAGGGTAGCCAGATTGAATGTTGACCAGCTGATGAACGATTGTCATCTCTGCTTTGGAGCGCTCTTCTTCGCCAAACTCAGCAGCGTACTGCAAGAACGATGAAGCGAGGCGTCCAACCGCTTCAAACAAACCAGCTTCTACGGCTCCTGGTTTGCCCATGCGGGCGTAGACTTCAACTAGTTCGCCTGGATGATCTTTCTCATGGTTCAAGCTGACATGCAAGGTCGAGCCACCGTCAGGAGAGCCGACGCGTACTTTGTAGTTTTGACCAATCGTTTCGTCAACATGAATGTTACGACGCTCCTGGTGGCCAAGTTGAGCTAGCAAATCTGATTCGCGGTCATAGTCATTGCTGGCGATTTTTTCTACCGGTTGCGAAAGACGGCTGCCGTCTGGATAGAAGGTGATGTCTTTGACACCAAGTTTCCAAGCCAAAATTACAGAGTCGTGTACTTCTTGTTCGCTTGAATCTAAAGGAATAGAGCAAGTGTTGGATACAGAGTTGAAGACTTCTGGCATTTCGTTGGCGCCATCGTGAATGGCGGCGAGATGCTTGATGTAGCCTTCTGGGCTGACTTCTACGCGAATAGGGAAGGCCAGCTGTACAGCTTCTGGAACTTCAGCGATGCCGCGGCAAGATTTGTGATTGTCGCGAATTTTCTTCATCAGTACTTTCTGAGCATCTTCGTTTTCTGGCCAAGCGCCATGCTTGATCATCAATTCTTTGAAGCCCGGAGCAACGAAGTCAACGAAGCGCGAGCGAACTTTGCGTGAGAAGACGATGCCATTGTGTGGATCTACTCCCCAGCTAGTTTGGAGTGCCTGAGCCAGCGTTCCGGTGGGAGCATTGTTGGTCAAGCAGCTATTGCGAACGCGCAGACCTTTCTTTTGGAAGCGGCTGCCTTCCCAGAGCGGGTAAACACCGCGATCTTTGGCCATTTCAATGGAAGCTTCGAGTGAAGCTTTGTTGTATTGGCGGAAGAGTTCTTCAGTAGCTTGATGGCTTATGGGAGAACCGAATTCCACGCCTAGTCTGGAGAGGAACTCAGCAATTCCAGCAAACCCTCCGCCATTGCGTCTTTCTAAGCGAGCAGTCATGTTCTGTAGAGGAATTGGATACCAGCTAACGTCCGAAACGTTATCCATAAAGCGCTGTTGTACCCGCACTACAGCGCGCATAGCTGACATGTTGTAGCTGCCATCTGGTCCCCAGAAATCGGAGTGCGCAGCATGCAGTGAGGAAAGGTTGCAGTTGCCCATATAGGTGCGGCCGTCTTTGCCTGGGCCAGCTGGCAAGAATTGCTCGCCGCAGGGATTGCAGGTATTGAGGTCGTAAGCGTGGTTGTTAGCGTTGCCGGCATTAATGGTTTCAAAGAAACCAATACCAGGTTCGCCTGAGTCTCTCATTCCTTCGACAACTCTTTGGAAGACATCGGGGGCGTAGAAGTAACCGTGGGCTTTGACGTATTTGTCGGTGATTTCCACCATGGCGTTGCTCAATTTACGAGCAGCGGCAATTGCTTCCGGATGCTTTTTGATGTCGACCGAGTACTCTTCGTATGTAGGCTCTTTGGTGAGCTTGTTAACTGTCATCATGCCGCGGGCGTCGAGCACCGGCTTGCGTGGATCGTAGACCGGGCCTGTCCAAGGTTGGTTGTTGAAAGAGGCTGGGTAGAAGCGTTTCGCTTCTACGGCTTCCATGAATCCAGGCATGGCCAAAATTGTAACGTTAGTGTTCTTGAGATAGTTCTGTCTGTCGATGTAGTTGGCGTATTGCTCGCCGTATTTTTGCTCGGCCAGTTTGAGCAAGCGTTTTTTGTAAGTCATAGAATCTTCGCCAGATTCTTGTCTTAGTTCGCTGCGCAATTGCTTGTAGATTTGGGAAATGGTGGGTGGTGGAATCAATTTCTTCTTGTCGATAAAGAAGAGAATATCTGGGTGATCGGAGTTGCGCAGTTCAATGAGAGCTCCACCGCGGCGTCCGCCTTGTGCTACGGCTTCCACTGCTTTGGCAATTGTCTTTTCATAGAAGCGGTCTGGGCCAGAAGCGGCAGCTCCATTAGATATTATTGAAGCCCATGGGCGTAGTGAGGAAGTATTGAGACCCATTCCCATTGCCGCTTTGGCGGCCAATGCTTCAATGCGAGCAGCTTCTTGGATGCCTTCTAGGCTATCGGTGACAAAGGCCACTCCGCAGGCCGCTAAACAGCCTTTGCCACGCAAGAAGGCTGAGAGGTGGCCCATGGCTACTTCGTGTTCCGAAAGATTGGTGATTTTTCCCTGAGTGACGGCATGGCGCAGTTCTTCAGAGCGCAACCAAATATCTTCTTCTTTCATGTTGGCAAGCTTGCCAAATGCCCAATACTGGAGAACTTTGAGTGAAACTTCTGGGTCAGCGTTTATATTCGCTGGGGTGTTGGCCCAGAATCTCTGGTTGCCAATATTGTCGGCGAAGACTTGAGTCCATTGAGCTACTTTAGGATGGTTGACAGCATCAGCCAGTGTTAGTTCCACTAGTTCGGCTGGTGTAAGCACATACTTCAATTCGGCCAAAGCGACTGAGCCAGCCACTCTATGAATAATGTCGTTGACCCCTTCAATTGGTTGTCCGGTCAACGGGTCTCTGTTTCCGTAAAGGCCGACTAATGTCTCCTGTGTCGATTCCCAATAACGGCTGGTGTAGTCTTCTTTTGCTGGTATCACTGTAGTGGCTGGGGAAGCCGATGCCTTAGCAGTAGTTGTAACTTGGGTGCTTGTGGAGCTTGGTGAAGATGGCATAGAAACAGGCCGGTTTGCTGTTTTCTCGGAAGTGTTATCGCTAGGAGAATCTTCTTTAGAGGAATTTTCTTTGTTCTCAACTGTCAGCATTTATATGTGTTTCCTTCCTAGAGCAGAGATAAGGGGGCGCAGATACGGGGTGGGGCGATAGTTTGTGCAGGGCGTTACTTGGTTCAGGTCTTTATTTGGTGCAGTACTTTATTTAGTGCAGTACTTTATTTGGTGCAGTTCGAAGGGGTAACTAGCTTGGGCCTACGAAGGCTCGGTTGCTGTGGATCTGTCTCTGTAGTGACAGGTAAACGCGTCAACTAAACCCCGCGAGGGCGGGGCTTTGTTGGAGCGTTGGGGCAAAGTTTCGCTGACTCATGAGTCAGTACTCACAAACCGAGATTTGTGATTGGAACTTTTTTGTTTTATGAGAGGTTTTTAGGACCTCTGCGCAAGATTTCGTTATGAATAATCTACTACCGGTAGGGTCACCTCCGCAACTAGCAAATTGATGTTCAAAACGTGTTCAAAGTCTAGAATGCTATGGTAGGATTATGTTTGCGGGTTAGATAAAATCGCAAACTAGTCACTCCACCCCTAGTGTGGGCACTGCTATATGTGGTGTAGGTAGGCCTGCTTGACAGCGCACTGCCGTTCCTTCAAAGCCTTACAGGGCTTGAGGTCTGATAATTCGGTACCTCGTTTGTATATGCGCTTGTGGTGGCGTTTGTGGTGGCTGGTATATCCAGGTGCGCATGGTGCTATAGATGGTGCGCGCTGGTGGCGTTTTTGGTGATTAGCCTCTGCTCATGCGTGTTTGTATATGCATCGATGTGAGTGAGAATATGTCTGATAAGTGTGAGAGCGCGATAATATTTATCGGCGCTAATTATCGGTCGTTTTCTGGCGTTATGGCTGCTTCTTGTTCCTATATAGAATCTATCGTTTTTTCTTGAGCTTTCTTTTGTTTGGCGTCTATCGGTTGCCTGATGTTTAGCTTTTGTTGTGCTTGCCCTTCTAAAAGCCAGCGAAATTCCAAGCAAAATTTCGCTGGCTTTTAGAAACTGTTCCAGTCGAACTGCGAAACGCGATTGAACTTTTTTTGTGCAGTTCGACTTTGAACTTTTAGCTTAGTTTGTACGTTGTTTTGAATATAAGCCAAGTCTAAGCAACGGGTAGAAAGCCATGTCTAGCTGTATTAGCAAAGTTCGCAAACACGTATCTTCGCTGGCTCCAGGAGCCTTATTTAGTACGCAGGAATGTGTGCAGTATGGCTCTCGCACAGCAGTCGACCAGGCCATCTATGTGTTAATTGATCTCAATATAATCGAAAGAATTATCCGCGGAGTCTTTGTTGCAGTCAAAAGCCGAAAGCTTGAGTATTCTGCAGAAGAAGTAGCAGAAGTGAAAGCGCGGGCATTTGGCAATTGTATAGTTCAGACCGGTGCTGCCTGTGCGAATGAACGAGGTCTGAACAATGAGTCAGATCTGAACGCAGAACCTGATATTTGTGATCAAAATTTCGACAGCAAAAAGCAGAGCTACGCATTTTTGACATCTGGTCACTCAACCAGGTTTCGCTTCGGTGACGGATATATTTACTTGCGAAAATGCAATGGTCGCAAGATACAACTTTCAGATAGTCATGTTGGCAAAACCATTCGAGCGCTCTGGTATGTCCAGCAAGCAACTCTCACTGTGGAAGCTATCTATGGGCAAATTTTATCCTTTGCCCGCAGTGATTTTCACGAGTTGGTTAACAAAGCACGGTTTATGCCGGCCTGGTTGAGAGACAAGATTGCGAGTGCTTTTAGCGTTCGTTGGCAGCGGCTTGTGTTTGAACAGACGATAAAGCAAAAGGAATTATGTTTTCTAGATAGTTCGGCATAGCGTCTGCGCATGTGTTGAACACTTTTTGATTAAACGGAAGGAGTTCATTGAAAATAGTTAGATTCCATTTTATGTCAATTTTATGCTGAATCCCCCATTCTGGTCTGATACAGGGAAAGGAGGTTGGTATGTTAGCACCGTATGTAATACCGTATGGTTTGGTGGCGTTTGTCCTAAGCTCAACTGGTGCTGTCGGCAATGGAGCACAGCTTCATGTTAAGCAATTTGACTCGCGGAGCAGGCTCACTGCGATTCAGTTAGATGAGCGAAATAAAGATCGTTATGATGAGCCGGAAACACAGAACCCTTATGGTTCAAGTCCTCACGGTCCGGACCCTCAGGGCAGTAACCCGCACGATGAGCAGCATGACCGGAATATGCCAGCAAATGATCCAGACCGGTATTTGAATTAGGCGTAATGGGAATAGGCTGAGGGTGGCAAAAAAATGTTGCCGCTGTGATTAGCGAAACCATTTATGATAGGAGGGGAATGGTAAACAAAGCTTTACCATGAAAGATATTGGCAAAGTTGTTTGTGCTATTTAGTTTCTTTGTTGCGACCGCTGAACTTCTCGCTTAGGAGCAAAAGTTGGTTCTTACAAATACTTCAATTATATTTTTGTCTAGCGGCTGTCGTCTATTTTGCCTTTGCGCATTCAGTCTGATGCAAGTTCAGTTTTCTTCTGTGCATGCGATTGAGCCAAGGCCTGAGGCGCTTAAGAAGGCTGAAGTAAGTAAACGAGGAGAAACCCAAAGCTCCGATACAAAGAAAGTAGAACCACGAGACTTGTGGAAATATAGCGTTCCGCGAAAGGCGATTAGTGCTAATCAGCTGCCGGTAGGAAAATTGATTGGTTTTCTACGGAAGAAAAAAGTTGCGGAGATTCGACGGCTGCTCAAGGAAACTCCTGTTCATCAGGGTGATGCAAATGAGAGGCTGATGTGGGAAGCGGCTTGCCTCAGTAGCAATAATCGGTCAGAACAGGCTGTGGTTTTGTTTGATAAAGTCAAAGATTTAGACAGCTCTCCTGTCTTGATCTTAGTTAAGGCGGCCGAGGCTTATGCCGGTGATGCGCAGTATGATAAGGCCATTAGGCTTTGTGATAAGGCGCTTGCGAAGTACCAAATATCAGATGCCTATCAGATTCGAGCTGGCTGTTACGGGGCGACCAACCGGTTGACCGAGGCTGCTGCTGATTTTGAGAAGCTCGCGATTTTAGGCGGCTCATCACCCATTCGCTTCTACTGTCGCGCAGCTAGTCTTTTGCTTAAAGCTGGCAAGAGTAAGGAGGCCTTAGTAATGGTTGATAGGGGCCTGAAAGCATCTACTGGTGAATTTATGGCTCCGCTATACATGGCCAAAGCTGATTGCTTTAAGTCTCAGGGGCGATGGCAGGATGCTGTAAATACTGTTAGTGAGGCTATTGATTTGACTCGTTCACACAAGGCTAGTGCTGGCGGTGAGGATGAAGTGATTTTGTCGACCTGCTATAAAGAGCGAGCTTTTTGCTATCAAAAACTCGGTCAGCTAAATCTAGCTAAGAGAGATTTGAAGGCCCTTGAGGAATCGAGTAAAGGCATAACCGACGAGATAATTGGAGACCGCTAGGTCACTTGGAGTGCTTTTGCACTAGGGCTGGGATATCCGTTGGCAAGACTTTAGTGGCTGACATTCTAGCGAACGAGATAGTATTTTCAACAGCGAAATTTCTTACGTTGGACTGAGTTTCAGTTTTAGCATTGCCAATTACTACATTGTCTCTAGCATAGCTGTCCTTGGCTCCCCCAGGGCGTTGAGGAGCAGCACCTCGACCAAGCCAGGCATAGTTGCTAGCTTCGACAATATTGCTGCTTACCGCTGCGTTGCTAGAGGCTAAACCTGAGTGCTCGCCACCGATTTCGATACCAAAATCGGCATTGCGTATATAGTTATTTCTGATCGAAAGGTTCTTTGCTCCGTCACTGTACATTGCTGCAGCAGAGAGGTTGCCGCTTTCCCTGCTATTGGGATTGCTCTGGGTCGAGATTTTGTCAGCATAGTTGAAGGAAATCTCTCCGTTGCGAGCTTGGTCGAAGGCTGCGTTTTTTGAAACTCCTTCGCCGCCTATCGTATCGATGAAGATATTATCTAGTTTGTATCCGCTAATACCAACTATCTTAAATCCGCTGACATTGCCGTTAATCGGAATCGCTTCTAGCTCACCAAGCTTTAGATCTTGGACCTTGTTGGAGATGATATTGATTTTGCTTAATCGCGACGCCTCGCTGCCTCCACGGCCATATACTGCGATTCCTTCGGCGCCGCTGGCTGAGTGAATGTTGTTACCTGCGACAGTGATACGGTGAATGTTAGTACCGTCTATCCTCATTGCTGCTACATTGCCTGTGAAGTTGCGTATTTCAAAATTTTTGATGGAAATTTCGCTGCTGCCGCTGCCGATGGCAAACGCTGCGTTAGCTCGGCCAGTCGTTTTACCTGCTAGATCAAGAACCGCTGGATTATTCGCATCTGTTTGTAAGACCAAGTCGGAACGCGTTATGCTGACACGTTCTTTGAAAACGTCCGAGCCTACCCTGTGGATGTTGATAACACTGCCTGTTGGCGCTTTATCTACAGCCGACTGAATAGATGTGTATGGATTTTCTTTGGAGCCCAAGGGGAAAGCGCTGTCACCTCGTCGTGTGGAAACGTGTATTTGAGGTTTAAAACTGTCCTTTGCGCTTGCTGCGGCCAGAGTCTCAAGTCCAATTTCTTTGTTTTGGTGCTTCAACTCTGAGGGGTACTGTGTCGTCTCTGGCGGCCGATGTTCGCTGCGAGCATCGATTGCTTTGCTTTGAACCTCTTCGAGTTCTTTCGTCATGTCTGATTTGTCCAGAAACACTAAAGTGCCATCCTAACTGCCTACCACGCCATTTATATATAGAAAGCGTGAAAATCTCTGGTTGGCCCGGAGCCTCTTCGAGCTTCCTAATCGCCGGAGGGAAGCCCGCGTATTATTCTTTAGTAAAATACGCGGGCTTCTATTCGCAGTGTGCCTAGTATTCAGTTTTGCTGTTTTCGATTGATTGCTGTTTCGTTCTTTCCCAGTCGGCGGCAGTAGCTAATTTAGCTGCTTTGACTGCGCAGTTTGGACTAGAAAGTTGATGCTCTGCCCAGTATTTTTCTACGCGCTGCAGGTGTTCTTCACTAAACCCCTCTAGATTTTGCTCGTAGACGCTAGCGTGAGGTAAGGCCTCGTTGACATCGAGCCGCGGTTGTTCATTTGATAGCCAATCGTGAAAACTATCATTGTCAATTTTAGTATGCTCACGACCTTGACTTGAATGCACTCGTGAAATGATGTCATTGCCGCAGTTCCTGCAGAAATGCGGTTGGTCATGGATAGTCGCTTTTTCGAGGTGGTCTGTCGAGTTCCTGGCCATCTCAAGCTGATTGATCGGGTGGTTTTTTGAGTGCTCGTGAGGACGATGTAGAATTTGGGGAGGGCCGTGCTTAGCTCTCAGTTCTTGTTCTATCGCGTGTATGCAGCATGCTGGAATGTATATGAGCTGATGAAGTGCAAATGAAAACCATTGGCTCAAGTCGTCCCAGTAATGTGAATGCGATTCGTTCATAGCTTCTTGGCCTCGGTCTTTTCTACCGTTCGCAAGTTGTGGTTTGTTGTTTTTTGCAACTCAAGGTACCAGGAGAAATGAACCTGTTGGCGTTTGTGGTCTCTTATGGCAATTGTCGAGCAATCCAAGCTATCCATAATTGGCAGAGCCATAGAGCCGAATTTTTGCTCTTCGCTGCTTCCTTCCCCTTTTGCTCCGAGAACCACTAGATCGGCGTCCCATCCCGAAGCTAATTCTAAAATTGCCCCGGAAACGGAATCCGACTGTAATACAAATACTTCAAGCTTGCAGCGAGGTTGCTTTTTTGCTATTTGTCTACCAATTACACGCAGTCTATTTTCTAGGGTTCTCTGGTATTGCTGTTCTGAAATGTAGCCTTTTGAGCCAGAGAGAAAGGACACACCAGGTTCTCGCTTGGATGCTTCAGTAACATTCAGCAGCCGAATCTCAGTATTGTCAAACCAGTGGTTGTCTGCCACCCATTGAATAGCGTTATCTGCTTGTTTTGAGAAATCAGTGGCTACAATGATGCGACGTGGCGATTGGTTTGCTAGCTGTCTTATTTCTTCTGTGTCGTTGTCACTACCTGGCCGACCGATTTTTCGCAGCTTGCTAAAGCGTACTGCTTCAACTGTGCATGGCGCACTCAAAAGTACTTTTGAAGCAATACTGCCAAGGGTTTTGCGGTCGACTAAGTTGAAGTCATGGGAGCCGATCATGATATAGTCGGCTCTCCATGTGCTAGCAACTTCACAGATTTTTTCGGCGATTCTTCCGCACTCCATATCAGTAATGGTATCGGGAAAAACCATTGAGAATGAGTCTCTAAGCTTATTGAGCCATATGTTCATCGTTCGGCGATGTTCATTTTGTTCAGCCAGTAATGCATCGCGGTGAATGGTTTTAGCCTCAAGGCTTTCGCCGCTGAGGCTTTCAATTACTGTTGTGAGCATGAATTGTGTGTTGTGCGGCCATTGACGCGCCATAGCTGCTTCAAGTGCGTAGAGGGAAGAGTCTTGTGAATTTATTGGGATTAGTACTCTAAAACCTTGCGACTTATCTGTTGTGCCAGTAAGGAATTTTGAGTGGTTTTTCTCTGCTTCCGGCTCTGGCTTGGTTTCAAGGACATCACCGCTGGTTTCGCTCGCCGAAGTTGCCTCGTCTAAGACTTCTTCCTGTGGTTCGACGGCTCGAGCAACCATCCCAAGCAAGTCAATTTTGGATTTTGTCTTCTTCCGTTTCAATCAAAGCCCCCAAATTTGATAGCTTTTCGACAGAGTTCAGCCGTCAATGGATATTGGTAAGCTAGCAATGTTGATGACAATCATGCTTTTAAACAG
Source organism: Obscuribacteraceae bacterium (SeqCode) (assembly GCA_044378815.1). Lineage (GTDB taxonomy): Bacteria > Cyanobacteriota > Vampirovibrionia > Obscuribacterales > Obscuribacteraceae. Next base: position 12,321 of record JBIPOV010000047.1, on the reverse strand, counting down.
GTTGCTATTTTAAAGTCTACAAGCTATGACTTTTGGGTTAATCACCTATTTGGGTGATTCGTTAGGCGTAAATGACGTGGAAGTCGCTCGCTGTGTCTTCTCTTGAACATACGTCATGGAGCTGGCTGATAATAATTTTTGTTTCTGATGCCATTAGCAGGGATTTTTCTCCAAAATTTCACTTTTGTAGCGGCAGATGTTTGCAAGTACTACAGAGCCTGGGTAGTTAGCAGTAGTTCTTGCCGCCGGACTGTTTGTATAGCGAAATTGCAGAAAGATTAGTGACCACGCCTCCAGTAAGTGGTTCGACGATTTCTCCAGGCACTTCGTTTGCTCTCATTTCGCCTGCATGTCCAAGTTCGTTTAAGGCACCAGAATTGATACCATTGGCGAAGCTGTTGAGCTTAATGGCGCGCTCGCGGTCGGCCTCAAGAAAACCGCTGAGGCGGTCAATATCCGTGGTTTCTTTTTCTATGCGGGCAACTACGTCTCGTACCTGCAAATTGGCAATCAATTTTTTTCTACAAGTTGCTGTTTGTGCTGAAGCCGCCGAAAAGCTATAGAGGAATAGCCTAGCTCGTTAGGCTGAGGACTTTCCGATTTTGGTTCGTTTGATAAATTTGCCTCCGTTCTAGTTTTTGCTAGTTGGAGGGCTGTTAATTTATTTAGCGTCGGAATTAGGCCTAGTTGGTTGGCGATGTCGCGTCCAACGGCCGAGAGGCCCGGTATTCTCGTTTAGGAGCCGCAGCAATCTGTTTTTGTTGCAGCCTTTATTGTGCTGGTTTCAAGTGATTGCTCAGGGCTTTCGGTATCATTGCTGTGCCTGAGAAGCTGCCATAGCTCTTCCATTACTCTGGCTGAGTCATTGTTTTGCACGGCCTCGACCACACAGGTATTGAGATGGTCTTTGAGCATGATTTCAGCACTTTTATCCAATGCCGACTGCACTGCTTTCAGCTGGTTGAGGATGTCAATACAGTATTTCTGCTCATCGACCATCTTGTAAACAGCGTTAAGATGCCCAATTGCTTTAGATAGCCGTGCCTTGAGTTTGTCGCGTGATTCGTTTGTGATTGCCATTGTTAGAGTGTATCTCAAGACAGTGTTTGCACTAGCTATGCGAGTCTTACATCTAGCTAAGATTAAGACGTTAAGCGAAGGCTTTACGTAAGGCGGGTTGCCAATAGAATTCGCGGTTGGCGCCGGCATGGCTTACGGCGTTTTCGGTTAAGCCATAACTCTGCGATTTACCTCTGTAAATTGCTCAATAGAAATCTCCTAAATCATGAACAAAAAATCTCTCAAAGCTCAGACCAAGCAACTTTCCAGCCAGTGGACCAACAATCGCTTCAACGGCATTGTTCGCCCATACTCCCCTGACGATGTAGTGCGTCTTCGCCCGCGGCTTCAGGTGGAACACACCCACGCCAAGGCGCTTGCTCAGAAGCTCTGGAAGCTCCTCAATAACAAGCCCTACGTCAAGACCTTTGGCGCCATGATCGGTCCGCAGGCTGTGCAGATGGTGCGTGAAGGTGCTCAGTCGATCTACCTCTCTGGCTGGCAAGTGGCCGCCGGTGCCAACAAGTCTGGCCAGGTCTATCCCGACATGAGCCTCTACCCTGTGGACAGTGCTCCGGCCCTGGTGACCCAGCTGATCAATGCCCTGCAGCGCGCCGATGAAATCGATGCCAGCGATGGTCACAACGGTGTCGACTGGTACGCACCCATCGTCGCCGATGCCGAAGCTGGTTTCGGTGGTCCGCTCCATGCCTATGAACTGATGAAGTCGTTCATCAAGGCCGGAGCCGCCGGTGTTCACTTCGAGGATCAACTGGGCTCGGCCAAGAAATGTGGCCACCTGGGCGGTAAAGTGTTGCGTCCCACTTCGCAGTTCATCAACACTCTCGTTGCCGCTCGCCTGGCTGCCGACGTTCTCGGTGTGGAAACCGTTCTGGTGGCCCGCACCGATGCCCTCGATGCCACCCTGCTGGAAAACGACGTGGACGAGCGCGACCATGAATTCATGACCGGTGAGCGCACTCCTGAAGGCTTCTGGCGCGTTCGTGGCGGTCTCGATTCGGCCATCAAGCGCGGCCTCGCTTTCGCTCCCTATGCCGACATGCTCTGGTTCGAAAGCTCCAAGCTCGATCTGGAGCAGGCCAGCAAGTTCGCCGAGGCCATCCACGCCCAGTTTCCGGGCAAACTCTTGGCCTACAACTGCTCTCCTAGCTTCAACTGGAAGAAGAACCTCGACGACAAGACGATCATGGACTTCCAGGCTAAGCTTGGTGCCATGGGCTACAAGTTCCAGTTCATCACACTGGCCGGCTGGCACTCTATCAACCTCAGCTCCTGGAAGCTTGCCCGTGAGTACATGCAAGAAGGCATGCCGGCCTATGTGCGTGTGCAAGAAGAAGAATTCGCCGCCCAGAAGGCTGGCTACACTGCCGTGGCGCACCAGAAAGAGGTGGGCACTGGCTTGTTCGACCTCATCCTCGAAACCGTTACCGCCGGCCAGTCGTCGACGACGGCGCTGGCGGGTTCCACCGAGGCTGGTCAGTTCCACGGCTAGCCTAAACAGCCAATCTGAACAGTCAAACTAAACTGCCAGCCTGAGCTACTGAATTGCCCAAGGGTACTGGGAGCGCGAAGGCTCCGCTCTTGGGCTTGGCGCTGTTTGCAGCTGAAGTTTGATCCTCGTTTTTATCGGGGTTTGAACGAGGCAAAGAAAGACTTGCAACGTCATTTGAGTTGAGCCTTTGAAGTGCTACGGATAGTTTCCGTAGCACTTCTTTTCTCCCTTAAAAAAAACGACGGATGATTACTGTAGCAAGTAGTAAAGCTCGGATGTTTTTTACTTTGGAAAAGCTGCCAAAGACAGCTATTGCTTCAAGCAGAGAATTTACATCGAAATTTCGCTGCTTGAGCCAATGGCCAATCTTGTGCCAATAAAGTCAAGATTAATACTGTCTACGCTAATTCCGCACAATATTTGGCGTTACGGTCGGTGCGATTTCTGGCCTGTAGATTGCTTCAGATGATCCAGTGCTGCTTTTAACTGGTTGTCGGCTGCGGAATTCAATTTAGCGCCTTCTGTCAGTGGCACCACCTGGTGCGGAGTCAAGCCAATTTTATTCGATGCGGCATCGCCTACCCAGGTACCGTTCGGTGTAAAGTACTTGAAGGTTGTGACTTTCAACCAGCTATCTTCCGGCAATCCACTTCGTTTTACAGTCTGACCTATGCCTTTTCCATAGGTTGTCGTGCCCATAACGTAAGCTTCGTTGTTGTCTTTGAAAGCGCCAGTTAGAAGCTCAGAAGCTGAGGCCGATTTTTCATTGACTAGAATAACCACGGGCTTGTCGACTATGTCGGGATGTCTTTCAATATTCTGCCCTAGTCCTTTCTGTAAAGAAGGCATGTCTTCGTAAACGGTTTTTTCCTTTATGCCGTCTGCTTCAAGTTGATAAGTAGTCTTGTCGAAGCTGACCTCGCCGTCTACATCGTTACGGCTTCTGGTAGATAACATAAGCCCCGATGACATGAATAGAGAGCCGGTCTGCAAGGCCTCGCGCACGAAACCGCCGGGGTTGTTGCGCAAGTCTAAAATGTACCCGTTGGCGTTAGGATTAGCTTTCAACGCCGCTTCTACTTCTTCCGAGACATCGTCTTGGGAGAAAGTCGTAACCGATAGATGAAGGAAGCCATCACGCATTTCGCTCTTTACCGCTGGCACGTCGATGACTTCGCGTTTAATCTCGACTTCTCGTTCTTTTTCGCCTTGCTTTACAGTAAGACGAACGTTCGTATCGATATCACCGCGAATCAGTTTTGCTGTCTCAGAAACAGTTTCGGTGTCAATCACTTCGTTGTCGACTTTGACGATACGGTCGCCGGCTATCAATCCAGCACGCTGCGCTGGGGAGCTTTCCACGACTCTGCTAATGACGACGGGTATATTTTCTGATGCCGTGGGTGCGTTTTCGCCGGTCACTGGCGCCAGCTTTTGCGGTGTTGCCTCTATTTCTATACCAATACCAGTAATTTCGCCACGTTCGGCTCGCTCTATCTCTTTTGCTTCGCTGGCCGGAATGACATCGGTGTAGGGATCGCCAAGAGTCTTCACCGCCTCATCTGCGTACTTTATAGCGTCGGCATCTGATTTGATTGAGCAGTTATACTTGGACCGCAAAGCACTAATTTGCTCCTTGCTCAGTCGCTCTGGTTCGTAAAAGCTATTGATGGCACCGTTGACTAGTTTGAGGTATGCCTTCGATTCAGGGCATGAAGCACCAGCACCTTCGCCCGATTCTTTCTGGTTGACGCTTTGGGCCAGATCGGCGTCGCCATATAGTAAATCTCGCGCACGAGATTGCTCCGATTGGGAACTTTGATTCTTAGACTCAAAATTTTCTGAACTGTCTTGCGCAGGGTTACTGTTTGCCACTTTTCTAGTTGCTCCGGGGGCAGAGATATAGAAAGTAGTCTTATTTGTTGTTCGTGACAATTGGTGATGTTCCCATAGGTTCGTAGATCTACGAACCTATGGCAGGTATCGGGCGTTTTGTTATAGAAGTGATATCTGTGCCTAGTTTCTTGAGTTGGTTGAAAGGTATACTGCTTTGGCACCATTGAGCACAGATTGATTAGTTATGAATAGATTTTCACCCCTGCAGTGGTACATAGCTTGAGCCGTAAATTGTCTCTAGTGCCTTAATGTTGCTGCAAAAGTGAGTACGATTGGACGATTAAAAGCCCCGATGTTCTTTTCTACCGACACCCGGCCGATGTAGGCAAAAATTGGTCGCGGCAGCTGCAAGAACGATTTGTCCCGCGGGTGGAACAGTTCTGTATCCACTCCCCGGGTCCATTCGAAGACGTTGACAAAACCACTTGCCGTGAGAGCTTCTTTCATTGAGGCAGTGGGCACCATCACTGCCTTTGATTGGGCATGGAAACGCCGCAGTAAGGCATAGGTGATGCTGGTAGGTACGCCAGCTTTGGCTTTGAGATATTCGGGAAAGCGGGTGTGGTAAGCCGTTGTGAAAGGAAACTTCCGCTGCAGACAAAGTTTTCTGGCTGCTATTCCCAGGGGGCCTTCGGTAGAAATATGGATAGCGTCAGGGTCAAACTCGTCGATCATGGTTCTGAGTTTCTTGCCCACGCCCACCGCTAACCTTATCTCTGGGTAGGTGGGGCAGGGAAAGTTGCGGAACAAATCGGGGCTGATCAGAAGTATGTTGTGTCCCATCTTGCGCAGTTCTGCCACCAGGTGTGTATGAGTGCGCACGACTCCGTTCACCTGTGGATGCCAGGCATCCGTGATGATTGCAATTTTCATGATTTTGTACTTTCGTTAGTTCAAGTGTTGATGAAGCACTTTGGGTTCAGACCCCAATTGCCATTTGATCACAGCCAGGCTGCCATCCAGTTCTTCTACCAGGGCGCTGCCTGTCTCGACCCAGTCGCCGTCATTCAAGTAGAGAACACCATTGATTTGACGCATGGCCGGATGGTGAATGTGGCCGCACAGAACAGCATCGAAGCCGTTTTCAAAAGCGTGTTTAGACACCGCTTCTTCAAAGTTGGTGATGAATTTGACCGCCTCTTTTACCTGCTTCTTGATGAAGCCGGAGAGCGACCAATAGGGCAGACCGAGTTTGCGCCGAGCGAAGTTAAGCCAGCCGTTGAAAACTACAGTCATGTCGTAGGCCCAGCTGCCTAGATGCGCCAGCCATTTGTGATAGCGCACGACGCCGTCAAATTCATCGCCGTGGATGATGAGAATTTTCAGGCCACGGGCAGTGGTATGTTCGGTGGAGTTGCGCACTTCAATTTCGCCGAAAACTAGACCGTCGTAGTCGCGAATGAACTCATCGTGGTTGCCGGGAATAAAGACAACCTTGGTGCCTTTGCGTGCCTTGCGCAGCAGCTTCTGCAAGATGTCGTTGTGACCCTGGGGCCAAAACCAACGCCTTTTTAGACGCCAGCCATCGATGATGTCACCCACAAGGAAGAGATATTCACTTTCACTGTGTTTAAGAAAATCGAGCAGCAGGGCCGCCTGGCAACCAGGGGTGCCAAGGTGCACGTCGGAGATGAATATGCTGCGATAACGCTTAGAAATCTTTGCGTTTACAGTTGTTTGCATTGCATCGCTCATGATTGGTACCTCCTGTGTTTATGGAGAAGAAAATCCCAAGTTTCTGCATCTTTTCTTCTAAGCCAAGGCCCAGCTATGCCCGTTCTTCATGGGGTTCCTTGGTGGAACTGGAAAGGGCTGCTTTGGGCTTATTTGTTTGGTTCTAGTAAGGGTGGCCTGAAGAAATGGATGAGTTATCGGATAACTGAAACTAACAATGATTGGCTTCTGTTCTGCTGGGGAGAGCTTAAATGCAAACTTGTGTGACTTATGTTTTCTCTCTGTAATAGTGCTTGAAACTCCCACTGGAGAGCCTACTTGCGAAGATTGCCGATTATAAGCGTAAGCTTTATTTGCGAAAGTAATTGTTAGAGTTGCTAGCGAAGCTGGCGCATGCCACCACGGGGAGTGCGAGCATGTTGAGGTTATGGTGGGGTTAAGGCTCACGGAGCGGTTCTTGTAAAGCGCTAGAGCTCTGCAAATACTAAGGCCCCAGCATCGATTGCTGAGGCCTTGGTATTGTCGGTGGTGATTGGTGTGGGCGGTGTTAGCTAGGAGTTTTGGTTGTGATTGAGTTGGGGCAAGGCTAAGATTGACAAGGCTTAGTCAAGAGACTGCCACACAAGTGAAGCCATGGCTGCACTTGTTTCTGGTTTTAAGCCTGGTCCAGAAAATGAAGCAACCACTATATTAGGGTTGTTCTGTCTAAGGCATGACAATTCAAGTAGGGCCGCGGAACGTAAATTGGCGGTTGAGTAGACGTTCACAAGTTGGTAATTTTCTTCTAGGCGCACTAATGTCGCCAATATTCCCGGTTGCTCTTTGAGCTCAAGGTGAGAAATGAAAGGCCCGTCGAAATCGAGCGGGCCAATTTCAATCACTGGGCTCTGCTGCTCGAACATATGACTATCCATGAGACAGCTAGACATCGTTCTCTTAAGCAAATTGCAGGGTCTGCACTAGAGGTGGCTCGGCGTTCTCGAACCAGTCTTCAATAGTTTTGACAAGCGAGCCAGAAAGTGCTTTTTCGCTCTGATTGATGTAGTGAACACCGACGAAAAGCAGACCGGGGTATTGTTTGGTCCACTGTTCAAATTCGTCTGGATCAACTAAATCGGCTCTGAGGCTATCGCTGTAACCAAAATCAATTACTTCATATTGGTCATCAAACTCTTGCATGACAACAAAAATGCCAGCCTTGTCTTCGATTTCGATTGGCGTGCGGAAAGGTCCTGAAAACTCAATATCGGCTACTAAAATTGACATAGTAAATACTCGCTGGTAAGAGGGCTTGTGGCGTGATTACTGAATGGCTATATGGAAAGGTAAAAGGTGAATGTGTATAGAATCGACTAAAGTAGTTAAGACGAGGTAAAGGTCTTAACCGAGGTCACGGAGTGTTTCGCATTAGCATGCGCATGCCAAGCAGCTGAATCGGCCTCGGAAGGCGATTGCTGATCTTAAGCAATGCCTACAGTTGAAAAAGTATACGATCAAGAACACCGGTATAGCGGTCTTGGCTGTTCTTGAGGAAAGCGAGTTGCGCCTTTTGCGCGCTTCTATGTGCGATAAGATCGTTTCTCGGTTTATTCACAGCTTGGTATTGATTGGCTCTAGCGCCAGTCTTGGCTATTGAATCGTTTGAGATTGGTGCTTGAAGTCGAATCTAATTGCTGGGAATTCTTGTTCTAGGAGCTTCTTTTCCTTTTCTGTGATTTTCGGACATTTGACCAAGCTAAGGTCATTTAATAATTTTCTTTGGCAGATGTTACGCACGCCATCAAAAGTTACTTTGGTGCCGTCGATCTTTAGGTGTTTTAGCCTTTTGAGCTTCTTCAGGGAGGATAGGCCCTGGTCGGTAATTTCTGTCTGGTTTGCCTTGATCGTAACTAGGCTTTGAATGCTAGTTAGGTTTTCTGCACCAATGTCATTGAAATTGCTGTTAGTTAAAACTATGCTTTTCAACGATAGCTTTGATAGCCTACCTAGGTTTTCATTGCTTATTTCGCTGTCGATGAAGTCGACTGTCTCAATTTCCTTCTCTTTCGCAATTGCTTCTAGAGATTTAGCTGTAACATCAGATACCTGTAACAAAAGGTAGTTTTCTGATCTCGCCTTCATTGCCTTTATTTGGTTTCTTAAGTGTTCTTCCGGCTCCATTTCTATTAAAGAGGAAAATTTTTCTGGATCTTTTGATTGTACTGGCTTTGCTTCTGCTTCTTTTTCTGCTTCTTTTTCTTGTCTGCGCTCATTGGTTGATGCTGTTGCTAGCTTTCCTGGCTGATGCGAGCCGTACTGAATCATGCCAATTGTTGCCATTGTCAGAGTCGAGACAACAATAGTGGCTAAGATAATGTATTTTAGAAGATTGCTTTTTGAGTCGTTGTCCTTTTCTTTTGATTGATCAGCCGTCGATATAGAAAGAGGGCGAGATATTTTGGCTGCGTCTTTGCCCTTTAGTATTGAGGCTAAGTCGTGGGCAACTATACCCAGGCTGTCATAGCGATCTTCTGGTTCTTTTTCTAGCATCTTCGCCACGATGCTTTCCAGCTCTTCCGGGAATTGTTTCCCGCCTGCGCCTTCAGCAAGTGTCGCTGGCAACTCTGATTGATGCATCATTAGCGTTGCCAGGGCATTGTCACCATTGAATGGCGGCTTTCCAGTCAAGGTTTCGAAGATAACACAACCTAGCGAATAGATATCAGAGCGGTAATCAACCTGGCTACCCATACACTGTTCAGGGCTCATGTAGAGCGGGCTGCCGAATATTTCGCCGGTTTTAGTAAGGGCCTGAATCTCACCGCCGTCTCTGTGGCTAAATTTGGCAATGCCAAAGTCTAAAATTTTGACACTGCCCTCGGTGCCAAGTTCTCGGCCCTTTAGAATCATTATATTGCTAGGCTTTATGTCGCGATGCACCACTCCATTGTTGTGCGCATGGGCCAGGCCGAAGCACACTTGAATGATGATTGGCAGGGCTGCTGCCATTGGTAGCGGTCCTGAGTCGTGCAATAGTTCTGCTAGAGTCTCGCCATCGACTATTTCCATGGCCAGAAACGGGGTCTGGTCGTCGAGGAGACCATAGGCATTGACTGCAATTATGTTGGGATGATTGACAGCAAAGGCTGCTCTTGCCTCGTGCTCAAAGCGCTTTACTGTGTTTTCTGAGAGAAAAGATTTGTGGATAGTTTTGAGCGCTAATTCTTTGCCGAGAAATATTTGCTCGACACGATAGACTAGCCCCATGCCGCCTTTGCCTAGAATAGACAAGACTTTGTAGCGCCCGCCGACGATCTCGTTGGGGGCAAACTCTGCCCCTGGCTGGCGCGTATTTGTGCTGCTTATGGGGAGTGTGTTGTCTGAATCAGGTGGCGTCATTAACTTTCATCATCTGCTTTTCCCATTGCTCTAGACTTTCAAAAACCTGAGCATTGAGTAGTTCTGGATTGTTCTTTACTCTTTCGAATATCAATTTCATTTCTTTTGTTTCTGGCAGATATGCCGCCCCCCATCTAACCATTTCTATCAAGATTGGCATGAGATCTTTGCCTTTGCCCGTGAGGTAGTAGAGCTTGCGCGACTTGTTGTCGGGGTGGACAATTTCGCCAACTAGGCCGTGGTTCAGTAATTTTTTGAGGCGGTCGGCCAAGATGTTTGTGGCTATGTTCTCTGGGCTGGCCAAAAACTCCTTGTATTCATGCTTGTTGAAGAACAGTAGATCTCTCACAAGCAAAAGCGTCCAACGATCACCAATGATCTCGAGTACATTGCTTATTACGCAAGGTGATCTCTGAATTGATTTAGACGTTGCTGGTTTGGCGGTCATAGGTTTGCTATTTAGATTTGCTATTTAGATTTGCTATTTAGATTTGCTATTTAGGTTTACTGATCAGCTTTGCTGTGCATGAGCCCTTAGGTTCTGGGGATATTCTAGCACTCGCTTGCAAAGTGCAAGTACTTGTTGTATTATCCACTTGCGGAATGCAAGTGGTTTTTTGAGGGGTGAGGATGTGCGCTGCCGAAGAACCGAAGTCGGAGGGTGCGAAGTTAGCTATGAGCGAATTAGAGACTGCGAAAGTAGACAATTCAAAATTGGATGATCCAAAATTGGATGCACCTAAATTAGATAAGCCTGGGGCCGGTCTTCCTTTTATCGAATGGGCTGTGGCCAAATACATTGTATTTCCTCGACGTTTCAAAAATTCCAGCAAAGAAAAGGCATTAGCCGACTTTGCTGAACAGTCTGACAAGATCCTAAAATTAGCCCGAGGGCTAAGCTCTGAGCAGCTAATTGAAAGGCGTTTGATAGCTCGTTTGCGGGGCCTAGAAGACAGCTCGCGCTACTGGTCTGTGGCAATGACCCTCGATCACCTAACAATAGTGGGAAACTTGATGTGTCTCGTGGTAGTTGAGCTGTCTAAGGGCAATAATGCGCTTAAAGTTGTCGGCACTGCCGAGGTAAAACCAGGTGCTGCCGATGCGGCACGGTCGTTGAAAGATTTTGAGGAGATGACAGAGCGCTTTTTGCGTGAAGCTGGCAAGGCAAATATTGATGTGGGCTCGAAAGTGACGCATCCGCACCCCTGGTTCGGACCGCTCAATGCTTATCAGTGGCTGGTGTTTGCTGCTCCGCATGAGAACATTCATTGTAGGCAAATAGAGGCGATAATGGCATTGTTGTAACCCTTCTGCAGGCAAGCTTTCCTTCGTGTACTGCAAAAGGTCGGTTTTGTTTGAGCAGATTAGCGCTGCCTCAGAAAACTTACGTTATTCTTAAACCGGCCCTGCTTGGGTGCTTCCATAACCGACCCTTAACCACTCGAAGCAAATACTAAGGTTGTCAAGGGCTTGCTCAAAGGGGATGCTCGATGCGCCATTTTTCTAGACCAACATTCATCTCTGCTGTTTTTGCTTTGCTTGTGACTGCAGCTCCAGCATACGCAGAGGAAGTTAGCGATTTTACGGTTAAAGCAACAGTGGCAGCCACCGGCGACTTGAATATAGAAGAGAAAATTCTCGTAGACTTCGGTAACAACAAAAAACACGGCATCCTGCGAAAAATTCCTACCGACTTTGCCTCTGACAATGCCGAGATAGATCTGATTTCGGCAGAATGTCCGCCCGGAAAAACTTGCCCAAAGGTGATTTCACGACTAAATCAGTCTTTACAGCTTAAGCTTGGTGACCCAAATGTTCTTGTCTGCGGCAAGCATGCATACAGGCTAAAGTATGTCATCAAAAATCCGGCTAGAAATTCAGGTAGTACACTCAGTTATGAATGGTCGCCCAACGGCAAGAACTGGCAAATGCCAATTAAAGCTATGACCGTAAGTCTAAGTGGTGCAAGCCCTGCAGTAAGCAAGTCGCTCGTTGCAGCCAAAGACGACAGACTTTCTGGTGCCACCATAGCTGGTGCAGGTGGTAACTATAAAGTTAGGGCCCATGATCTGCAACCGGGACAGGCGGTTTCTATAAAAATATCGCTGTCCGCCGCATCCGCTCAGATTCCAGCAGGTAGCATCACAGCGAATAGAAAAACAGGAATTCTGCAGGGCCTGACCTCGCTAGATCACAATGCGCAGGTGGTGCTATGGATTGTTGTTGTCGTCGGGTTTGTGCTTGTGCTTGCAGCATTGGTAAAATCGCAATCAAATTGCAGCTGTCGTTGCGGCCCGATCTGCAGCTGTATGTGCGGTTGCCGCAAAGGTTGCACTTGTCAAAGCACCAGTTTCAAGGAAGAACCAGTCTCAGCCAGGCCGTCTGTTTTCGGCAGCGGCTACAACAGCTATAACTACGGTAACGACGATAACTATGACAGCTGGAGTAGCGATTCCAGCAGCAGTAGCTCTTGGAGTAGTTCTGACTCAAGTAGTTCCAGCTTTAGCAGTTCCAGCTCGGATAGCGGCGGCTCCGGTGATAGTGGCGGTGGTGACAGTTGGTAAGCTCTGCGCGAAGAAACCAGGCGAGTTCGTCGGCTATCTTGAGTCAATCTAGATCTTGCCAGCCGCTTTCTCGACTTTGAGATCAGATTAGACCGGTCTACTACTAATCATGCAACCTGCCTATCACCTTAGTTCAGCTAAAGTGACAGTTTTTGCAAAAGAACAAGCACGGATGAGGCTTTGCCAAATTCGTGCTTGTCCGAATCTTCGGTTGGCTCGAAATGAGAACTCGTCAAG
>JBIPOV010000120.1:0-14383 GCA_044378815.1 Obscuribacteraceae bacterium (SeqCode) | reverse complement strand
GGAAGTGACACTGCACCTAGCTTCCGAGTTTGTTTGGCGCGACCAATTCTGCGCTGCCTGGTTGAACACATGAGCGTCCGCTGTCTCCAAAAGATACGAATAGCTTAGTTTTCGAGCCAACCTCTCTTTAAGGGGGTGGCAGCGGCATGTCTTGAAACTCCTCTGTTCAGCCATTTCTTGCCATTTCGGGCTCTTGACTGCAACTGGCGTGCCTTCTTGCAACCAGCCAGAGCCTGGATTTCGGCAAAAGCCGCTCTTAACAACTATATGGATGAATAGATGCGGCACCAAAAAAAAGGGAGTGACACCATTAATGATGGCACTCCCTCAAAGATTTACAGCTCCATTTATTGTCCCAAATCGTCCATTTTTTTCAAGGACTTTTTCCTGTGGCTCATTGACATCGGCACCTTCAAAAAACGAACAACAAAACACCGAAAAGCCTAACACGGCAAGCATCTACAGTCTTTGCCAAATAATTCGCCAAGATTGCCAAAGAATTCGCCAGAAAACCGGCAAAATAATTCGCCAATTTACAGCTTAGAAGAACTTTTCGTGTTTATGTGGCTGGTACGTTGATGTACGCCGACAAGGCCGGGCTAATTCGAACTGTGCATCCTCACCTGCTACGTCATCAGATGCTTACCTTCCTGACCGCGCAGGGGCTCACTGACGCAAAAATACAGCTCTTATCCGGCCATGGGAACAGAGCGAGCCTTGAGCTTTACCAACATCTTTCGCTGGCTTCAATTTAGGGCGACTATCAAAAAGCTGTTCGCAATTTAGAAATTTAGGCAGTTTTTGCAACAGAGCCGCCAAAGCCGTGATTAAAATGGTGCCAACTTCTCTAGAAAGTTACACGCATGTTCATGTAGTCCGTAACCCAAAGATAGCCGAAAAGCGATGCTTTCGGCTATTTGACATTAGATAGTAGACCTTTGTTTTTACTAAAAAAAGAGTGCCACCAGTTACGGTGACACTCCAAAGGTGAAAAACCAAGAGCAGCTTGACTAGGCCGCAATTCAGGCTGTAAAGAAACTCTTCAGGTCCAGACCAATTTCCATGGATGGTTTATCGACTAGTTTGTTCACTCCGGAAACTGCCATTGTACGATGGATTGTGTAACGAGACCTCGACCGTCCAGAAAAAGAAGGTTTTCCTTACTTGAACGTTCCAGTGTCAATCAATTTGGGGCCATTCCCAATCATTGTGGGCCAGAGGCACCACTACAGTCTCAAATATGATAGGCCCAAATTGGCTACAATCTCAATCCCTGTCACCGATGATTTCAGGCCACTACATATAGTTACCATCCCGTACCCTTTATGTCACAAACTGCAGCTTCTTTATCTACTGCACACAATGACTCAGAATTGATCAGACGAGCGCCAATTCATCAACTATCTTAGCGGCAATATCTCTTATAAAAGGGCTATAAGATTCAACTGCGTCCGTTAGAGAATTGTCTTTTTTCGTAAGCATTTCGGCACTATAGAGATGTGCTTCACCACGTTCAGAAGAGGAACACTCATCCACTAATCCTTGTAAAAGCAAGAGATCTTTCGAGTTTGAGAAATTATAATTCAAAATAATACTCCACAACCCGTATGCTCCCTCAACAGTGCTCAATTGATTACTGAGAATCTCTTTTGATATCTGAAGAAGCTGTCTCCTATCATCAGCACTAAACTCATCCCAAGGGCTACTCATTGAAACCTCCAGTATAGATCCTATTTACCAGGTAAAAAAACTGATTTACCTACATCTACGATACTTTTATATTCAACCATCATGCGGGTTACCGTGTTGTAATATGCGTGAACACCAATCTTGTACGCCGTACCCGTTATTGCTTCTGTATTGCTTGAAACCTTTACCCAACCGGATGCAGGACCACCGTATTTCATTGACAATTTAATGATAGTTTTCTGACTCAGCTTTGCGTTGTCAATGACGATCCTCGGAATTGAAGTATTTTGCAACTCAGCAAATAGCTTACTGCTAATTGCAGCAGCCTGCGGATACAAATAGGGCGGCACGTTCTCCAAAGCCGCTATCCCGGTTCTACCTACGGCAACCATAGCCGCAGCAGACATTCCGACTAGCAGCTGAACCGGAAGGAGCATTAGGCTATCCACGAATGGATCAGTGTCAGCCCCCTCTATCGGTGGCTCACCATTTGGTCCTGGCAGCAACGGGTTTCTTCCACCGAGTCCCCCCCCACCGTTACCAAGGCTACCACCTCCTCCATTGTTGTTATTAGTGTTTGAAGTTCCCGGATATCCATTTCCAAATCGACCCTGATCAAGCGGACCGGTTGGCACATTTACGTCCACACTCGCCCCACCTTTCAATACATCGCCTGGTTGGTAGTGAGAGTTTTTGTTACCCTGCGCCGAGAGACCCAACGGGTCCCTAAAGTTAACCGGGTCATTGGCAACATAGGCGTAGAGGTTCAAGTCTCCGCCAGCATAGCCTATCGGGTCAGTTTGCAAGAAACGTCCCAGCGCTGGCGAAAAATGGCGGGCCTTGTAGTAGTACAAACCAGTTTCAGCATCATAACGTTGGGCGGTATAGCCAAAGATGGTTCCGCTAAGAACAGCACTTTCGCCAAAGGGTGAATAGGTGTACTTGTTAGTGACCGCTCCTGAGTTGTTTGTCAGTGCAACAATTGAGCCTTGAAAGTCGCTGTGGAAGAAGCTAAGAACTCCACCTGCCGTTACTTGAATGGCTGGTTCGTCCATGCCAGGGCCGTGAACATAGCGGTTCTGCAAGACTCCGGCACCATCATAGGTGGCAATCAAATCGAGGCCATCATAGATGAAACGGGTCTTGTTAGCACCAACAGTCTTTTGTGCCTGCCTGCCACTTGGCTCATAAACATAGCTAGCAGAGACAGCACCGGCCGCAGCAGTCAACAGGTGATTCTCGGTGTCATAGGAGTAGGTCCATGTGCCGTCCGAGGTCAGGTTCTTGTTGCCGTCATAAGTCAAGGAAGCAGCACCAACTGTCGGGTACTTGTTTACGTTGTCAGCGGTTCCGTAGCTGACAGTGCCAGCCGCGCTCGGATGCCAAACAAAGGTGTTGTCGCTCATGCCCACACCAAGAAGCTGATGCACGTTATTGAAGGAGAAGGAGTAGCTGTTCGAAGAACCGACAAAGTTTTGGTTGAGCGCAGCCAAATCATTGTTCAAGCTGAATGCGTAGCTTGTGCTCGCACCATTGCCCATCGCGACCGACGAACGCCGCGAAAGCTGATCGTAGGCATAGGTCAGAGAACTTGAACCTGAGCCGTTCAAGAACACATCGGTCAGCCGATTGAGTTGGTCAAACGCTCTAGTCACGTAATAACCATCAGGCCAAGTTGTTCTCGTTCTGTTGCCATTGCTGTCAAGAATGTGTGTAACTGTCTTTCCATCTGGATATTGTTCCTGATAGAAACGACCGGCTGTATCATAAGCCCGCTGGAAAGTGCCAGTTGAAGGGTCGCCCGCAACAGTCGGCTTTGACATCGAAAGCAGTCGATTGGCAAGATCATAGACATATGTAACCGTGCCTTGACCAGCCGGAGCTTTTGTCGAAAGGCGATTCAGCGCATCGTATGTCATCGTGATCGAACTGCCCGAGCGGGTCGTAGCTGTCAACAAATTGCTGTTGCCGTCGTAAGACGAGAACTGCAAAGTCGTGGAATCGGCAAAAGTAGTCACGCTTGGCCGGTCTAAACCGTCATAGGCGTACTGCGTAAGATTGTTCTTCGCATCCTTTGTGCTCTTTTTGAGACCATTATTAGTGTATGTTTCGGTATCACTAACCGTACTGCTTGGGTCGGTGATTGTCGAGATGCGATTGAGCGCATCGTAAGCATATTGGGTCACGCGGCTTTGAGCATCAGTCACAGACTGCAAACGATCGGCGCCGTCAAACGCCCAAGTGGTGACCCGACCAACAGGGTCAGTCATAGAAGTAACTTTGTCCGTTAGGCTGTAGCCGAAGCTAGTCGTCTGCCAAGTCGGAGCACTGGTCATCTGCTGTTGAGTAGTCACCACGTTGCCGTTGGCATCGTAGACGTTCTTTGACACGAAGCTGAACGGCGCTGGGCTAGTAGCCTGTGTCATCCTTCTCTCGTTATCAAAGGCAAAAGTTGACTGATTGAGCCGAGGGTCGGTGACACTAGAGACATTGCCTACTGAATCGTAGCCCAACGATGTCGTCAAATTGAGGTGCCCACCGCCAGCGTTGAAGTCGGCAACAACCGAAGTCAACTTCTCGAAAGTGGCATCATATGTAAGCTTCGTGACAATGCCAGTTTCATCGACCACAGTGAGAACTTGCCCGCGACCATTGTACGTCAGGGTTTTGACTGGGGTGAATCCGCCAACTACAGGTTTCGTGATTGTCAGCAAATTACCATTGGCGGCATCGTAGCCATAGGTAGTAGTTTTGCCGTTTCCATCAAGAACTGTCTTAAGCTTAGCCCAGGTTGAATCATAGGTGTAGGTGAACTGGATGTTGGACAATCCAGAACCTGGCTTTGGTACAAACGTTTTGGTCAGAACATTGTTGTTCGAGTCATAGGTCATCTGAATCTTGTTGCCTTCAGGCAAGGTCGATTCAATTAGCCTGTTGAGCCCATCAAACTTGTTAGTGACCTGGAAACCCAGGGCATTGATTCCCTTCAGCGTTGCACCGAGTCGATTGAAGTAGAGAGTATTGGTATTACCAAGAGGATCAACCTCATCAGAGCGAGAGCCAGCAAAATAGTAGGTCCAAACCTGTCCACGAGTGTTGGCCTGAGTTTTGACTCTTCCAAGGCTATCGAATACGTTCGTCGTTACCGCCGTTGACGGGTTTAGCGGCAGGAAAATCTTGGTCATTCTGCCAGGAATATCGTACTCATAGGTTGTTACTTCTGACTCAGCGTCAGTAAAGCTACTGAGATTACCGTCCACGTCAAAACTGTACTGCACAGAACGACCAGTTCCGTCGGTTACCGATGAGAGCCTGCGGTTGGTGTAGTTCAAGGTGAGCGTGCGCCCCAGGCCGTTGCTAATACTGGTCAGCATGCCGGTTGTATAGGTATAAGTTACGGTCACTCCAGAAGGGAAAACAATGGTTGAAATCTGGCCGCTGGTATTGAAATTGAACTGAATTCCCTGTGGTGTCGTTAGCTTGTAAGCACCAGAGACCAACGTGAGCGTGCTAGGAGCACTAGCCGGAGCTGTGTACGAGCCATCAGGCTGTTTCACGTAAAAGTGAGTGTTTTCTCCTGCCTCTAGTACAACAGTGTTATTGACGATCTGATCAATCCACCATTTGTCTGCGAGATTGATGGTCACAACCTTCACTACCGGCTGAGTCGAGTCCGATGCAAGGTCCAAGTTTACAAAGAGTTCAACAATCGACGCAGCTCCTTGCAAAGCAAACTGATCTCCCATAGCCAAGAAACCATCATTACCAACCTTGGCCTTTATTGAATGACTGTGAGTCCAGCCATAGCCAAGCCTATTCGTCGTGTTCAAGTTCCGTGAATTGTAGTACCTGGTAAAGTCGAGGCCATATGGAAAGCTTTGGCTTCCGAGGCTAATGTCAGAGCGATTGTAGTAATAGTCACCAGAGAACAAGCCAATTGGCTCATCGCTCTTGGCCTCTCCGTATACATACGCGACTAGCCCATCAGGGCCAGGCACTCCCGGACCTTGTATGCAGACCGGAGGACCTGCAGTACAGTTGAACTGCTCATCGCAATGTACAAATCCGCATTGCCAATTCTCAGCACCCTTAGCCACATTATTAATCAGACCGTAGCCACCACCATTGTTCGCGTAGGTCGGCAAGATCCAGTGGCCCCAACCAGTGAAAACATTGGTCAGAGCCAAAGCCGGACGGTCGGCCATAAGAACTGTGTTCACTCCAGAAGCCAGGTTCCAAGTATAAATATTCGCCATCTCTGTTGAGTCAAAGCCATTGGCTACAAGATTCGCCGAGATGTTTGCACCAGTGTTCCAGTTGGAACTGGTGCCTTTGTATATCTTCAGGAAGGCGACGGCAATCGTTACAGTGGCACCGCCACTGGTAGACGACGTGTAGCTCGTCTGATTGACTGAGTCAGACGATACCAGGACAACGGCACCATCAGAAGTTGCCGTAACCTTAATGCCGCCCAAGTCAGTATCGGCATTAACCAGGGCCGTCAGCCCAGCCGCAATGGTACTAAGCGTGTCGCCGCCCACAACTGTGTAGACCTTTGACTTGGTTCCCCCGCTGAGCGCAACATCATTCACAGTGAGCGTCACTGTATTGCCAGCCGTCACTGTGCCACCAATCGTTGCAGCCGCTGTGCGGTTGGCCTTGCCAATAACAGTAGTCGTCGAAACACCAGGGGTCAGACCAGTGAACTGAGCCAGAGTTGCCGCTTCCAATGCCACGCCGTGCATAGCAATGACCGTGTTGGTTCGGCCAAAGTGGCCGAAATCGTAGTCTAGGGTTGACGTAAAGCCCACAACGCCGCCGATGTCAGTACCGGAACTAGCTACCTGAGTGACTGTGTCCGAAATGTTCGAGACAATACCAACCTGGTGGAACCCGTTCGAGTAAGTCTTTTCGAAACGGCCAACAAGGTCGTTGATGCGGCTGGCCTGCGCAGCCCAGTTAAACCAGATAATTGACATCAATTCGCCAACTGATGGCTCGGGATTAACCAACGAGCCAACAGCAAAAGCAGATGCCAGTTTGTTGTGATAGAGCGCTTGGCCGCGACCAAGGTTACCCCAGGCATTGCCAATCAAGAACAGATTGTCTTCCGACGCGTAGAGGAATTGCTGCCACCACGGCCAGGAGACCTGATTAACAAAAGCATTGTGAACAACCGAGAGTTGAACGGAATTCCAACTGCCAACGCCTTGAGCTTCGCTCCCTGTTGCGATTACTGTTCCGTTCAAAATCAGCACAGGGTGAAGAGTTGCATCAAAAGTCAGTGTAAGGCGCGTGCCTGCAAGCTGATCCGACGTGAAGGTTTCATCAATCACCCAACCAGTGCCCGGCCAGAGTTCCGGAAATTGCACCTGGAGCGTGGTTTTATAAGCCAGTGGAACGTCACCAGTCCAGACGGTCGGAGTATCACCAGCCATCTGATAAGAGAGTGTTGTCTGCCAGGTAAATGGCAGAGCAATAGGCACAATCTCTTGCCCACCAAGCAGATCATCAACGGTGGCCGTGCCAGCTGGCGCTGAGCCGATGGCGTTGTTTTGGATGTAGTCGACGAGATTTGACGTCATCGTCGTCAGGTCTGCGTTGATATTAGTGGAGTTCATGTTCTGAACAAAGTTCCCACTGCCATCAACCGTGGCGCCGCTCTGAGCATTGGCCAAGAACGTAGCCTGGTTATAACCCAGGATGATACCCAGATTCGCAACAGGGGCTTTCACTGTGTAGGTCTTGCGGCTCGGGTCCAGCACATACGTCGTGCCAGAGACGACCACATTTACCCAAACGTGGCTCATCACCATCGTCCACTCGGTACCGTTCCAGGTCGGTGCATTGCCGGGAATATTGGCGTACTGGGCATACCAGTAGCAGCAATAAGAGTTAGACGAAGAGTCGGTGTCAAACCAAGCGTCGTAATCCAAGACAGGCAGCTCGATCTGCCCCATGACATAGTTGGCAGTGAAGCCAGCCTCTCTTAAGAGGGCCACAAGCAGCATGCTCTGGTCGAATGAGCCACCACTGCCATCCAAAAGACAGCCGAGACCGCCTTTCATTACGCCCCAACTGGGTTGCCAGTCGATGTTGTTATAGACAAACTCAAAGATCAATTGCGGGTCGTTTCGCAGAGCTCGGGCAAGTTCGACAATCGAAGCTGGTCCTTGCACAGTGTTGCTGGCGAAACTCTTGGCGTCGCCATTGTTGCTGCTCTTGCTTTCGAAGGCAAGAAATTCGAGACTCTTGCCACCTTTGTAGATTTTGGAAGCGTCGATAACGCGACTATTCACAACCTTACTGACGTCGGCCATCGTGCCAGGATTACCAGGCTGAAAGCGCCAGCCCGGTGTCGCTGCTAAGACCGGATTGTCCGATGAAGGCGCACGCTTCGGATGCGGGGGCAATGGGAGTGGCACCAAAACCGGGGGCTGTGGAGGAATGGGAGGCTGCGGTGCTTGTACAGCTTGTTGAGCGGCGACAGTGTTCGCTGCATCATTGTTTTGTGTGTTAGACATTTGTTTCTATTTCCTGTTTGATTGAGTTACCCGAAGTAGGTCCAAGACCAGCTCTTCGAGCTTGATTAGCCGTTGGGCCGAATGAAAAAGTTTGTGCACATTAGGAATTGGCTGTATAAAGCAGAAAAGCTCACTGCAACTTGCAGCGAGCTTCGCTCTTCCCAGCTCAATGTGCTCGATTAATCAAAGGCCGTGAGGCCCAGCTGTGGTCACTACAGACGTTCTGTTGCCCATGTCGTCATACGAGTAGACGATTTGAGTACCATTGGTGAAATTCACCTGCGTGAGCCTGCCTCGCGAGTCGTTGACATACTTCGGGCCAGGCGGCTGACTGGCCACCAGAAATGGCAAGCCACCAGATACGAATGTGAGGCCACTGACGTCCTGCAAAGACCCGCCAATGAATGGAGCTGCTTTGTCAGCAGCGTTGACGCTAAATCCTGCGTTCATAGTGTTTTCCCCTTCCTTTTGTTATTGACTGACGACCACAGGGCCGCTAACCACGAGGTTCTGAGTGGTGCTGCCCCAAACGTCGGCAAAGACGTCGACAACACAGTTTTCAGTCGGGGTGAACGAGACTGTGTACTGAGTAAAGGCAGTGGCCGAAATGGCAGCCACGATGTCTGCACCAGGCGAACCGACGCCGGGGTAGCGGCCGCCAGGTACGCGCAGCTGAGCACTCGGACCGGCCGCGCTCAACTTGGCCCAGTAGGTGATGTAGGTGGTCATGTTGGCAGGGCAAGCCACTTTGCCAACCGGGATGCTCAACGGACCGCCCGACACAGCGTCGGTATCGGGAGTGAGCTTCCAGGCAATGCCGGAACCAGGCTGACCAACCACACCAGTGGTGGTAACAGTGCCGTAGTCGGTGTAAGTGGTGTTGTTAGCGGCAACGCCACCTTCTCTCTGCGAATTGACCGAGTTGCCGGCCGTGCGACCAGTGCCGGGGCTGCCCAGAGAGGTCAGAACAGCAGCAGGGGCGCCGCCGGTGTACTGGGTCCAGTCAGAAACCACTGCATGGCCGCTGACGCTGCTCGGAACCATGATCTGAGGCACAGCAGAGCCGCCCACAGTAGCAGTATCCAGACCGTATATTTCAACATCGGCGTTATTCAGAACGATTTCCCCGACGGTATTACCACGTGCGGTGAGGCCGTAGGAGACTTGGCCCTGGATGGCCTGAAAGTTGATCCCGCCCAGGCTATTGCCTTCAGCGGTGTTTGAGCGGAAGTTGCAGGGCGACTGAATGTCAAAGCCCAAGCCCGTGCTGCCAGAGCAATCGCAACCGGTGACCGTCGCAGGAGCAGCAGCAACAAACAGAGGAACCTTAATACCGCCAACTGCCGCACCCCACACTTTCGTATTGGTGATGCTCCAGTTTTTGTTGTCGCTCTTGTAGTTGGCCGTGGCTGGGATGTTCAGGATAGCTGTCGTGCCAGTGCAGTTGATGAAGTTCGAGCCCGCCACAGTAACAGCTCTCGTTGGCATGCTCGAAAACGAGCCGGTGCCAGCGAAACCGCTGTTGTTGACCGTGTAGCCAAACGCTGTCGAGACAAGACCAAGCGGGAAAGCAGCATGACCGAACAGGAACTTGTCGACAGTGATGTGACCAGTTGCGCCAGTGAGGTTGATACCGGATGCAGCCCAGTCACGGCGATCAATAAGAGTAAAGCCGCTCTGCGTAGTCATAGCTGCAGAGTCCCAGCCACCAGAAATGGTGATGGGGTTGCCTGATGAGCCGTTGCCAGAGAAGACCTGATCATAGACAGTGTTGCCGGTGCCGATTGATACAACCGTCGGCTGCATCATGTAGAAGGTAGTCGAGCCGGTGGCGCCGCGATAGCCCTTGGCCAAGGTCGCTGCTGTGGCCGCCTGAGCATCGACATACACGGTCGTGCCCGAGACGCTCTGCACTGGATAGAAGACGGCGTTGTCAGGCGAAATCAGTGAGTTCAAGGTCAGGCAATCGGCAGCCGAAGGAGCTTTGGCTGCAAAAATATTGTCGATGAGAACTGTCTTTGATGCCATCGAAATCAGCGCGTGCAGACGCACCGCGTTGATTGTCGCTCCAAGTGCTGCGCCATTGTCAATTGTGACAGCGGTCCACTGATTGGCGTTGAGCGCCACATTAATAGTAAAGGAGTGAACCACCGTGTTGCCCGCGGCATCACTACACAGGTCAAGCCTCAGCGTGTTGGCCGCCAAAGCCGCTGTGCTCTGAATCCAGAACGACACCTGCTGGTAGGTCGACAGGTTGAGTGCGCCAGTGGCAAAGTGTGCCATCTTGCCGGTGGTGAAGCCAGCGGCGCAAACAAGCTTGGAGCTGTTGCTTCCCTGCTTGGGAGTCGGGGCCGTGGTGTTGGCGGTAGCGGTGACGTTGGCAGCAGCTGTCCAGGCGCCGTCGCCGTACAGAAGCTGGTTCATCGCTGCCGAGAGAGTGACCAGAGGCGAGCCTTTGGTCCAAGTTGCAGTACCGCTGCTGGTGCTTGGTTTGCCCATGACGCGGATGACATCACCGGCAACTGCAACAGCTGCAGCGGATGATAGGGTCTTTTTGCGGAGGGCGAACGTTGAACCGTTGTTGGCGTCGTTGCCGCCGTTAAGGTCTACGAATTTGTTAGCCATTTGAATTACCTTTTGATTTGGTTTTCAGAGAAATCGAAATGACTTCTCCAATGAATTAGCGCTTGCAAGGTTGAGCCATGCAGCGCGAGAATCTGCGTGTGCAGATGATTTGTCTATTTGCAACAAGAGACTGGCGCACGATATGTGAAATAGAGATGCGCAGAATCTGTTAACTGGGGTCAATCCAACTGAGTGCATTTAAAAGAAAATGCAGAGTCAGTTAAATGGGGGCGGAGAGAAGCGGGATGCTTGACTAGATTAGGTTTCGGGGCTTAGCCGCGAAGTCAATAAGACATAACGCGATCTCTGACCCTGACTTCCGAGCACTATCAGCCACTTCCCTACTAGCTTTTGCATCCTTATCTGCTCTTGCCTTTTGGGGTGCTACTTCTTCGGAGTCAATGAAACCGGCTAATCAACCAGCTGATTCCAAAGCTTCCGAACAGCCGCGTCTTTCAGTGCCTTGGCCAAGTCAGCCTTGTTCTTCGCCAACTCAGCTTCCGCCAATATATCTTCGCGACAGATAATTTCAAACTAACCGTTTGGATGTCACATTTATCGTGCAAAAAAGTGTCTCATTTATCGTGCAAAGTGACACCCGGCACACAAAAGAGAGTGCCACCAGTTAAGGTGACACTCTAAAAAGTCAGTCGCTCCTCTCAAATAATAGAGAAGCGACTATAAACTTACTCGAAGTAATGCAAGCATTACTTCGAGGGACGCTTTTTGACTAGTTCCTAACACCGCAAGCCGCACGTTTCGACCGTACTAAAGCCGATGTTGGACCCAAGTGTCTTATCAACCAGTTCGGTAATTAAGGCAAGTGGAGCTGGTGTATCTCTAGTTCTCAGTACTTGGAATTGCCCTGCGTTTTCAGGGATTCTTTGGTACTGGATACTTCAAAGGCAACCAACTCTGCAACAGCCAAGGATTCACCTTCCTCTGAAGGAACTGGCACCGAATCTTGACCCATGGGATATAGATTTATTTTGAACGTCTTAACGACTTGTACGTTCTTGATCTGATCTTGAAACAAAACAGTACAACCAACCCAGCGCGGCACATCGGCCTCATTGGTAAACCGGATTATGGTCTCCTTTTCCTTGTTTGGTACTTTGCTAGTGACCGCTTCTATTGTTAAGTCCGGCAAAGTGGCTAGTTTTACTACGGTAGTGTTCGAGCTGCACCCACATAGAAGCACAAGCGGAAGAATTGCCAGTATGACTACTCTCATGATAAAGGACCTCAGTTTGCTCCCTCATTTGGATTGTAGAATGGTCTAGTTATGCTGTCCATCCAGTTGGTCCCCTTCGGTTCTGGAGGTGTCGGAGTTTTCCCACCAGCACGTTTGATGATATGACTTGCACTTTCGTTACAGTTGAAACATGCACCTTCGCCCTTAATGTCAAAGCCAAGTTTCCCTTTTGCTACTTCTGCGGCAAATGCGTTGCCTTCTTTGCGCACCCGATCAGCAAACTGCTGATCTGTCATTCCTTTCGGCGCTGTGACCTGTTGGTGTTGTTGGTAGTACTTATTGTCTTTGATATTCTGCCCCTCATGACCGTCCCATTTGTTAAGTATGAAGTGTCCATCAGATGTTTTCGGAAGACTCGTTGTCCCGTCAGCAGCTTTGACAGTTTTGAAGCCAAAGTTAAAGTCGTTATCGATCTTTCCATTTTTATCAACAACAAGAACCCCGGAGTGGTTTACTGGAACATTACTGTATTTCCATGTGTGATAACCCATCTCTACATGCTCGTCCCTCAATCCATCCGGATCAGTCCTGTTCAGCCCGTCGTTCGAGCAATACGCGTACAAGTTCATACCAGCCTTGTATCCAATCGGGTCTGGCTGCAAAAAACGGCCTAACCCTTGGTGGAAATACCGAGCCTTGTAGTGGTAGAGCCCAAGCTCCGTGTCATAACGTTGGCCCGTATAGCCAATCGTGGTGCCGGGCAACGTCGCTGCACTTTCGCCGAAGGGGCCGTATTTGTACTTGTTGCCGACAGCACCGGTGGTGGCATTAGATTGCGCAATTACCGAGCCGTGGTGGTCGTGGTGAATGTAAGTAACCACGCCAGCGGAGGTCATCTGCAAGACGGGCTCATCAGCACCGGCAAAGACATAGCGGCGGGTGAGGGCGTCGGTCGCGCCGTTGCGCTCCTCCAACATGCGCGAACCAGAGTAGATGTACTTGGTCTTGGTGCTACCAACAGTCTTCTGAATCTGCCGCAGCTTGGGGTCATACACGAAAGATGCGCTGGTGCCAGTCTTGCTAGCAGCAGTGAGCATCTGCTCAGTGTTATAGGTGTAAGTCCACGTATTGTACGTGGCCAATGCCCCAAGCGTGTTGTACGTGGCTGCAAGAGCACCAATCTGAGGGTACTGGTTCAAGTTGTTGGCTGCCGCATAGTTGACGGTGCCAGCAGTTGCGCGCCAGTAATAGCTAGTGTCAGAGCAGTTCTGCGACAGCATCTGGTGCACTTTATTGTACGTGTAGGTCCAGTTGCAGGCACTACCCACGAAGGCAATGTTCAGAGTCAACAAGTTGTTGCCGAGGTCGTAAGAATAGGTCGTGTTGGCCCCATTCAGGTAGTTCTTGCTTGTCCTCCGCGAAAGTTGGTCGTAACCGAAAACGACTGCGCTGTTGGCAGAACCATTGAGCTTGATGTTGGTCAAGCGATCGAGTTGGTCGAAGACGCGATCGACGAAATAGCCGCCCGGGTGGGTGATGCGCGTGGTGTTGCCATTGGCATCGAGGGTGTAGCCCATGACTTGACTCTGCGGGTTCGTCTCAGAAATGAGCCTACCGGCGGTATCATATCCATGAGAGAAAACGCCACTTGCCGGGTTGTTTGCCACCACTGGGGTGCTGACGGACAGCAGGCGGCTGGCATTGTCATAGCTGAAAGTGACTAGAGCCTGACTTTGCGGCGACTTGGTAGCGATTCGACCAAGCACATCGAATGTGTTTGTGATCACATTGCCGTTGCGCATCCTGTGAGTAAGCGGGTTGCCGCTGACATCAAAGGTATAGCTTTCGAAGCTGCCACCAGGGTAAGTGACCTGAAGCGCTCGACCATAACCGTCCCGCGAGATCGTCGTCAGGTTATTCCGGGCGTCTTTGATCGAGTCCAAATAACCAGCCGCATTATACGTTCTGGTCTCTTCGGCCACTCCGTTGGCGTCAATCAGCACAAGCAATCTGCCTGCACTGTCATACTGGAACTGCCGCTTGCGCAGCTCAGGATCGGTCGTCGAAATGCGCTGCCCAAGCGCGTTGTATTCATGAGTGGTGACAAAGCCCATAGGGTCTGTCGTGGTCAGCAAGTCGCCAATGCCTGTATAGGTGGCTGTTGTTGTCTGCCACTGAAGCGCGCTCATCTGCTTTGAGGTAGAAATCACGTTGCCGTAGAGATCGTAGCCGAAAATGGTGACGTGGTTAGACAAGCCGTTCTCGGTGATACTGAGCACCCGACGAGAACTGTCGTAGGTCATGGTTTTGGAAAAACCACGCGCATTCGTTGAGCTGGTGCGGTTTCCGA
>JBIPOV010000119.1:0-14441 GCA_044378815.1 Obscuribacteraceae bacterium (SeqCode) | reverse complement strand
ATACAAAGCGCTTGCACTCATATTTAAACTACGTCTCCCCAGACCAATTTGAAACCTGCATGGCAAGAGCATAAATGCGATCTCCCATTTTTTAGTGTCTGCCAGCTTGGGGGAAGATCATTTAATCGCCCTCACTATTGCAACTACATCTGCAGAGCTTACGGCTCTTGGGAGAGAAACAAAACCTGCGGACGAAAAAGTGACAGCATCAGAAATAACGGAGACGAATGAACATTTGAATTCTGAACTCGGCTTCTCCGAAGTCAATGCGCGCACCCTGATGTTATCGGCAAAGCAATCAATGCGACACCATAACTACAAAAAAGCTATTGTCCTTCTGCGTAAAGCAGTAGAGCTTGATCCTGATGACCCTGACGTAAGATGCCTCTACGCCGAAGCACTGCAAGAGAAGCTTTCGCACCAAGTAGATAAAGACCCCTATATCTTCAATCTCTGCGTTAGAAACTGGTTAATGGTGGCACGGAATGAAGTTGGTGATGAGAAAGGTGCATCTATTAATGGGATAGGCATAGGACTTGGACTTTTTCAGGATGAAGACCGAACAATAAGAGCAAAGGCCAGCCTAAAGAAACTCACCGGCTATTCGCCAAAACCATGGGAAACGAATGACCGCTATCTACGCAAAGTATTAAAGCCTGCTACAACCAGCGTCACTGCTACTATCAAACAGCCCGAAGTTAGCAAAGAAGAAGAAACAAAATCTAAAATGCAGCCGAGGTAAAAACTTATGTTATCTGGCTTTCTCTAAACCCTAGAGAGCAATTCATATTTGC
This sequence comes from Obscuribacteraceae bacterium (SeqCode), assembly GCA_044378815.1. Lineage (GTDB taxonomy): Bacteria > Cyanobacteriota > Vampirovibrionia > Obscuribacterales > Obscuribacteraceae. The sequence goes on along the minus strand of JBIPOV010000119.1, from coordinate 13,647 downwards.
TTCTCGGTCTGCCACAACTCTGTCATTTTTCAGTACGACAATTAGTTCCATAGAAAACATAAGGGCAAAAGACCAACCTTATGGAAATGTCACAGTGGCAGAGGTAAATTGGATTTGCAACTGTAAGGTGTCGAGAAAGACTCATTTCTGTGTATATAGAGTGACAGGAGATAATCTGTGTCAGATGCGCCTAAAATCGAGGGCAAAGAGAAGGAGGGGAAAGCCGCTCCTGAATCTCAGTTGCACCTCAGTAGCGAGCAGCTGCTGGCCTTGCCCAAGACTGCCAAACTAGAGACAACACTGTTCGACCTGGCGAAAAAATCGCTATCTGATCGCAGCCAGATCACCGGCGAGCCAACGGCGAAAAACCAGGTTTACCATGAGTTGAATCGCGTCATGGGACTGAATCACTATCCACAGGCGCATCTAGACGGCAAAACCGAAATTTCAGACAAAGACTTACCGAAAAGCTGGAACAATGTTCGCAGCCATCAGCAGTTTGCTCTTTACGACAGCTCTCAAGGTAAAGCCGAGACTAAACCTGACGCAAAACCCGAAGCCAGCCTAGAAGAACGGCTAAGGCAAAAAATCAAAGAAGAGACCAGTACCCTACCTCTTGAGCTAGGCGAAGGCTATTTTCAAGTCTGGAAGCGTATGCATCCAGAGCAAAATGACGATCAGGTAAATAAAGAAGCCCACCGCATCAAGAAAATCAACGACGGCCGCGAAGTTTTAAGAGTAGGTGAGCGCCTACCCACAGCCACAGAAGAAGAGCGCGCCCGTGAGCTGCAAAAGCGGCTTAAGGAAGCAAAAGAAGCCGAAGAGGCCAGCAAGCTCCCAAAACCAGATGCTCAAAAACCTGACGAAAGATACGTTCCCAACGATCCCAACAAAGACGCGCCCGGCAAAGCCCCAGCTGAAAAAGACCCAAACAGAAAAGAACCAATTGATAAAACACCCGAAGGCAAAGACCCTAGCAAAGATCCAGCTGACAAACCCAAAGCCGAGCCAGGCAAAGACACGCCAACACTACCGCCCACGACTCCTGTAGCTCCAGAAAAAGATAAAGGCCCTGACTTGGGGAAAGTCTATGACGGCTTAAGCCAGCAGCATCATCTGGCCCAAAAAGCCTTTGATCTCAACGAAAAAGACCAGGGTTTCATCGGCAAAACTTTTGACGCTGCAAAAAATAATATTGGCGCCAGCGCAGAAGGGCGCGCCTGGTACGACCCCAAACGCATGTGGTCGGGGCTTTTCGACAGCGACCTGGGTTCAAAGGCAACTGAGCAAAAATTAGCGGCGGAAAAAATAAAGCTCGATCAGCTTAAACAAGCAGCCGAAGCCAAAGACACAAACAAGTTTGCGACTATCTATAAAGACCTAACTGGTCAAGAGTTTGACCCTAAAGCAGCGAAAATAGCGCAAGATGCAGCCAATGCTCCAAATCAAAACGGCTCAAAACCGGCCAATGATAGCGCCGTCGCCGTACTAAAAGGCTCGCAAGCAGCAAGGTCATTTGACCAATCTCAACACAACGGCGTGGACGCTATAAGCGATATTGGCGTGGCGCTGGCTGTAGCAGCCTCAATGAGATCTGGCAAACTCGGTATGACCGAGACCATGTTGCGCGCTACATCAAAGGGCGCACTAATCGGCGGCCTCTCTAAAGCCGGAATGATGCAGGCCGATGGTAAGTACGCCAATTTGGGGCACGACCTAGCCATAGGCTCCCTCATGGGACTCACTGTTCCCATCGGTTAACTTGGTGGCGCGCAACTGAGCCGGGCACTCGGCAAAAAATTTGGCATGAGCGTCACCGGTGATTTACTGAGCGCCAAAATTGAAACTCAAGGAGCCACAATTGGCACCAAACTGATTAGTGCAGCCACCAAATCAGGCACTTCTGGTGGCATATTTGGCGCCATTGAAAGCCCTGGTCGTGAGGCCATCAATGCCGTTGAGCAGGGTCGCCCTATCACCGCAGGCGATTTAGCAATGGCCAGCCTCAAAGGCTCAGTCGTAGGCTTTCTTGGTGGAACAATTCTGGGCGGTGCGGTTGACGGGGTAAGCAATGGCTTCCGCTCTTATCGCCCCGGTGCAGTAACCAACATCAAGAGCACCATAAATGGCGTCGACGTTCCTTCTTCGGGAACCGTTGGTTTGGCTGATGCTGCCAAGATTCTTGACACAGATGCTAACAAACTGGCTCAGCTAGCGGCCGACAAACCATATGAGGCTGTTTCTCAAGCAATCAACTTATACGAGAAGACCGGCCTCAATATCAAAAAGGTCGATCCCCTCACTGGTGAAAGCGTTCTGCCCAAAGGCTTTGATGACGCCCTAACCACTGTTCAAAACGTAGACTTGCTTACAACTGACGCAAGCTTAAAGTTGAGCGGGAAAGTCAAAGTCGTGCAAGCCACCGACGAATTCTTGGTGGCAAATCCTAGCGCTGTCAAAGATCCCTTGGCGCGCGTGGCAGCAGACCCCAACTATCAAGAAGTAGTCAAACTAAAGACCGCTGAAGGCGGCCAAACTGCAGCCGATGCTTTTGAACAAAAGTTCAGTCAAGGTTTTGAGAAAGACCTCAAAACCTCGATGGCCGTGAGCCAGGTAAAGACAAGAGGCTTAGAGCCAGCCGAGGCACTTAAATCGTCAAGTCCGGAAGTTGAAGCTGCCTACAAACAAAAGGCCGCCGACTACTTCAAAGACATGACCGACCCAGCTAAGCGTCAGCAATTGAACGAGTTAGTAGACGACATCTACGGCAAATTCAACCCCGAAAGCTTGAGCAAAGGCAATCTAGAAACGATACTAGAAGGAGTGCCCGCAGCAGATCGCGAACTAGCTGTAGCACTGCTGCACGAGTCAGCTGGCACATCTTCTGACAGCATGCTCAAAGCGCGTTTTCAGGCGCTCAAAAGTGATATAGCAGACCAAGTTGGCTCATCAAGCCCAGACAATGTTTATACACTCTCAGCCGATTCTTCGGCCAACTTGCTCGGTTACTTGTATCGCAAGAGTAACAGTATGAGCATGAGTATGAACAATATCGATAACTTGGTCGAGCAAGTGCAAAAAGGCAATATACCGAACAAAGTTGTACTTTTCGATGATCTTTCTAGCACTACCCTGGCGCCTGCTACCCTTGAAGCATTGAAGAAAGTACCAAAAGTCTTTGTTGTCGATGTCGGTTCGTTCGAGCGGGCCATCAACGTAGTTGATATTGCCAAAGGCCCACAGGCTGTAGCAGAAAAGCTATCGACCCTACTAACCGAAGCAAAAGCAATCAAAGCTAAGCATTCCGGCGCGCTCTTTATTGGCTCAATTGATTCTAATGTGGCTAAAATGACCATGAGAGAGAGCTTTGACGCCGCAGCCGAAGCGATTGGACCCAACGTTCATGTAATCAGGCCATCACAGAATCTGACCATACCCAACGCCACCGCTGCCGGTGACCTAGCCAAAATGAGCGATATCGATGCCCTACATACTCAATATAATGTGCCCAAAGCATCGAAAGAACAAATTGCTAGTTTTCTCTCTGGCTACGTCGGTGAAGAGCGCGAACTGGCTGCTCGCATGTTGGCTGAAGGGGCAGTGCATAACTCTTTTCCTGTAATGGTGAGAAAGGCTGTGGATTTGCACACTAAGCTTTCAACGGCTTTACGAGAAAGTGGCCTAGGCATGAGTGATTTACTCGTGGTCTCAGACAAAGACCCCGGCGGCAGTACACACCTAGTAAGCTATCTCTTTGGCAAAGCCAATGGCATGTCGTCAGACAATTTCGTCTCAAGCCAACGCCTCAACAAAATGATTGCTAGCGGCCAAGCCAAAGGCAAGGCTGTGGCCTACTTTGATGACACTATCTATTCAGGTTCGCAAATGGCCGGCAATTTAGAAGGCAACGTGTCGAGCTTGATGCCATTCAAAAAAGTCTTCGTAGCTAGCCTCGGTGCCTACGAACAAGGCGTAAACAAAATCAAAGGCACACACTTAGGCTCACTGGGCAAAGTGGAAGTAGCAACCTCTAGCACCCACCAACCGTTCTACTCACAGAGTCATCCTTTCTATTCAAGACTAGGTTCTGGCCAACAGTACACAGTGAAAAACATTGGTGGATCTGAAGGCTTCGGTAACGTGCAGGGTTCCCTCATTTGGTCGTATATGTATCCCGATAACAATCTCACTTTCTTTGGCTCGAAGTTCTCGGGGTCTGTATTGAGGCTGCCGGGGCCGTAGGCAATGTGGCGATAAGGCTATAATGGATGTTTCTACCAAGAGTTTTCAGCAAAGGTTTCTCAAGTAATGGTTTTGGATAGACAGAGGCTCGAAGCTGCGAACAAGGCTCTTGCCAGCTGTATGCAAGGCAAAACATTGACCGAGATTGCTCTTTCCGAGTATGGCGGCCACATCACTCTCAAGTTCACTCCCTTGCAAGAATGCGAAAGCTTGACTGACTTTTCCAGCTGTCTCCTCACTATTGATGACGCTTGGTCTACCAGCGACAAGAACAATCCCAACGTGCTTGCAGAACTGAGCGACCAACTACAGGAGGAAGTGGCGAAGGATCCTCGGAGCCCCAAATACATGATGGATTGTGCCTTGCATGCATCTGACCTTTTGAGACTGTATCTTTTGCTCGGTTGCTTGCGCGTAGAAAAAGCCACCATCGGAGAAGATGCTAGCCTGACAATCACCATGGATCAAGGCATTGCGATCCAAGCTCTCGGCTATAAGAATCAAAAAAATGACACGGACGATGATTCATGGCTTCTAGAAGTTCAGAAAGAGGGGCAAGCAAGCTCGCTAACCCAGCCTATCGCGTTCAGCTTTGCCGGTGATCAAGACGGGGAACTCTCTGCGTATTGGGAGACAGATAGTCGCAACTCGGTATAGATCAATCGAATACATAAGTCTTTTGCTCAGATTAGATTTAGTAACCACGGTTGATGATGAACCAGACCATTGATACAATTATCAGTATCAGCCTCACTCAGAGGAGCCGTGAGCCAAAAACCTGTTATTTTCGTTGGCTCTTCAAAAGCTGCCATCAAGCAGTTCACGACTGAGGCCAGAAGGGCCGCCGGCTGGCAATTGCAAGCTGTTCAAGAAGGGCTCGATCCTGATGATTGGAAGCCAATGCCTAGCATAGCTCCAGGCGTGAAGGAGATAAGAATTCATAGGCCACACGAGCATAGAATAATCTATATCGCCCAGCTCCCAGAAGCAATTTACGTACTAAGCGCATTCGAAAAGAAGACTGAAAAAACCCTACAAAGACATCTTAACTCAGCGAGAAAGGCATATGCCGAAATCCAAAGACAACGAAAAACCAAATGAAGTAGTCTTCGAGCTTAGCAGCGGCAATATCTTTGCAGATTTTGGCTTCCCTGAAGAAGAGGCCGCAAATATGTTGGCTCGCGGTCAGCTGGCCATAGAAATTCGGAAAATTATTGAAGCAAAAGGCTGGTCTCAGAGGGAAGCCGCGCAAAACATGGGCATTGCACAACCGCGCATCGCGGAAGTAATGAAAATGAAGATTGAGAAGTTCACCATTGATACCCTGATCAAGTACCTCGGCAAACTGAACAGAAAAGTATCGCTTGTAGTAGAGCTTGCACCAAGTGAAGTAGCGTAAGAACAGACCACCACATGCCGAAATCCAAAGAAAACGAAAAATCAAAAATTCAGCTATGCCGACTAAGGGCCTGGCACTCAGCTATTTGCTCGCGAATGTAAATACTGTCTTGGTCGTTTACTCCAAATATGGGCTCGTGAATGGCAAGCTTCTTCTTGTAGAAAGAAATGGCTAATTGATACTTCGCTTGCTGTCTGTGCAGTTCAGCTAGCTTTTGATATTGGCTGGCGCACTGTGAATCGTTGCCATAGTGATCAATGAGCAGACCAATGGCTCGTTGTTCACAGCTCTCAGCTTCGGCATATCGCTTTTGAATCTCAAAGAGATAAGCCAAACAATCTAGACTCTCTACTGCACCGGGGGACTTGTACGACTGACAAATTTGCTGATTGCTCTGACAAATCTCAAGAGAGCGCTTGAGGGCGACCTCAGCAGCAGCGAATTTTTTCTCTACGATATAAGAGCAACCAAGACTATTCAAAGATTGGCAAATCTTGGGCGAGTCAGCGCCATAAACTTCTTTACGCAAAGCCAATACTCTCTCAAAGCAATTAGAAACCTTCTCGTACTGACCGGCAGAAAAAAATTCTAACTGCTTGCGGTCAAACTGATTGGCACGCACCAAAGATGGGTGCAAACTGTAGATAGTTGAAACCAACTGTTCCACTTCTCGTGGATTTCTCTCCAAGAAGGCCTTGTAGCGAAGGAATGACTGACAGCCGCCGAACAGATGAAATGCATTGAAGGCCAGAAGGCCGAGGCAAGCGACAGTAACCAGACGATTGATATCTCGTGCTGGCGGTATGCACTGCACATGCTTGCTCTTTTCCATCGTCGAAGCTCAACCCAGCTAAGTTCTTATCGATTGTAAGCTAACAAAAGAAAAGTGCAAGTTATTTCACTGCAGGGCAGAAATCTATCAAGGGAGAGAGCTTGATCGAGGCACCAAAGACTAAAGCTGCCTTTTCTAGTGAGCTACTGCGAGAAAAAATCGATCGCATTCAAAGACTGCTGCCGATGAAGTTCTTAAACTTTTCACGAAATGACGAAATATTTGTTACAGACCTAAGCCTAGTTGCTCAGTCAACCAATCACTGATAGGGTGTGATACCTTGTCGCTTGCCTTGGGTAGATTTCCTTGCAATGCCAAGGCTATTCTTGCACTCATATCTTGCTCTGCCATCCGCATTGCGTTTGTTTTGTCGGCCCCCTCAGGCAGAGAGGCGATAGCTCGAGCCGCCATAGCGCGGCTCTCTGGATACCTAAAAGCAGAATCTATCGCCTGTTTACGGTCTTGTGGTGCCAATCTATCAATTTGCTTGGCTGCCTCTATTCGCGACTCCGGATTCTTTAGCGCCTCGTAGTAGAGTTCTTTTATGTGCGGCGTACCCTTCAAGTAATCTAACTCAAAAGCAGCTCTGCCAGCTGCACCGGGAGTTTTTAAGGCTTTGCGCAAAACATCAGCAAGTTCATTCTTGTCGTGCAGCAATCGGGCAGCACTGCGCGGCACCTGGCCGCTTACTTGAGGATAATCAAGGGCAAGCATCAAGGCATCTTTAATTTGAGCATTATCAATGCTGCTCATTTTTCTACCAGCGATCATGCGATCTTGACTTGAGTTAAGTAAATCGCGAAACTCAGCTAGGCTCTTTGGTGGTACCACAGAAACTGGCTCAATACCGCCAACGTCCCAAACTATTCCACCGGGGCCGCGGTTTGCGCTCCAGTCATCTCCAAGTACCAACTTGTTTTTCGCTAATACTTCTCGAAGTTCTAGGCCTGTTTGATTAACTGGCTTAGTGACAAAGTCGTTAAGCAGCCACCCGCCGCTGCTACCTGGGTTGGATGCATGAAATTTAACCAGATCGCGAATTGGATATTTCGAAAGAAAAGTAAATGCACCAGCTTCGCTGTAGCTGCCATGAACATCAATACGGGCTGGGTCATGAACTACCTTAAAGGCAAAGTCTTTACCATCGGCCGTAAGACGATAAACTGAAGCGGTCTCACCAACACCGACACGTTTGACACCGACCGTGGTATCGCCAAGCTGCACCTTAAATTCAGGCAAGCCGAGGTCAGCTGCGCCAAGCCCATGTTTCTTAACCGACGGTAGATTACAGTCAACTGAGCGTAACATTATTGCTAAGTCATCAAGTTTTTTGAATACAGCGGCTTGGGGTAAACCTCCATTCACAAGCTCAGCTGGCAGTGTTCCAACCGCTCTATTACCCAGCTGCTGCTTAAAAGAATGAGCATCCGGAAAAGTTTTCATCTCAGCTGCTAGTTGAGCAATTGGCACTACCTCAGCTACTTTACCAATCTGTCTCTCACTTACTCTTTCAATTGGCTTCTCACGTGATTGCTCAGGTGGTTTCTCAGCAAGCCTCTCACCCGGTCTGTCTGCTGTTTTCTCTATTGGCTTCTCTACTAGCTTTTCCACTGATTTTGGCGTGCTTTCAGCCAACTGACTTTTAGACATCATTGCTTTGAGATTGGCCGGCCTAAGGCTATGAGCGCCAGCCATAACGCCGCCAATGGCAGAATAAGTGAACATCGATTCAAACAATTCTTGACCGCTAGCATTACCCCTTGTACTCAGCTCAGCACTGACGAAACCGGCTGGCAGACCAGAAGCCGTTGAGTTGACGATATTATTCCTCAACCAAGAGAGATTGGCACTTTTGCCAAGATAATTGAGTCCGTGCGCACTTCCCACCAAAGTAGTGAAGGTGGCTGCGCCAATACCAGCATTCTCGAGCCTGTTAGTGAAGAAATCAAGGCCCCGCTTAGAACTGTCTGACGGCGTGAATATTCCCTGATAGACACCACCAGTTAGAGCCGCCGAGGTAAGTGACTGCCTGAGCGACTGACTGCCGATTGCTGCAGCACTGCTTTCAGTCTTAGTGGCGATGGCAGCACCAGCAGCTTTACGCAAAAGAATAAAAGTTACTGCGGTACCGGCTGCCCCACCCAGCTGCTGGGCAAACCAGTTCGGGCTAGCAAACTTCTCGTGCTCAGGGGCATCAAAAAGACCAAGTCTTGTTTTGCCAGTTTGGTCAAAGATTTGCAGCACGCCATCAACACGAGCTTCAATCAGCTCATAACCAAATGAATTTCCGAAAGAAGAAAGTAAATTGGCAGGCTTCTTTTCTTGGCCTGAATGCATCAAATCAAGCGTGCTCGGAAATGGAGATTCCACTTCTTTGATTCGACCCCTTTCGTGGTTTTCCCTTTCTATCGGCATGCGTGCTTTCTCTACAGATGGCTCACGGTTGTCAAGATATCACTTCTTTATTCGTGACAAGTCCATAAAGTTGTACCCTGAATATTCTGTGCCTGTCGATAAGAGCAGAAACTGGCTAGCGCGGAAGTCGACTAGTAGGTCAAACCAATGGCCCAATGTCTCTTTGAAACGCTTTGCTGCAGCAAGCATTTATTGCCGCACTGAAACGTCCCATTTCACTCTCCAACGTGTAGAATCTCGTAAACTCTTGCACTTATCGAGCATCCAAACTTTCTATGCCAACCTTAGACAAACTCCTTGCCGGCCTTACCACCGACCTCAGCGTCGCTTCGGGCCCAGCGAGTCTCAGCGACCTAGAATCTGCCAAGCTAGAAACAGCAAAAATAGATATCACCGGAATCACCACCGACCCTGAACTGTGCCATCAAAATTTTCTCTATGTAGCAGAAGAAAGCGAAACAGTCGACAGCACGCGTTACGGCGTCAGACTGGACGGACGGCACTACATCAACCGCGCTCTCGAAAATGGAGCCACAGTGGTTCTCTCCACCCCTGAAACAAAATTGCCCGACGGCAGCAAAGCGCTACTTTTACATCACCCTATTCCCCTATCGATTCTTGGACCAATATGCTCAGCCTTCTATGGCGAGCCGAAACCAAAAAATATTGCCCTCATCACTGGCACCAATGGCAAAACTTCCACTGTCAATTTTTGCAAGATGTTATGGAGCGCTGCTGGCCTTGAAAGCTGCTCAGTGGGCAACCTTGGTGGCGTATTAACCGATGGCACTCTAATCTGGGACCGCGACCCCACTTTATCGGTGCCCGAAACAGTAACCCTGCACACTATGCTCAATATGCTGGCTTTGCGCCACATCAATCACGTTGCTTTCGAAGCGACCAGCCATGCTATTTTTGATTATCGCTTACACGGAGTCGCCGCCAATATCGGGGCCTTCACCAATCTCACTCGCGACCATCTTGATTTTCATTCGACTATGGATGAATACTTCCGCGTCAAGATGATGCTCTTCAATAACATATTAGAACCAGGCAGCCATGCCATTCTCAATGCTGATGCAGAATGGTTTGCGCCGGCGCTTGCCATTTGCCGCGCCCGCAATCACAAGATAATTACTTACGGTTCTCAAGGCCAAGATGTACGCCTGGTAAAGAGCGTTCCACAGCCTTTGGGGCAAAGACTCACTCTGTCAATATTCGGCAAAAATTACGAATGCAATCTCAATTTATTTGGTGAATTTCAGGCAAGCAACGCCCTCTGCGCTCTTTCAATTGTGGTCGCCTCAGGCATTGCCGTAGAGACCGCCGTGGCCAATATGGAAAAATTGAGCGAAGTGGAAGGTCGCCTCAATTTAGTGGCTACCAGTGCAACAGGCGGCAAAGTGATTGTCGACTACGCGCATTCACCAGACGCTATCAGAGCCGCCCTGGAGGCGTGCAGAAGCTTCACCACGGGCAAACTAACCATTGTCTTTGGTTGTAACGGCGAACGCGATTTAGGCAAGCGCAAAGATATGGGAACTGTGGCTCAGGCTTTGGCAGACAATGTCATTGTCACCGATTGCCATCCCCGCTCAGAAGACCCGGCAACAATAAGGCGGGATGTCCTTGAAAGTGCGCCCAAAGCCAGAGAAATAGCTGGTCGAAGCGAAGCAATTGCAGAAGCGATAAGCAATCTTGCCAATGGCGATACAGTTCTAATTGCTGGTCTCGGCCATGAAAACTTCCAATCAATTGGCGGAAAGAACCTGCCTTACTCAGATCGCGAAACGGCCCAAAAGATTGCCGCTAGCCTAACTAGACGTTAGTGCTCAAACGATCGAAATGCTTAACAGCCTCGGCCACGCCATCCTCTGAACGAAGAAGGGCACCAAGCTGTGCCGCTCTCATGCGCATAGCTTGATCGCTGACCATAACTTTTAGTGCCTTACTCAATCGCTCTACAGTAAGGCGAGAATGGGGTATCGGCTCTGGTCCTACTCCAAGCGCCTTGACCCGTGAGCCCCAAAAAGGTTGATCGACCCCAAAGGGAACCACTAAATTTGGCACACCAGCGCGCAAAGCGGCAGCGGTAGTGCCAGCACCACCGTGATGAACAATTGCAGAGACTCGCTGAAACAGCCACTCATGAGGCGCTTCTCCAAGACAGAAAAGACGATCAGTCTGCCCTGCCGCCTTAAGACCTCCCGAGCCGACCAACAGAACAACTCTAACCCCAGCTTCACTTGCCGCACGCTGGACCAAATCAGTAACTTGGTCAGCCTTACTACTAGACATACTGCCGAAGCCAATACTGACGACGGGCTCACCTTGCGCCAAGAAGGCTTGCAGATCAAGTGGCGCCTTCCAATTCGCAGTTGCAGAAAGAATCCAATAACCGGTGGTATGGCGAACCTTTACAGGGTGATCAGGAACGGCTACGACGTGCCGACTGAAACCATAGAGACAGGGCTGTCCCTCCATAGAGCGAGACTTTTCGTCAAGACCCAGCACCTTTATCCGGGCGCTAGACATCGCGCCTTGAAAAGGCACCCACAGCGCTAGCTCTGATAGGTGATGACTGAGAAGTCTTCCCCATCCACCCACCCAATCAGGCAAAGCCCCAAGCATAGGGCCGGGGTAATCAGGTGAGGGAGCGCCTAATGGTTGCAAGTGAGTCTGTACGAAAGGGACTTTAAGCTTATCAGCCACCGAAACACCAGTGACCATACCGCCAACACCGCCAGTAATTAAATCAACCCCCTCGCAAGCATCGAGGGTTTCTTTTGTCGCAGTGAAAATCATATTTGGCATCTCCTTTGCCATGAAAGCCATGGTAGCAAAAGTGCCTTTCTCTGCGATACGAGCAGCAGCGTTGACCTCCTCTGCCGGAGGCCCAGAGAGTGGGAATACGAGAAGAGATGTATCGTCAAACAAGGAAACATGGTTAGCTGGCACCACCATACGCACCTCATGACCGACCTGAGCCAAGCCTAAGCCAAGAGCAACATATGGTTGCACACCACCCCTAGTATCATTACAAACAATAGCGATACGCATAAAGAAGCCCTAATTCCGCTTAAAAATTTAAACATACCAGAATATTGAGCTGGCGCCCACAAATTGCCAAGATTTGCCAAGTATTTTAGGACCATAAATATTAGACTCCCCCGGGTCTAAGCAAGAGCCAGATGCATTGAAGCAAAAGACTTCAATGCATCCTTTGTGCTTACGCCACTACCAGCAGTGGCATAGCGTCAACCGCGCTAACACTCTTAAGTACCAAATCTCGCTAAAACAAAAACTCATGATTGCTAACAGTAGCTCTATTTGGTTAGCGTTTCTCTATCTCTCTTAAATCCTTCAAGAAAAACTAGAACCAGCTAACCAAAGCGCAGCTACCTAAACCTTCAATTCACCTAAGCAGCTTGCTGTTCAGCACAGTGCCGATTTAGCATTGCCTCACGGCCCTAGCACTGATATGGACGGCCAACTTCTTGGTCAAAAAATAGGGATTCTCGCCAACCAACCCTGCCACTCATTCACCCTCAGCAATCACGAAACGGAAACATCATGTTCGCAACCAAGAAGCACATCGCCGGCACCGAAGGCACCCACAACTACGTGGTCATCTGCCAAACCTCGCTCGGCCTAGTGGCCGTTCGCCACCTCTATGACGACACTTACCGAGTGCGCGTCGAACCCAGCAACGCCGAAGCCTCGACCGCCCTGGCCAAGGTTCTGACCCGCAACATCTTCGTCGACCCGAGCTGGAAGCAGCCCTTCGACCAAGGTAAGAATGGCCAGAACCGCTTCTCCACTGTGGTCAACGGCAACGAACTGCACGCGGCCGTGGCCCAGGCAGTCACCGCACTGCGTGGCAACGGCGACGCCAGCTTGCTGTCGGCAACTTCCGACTGGGAAGCAGCACTGACAGCTGTGGTAGCCCTCGGCAGCACCGATCGCGCTGAGCTGATTGCTCGCCTGCGCGACAAGGGCGTCCCGGGAGTCAATAGCGCCAGCCGCTGGACCACTACCACCCTGGTGGAAAAGGCCTATGCCCTCCCCCAATAGCTGAAAGGCGACTATGCAAAAACAACTGGTAACCTTGCACAGCGAGCTGCAACGGCTCGCCTTCATCAACGGCGGCAAATGCGAGCCCCAGCGCATTTTCCAGCAGACCGTCAAGCTCTCCGACCTGCCCGCTTCGACCTTCGCCCTGGCCAAGTTTCTCCAGCCCGGCATTGCGGAAAGGCAGACGCTGTCTGCTTTTTTCAGCGATGAAGCTGTTGATGTCATGCTCGCTTTGCCGAACCAGTACTGGTTTTGGAAGGTGGCCCACGATGCCGTCAGCTACTCGGCCAGTGGCGACCCGAACTCGGTGATTGTCGCCAAGGCTGTGCACTTGGCCATTACCTGCCAACGCAATGGCCAGAGCCATCGCTACGACCCGGCCGAAGACCTGGCGGACCTCAGCAACGATGAAATCGGTGATCGCCTTGAGCACGGCATTTGCCTGATGCGGCCCTCAGCCCAACTGACGCGCAACTGGATGTTCTATCCACAGAGCTGAGGGGCTGACTTGACGGAAGAGAACAGGGACCTCTCCTCTGTTCTCTTTTTTTGCATGATTCTGCCTATCACCTTAGCTAAGCCGAAGTTTGGATTTTATATTAATGGGGTAGGTTAACTATAGAATACAGTGTCTTGATGAAAAAGCTTAGGAGGTAGGTATGAAGAGACGTATAGCACCAGCAAT
>JBIPOV010000051.1:0-46160 GCA_044378815.1 Obscuribacteraceae bacterium (SeqCode) | reverse complement strand
CAACGTAAGTATTTTGAGTCTGAGCACCTAATAGACCAGAGCCGCCCAAAGCCAGCGATAGAGCAACGGGAAGTGCTAGAAGGTGTTTCCATAACATATAAAACGAGACCCCGACTTACTTTCAAAACGAAATCACTACCTTGACAAGCTCTTTATACCCAGTCACGCCAGGTTTTAGACTATTTCAGCCAATTTTTTCTGGTAAGTCTGATGAACACATAGTTAATTCGAGTGCAGAAATGCTAATTAAGCCATTGATGGTTAGTGCTACGATCATGGCTATATTTTTGGCAATTACTTTAGTAGGCTTTCCCACACGAGAATCTCATGGCAACAAAATCAAATTCAGGCTCAGCCGACTTAGCAGATATTGGAATCTTTGGAGGCTCAGGCTTCTACAAACTCTTCGATAAATACGAAGAGAAAATGATAGAAACACCATACGGCCCACCTTCTGCGGCTGTTGCGATTGGCACCATGGGCGGAAAGCGCGTGGCTTTCATGCCCCGCCACGGTGAAAAGCACACTATTCCTCCGCACAAAGTGCCTTTTAGAGCCAATCTCTGGGCCATGAAATCACTCGGTGTAACCAGACTAGTCTCCCCTTGTGCCGCTGGATCACTGCAGGCACACGTTAAGCCAGGCGAGTTTGTGGTCTGTGACCAGTTCATCGACCGCACTTCTGGCCGCGCCGATACTTTTTATGATGGACCAATAACCACCCACGTATCCCCAGCCGAATGCTATTGCCCCCAGCTGCGCGAACTAGCAGTGAAGGCCGGAGAGAAAGCTGGCATCACCATGCACCCATCGGGCACAGTGGTAGTGATCCAGGGTCCCCGCTTTTCCACCAAAGCCGAATCGGCCTGGTTCAACAAAATGGGCTGGGAAGTGATCAACATGACCCAATACCCTGAAGCTTACCTGGCTAAAGAGCTTTCGATGTGTGTTGTTAACGTTTCGCTGATTACCGATTATGATAGTGGAGTAACCGCCAATGTGGAGCCAGTTTCACACGCAGAAGTGATGAAAGTATTTGCCGCTAACATCACCAAACTGCAAAGCCTGCTGGTCAACCTAATTGAAACCATTCCTGATGGCAGAGAAAAATGCACTTGTGCCGATACTCTCAAATCAGCCCGCGGCTAATAGCTATACAGGCAACAAGCACTGAGAGAAAAGTAAATGCTACGCAGCTTCTCACTAAACCATGTGGTCGCGCTACTAGGACTGGTACTCAGCCTATCCTCATACCTAATGCTGCACCGTTATGGAGTACCGGAGAAAATCTGCGTGGGCGGCGGGATATTGGCTCTCTTGGTAGTCTCGATATTCTGGTCCAGCGTTTTGCTGGGTACCGACGACGACGAAGATGACTGATAGAGCTAAACTCATCAAGCTGAGCTGAGCGCGACGAACTCATACAGAAAACTATCAAAGATAAGGATCAATCCTGCGCATGAACTTTCAAAAAAATTGGCTCGTGAGTAAGCTGGCCAATATTAGGTCCCTTAGTTTGACTCTAGGCCTAGGACTTTGCCTCACCGCTGGGATATCAAACAACCCAGCCAATGCCACAGATGCAGCGTTCACTGACAAGCCGGACATCAAGATCGAGAGCCCGCTTATACCAGTGAACAAAGACTTCAAATTGGCCAATGGTCTCAGGGTAGTTCTCTCAGAAGATCATTCGGTGCCAGTGGTCTCAGTCGCAATTGTTTATGATGTTGGTGCCAGAGATGAAGTAAAAAAGCGCTCTGGTTTCGCTCACCTCTTTGAACATATGATGTTTCAAGGCTCAGAAAATGTCGGCAAGATGGAACACTTCAAATATATCGAAAGTGCTGGCGGCAGTCTCAATGCCTCTACTCATGCTGATTTCACTAATTACTTTGAAAAGATGCCCAGCAATCAGTTAGAACTCGCACTTTGGCTTGAATCAGATCGGATGCGCTCTCTCAAAGTCACACCCGAAAAATTTGCCAACCAGCTAGAGACAGTAAAAGAAGAGAAGCGACTGAGAGTCGACAACCAACCTTATGTACCTGCCTCAATTAAACTCGAAGAAATGGCTTTCGATAACTGGAGCAATGGCCATCCACCGATTGGCTACTTTGAGGATTTAGAAGCATCCTCAGTAGAAGACGTGCGCAAATTCTTTGACACATACTATGCTCCTAACAATGCCACCATGGCAATCGTTGGAGATTTCAACAGTGATGAAGCGGCTCGCTTAGTAGAAAAATACTTTGCCACGATTCCCAAAGTCATACTGCCTAAGCGACCGGACCTGAGCGAACCAACCCAGACTAAGGCTAAATACTTGCGCGTGGAAGATCCACAGGCCCAGGCTCCAGCCTTCTGGATTGCCTGGAAAGCACCGGCACGAAGAGAGAAAGACTTCTACGCCCTTAACTTGTTGCAGACTATCCTTGCCACTGGCGAGTCATCAAGGCTCTACCAGCGACTGGTCAAAGAAGATCAAGTAGCGTTGCAAGTTGACTGCTCTTATGATGAGCGCCGCGGCCCATCACTTTTTGAGACTTTCGTCGTTTACAAGCCGGGTTCAACGCCTGAAAAAGTTAGAGAAGTGGTTTTCCAAGAGTTGGACAAAATAAAAACGGCAAAGGTGACAGACGTAGAATTGCAAAAAGCAAAAAACCAAATTTTGCGCCAGCTCTTCTCGTCTAATAGCCATTCTTCACTACAGAGATCTTTGGGAAGAGCTGAAATTCTGGCCGAGTATACGTCCTTCTTTGGAGACCCAGGTTTGGTCGACAAAGATGTCGAGGCCTATCTGAATGTCACCACGGATGACATTCAGCGCGTGGCTGGCAAAATGTTTAATCACGAAGGTTCCACCACTGTCGATGTGGTTCCGGCAAAGAAAAAGGAAAGCTAGAGTTAAAATGAAAGTGCAAGCACTAAAAACAAGACTCTTCAGCCTCACTGCCGTATCCCTTTTGCTCACCACATCATCTTTGCCAGCCCTGGCTAAAGTAAAAATCGCACCTAAGGCAAAGCCAGCCGCAAGCAACGTCGCTGTGCCAGAGCAGCCAGTGATACCAAAAGCCCAGAGCATATCTCGCGCCCAGGTAACCAACACGGCTGTCGAAGCCTGGCGCAAAAATGCGCCCAAAATGTCAGCACCACGTCCTTTCAACCTACCAGAAATCACCAGCTACAAGCTAGATAATGGCTTGGAAGTGCAACTGGTTGAAGACCATCGTTATCCCTTTATCTCAGCCACCATTGGCTTTAGGGACGGCTCCAGCAACGAGCCCAAAGACATGCTGGGTCTAGCAGATATGACAGCAGACCTGCTTACAGAAGGTACCACCACCAGAAAAAGCAAAGAGATTGCCTCTGAAATTGACTTCATTGGCGGCGGTTTAGCCGCGAGCACTGACTACGATTACACGATCCTGAGCGGTTCAGCCCTTTCGCCATACACTGGCAGACTCTTTGATGTGCTCTCCGACGTGCTACTTCATCCAAGTTTTCCCGAAAACGAATTGTCCCTAAAAAAGATCAATCAAATTCAGGCCCTCACTATTAAACGAGGAAACCCTGAATTTCTGGTAGAAGAGAGATTCAACAAAGTGCTCTTCGGCGAGCATCCCTATTCGGTCATAGCACCCACAGAAGAGTCGCTCAACAAAATCACAAGAAAAGACATTGAGGCTTATCACAAGGCCCATTATCAGCCCAATCATTCAGTAATGGTTGTGGTTGGTGACTTTGATAAGAACAAAATGCGTGAGCTCATTGCCAGCAAATTTGGTGAGCAGTGGAAGGCCTCAGATGTACCAATGGCAACGCAGCCGGAAATGCCAAAACAAAACGGTAGACGCATTTATCTAGTCGACCGCCCGGGTTCTGTACAAACGGCTATTAAGGTAGGAAACGTTGGCGTAAAAAGAAGTGATCCTGATTACTTCGCCATGGTGGTAATGAATCAGATTCTTGGTGGTGCAGCTCACGCCAGACTGTTCCTCAATATTCGCGAAGCAAAAGGTTATACCTATGGTGCCTATAGTCGCATGTCGGCACGCAAACAACCTGGCACCTTCTTTGCTGGTGCCAATGTGCGCACAGAGGTGACTAATCCATCGTTGCAAGAATTTCTCTACGAACTAGATCGTATGCGCACAACTAAAGTTACTGATGCCGAATTGAAGAGTGCGCAAAACTATCTAGCTGGTTCCTTCCAACTCGGCCTCGAGACACAAAGCGGACTGGCCCAGAGGCTGCTAGAAGCGAAGCTCTACGATCTTCCGGATGACTTCCTCAAAACCTATGCTGAAAAAGTTACCGCAGTAAAAGTCGACGATGTCAGAGCAGCAGCCCGCAAACTAATTGACTCAAACAATCTGGTTGTGGCGGCCGTAGGCGATGCCAAGAAAATAAAAAGTGACCTTGAACTGTTCGGACCGGTAACCGTATACGATGCACAGGGAAAACTAAGCACAATATCAGACGAAAAGAAAAGTCAGTAAGTCGGACAGTAATTCAATCTATAGGATAGAGCAATGGCGAAGAGAGCATTAATAGTAGTAGACATTCAGAACGACTATTTCCCTGGTGGCAAATGGCCCCTTGTCGGCATGGACGCAGCGGCCGACAATGCCTCCCAACTTATTGCTAGTGCCCGCAAAAACGGAGAGCTAGTAGTTCATATTCGCCACGAGTTTCCTACGGCCGAAGCGCCATTCTTCGCCCCGGGCTCTCAGGGAGCTCAAATACACTCTAAGGTGCAAAATATTGCTGGCGAACATGTGGTGGTAAAAAACCACATCAACTCATTTAGAAATACAGCTCTAGCAGAAGTGCTGGACAAAAATGGAATTGACGAAGTGGTCATCTGTGGCGCCATGAGCCACATGTGTATCGATGCGGTTAGTCGTGCTGCCAGTGATTTTGGCTACGACGTAATTGTTGTACATGATGCCTGTGCCACTCGCGACCTTGAATTCAACGGCAAAACAATTGCCGCCGCAGAAGTTCATAGCGCTTATATGTCAGCTCTGCAATTTGGCTACGCTAAAGTAGTTTCTACGGCTGAGCATGCAGCGTCGCTACAATTAACTTCCTAGAACTCGACTGCACAGATCCCTCTACTGTCTTTGATTCATAGGATCATAATGCTGGATAACGGCGGGTTGTGTTCTTGGCTGGCTTGCTGGCAACCACTGAAAAGGCGAACTTTTCTAGTCAGCCATCCGGGCATTCGATGAGCCGATTGTGCCAGTTCACGTATGCCTTCAGAACTAAGATGGCTCAAGGCACTGGCCACAACTGAGTTATCACAATTCTTCTCTCCTACAAACCAGAGTGCACTTATGATTTCACCTACTGGAGAATCACCAAGTGTAATCTTTCTAGGGGAGTAGCTCTTTAAAGTTATCTCTCGCTTCATTGATTGGAATGCACTGCTAACACCATATACGCTGAAAAGCTTCTGCTCTTTAGCAGGGGCAACCAGGCCAAGTCGTCTTGCTATGTCGAGGCCGTGAATAGCAATTTTCTTTTTGAAGACTTGCGCTTTGAACTTTGCCACCGCTAATGGTTCAAAGTTTTCCTCGTGTGTTCGCAATGTAAAAAGTCCCCAAGCTATGCGGGTGAGGTAGCCACATTTGACCAATCGATATAGAGCCTGATCAATAGCCTCTCGTGCCAAGATTGAGCACTTGCTGAGTGGAAAACCATTCACCAGAAGACAGGTTAGAGATGAAGTTTAGAATATCGCCATGACAGCTCATGATTGCACCTCATAAACAACGTGTATTCTTAATAACGT
This sequence comes from Obscuribacteraceae bacterium (SeqCode), assembly GCA_044378815.1. Classification (GTDB taxonomy): domain Bacteria; phylum Cyanobacteriota; class Vampirovibrionia; order Obscuribacterales; family Obscuribacteraceae. Next base: position 40,360 of record JBIPOV010000051.1, on the reverse strand, counting down.
TGTGACGAGGTAAATGGTTCAAATAGTTGGTGTTAGATTTTCAGATTGAATTTCTAACTAGATCCCGTTGTTAGATTTTCGGATTGAATTTCTAACTAGATCCCGTTGTTAGATTTTCGGATTGAAATTCTAACTAGATCCCGTTGTTAGATTTTCGGATTGAAATTCTAACTAGATCCCGTTGTTAGATTTTCGGATTGAAATTCTAACTAGATCACGCTGTTAGATTTTCGGATTGAAATTCTAACGAGATCCCGCTGTTAGATTTTCGGATTGAAATTCTAACTAGATCCCACTGTTAGATTTTCGGATTGAAATTCTAACTAGATCCCACTGTTAGATTTTCGGATTGAAATTCTAACTAGATCCCACTGTTAGATTTTCGGATTGAAATTCTAACTGGATCCCACTGTTAGATTTTCGGATTGAAATTCTAACTAGATCCCGCTGTTAGATTTTCGAATTGAAATTCTAACTAAATCCAGAATTTCAGTTTCCGTAATGAAACACATTTCAAGACTCGCACAGCAGTAGTAATGCAAGAGCAGCAAACATAGGCTGCATCAGCAAGATGCTATCTCATGCCTTGTTGATTGATTAATTCAAGCAACTGTTCGAAAGTTGAAAGTTCCGGACTTTCGGGATCGAGGGTTTTTATTTTCTGCAAATGCTCTTCTAATTTTGGAATGTTCCAATAAATCAGATCAACGGTTGAGAGCATAAGCCAACCTTTAATCATGTTCGGATTTTGCCGTACCACTTTAGCAGCCAGATCCAAGGCTCTATCTACTTCACCAGCAGTAAGAAGAATATGGCCGAGCTGAATATATGTCCATTCGAAATCAGGATACTCTCTAATAAGTAGTTCAAGTTTAGCTTTAGCATCAACAATCTCTTGAGTGATATAAAGCTTCAATGCATCAACATAGCGACGCGTCGCATCGTCACTAACTTTGTCACGAGGAATACGGGTACGAAGTCTTATCTTTGCGCGCTTGCCTTGCATAGTGTCGCTGCCCTGAGAAATAGTCTTCTCCAGAGCAGAACGTGCCTGCTCAGCAAAACCAAGCTGCTCATAGCGCGCTCCCATCTTTAGGTATTCAATCTGTGATAAGCCTTCGGGCAAATAGTCTATAGGCAAACCGATACGCGGCAGCACCACACCCTCAACTACCTTATGCAAAGCACTATTGGCCAAATCATTTGCTAAAGAAAAAACATTGCCAACATTACGCTTGGCCTTAGCCAGGGTTTCATTGCGATCGATTACCTTAGCCGCCTCAGAGCCGGCCAACCTAACCGCTTCTTCGACGGTACCGCGCACAGCATTAACGGCGTCATTAACTGTAAATGTAATCTCTAAGGCTGCCATAAGAGCTCCGACCCTGCGTCGAGTTTCTTCTGGTATAGCATCGCCAGCAGCGGCCATACTGTAGCGTGAACTGGCTGCCATTTGCTTGGGCCACTTTAACATTTGATAGCGAATGGCAAGACGCTGATACTCTGTTGCTGACAGACCGTCTGGTACTTCTTTTGGTGGCAGCATAATGCTCTTAATCCTCAAAACTCTTTCTTCCAAAGGGCGCCAGCAAGGTATTCAATCGAAACCATTATATAAAGAACACCATTATAAGGCCTGTAACACAAGCGTAACATGAGCCAGCGAGTATCCCAGGGTTTTCCCTATTATCGCCGAAGAGCACAGCAGGCAAGATGAAATCAGGAACTACTGATTTTTATGTATTTACGCCACCACAGGAGGTCGAAAATGACCCTCAATCCTTTGCGCACACTTTTTCTTATGCTCTCGCGCACCCCACCAGCAATTATGCTCTTAATGATTATAGGAGTGGCGGTGCTAGTCACTGTAACGGTTACAAGCTCTGAGTCAGTCCGCGACAAGGCCTTCAACGACACACTCAAAGACCTGGAAAGGAAAAACAATGCAAAAGCGAAAGTTGTATATGTAATCAAAGATATTGCCGACGGGCAAGTAATCACTTCAGAAGCTCTTGAAGAAAAGGAAATTGAACTAACTAGAACCCCCCAAGATGCAGTCACCAATTCAACTATCGCCATAGGTCGCACAGTTAAGTACGGTGTCAGCACTGGGCAAATTCTCTCAACTCACGATCTCGCACCACAAGGTATTAGCCTCAGTTTCGAATCGCATGTTAAAGAAGGTATGCGAGCAGTTACTTTTGCTGTTGATGCCAATTCCGGCGTAGCAGGGTTCATAGCTCCAGATAGTCATGTAGACATTCTCGGTATGGCTGGCAGTGGTGCTGATACAAGAGTGGCTCCTATACTCTCAGATGTGCAGGTAGTTGCTGTCGGTCAAATGTTCGAACGACAAGCAAAAAATCAAGCCAATCCAGCCGGCTCGGTAACAGTAGCCGTTTCTCCGGAAGACACTCAGAAGCTGATAAAAGCGCTATCCGCAAGCAAATTGTATCTTTCACTCCGCAACGGCAGAGACCACACACCGGTGGCAACAGTTGACGTCACTGCCCTCTATCCTCGTCCAGCAAAGGCAATGAGTGCCACTAACAGCGGTGAACAAGCTCTCTCGAACCTGACACCCCCACCACTTCCTGATTTCAATGCTGGCCCCATAGCCAGTGCATCATTCAATTCCAGCAGCGCACAACCAGTTCCACCACCACTGCACGAAATTGAGATGTGGACGGGTTCCAAGAAAGACGTGGTATCAGTACCGAAGTAGACGGAGAAAATAATAGCTCGTATCTAGCCTGCTCCAGGACTAGAAACCGGTTTTGGCCCTTTCTTCTCAGGTGAAGAAGGGGCTTTGCCATCCTCTTTCTTCACCGCTGGTTTTGGCGCCACTGCCGGAGTGTTAAGCATTTTGATTTCAAATGTCTTACCAGTCGGATTGATTTTCACTTTTCCGGAATCACAGTTTTTGGGATTCTTCAATTGAAACTGACAAACACTTTTAAATGTCATGTGCATGCCATCGCGATCAAAGCGACTCTTATCCGCCACTATAAATGGAGCAGGAATCAAAGCTCTGGTAGAAGTTGCCACCGAAACCTGCCGCAACTCCGGATTGATTTCGTCATAGAAGGCAATCAATTCAGGACGCTCAACAAAGAACCCACCCGGTCCGCACTTATCCATAAAGCCATTGGCAGCCTGCTTCACCGCTACCGAATCTTTACCATCAGATGCAGCCTTACCAGCAAGAACAATGGCGGTATGACACATACGCTCGTTATAGTCATAAGCAAGATTGGCAATGAAAATGTTGACCGCGAACAATGAAACAAAGGCCAGCAGCAAGACGCCCGCGGCCAAATCGAAAATACTCAACTTGCCAGGCTCATGAGCCGAAGTGCTTGCCGTGGAAGAGGCTGCGGGAGCGACAGCGGGTGAAGCTGATTCAGTGACCAGTTCCGAATGCGCTTCTTCTAAAGGCGATTCAAGTGGTTGCGAATCTTGAGACTTCGGCTCTTGCTCAGGCTCTTGTTTCGCTTCTTCCGCTTTTTCTACGTTTTCTTGTTCTGCTTCTTCTGACACAGGGCCTCTAGTGTAAGCAAGTATTACTTAGCCAGCTTCAGTTCCCCTAGGTAGGGAAGCTCGCGGTATTTCTCCGCATAATCAAGACCATAGCCGACAACGAACAAATCTTCAATACTAAAGCCCACGTAGTCGGCTTCAATAGGGACAACTCGGCGAGAGGGTTTATCAAGAAAAACGGCAATCTTTAGAGTATTGGGGTTGAACTGATCGCGCAGATACTCCATGAAGAACTTTGCTGTGCGGCCAGAGTCAATAATATCCTCAACCACAATAATGTTGCGGCGCGAAATGTTAGGCAATTCTAGATAGGGCGTCTGCACAGCTCCAGAGCTTTCGGTGGCGCTGCCATAGCTTGCCAATCTAACAAATTCTATCTGTAGGGGATCTGGTGTCACGATTTGCCTGACAATATCGGCCAGGAAGCAAAAGGCTCCTTTCATCACCCCTATCACAACGGGGTTCTCCAACTCAACATAGTCAGCACTGATTTGTGCACCCAATTCAGCTACTCGCTTTTGAATCTGCTCATGAGAGTAAATCGTCTTAATCGAGTCGACCTCCTTGTCGCGTTCAATTTTGGTTGCGGCCATATCAGTCTTTCCGGACATTTTAAGAACTCCCTTTAGAACATGGAAATCGTAACAGGTTCAAATCTAAGTTGCTTCCCTAAATCTATATGTGAAATATGCAGCGGCCTCTAACATAAGTGGCCTCGATCAGTCGATCGTCGCCCAAAAATACAAGACTAGAGAGTATCTCATCCGTCGGTTGACTGAGGATATTGTCCACAATTCCACTCTTGCGACTGGCATCGACAACAATGAAGTCGGCTTCTTTGCCAACGGTCAAGGAACCAATTAAATGGTCCAGGTGGGCAGCCTTCGCCCCGCCCAAAGTAGCCCGATAAAGCAACTCTGGCGGCTCTATCCAAATGTCAGGCTGCATGTAGTTGGCATCTTTCATAACATTAAACAGCGACATTGACGGCCCCGCCGCTACATCAGAGCCTAAACCAAAGAGACAGCCCGCGGCACAGATTTTGGCATAGAGAAAGACGCCACTTTTGAGGAAGAAGTTTGAGCTGGGACAATGGGCCAGGGAGCTATGAGTATCGACCACCGTCTTAATGTCCTGATCATCGAGATGGATAGCATGGGCAAACACAGTGCGCTCACCAATAATGCCAAAACTCTTATATACATCTAGGTAGCTGCGGGCGCTGGGGAACTGGGTAGCAACAAATTGAATCTCTTCTTTTGCCTCAGACAGATGGGTGTGAACATAGGTGCCTGGATGCTCGGCAAACAAGCGGCCAACTCCGGCTAAGAGTTCAGCGGTGGAAGTGACGCCAAAGCGCGGAGTGAAGGCATAAAGTAGAAGGCCATCTCCCTGTCCATGCCATTTAACCGCCAACTCCTCCGATTCTCTTAGGGAAGTCTCGGTGTCTTCAGTCAAAGCTTCGGGAGAATTGGCATCCATCATCACTTTGCCCATAATGACCCGACTGCCTTTCTCTAAGGCAACTTCAAAAGCCGCATCAGTGGCCTCTTTATGAATAGTAGTAAAGACAACAGCCAGAGTCGTTCCGTTGGCAGCTAACTCATCAAAGAACCAGTTGGCTATTTTGCGCGCATGGTTAGTATCAGAAAAGCGAGCCTCGGCAGGGAAAATATACTTATTGAGCCAGGCGAGCAGATGCTGACCAGAGCGCCCTGTCTGCGAAACCTGAGGCAGATGTAGGTGTAAATCAACTAGACCAGGCAATATCAGCCTTTGGCCCAAATCAACAATCTCGACATTACTATCATTTATATGATTGCCGCTACTGTATTTATGTTGAATTTCTAGCCAGGGGGCAACATCGATGATTGTGCCCTGACCGTTTACAACCAGCGCGCCCTGAGCGTAGTCAAGATAAGCGGTACTAGATAAGGGCGAAATCACGTGGCCCAAATAGATTTTGGTTAAATCAGATTCTGACTGGCTCATAAACTCTTGGGAAGACACCATAAACTAAACAAATACTGTAATACTAACTGCAAGTTAAGATACCGTGATTTAGCCAATGACATTGTCCGAAATTCGCGATTCAGAGATTTTGCAGGTCTTGCACGAAACCTATGAATTGTGGTCGGCCGGTCTGACAAAAGAAGATTATTACGAGTACAACGCTTTTCAGCGGAACCACGACTGGGGACGCCGCCATCTAAAGTTTCTCGCCCTAAAACAAGGCGGCGAAATTGCTGTTGGTTGCAAGGCTTATGAAATTGAGATTAGCTCAAGAGGCAAGGCTTATCCCTTCCTAGGAATCGGCGCCTTGTTTTCCCGGCGGAAATTTCGCGGAAAGGGCCTTGGTGGCCAGTTCATGGAAAAGTTCATCGAAAGGGCAGAAGCCATCGGGGCCGCAGGTATTGTTCTGTTCTCTGATATTGGCTCAGAATTTTATGAGCAGTATGGTTTTCAAGAATTATCTAGCTTGGATTTTTCTATTGACTTAGCCCTAGCGCAATGGCGCTTGCCAGAACGTGCTTTATGCCCGTCCTACAGCATTGATGAGCTAAGTCACGAACACATTGAGATTTTGCACCGCTACCACCAGCGGTGGCTTTCAAGAAGACCTTTTGCCATAAGACGCTCTGTCAAATACTGGCGTTACAAAATAGCAAAAGAGCGATTTCTCCATGAAAATTCAACGCTTTCTTGGCCGCGCCTGCATCTTCTTAAGACAGAAAATGGCTATTGCATTTACGAAATTGGTGGCAAGACCATGCGCATTCTCGAACTGGTAGACGCCGGTATTGGTCCTGAAAACTTATGGAGAGCTATTTTAACTCAGGCCTACGCCCTGCAAATACGGAAGATAAGGGGATGGGAAGGCAATCTCAGAGGTCTTGAGCCCGGATTTAATTTTAAGAGTTTTCTCGCCGGCGACGAATTTCAGGCTGATTTTCGTGGTCAAATCTATTACTCTGAGAGAAATTGGGGAAGGTCCATGATGCTTGCCCTTGACAATAATGTTGGAGATTGGCTTTATCAATTTCCTTGTCCATTAATGGAGCTTGATCATCTCTAGACAATCGGGAAGGCAATGACAACATCCTCAACAAAACTTACTTGCGACTTACTTCTACAACAGCTCCTCGCCGAAGGAGCAAGCCAGATATTTGTGGCGCAGCGCTCATGCAATTCGCCCGTAGCTCAAGCACTCTCTGAAGTCAAAGGTTTTCGTCAAGTCAACTGCGCCAGTGAACTCGCCGCAGCTTTCATGAGTATTGGCTACGCCCAGGCCTCCTCTCGCGCGGCAGTGCTTTTGCTATCAGCTGGTCAAGGCTTGGTTACCGCGCTACCAGCCATTTACACTGCTAGTCGCATTCACGTGCCAATGATAATTATCTGCGACCAGCTCAGCACCCAAATTCTCAACGATGATCCCGCTCTATCGCTCGATGTTTTGGGTGTCAGTAAACCAGTTTGCAAATGGTCCGCAGAAGCGCGCTGCGCAGGTGAGATACCACGTTTAATCCGGCGCGCATTTACTGAGGCCTTCTCGCCGGCCAAAGGCCCAGTCTTAATCTCTATCCCGGTTGACATCTTAAATCAGGTTGCCGAAACCGCAGTTATTAACCCGCCCCATACCAGCCCACTTGGCGCTGCCGATAACAACTTTGTGCAAAAAAGCGCCCGCACTCTAGTTTCAGCAAAGAGTCCTTGTATTGTTGCTGGTAATGAAGTTAGCCAATATAGAGCTCGCAAAGAAGTGGCAACTCTGGCAGAAGTAATTGGTTGCCCAGTCTACAGTGAGCCCAATCCAACCGGTGTAAATTTCCCCAACAGGCATCCACAGTTCGCCGGCGTGCTATCGACCGAAATCAGCAAAGCTCGCGAAAGTCTTCGAGGTCACGACCTTGTTCTCGCCCTTGGCATGCAAACTAGACTGCCCGAAACAGCCGACCAGGCCTCTCTGATTTCGCCACGTACCTCGGTCTTGCAAATTAATGTCGACCCGACGCTTTCAGGTAAATCACTGCCTTGCATAGCCACTGCCACTGCCGATATTGCTGAATCTTTGTCGCGACTGCGAGCAGAAATTCAGCTGATCGCCGACAACAACTGGGTAAACGCAGCCAGAAATAGAGCGAGAGATACGACCCTAAATATATCGAGTGAGCGCCAAAAGTTAGAAGAGAACCTCGTCTATCCCAAACAGCATGATCCTATTTCGCTTTTCTGGCTCTTGCGCAGCCTCGACGGCGCCCGCACTAGTGGCTCCATTGTTGTCACCGACGTAATCGGCACCCTAACCGACCCAGCCACGGTGATGAGCCTGGAGGGAAGCTCGGCCTATTTCGCCTCCAATTCAGGCGTTGATGGCTATGCTATGAGTGCCGCACTCGGCACGCAGTGGGCAGCTCCAGAAAATCCTGTAGTCTGCGTCACCTCCGACCAATCATTCTTACAGGCCACTCAAGCACTTTGGACAGCCGCTCACTATGCGCTCAACACTAAAGTAGTAGTGGTCAACAACGGCGGCTTTGAAAGCCTGACCTTGCACCTTGGAAACTCGGATCATCAGTTCCCTCTGGACAATCCAGACATTCAGTTCACCAAAATTGCAGCCGCCATGAGCATTCGAGCAATAAAAGTCGAAACCATGGGAGAACTAGAAGACGCACTAGGAGAGATGTTCGACAGCACCGGCCCCTTGTTGATTGACGCTCGCATTCACTAACACATTCAAGGACTATTAACTGATCAGGCTTAACTGACCAGGTCTGACTGACCAAGATTCACTTGCTCAGACTTACTTTTAAGCGACCTGAGCCAGCCATTCTTAACTTTAATTCAAAAAGTAATTCGAAAATAACTCAAAACGTATAGAAAGCTTAGGCAATTTGGTATTTGAGGGAGTTTCGGCGCGGCTCTTGATAGACTGTTCTACGTAAAGTAAACCCACAGAGTTTTCCAATAGGATATTCGCACAGTGAAAACACTAGCTGCCGATAGCAAAGAAAAACTGGAGCAAGGACGAGTCGTCAACGATTTCTCCATCCAGGTTGCAACAGTAAACGGCTCAGGAAGCCAATCTTCAAATAGCGTATTGATGCGCTCCATCTTCCAGATGGGTATACCGGTTAGCGGGAAGAACCTCTTCCCCTCTAACATTGCCGGATTGCCAACCTGGTTCACCATCCGCGTCAATAAAGACGGTTATGTCGCCAGAAAATCAGATATCGAAATTCTAGTAGCGATGAATCCGCAAACAGCAATCGATGACGTCAAAAGTCTTTCTACCGGTGCTGTTTGTATTTCACCAGTTGAACTAAAACTAGATGCCATTCGCAAAGATGTGCTGCACTACCAAGTGCCTTTCACTGAACTAGCTGCCAAAGCCAGTGAAAATCTCAAATTGCGCAAACTACTGACGAACATGCTCTATGTCGGTGTCGTTGCAGAATTGCTCAATATTGACCATGGTCAAATCGAAAACAGCATCAGCAAACAGTTTGAAGGCAAAGCAAAAGCTATCGATCTCAACTTGAATGCTGTCAAAATCGGCCGTGAGTGGGCTCGCGAGAACCTCAAGAAAGAAGATCCATACTTCGTCGAACCAATGGACAAGACCCAAGGCAAAATCATCATTGATGGTAATGCTGCCTGCGCGCTTGGTTCACTCTTCGCTGGCGTGACAGTGGTGACCTGGTATCCGATCACACCTTCATCTAGCTTGTGCGAACAACTAATCGATTATTTGAAAGATTACAGAATCGACAAAGAAACCGGCAAAGCAAGCTTTGCTGTAATTCAAGCCGAAGATGAACTAGCAGCAATCGGTATGGCTCTAGGCGCTGGTTGGGCTGGTGCCCGCTCGATGACCTCGACATCGGGCCCTGGCATTTCGCTCATGGCTGAATTTACTGGCTACGGCTATTTCACCGAGATACCTACTGTAATTTTCGACGTCCAAAGGGTAGGCCCGTCAACGGGTATGCCAACTCGGACCTCACAAGCCGATTTGATCAGTGCCTACACTCTCTCGCACGGTGACACCAAACATATCGTTCTGCTTCCTGGCTCAATCATTGAGTGCTACGAAATGGCCGGCGAGGCCTTTGAGTTGGCTGAGCAATTCCAAACCCCAGTGTTTGTTCTCACCGACCTCGATCTAGGCATGAACAATTGGATGAGCGATCCATTCGAATATCCAACTAAGCCAATCAGCCGCGGCAAAGTAATGACTGCTGCTGACATTGAAAAAGCTGGCAAGTTCGAGCGCTACAGAGACGTAGACGGCGACGGTATTCCATACCGTACCTTGCCTGGCACTGACCATCCGCAAGCTGCTTACTTCACTCGTGGCTCTGGCCACAACGAAAAAGCTGGCTACACCGAAAAACCAGAAGACTACGTAAACCTGATGGACAGACTAGAGAAGAAATTCCAGACTGCTCGCAAGTTCGTGCCAGCACCGGTTGTAAGTGTTGAGAAGGGTGCAAAAATCGGCATCATCGCTTTCGGCTCTTCTGATTTCGCCGTCATAGAATCACGGGACCAACTCAAAGCTGCCAACATTCCAACTAGCTACCTGCGAGTACGGGCCTTGCCATTCAATGACGACCTGCGTAAATTCGTCGAAACTCACGACCACGTATATGTAGTCGAGCAAAACAGAGACGCTCAAATGCGCGATCTGATTCGCTTAGAGCTACCCGAACTAGCGATGAAGATTCGCTCAGTGAAACACTACGATGGTCTGCCAATCGATGCCAGATTTGTCACCGACGCAATCATGGAGCAGGAGAGATAAACAATGGTAACTTCAACACCTCCAACTAACAGAATTGGCCTAACCATGGCCGATTACAAAGGCGCTCCATCGACACTTTGCGATGGATGCGGTCACGACGCTATTACAGCTCAGATCATCAAAGCCTTTTACGAATTAGGCAAAGAACCACATATGGTGGCAAAATTGAGCGGCATCGGCTGCTCATCCAAAACACCAGCCTACTTCTTAAACCGCTCACACGGGTTTAACTCTGTCCACGGCAGAATGCCATCAGTAGCAACTGGTGTCAGCGTAGCCAACCATACACTTTCGCTAATTGGCGTTAGTGGCGATGGCGACACTGCGTCAATCGGCCTGGGACAGTTTTGTCACCTAGTTCGCCGCAATGTTCCTATGATTTATATCGTCGAGAACAATGGCGTATATGGTCTAACCAAAGGGCAATTCTCTGCTACAGCTGACCTTGGCTCAAAGCTCAAGAGCGGTGTAATGAATGAATTGCCAGCAATCGACCTTTGTGGTTTGGCGATTGAGCTTGGTTGCAGTTTCGTTGGCCGTTCGTTTGCTGGCGATCCTAAGCAACTAGTAGCACTGCTCAAAGCCGCTGGTTCGCACAAAGGTACAGCTGTAATCGACGTCATCAGCCCATGCGTTACCTTCAATAACCACGAAGGATCAACTAAGGGTTATAAGTACGCCAAAGAAATGGAAACTCCCTTGCATGAACTCGGCTACATTCCATTCTTCGAACAAATCAGCGTCGACTACGAACCAGGCACTATGCAAGAAGTAGAGATGCACGATGGATCTAAGATCAGATTGAAAAAGACCGAACGCAATTATGATCCGACCAATCAAACCCAAGCGATTATGACGATCAAAGAAGCTCATGATAAAAAAGAGTTTCTTACTGGCCTTCTCTATGTCAATGAAAACGCAGAAGACTTCACCACCATCATGAATGTTAGCGATGCTCCTCTAGCAACATTGCCACAAGAGGTGATTAGACCAGCGAAGAGCGTTCTTGATGAGATCATGGCTGGATTGAAATAAGACGGTCGTTAGACTCGAAGAAATTGAAAGAGGTCGCTATTACCAGCGGCCTCTTTTTGATTGAGTATTGGGCGAAAGGGGCCAAACACATTCAATCTTTGCGAATTTAGGGTAAACCCCAGTTAATCCTCTTGGCATCCGCGTTATCCTGTAACCTCACTGGCAGGAGAAGCACAATGAAAAAATTTACTATTTTGGCTGTTTTATCTCTTATAAGTTGCGCCAATCCCGCCAGTGCTCAGCAATCAGTGACTTTGAGAAAAGACCAACTACAAAAGGTGGAATGGTTCAAAGCTCCCCTCAATATTCAGATTGTCGACGAGCGGCCGCGAGTAAACGACACTCGCGGAGGCGACGAAGCACCGCAAGACTTTGTTATCCCAATTGGCCCGATTCCCAGCTCATCAGCTGGTGGCAACCAATCGGTAAAAATGGTGTCAAATCGCCTAGCGCCTTCTGGTTTCCAGACAACAATACCTGCTAGAAAAAATATACGACCATTGAATCAAGTCAAAATAGGTGGTCTTACACCAGTAGCAACTCCGGCGCGTCCAATCGGTGCACTCAAACCTGGTTGCAGGAATATTCCTTATGCACCTGCTCTGGCCACAAATAGGAGCACCCCCGTTGCCGCCACCTATCGTCCGAGCAAGACGAGCTCGGGGTATGACCCAAGCCAATTTGGCTCGCAGAGCGGTTTTTCCAAAGATGTGTTAGCCCGACTGCGGCACGGTGACTAAAGAGATAAATTTACTTATCCACCTAAACCAACGGCAACTGCAACCATAGCACTAGGCCTTGATCTTCAGCACTGGCACCACACTGACCGGCGAAGCTAAGTAGTAACGCTTTTGCAAGGGGCAGAGCTAGTCCCAAATTTAGTGAACCCGCCTGAAATGGCTCAAAGAGCGACTCTATTTGCTGCTCAGACATATGCACACCTGAAATATGCAAAGCAATTAGAGCTACTTTATGGCCTCTATCAATATTTTCAGCGACTACGCTGACATTGATAGTACTTCTAGTGCTGAGTCGAATAGCACTGACAAAGACCTTCGACAGTGCCTGTTGCAAGCGATCGCCATCTGCTAGCACCATCATGGGGGTCTGACAGCCTTCAAAGAGAACACTGACACCTGATACTTCGGCTAACTCAGAGCAAGATTCAATAGCATTGTCGAGCAAGTCTTCAAGATTTGCATTGGCCGAACGCATCTCTAGCTGACCAGCCTTGAGCTTTTCCAAATCAAGCAAGTCGTTAATTAGAGCAATTAGCTCTTCTACTTGTTTCTCAGCCACCGTTGTTTCGGCCACAACCGCCTGGCTAAATTGACCATAGATTCCCAGAGGCAGCATGTGCAAAAAACCAGACACTGAAGTCAGCGGAGTGCGCAAGTCATGGCTGACCATAGCAACAAAAGCCTCTTTCATTTTTTCAATTTCGTGTTTTTCACTGATATCAATTACGGTGCAAAGCTGCCGCGAGATATTGTCATAAGAAATATCACTGACTGAAAACTCAACTGGCAATTTTGAACCACTCTTCTTCTGAGCCACAAGCTCAATAGTGCCATCAATCATTGCCGTATCGGTGAGGGGCTCAGGCCTGAGTCCGGCACTTGAGAATGAGCTGCCTAAACTAGTTCCCTTTAGTTCGCCAGTTTTATATTCAAGCATGCGCTCCAGGGCCGGATTAGCATATTCAATTTTGGCATATTCAACTTGAGCCGACTCAGCCACCACCACCAGACCAATGGGCATCTGCTCAATAATATTTTGAATCTGATCGGTACTGGCTCGAAGCAGTTTCTCTTGACCCTGCAAAGAATGCGACATCTCATGAAAAGCCTCATCAATTGAAGCAATCTCATCCTCACCAGCGATGGGCACTCGCAAACTCTTGCGCTGACGCAAGCGCTCGGCATTATCCTGTACGATTTCTAGACGCGACGTAATACTGCGCAAGAACCACCGCACAAGTAAAAATGCGACGACAACATTCAAGACCATCCCGCCGCCAAGCAGCCAACTGGTGCGCTCTCTCTGTAACCTGATAGCAACTGGGCTGGCACTTTCAATTTGCTTTTCAGCATTGAGAAACTCAACTAAATCACCGGACAAAGCGAGCAGCTCCAAGCGCATCTTAGTTTTTAGCTTTAGACCAAACTGTGCCACGGCCAGTTCGCTATCAGTCTCGCTGAGCCGCCTCATTTGCGCAAACATTTTCAAGTTGGCAGTAAGGTTATTCTCAATCTTCTCAAAGAGCTGATACTGCTTGCTACCGCTCTTCAACTGTTCCTTAATCCAATGACTATTGCGCAACAGGGCAGAGCATTTTGCCTGATACACGTCCCGGGCATCTTGATCCTTTTTCGAGGAATACTTGGCCAGGTTATCGCCAGCATCATAAAAATCCCGCAGCAGGGTACCGGCCGTTGCCACAATCTCTTTAGCATTTTGCTGTCTACCCGACTCTCGTTCAGCTGCTACTAAGAGCGCGGCATGACAGCCAACGAAAAGCAGCTCAAAAACAAGCAATAGGGCTATGACCAAAAAGCCTTTAGCGCGAAGACTAAGAGAAGAGATCATCTTGCCTCCCCAGTCAAGAGAGGCAACTTCAGCCAAAATAAGCTGCCTTTGCCCAGTTCGCTATTAACTCCCATCTGCCCATGGTGGGCTTCGACAATCGCTTTGCAAATTGCTAAACCAAGACCGGTACCGCCTTTGGCCTGGCCATCGGCAATTTCGACCTGGCGATAGGCTTCAAAAATTGACTCTAGATGCGACTGAGGAATTCCCCGACCATGATCGATTACACCGATTTCTACATAACCAGGAGATTGTCTAGTGGCAATAGTCACCGCAGAACCTGGTGGAGAAAACTTGATGGCATTAGAGAGTAAGTTAACCAGTACCTGCACAAGACGATTGGCATCAACTAAAAGCTCTATTTGGCATGGTTCAACTTGCAGCTCTACCTGGTGCTTTTGAGCGAACATGCTTACGGCACTTACAGAGCGCTCAAAAATGATACTAAGACTAGCGAGCGCTGGCTCTATTTCAATTTTGCCAGTATCGAGGGTGTCAAGATCGAAGAGATCGTTTAGCAATACAATCAAGCGTTCGATGTTCTGCTGCATCTGTTTTGTCGAATTCGCCGCCTTGGAAGAAACTGCCGCAGCCACTGGGCCAAGTTTAGTGAGGAATGCCCCAACTTTAGTCAAGGGCTCCTTTAGTTCAGAGTGCACCATTGAGACAAAGTTTTGACGCATCTTCTTGATAGCATGCTTTTCGCTGGCATCAATAATCATGGCTAGAGTTTTGGGCTCTCCATCAATCTCCACAGCTGCCATCATGAAATCGACAGGAAATGGCTCACCATCGCGACGAAGGGCAGTAAACTCCAGGGCATGACCAACCTCATTAGGTAATTCTTGACCAGGTGCAAAAAGCTTCGAGATACGTTTGCCTAGAAGTTGATGGGAAGAATAATTGAAATCAGCTTCAAGAGTTGAATTCAGAAACTCAATGGCACCGTGATGATCAAGCATTACTATGCCCACCGGCAGTTTTTCAATTAGCTCTCGCACCCTGGCTTCGCTCGCCTTGAGCTGATTCATCTCTTTTCTCAGGGTACTGGCTGTATCGTGGATAACAGCATCTACCAGCGCAATTTCATCGCTACCCTTAAGTTGTGGCCTCAAGTTGCGTCCGTCTTTCAGCCTGGCAATATTGTCATTAATAGCAGCCAAACGCCCGGTCACACGACTAGAGAATAGATAGCCGATGAGAAGCACTACTAAAAAGGTCAGCAAGAGACCAACAGCTAGAACACCCTCTGTTTGTTCTCTAATTAAACTCTCGCGCTCAGGGCCTTCACTCTCAAGCTTACGAGTAATGGCAAGCAACTGCGGAATGTCTTTAATCAGGGAGTCAAAAGTAGGCATAATCGAATGTCGCTTTGCCTGCCACTTTTCCCACTCAGCTTGGTCTTGGAGAGAAGCTCGCTGGGCTTCCATAGCCGAAAGAACTGGTATGCAGATTTTGAAATTCTGCTCGATTCTCTCCAGTAATATTTGAGCTTCTTGATTGTCTTTTAATTGCTCCTTGAGCCAGGTAATAATTTCGAGCGATTCATCCATAGGAGCAGAAACACTGTCGGTGGTGCCAAGCTCTATGCTACGACTGACGCTCGTGACGTTATCGCCAGTATCAAAGCCGATGAGATAGAGTCGATTAGCCTTTGAGCTTATTAAGCGGGCCCTCTCTTGACGGCAGGCCTCGGCCTCAGCCTGCGAAAGAAGATAAGCTAGTGCGCCAATCAACACAAATTGACAGACAAGCAAAAGAGCAACTAATAAAATGCCCTGAGTCGCCAGGCTCAAAGACGGGTGTCTAGATTTACTTATAGACTTCAAAACAAGCCAATGCTAAGAGCAGGGAAAATCTTCAAGAGGAGTATAACCCGCACATTTAGCTAGCAGCTCTTGGCAATAGAAAATCAAGGATGCATACTCTTAACTTGCTAGAATTCATGTCTCAGTTGGCAATCAATTAAATTGGATAAGCTAGTTAATGCAAAAGTCTATGAAAAACCAAGCGATCAATAGCCGTCGCTCTCTTGCCCAAGGTGAACTAAAGGAGTTGCAAGCTTTGTCGCAACTACTGGGCATAGACAAATATTTTGACGGCGAGGTCACTTTGATAGGAAGCGATCCGATTTTACGTAGCCCCCACCATCTATCTGAAGCCACTGCTTACGCACTTACTGCCGAAGCAATGGCGGCAGCCTCAATTGCCAGACAACAAGGGGGCAAGAGCAATTCACTGACTGTCAGTGTTATTGATGCCATTCATTTCCTCCACTCATCGCATTTTCTCTGGCAATCCGGCTATGCCATGACTGTGGGAGCTGAGTACATCCCCACAAATGGAATTTTTCAGTGTCGTGACGACAAGTACATCATGATTGAGTCGGGCCCGCCCTATATCAAACTAGAGCGCGGCTATCTTAATTTCTTTGACTGCGGAAACAACCGCGACTCAATCGCTCGCAGCATTGCTGTATTTGATGGCGAAGAACTACAGGAAGCATTATCGAAAGCTGGCCTGCCAGCCTGCCTTGCCTATACAAAAGAAGAGTGGCGGTCCCATCCTCAGGGTCAAGAATTACTGAAAGTGCCAGTAGTTGAAATTGAAAAAATAGCCGACGGTATACCAATTCCATTTGCCAAGAATAGCGGCAATGGGCCCCTTAGAGACATAAAGGTCTTAGACTTTACCCATGTCTTAGCAGGGCCGCGCAGTGCTAGAACACTGGCAAATTATGGTGCTCAAGTGCTGCACATAAGCTCGCCCTATCACGGCGATACTCTGCCCCAGAACTTACTGGTAAATCCTGGTAAGCACTTGGCCTACCTCGATCTTAATCAAGCAGAAAATATGGCACAAATGCGTACACTAGCAGCTGGTGCTGATGTTTTCACAACATCGTATCGCCCAGCAGTGAACAGAAAATTTGAACTCATGCCCGAAAATCTGGTCAAAGATCATAGAGGCCTGATTTATCTAACTATCAATGCCTATGGTCATAGTGGCCCCTGGCAAGAGCGCCCGGGCTTTGATCAAAACGCCCAGGTAGCGACTGGCTTTGCTCGCTCAGAAGGGGCCTTAAAGATGGGTGTGCCTCAGTTTTCACCAGTATTTTATTTGAATGATTTTCTCACGGCTTATCTAGCCGCCTCCGGTGTAATGAGTGCGCTCTTGCGCCGTGCCACCGAGGGTGGTAGCTATCACGTTAAGGTCTCGCTGGCACGCAGTGCCATGTGGGTGCAAGACTTTGGCAGCATCGCTCAACGCGACTATGAGAATGAGCGCGAGAAAGACGACTATCCCTCTAAACTAGTAGATGTACCATCGCCCTACGGCACCATCACAGAATTAGCCCCAGCAGTGCAGTTCGAGCATTCTCCCCAAGTTGATATTTTGCCAGTGCGCCCCTTTGGCGCCGACAAACCAATCTGGTGGCGTTAGCTAATTAGGTGCAGACTTTGTGCTGGCCACTTGCTCTTTGCTTGCTTCTTTTTTCAGCACAACAACTCGCTTACAGTTACCAATGCAGGACGAAATACGCTTCTTCTCGTGAAAGAGACCAAGCGAAAACTTGCTCAGTTTGTTGACCGAACCGTTTTCACTCTCAACTAGCTCTAGGCCCTCACCAGGTTTATCTGTGGCTGCTAGATTAGCGATGAGCTGATAAGGAATAGTGTGGCCAATAATGCCGTAATCGAGTGAAGTAAAATCAATCCACTCAAATTTGAGCATCAAATCTGGTCTCACCACAACACTTGCTTTGTCCTCGCCAGTGCCGGCAATTAAATTATTGGCGTGTTCTAGCATACGACTAAATGCCGACAAACTAAACACTGAAGTGAGCATGCCATCAGCGGCCTGACCTAACCTGGTATAACCACCATAGAGAAACTGAGAAAGCGGCAAGGCATGATCACGGTGAGAAAAAAGAATACGAACTTTGGGTGGCTTAAGACCACTGGCAGCATCACTGCGCAGATTTTCTTCCGTGATCCGAGCATACCTAGACATATAGTGCACAAAAGTTTCAGCATCAAAATCGGCATCTACCAAGAAGATCTGATCAAAGAGGTGCTTGCCTCTAAGAACTGGGGCTGAGCGAATCAATAAACGGTTACCCATACTGTGGGCTAACAGATTGAACTTGATACCAGAGGCCTTGACCTCAGCCAAATGATCAACCAACTGATTAAAATGCTCCTGGCTCCATTCATTGTTGCCAGCATCTACTTCATATTGTCCGGCCTTGCCTTTTGAAGGCCAATCGTAAACAATTACGGGCTTTTCCAAACTGTAAGACAAGAGAGCTGCTGACTGTGCAGCCTGAGCAAAAGTAGTATTAAAACCGTGGACGATGATAAAGAACTCGTTCTGGCCCGAACTGGCAGCAACGTCTTTGATAGCCTGACCGAAGTCACTATACGCACTACTTTTGCCTGAACCATCCAATTCCTTTATCGAAAGCTTCGAGCGCGCGGCTGCAGGCTGCCAGCCCAATTTCTTCTGATTGTCAGTCAAGGCCTGATGGCGAGAATTCGCAATTGTATATTCAGCGCTGCCGCAATTGACATGATAAATAGAATTGCCGTCTTCGAATTTACGCTGCCCATCATAGCCCTTGCCCGAAGCTGCCCGGTCAGTCATATAAAGCACTGGAATAGTTACATGCGAGCATTTAGAGCTAGATTCAGCGGCCAGAGCTGGAGCTATGGCAAATAACCATAAGAACAGGAAAGCGGAAACAAATCTCATAGACTTCTCGTGGCAGAGGAAGTCATGAGTATAGCATCGGCCCCCGTGGGCCTAAATGGATAAATTCTCACACTAGCACCTATTCTCGACTTGAGCGCAGAGTGAAGAAAACAGCCAGACAAAACAATACCAACACTAAGGCCATGCCAAGCTTGGTAATGAACCAGAAGACGTCCATAACTGCCGCAGGGATAAAAATCCCCAAAACGCATAGTAGCAAAGGCATAACCACGAATGTCCCTGGGCCAGCCAGCAAACAAACTGTCCACACCCACTTTTTCAAGAGGAAGTCGTCAGGTGTTTCGGCCAACTCGCTCAGTTTTTCAGCATCACCCTTAAGCTTCAAAGCTTCTTGTCGGCGAATGAAGCTTAATAGCTGACTTTTATATTGGGTTAAATCTGATTTCAAAAAAGTACACGCTGATTGAAACACCTTCAATCATATATTAAATGAACCAAATAAATGAAATTGCCGCCAGAGTATTGTCAAGCGGCCATTTCGCGTTTTTTGTAGGTTTCGCTATCGAGCTAAGGTGGAACAAACTAAACAGAACATCTAAGTGAAAGATGCAAAAGGCAGGCGTTGATTCGCTCGTAAACTTGTAGGCAGATAATTATGGTCACACCATCAAGAGTACTAAAAGCATATTACGCCACCACCTTTCTTATTGGCTTAGCGTTGACTGTACCGGTGGCCTACTACGTCACCACCGATGATGTCGGTTATCGCGGTGCCGCGCTTGTACTCCTAAGTGTCAATGTTCTTTTTGTTATGCTACTACCACTGGTGCTCGATTGGGCAGAACGGCGCTACTACAAAGCTCGTTTTCTAGCTATGGAAGAAGTAGCCAAAGACAACCCTGAGTTGGCGCTGATACTCTCTTCCCAATGTGAAAAGTTGGCCTTGCCTGGTCTTCGCCTTGCTGTTGTCGATGATAGTGTCGATGAAATGTTTAGCTATGGACTGTGGCGCAATAATCCACGATTGATTGTCTCTAATAATGTCTTAAATGCCCAAGCCCAAAAGAGCCTGGCACCAAGCATAGAAGCTGAACTGACACGTTTCGCCAGCCAGGACAACACCCTGATATTCCTGATGTTCGCAGGCTTCCAGGTAATGGTGCAGAACATCATTGTCTATTTACTGCAAAGTCACATAATTCACTTCTAGCAAGATTAGCTTTGCTTATGATTCTGAAAGTACTTCAGCTTGAAAAACTTCAAGGCTGCATTTGCGCTTCCACGCGGCTCTATCGAGTCCCGCTTTCGCACAAAGCTGAGCCATAGTTTCTTCAATAGTCCAGCCATACTCGCAAGCGACCTTGGGCAGGAAAACCGACTGCCTCTGACCAATATGCAAAATAATTCCGTCGACTCCAAGCCTAATCTGCTCTGCCGACTCGATCGGTTGAGGATGAGTGAGAACACTAACTTCAATTTCAAGA
Source organism: Obscuribacteraceae bacterium (SeqCode) (assembly GCA_044378815.1). Lineage (GTDB taxonomy): Bacteria > Cyanobacteriota > Vampirovibrionia > Obscuribacterales > Obscuribacteraceae. The sequence goes on along the minus strand of JBIPOV010000051.1, from coordinate 20,188 downwards.
CCTTCTAACTCGTCACTAGTTACAGTTTCAAAGCGCGGGTCTCTCGAACATGCCGCTACGGTATTGGCTATAACAGCTTGATAGAGTGGCTGCACTGGCAAAATATAGCCAATACAACCGCGCAGTCGATGTTCTTCGTCTAGACCAGGGCGAGCCCGCTGATAGAGGGTGACAAAAACACCATGGGGGCACAAAAGCTTGGCACTAAGATTGGCACTTAGCGCCAAATCTGCAATTTCAGGAACACGGCCAGTCGTGACATAAAACTCTAAGGTAGCACGAGCAATCTTTAGTAGAGTATATTTCTCAGCCGCAGACAGTTGCGCCACAATACTGGTCCGTTTCTCTTCAGCAATTTCGCTCCAGCTCTGTTTGCAGGTGAAAGCTACAGAGAGATAAGAGACAGAATTTTCTTCATTATCAGCCAAGTCTAAACTAATTTGATCTCGCGATGTGCGATAGTCAAGCAAATTTCCCACTGCTGTCGGTGGCAGAAGAGCAAGCAACGCCGCTAAGGCATAGACACCGCAGATAGTATCTTCAGTACGACGATAGAAAGAGAGAAATCCCTCTAAGTCGGGTCGATTCAAATAACTGAAGGCTTCCATATCAAGCTCTTTCAAACGCTCGGTCATGTCAGCAGGAAACGGCGTGTATCCATATCGCGGGCCAATGTGGGTAAAGTCAGAGCTGACAGCAATCAAGTCACCATCAGTTAAATGACCAGCGATTTTATCAGCCAGTACGCGCGATTCTAAAGGCTGATCGCTTCTACCAAAAAGCACTGGCACAATTTTCACATCGCCCAGTATCTTGCGAATAAATGCCAGTTGTAGCTCGAGTGAATGCTCAACTAAATGAGTGTCAGCTCTCTCTTGGTACATTGAATCTTGCTTGAGGTCGCGCACCACATCGATGTCAATCGACAGGTCACCAAAAACAGTAGCAAAACTTCTGCAGGGTGTTAAGGCCGCACCAAAAAAGCCCTGATAGTGGCTGGGACCAAAGAGAAAGACCCGCTTTACACCGGCCTCAGCCGCAGCCAAATAACTAGCTGCGGCCACAGCACCCGAATAGATATAGCCAGCATGGGGGGCCACAATTGCCAAAACGGGCTCACGGCTCACCTGCAAAGCTTCAACCTTAGCCCTGGCAGTTTCAACAAATTTATCAATCTGAGCAGCTAAACGTGTTGGGTCAGAGTCATACCAGGTGCCCGCATACTTTAGCGGACGGCGAGCTTGTTTCGTCGAGCCAAATCCAAACATAATTCTCTACTATTTACTATTAACAGGATCTAGCCGGACACTGCCACCGGAGCTAGAATCACCATGGGGGTCAGACTTGGAGTTAAAGACTACCACTACAGTAGCCTTAGTCATACCGGTAGGCAGTGCATCAAGGGGCTTAGCTTTATCAAAAGCAGCTTGGGCACTGGCTTCCGCCTCAGCGCTCTTCGGTGAGCTAGCTACTTGCATACTCTCCACATTGCCATCGGCAGTGACTACCGCCGTTACCGTGACGTGATTATTACCATCAGGATAGTTCCACTGAGACAAGATGCGATTCCACAGACGAGCACTATAGGCTTGTCCAGCAGCAGCATCAGTTGAGGGTGTTTGTCTTATCAATTTCTTGGCACCGCCTTTTGTCGCTGGCGCAGCTTCAGCAGCTAAGAGGGGAGTAAGAACAACGACACTAGCAAACAGGCAAGTTAGATTATTCATTCTCATTACTCTCTCTCCTTGAATATTCCAAACGAAGAAGTATAGCCATGTAAAAAAGTAGAGTTTCCAACCGGTCCAATTTCACCATTACAGAAGAAGCCACCAATAGCAATATCACCTAAAAAATCACGACAACAATCACTATCGTGATTAGTTCGACCATAAAGATTTTGCCCCCTTCCCAAACATGAAAACAAGAGAGCGCCTCGGGCCGACGAACCAGACTTATCGACATAGCGTTTAAACATTGCCCTCAAGTCATCTCTTGAAGTGGCCGCGTCTCGCAAATGAAACTGAACGGTGCGCTCAGAGCGCAAGACTTCACCAACAAGAAGAGCACCACTCATTGGTTCAATGCCAAAGATGTTACGCACTAAAAAATCGCCATCAACAAACTTATCTTGAAACTCATTCATCGCTACTCCAAGAAAAATGGCATCCTTAGCCAGTCTTTGCTCAGAATCTGTTAATCGCTCAATCGCTTCACGCAAAATATTAACAGCAGGCTTTCCATCAAGTTCATAAAGAAGATTGCGGTCGCACTTTGTCACACGACTGGGCTTACCAATGGCGCGACAACCCTGGGCCACCACCGACTCAACTTCAATATTGCCAGATAAAGCGACGCCAACCAAGCCCGAGCGATAAACCTTATCGTCGCAGATAAGGCGATTTTCACCGGCCTTGTGCCCACCAGAAGCCAACCCACCTATTTTCACTAAGCGTGGATAAGCATAGTCAAGACCTTGAATAAAAGAGTCGACCTTAAAACTAAAAGGGTCGCATAACAAAACAAAGGCAGGCTGAGCCGAACTTTCCACCTGCATCAATTTTTCCCAACTACTAGGGGCGTCATCAAGGTCTGGCAGCGCGTCGTTAGTGACATGAAATGTTTTGATAGCCACGCCTGGCAAAATCGCTCCGGTCAGAGATATAGCTGACTGCTGTTCAACCTCCTGGCCACCACCGATTATGCCCCCCGCGCTGCAGCCAATTATGGCCACTGGCCCGAGACGCAGCCGTAAGGCAGCAATAATTCCCTCAAAGTACGTTTTATAATCGGGCGAAATAAAAGCCAGAAGCAAATCAGGCTTGCCACCCAATTGGCCCTCAAGTTGCTCGGCCAAAGACTCGACCACTTGGGCCCAGTTAGACTCAGGAGACTGAGCCGAACGCCCCTCCATACACTCAAGAACCGAGGCCCACTTCATCTATATCTCCATACAAAAGCATGTAATTTTACTGCCTAGCGGGCACAACTATGTAGCTTAATACATTGCTGGAGAAAAGGTGGAAAGCGAAGACCAAAGCAGCGAATTTAACGCTGTCGAGCCTGGGCATAAACCCCATCACAAAAATGACAAGGGCCCCTGGTGGAAAGTTATGTGCCTGACCGGGGTAGACTACTTTTCAACCCTGGGTTATCAGCCAGGTATTGCTTACATAGCCGCAGGACTGCTTTCACCAATTGCCACGGCAATCTTGGTCTTGCTCACGCTCTTTGGCGCTTTACCGGTCTACTACAAAGTAGCGGCCTACTCACCAAATGGTCAGGGCAGCCTGGCCATGCTGGAAGAGCTTTTAACCAGCTGGCGGGGAAAAACCCTTGTGCTGGTTCTGCTAGGCTTTGCCGCCACCGACTTCATTATAACCATCACCCTCTCTGCCGCCGATGCTGCCGCTCACATCACAGCCAATCCGATCTTGAGCAAAATTTTGCCCCTTGGCCAAATGGGGCTAACCGCTCTATTAATACTTCTTCTCGGCGCCATATTTATCAAAGGCTTCGGCGAAGCAATTGGTCTTTCGCTGGTCTTAGTATCAGTCTATTTAGTACTCAATCTTGCCACCGTCGTTGCCGCTGGTATTGAACTGAGTCATAGCCTAGACCATTTTTCTAAGTGGAGTAATCAGTTAGTTATAGAGCATCATTCAATTTGGAACATGCTAGGAATTTCGATGGTGCTATTTCCCAAATTAGCCCTCGGGCTTTCTGGCTTTGAGACCGGTGTAGCAGTAATGCCACTGGTCAAAGGAAGCAATCGAGCTGACGCTAGCGCCGAAGAAGACCTAAACGGCCGCATTGAACACACCAAGAAATTGCTTTTGACCTCGGCTTTGATTATGAGTGTCTTTCTCATAGCTAGCTCCTTTGCCACGACCTTGCTAATTGAGCCAGCAGACTTTCAAGAAGGTGGTGCAGCAAACGGCAGAGCACTTTCGTATCTCTGCCACAAGCTATTGGGCGAAGTCGTTGGCACAGCCTACGACCTCAGCAGTATCTCTATCCTCTGGTTCGCAGGAGCCTCAGCCATGGCTGGTTTGCTTAACTTAGTACCCCGTTATCTGCCACGTTACGGCATGGCACCTGATTGGGCCAGCGCCAAAAATCCTCTGGTAATATTCCTTACAGCAGTGGCCCTGGCAGTCACTATCATTTTCAAAGCCAATGTTGATGCCCAGGCTGGCGCCTATGCCACCGGGGTTCTAGTGCTAATTACTTCAGCAGCCTTAGCAGTCACTCTCAAAGTCTGGGCATCTGCCAAAATCGCTCGCTGGGCCTACGCCCTGATCACTCTGATTTTTCTCTACACCACAGTCTTGAATATAAACGAAAGACCTGACGGATTGCATATAGCAACCTTTTTCATAACTGCCATTTTGCTCACCTCAATTATTTCAAGGGCCCTGCGCTCTACCGAGCTGCGCATTAGAGAAGTAGTGCTAGACAGCGCGGCCAAGCAATTTATCAAAGATGACCCAGACCAAGAAATTCGTCTGGTCGCCCATAGACCAGGAGGGGATCTAGAAAAGGCTGAACAAGAAGCGATGGTCACTCACAACCTTCACAATGAATATCTAATTTTTGTCGAAGTAACCCTTAGCGATGCTTCTCAATTTAAGCTTAAGCAAGTTATCGTGCGGGGCGAGCAAGTTGGCCGCTTCCGTATACTAAAATGCACCAGCCCAGCCATTCCCAATGCTATAGCGGCCTTGCTTCTGCATGTCCGTGATGTCACCAAAAGACAAGCACACATTTATATGGGCTGGACAGAAGGCAATCCGCTACTGTACGTTATTCGGTTTATCTTCTTAGGAGAAGGTGAAACGGCACCAGTCACTAGAGAGATCTTACGAGAGGCCGAAGCTGACCCAATCAAACGCCCCAAAGTGCATGTCGGTTAATACAGCAGTAGAATAGAAATATGGCCATCATCGAAGCAGAAGACGAAGCCCTAATTGGCTCAACTATTGAAAATCGTTTTGTGCTTGACCGCATTCTTGGTCGAGGAGGCATCAGCACAGTCTATTTAGGCCGCCATAACCGTGTAGATATGACCGTGGCTGTAAAGATATTGCATACTCATTTTTCCGACACAGAAGAAAGTATTGAGCGCTTCAAGCGAGAAGCTATCATCATTAATGCGCTTAACCACCCCAATATTGTTCATATGATTTCTTACGGTATACTGCAAGATACTGACAGTAAATCTAAGGAAGAAGCTAGACCCTACCTAGTTTTAGAGCACCTAAATGGGCACGGCCTCGATCACCTCCTCGATCAGCAGACCAGGCTTTCCCCGGAACAATCACTTGAGATAATCAATGCAGTGGTTGATGGCCTCATCTTCGCTCACGAACTAGGCATTGTTCACCGTGATATAAAGCCTAGCAATGTCATGCTTGTAGACAAGCTCTCCGAGTCAGATCAGCCGTATAGTGATGGCCACTCAAATGTCAAACTGCTAGATTTTGGCATCGCTAAATGCCAATCAGCCCACGACAAAACCTCGCAGAAGCTCACCCAACCAGGTTTTATTTTCGGCAGCCCGCTTTACATGAGCCCAGAGCAGTGTAAAGGCGATGAACTAGACATTCGCTCAGACATCTATTCATTGGGTTGTATGTTCTATGAAATGCTATCTGGCCGAGCCCCGCTTAGAGGCAGCAATGCCATGCATACATTTGCAATGCACCTCTATGAGATGCCCTTAGCTTTTAAGAACCTACCAGAGCCCGTTAAGATCAGCTCCAAGTTAGAAAAAATCATCTTCAAATGTCTGACTAAACGGCCAGAAGATCGCTATAAGTCGTGCACCGAATTGAAGAAAGCTTTGGCCTCTGTATAAAAGCAATATCAACTCTTGTCTGGTGCGGTCATGCGCATCGGGTCAAGCAAAGTCGACAACTCTTCCTCACTCAATTTAGTCTTCTCTCTGGCAATTTCGCGCACAGTTTTACCACTGGTATAGGCCTCATGAGCAATGGCCGCAGCCATATCATAACCAACAGCCGGCACTAGAGCGGTACAGAGAGCTAGACCACGCTCCACTAGTTTTGGTCCATTATCAGTAGCCGTCAAGCCGTCGATACATTTGACCGTAAAATTTGATACCGCAGCGGCCAACAATTCGATCGACTGAATAAGATTATAGGCAGCCACTGGCATCATTACATTCAATTCAAAATTTCCCGATGCTCCAGCAATAGCAATAGTGGCATCATTACCAATTACTTGAGCCGAAACCATAATTAGTGATTCGGCAATAACCGGATTAACCTTTGCCGGCATAATAGAAGAACCGGGCTGCACTTCAGGCAGAGCGATCTCAGCGAATCCGGCTCTGGGCCCGCACCCTAACCAGCGTATGTCATTGGCTAGCTTCATTAAACTGACAGCAATTGTCTTAAGCACACCGGAAGCATCGACAATCTCATCAAGAGTGCCCTGGGCCTGAAAATGGTTACTCGTCTCACGCAAGGGAAAGCCAAGACGTTTTGATACTCGCGTCAATACTTTTTGGGCAAATTTTTGCCTGGTATTAATGCCGGTGCCAACAGCAGTGCCACCAAGGGCCACTTCCGATAAACGTGTTTGAGCATATTCTAAACGCAATAAAGCCCGTTCTACTTGCCCCGCATAGCCTTCAAACTCTTGTCCCAAGCGTATCGGAGTAGCATCTTGCAAATGGGTTCTACCAGTTTTAATCACTGGCATAAATTCTGAAGATTTAAGGCGCAAGCCGCTCTCTAATTTCAATAATGCTGGTTTCAACTGTTCGTTAATTGCAATCAAGGCAGCAATATGAATAGCAGTAGGAATGGCGTCATTAGATGACATACCATTATTGACGTGATCATTGGGATGCACCAAATTGCGATCGCCGCGCTTGCCGCCAAGAATCTCAATTGCTCTATTGGCAATCACTTCATTGGCATTCATATTAGTTGAGGTACCAGAGCCAGTTTGAAAAATATCAACCACAAATTCACTGTCAAGTTTGCCAGCTACGACTTCTTCGCAAGCGGAAATTATGGCATCAGCTACCTTGCCATCAGCATCAGCGAATTCTTTATTTACTTCGGCAGCACAAAGCTTAATCAAACCAAGAGCACGAATAAAACAACGTTGAAATTTCAAATCTGAAATCGGGAAGTTGAGAACAGCGCGCTGTGTGCTAGCGCCATAGTAAGCAGAGATAGGAACGTCCATTCCGCCCATAGAATCGCGCTCAACTCTAGTATTAGTCATTGTCTTAAACAGCCTTACGAATTAACTGTGCAATTATAGATAAGTAGCCCTCGCCCGATACCTTAAGTTAAAGAGTAAACTTAAAAAATTGCATAGTTTCAATAAAGTTGTGCGTCATACTCGTAAAGTCTAAGTATGAATACTCTAAAAACAATTGTGCTAATGGGTTTTCTTACCGCCTTAATAGTAGCGGTAGGCGGTCTAATTGGAGGCAGGGACGGCCTAGTAATGGCCTTTATCTTCGCCATAGCCACTAATGTAATGAGCTACTGGTTTTCGGCGCCAATGGCTCTGGCCATGTCACGGGCTCGGCCGATAAGCCAAGCTGAAGCACCAGAACTTTATGAAATTGTGGGCCGCCTAGCTAACGAAGCAAATATACCCATGCCCACGGTTTATCTTATTGACGACGACTCGCCCAATGCATTTGCTACGGGGCGAGACCCAGCCCACTCAGCTATTGCTGTTACAAGAGGGATCACTCAACTCTTGACCCTTGGCGAACTTGAAGCTGTACTGGCTCATGAACTGGGCCATGTCAAAAACCGAGACATTCTAATTTCAACCATTGCTGCAGTATTGGCCGGAGTAGTGACAACGATTGCCCATTACGGTATGTATTTTGGTACCAGCTACAACTCCAGCAATGACGACAACCGACCAGCAAACCCTATTTTTGTTTTGCTCTTAATCATTCTGGCTCCACTAGCAGCCAGCTTGATCAACCTCGGTATATCACGCTCAAGAGAATTTGAAGCAGATGCCACCGGCGCCCGCATCTGCGGCAGGCCTCTGGCTTTAGCTTCAGCCCTCGCCAAAATAGAGAAATTAAGCCAATTTCGACCGATGACAGCAGCAAATCCTGCCCTGTCATCTCTCTACATTGCCCAACCAAATCAAGCTGGTTGGCTCATGAACCTTTTTTCCACCCATCCACCAATGATCGAGCGCATTGCCCGACTGCAAGAAATGAGCGAAAAGTTTTAACCTATGAAAGCAAACGCTTCAGGACCTTGCCCGTAGAATTTTTCGGAATAATATCGACGAAATCAATTAAACGCGGCACTTTATAGTCAGCCAGGTGTTTGGAACAAAAAGCTTTGATTTCACTGTCAGTTACACTGCCTGGTTCTTTTAAGACAACAAAGGCTTTAACTCGCTCTCCCATATATTGGTCAGGCACACCAATCACAGCCACATCGCGAACTTCTGGGATACGCAGAATTGCCGCCTCAACTTCTCTTGGATAAATATTCATTCCGCCACGAATGATTAGCTCTTTGCTGCGGCCCACAACAAACACATAGCCGTGCTCGTCGATGTAACCTGAATCACCGGTATGTAGCCAACCATCTTTGATATTATCTGCAGTGGCAATTGGGTTATTGAGATAACCTTTCATAATGTTGGCTCCACGAATACAAAGCTCGCCAACTTCAGTGGTCTGAGCATACTTGCCGTCGCTACCAAAGACAGCTACTTCTAGCCCGGGCATAACTGGACCGACCGAGCCATACTTACGCAGACCGCTCGGATTAAAAGTAGCAATAACGGAACACTCAGTCAGTGCCCAGCCCTCCAAAACCGGCACATCAAGTTGAATCTCAAGTTTTTTCATCAGCTCGACAGGCATAGCAGAGCCGCCCACAAGACCCAAGCGCAATGATGAAAGAGAACGAGGCTGTCGTTCTAACTCAAGCGACAAAAATTGAAACATAGTCGGCACAGCAGGCAATACGGTCACTTGTTCGCGCTCCATCAAATCAGCTAAGGCCGCAGCTTCAAAGTGCTCTAGCAAGATCATGGTGGCACCTTGCTTGATGGTACCTAGCAAGACCACAATCAGGCCATATAAATGACAAAGTGGCAAGACCGCGGCCAGCCTATCGTCGCTGCCCACATCTAGTCGATGAGGATAGGTGTTGACCGCAGTGAGGAGATTCAAGAAAGTCAGCATTGCCCCTTTGGGCTTGCCAGTCGTGCCAGAAGTGTAGACAACTAAGGCTAATTCTTCATTTAGATCAACATCACTAGTTCTTGACCCAAGCAGTGCTATCAGATCAGCAGATGACTTAGCAGAAAATACCTCTTGAACTTCAAGATGCTGCAACCAGCTATTCATGCCGCTATCAAATTTATCATTGCCGAGGCGAATGACATCAAAGGCAGAACTAACGAGAGACTCAGCACCTCTGTCAGCAAAGTCGCCGAGCAAGAAGAGCTTGCGCAGTGGTAGCTGATTAAGGGTGCTTTGCACTTCCTGGCTACTGCCATTTTCACTATCGAGAAAACGGCTATGAGCAATTAGAGCCACTGACTGAGAATCAGACAAGACATGTCCAATCTCTTCTGCCTTGAGTAGAGGATTGATTGGCACAACTGTAGCTCCTAAAGAGCTGATGGCGAAAAAGGCGGCGAGAAATTCAGAGTGATTAGGGAAGTACAAACCAACTTTGTCACCACGCTTAATACCATGCTCAGCCAGCAGTTGCGCTAGATAAAGTGAACGAGCTAGGGCCTGAGCATACGAATAATCAAGGTGATTGTGCCGTAATACTTTTTTCTGCTGAAACTTTAAAGCGGCATCAAGCAGAAGATCGAATAAGCCGCCACCAACAATCGGCAACTTCGGACACAAATCAAAAATATGGGCAGTGTTTTCGCATTCCCGCACAGACACCTGCTGCTGCTCTTGCACTTGAAGTTGAATGATTTCAGCCATCGCTATAGTTTAGGACATGACAGCCCTGAGAGTGCCCACGGCGAATAAGTCATTTTTAATCTTGCCACTCTGCTTTTAAGGCTCGTGAATCAAAGCGAAGTCTACTGCAACTACCCCACCGCCCTCTTTGACAACCACCACCATATTCGACTCTCTCAAAGCAGCCGAAGCAGTGCGCCAGAGCTGACGCCCCCTAAAATTCTTACCGACCAGATCCAGTTCAAAGCGCCCACTTTTCTTCAATGGTTGACTCTGCATTAGCGAACCAGGAGAACGCTCTACAGACATTTTGGTACGACCAGGCAACTTGCGCTTGGCTACTTGTAGTGAAGGAACATAAGCGGTCAAATTAGCCGGATAGTTCAAAACAAGCTCAGGGGCAATTTTTTGGCGACTTAGTAGGAGCCCAACATTTTCCACCCCCGGATTCTCATCAAACTGCAATGCATTTTCGGTTGGCACTATGCAGTCGCGACCTCGTTTAACTAAGTTATCAGTGCCGGTCTCTGCCAGAGGGAAAAGCACAGACTTTGTGCCCTTAGTACCCTGGCGCATAATAATGTAGACATAGGCATCAGCATTGGCAAAGACGTGAAAGCGAATCTGATCGCCGCTGCGAAACCTACATTTGTTATTGGTCTTGTAGAGCTTTCCAGCTCGGTTTAACTCAATGAAATAAGCTACGCCAATGTTCTGTTTGCTCTCAGGATTAACGAGTTGGCGCAAATAAGCACTGCGGGCTGAAGTTGCACGACTACTCTTAGAGACACGAGCAGAAGTGCCTGGACAACTAAACAAAAAAATCGAAGCGGCCGCGACCAATAGGCACAAAAGCTTGCTGAACCTGAGCATTGACGACCTATTTTAGAATTTTGTTGATACTGCTAGAGATATTACTTTCGCTGGTAAATCCAATCGAATAACTTGAAACCTCTCCCTCAGGATTGAGGAAGACGATAGTCGGTATAGGACTAACTTCATATTGGTCCATGAGAGGTTGAGAGTTAGGATCATCAACATCCACCCGCATAAAAGTGACTCTCTCGCCATAATTGCTCTTCACTTTTGCCAGAGCGCTATCGAGCTGCTTACATGGCTGGCACCAGTCTGCGTAGAAATCAATAACCGTCGGCAAGGCCGCACCACCCATGCCTCTAGTGCGACCGAGGCCAAGCATTGCGGCAATCATTCGAGTTTGCGGGCCAGTCTTAGGCTTGATCATTTGACTAGGCATACCCATGAGTGCCAAATTGGCCTTCTGAGCACTGGCAGAACCGTGGCCAAGGCGCACTGCTAAACGAAAATGCTCACGAGCCTTGAGAGCATCTTTACTTTTCAAATAGGCCTGACCCAACAATAAATGGTTCTCGGCGTTCTTAGGATCGGCCAAAACCTTTGCTTCTAGCTCTTTAATCAGCGCTGGGCTGACACTAGGAGCAACAAATTTAGTAGTTTTAGCTTTGGCCGAAACTAAATTTTGACTAGCCACGGGCAAACTATGAGCCGGCAAACTAAAACCAGCTACGAGCAAAGCGAGAAATAGACTCATTTTCAAACTTAGTTTTTCGTCTCGTACAAATACAGAAATCATGCTTACCTACTTTATTTGATTTGCGCCACTTGCACTTATATGGTTATCGATCCAACCAGCAACCTTGGTTATCACCTCGTCGTTAAACTGGTTCTCTTCAAAAATTAGGTGTTCCGCATTGGGAATTAACACAATCTCACGATCACTCGTCGAGAGCTTATTATATAGCTCAACGGTACCCTCTGGCTTGACCAACTTATCTTCGCAACCCTGCACAATCAGCACTGGCTTCGATGTAATCAGTTTGGCGCTTTTGTGATTCTGATTCATAAACATCTGAAACTGCATCAGCTCTTTTGGCGAGATGTTCATGCGCGCCACGGGGTCTTTACTCCAGGCCTCACGCAGCTCAGGTTTTTGCGTCGCCTGCTCAATTACCGATTCACCAACATTGAAAGGCTTATCTTTATTCTTCAAATATTTGATAGCCACCTTCCAACTGCTACGGCCTTGCTTGAAGCGGTCCCCAGCAGGCACCGAAGAGATCAGACCATCAATTAACTCGGGGTACATAGAAGTAACGCGCAGAGCAATGGCACCGCCCATAGACTCACCAAGAAGAAAAACTGGCTTATTTGGATTGGCCCGGCGAATAGCAATTAAACTGCGGCGCACATCACTCAAGCAGCCATCAAAATCACAGGTGCGCTGCCCCTTAGAGGCCATAAAGTCACCGAAACCGCGTACATCAATAGCATAAGTAGCTATACCAAGGGCCTGCATCCGTTTGCCAAAGGCCTCATAAGTATCTTTATGCAAACCTAGACCGTGAATACATAGTAGTACCGCTCGGGTTGGTACATCGGGATCAATCCAGGCGATGCAGGGAGCATTGGCTCGCTTTATCCCTTTAGCCTTGTCTGCTGCGGCATACTCAGCCTTGCGGTCTGCATTAAGATCGGGCTTGCCAGTACTAGCACTAGAACCAGTACTAGCACTAGAACCAGAACTAGCACTAGAACCAGTACTAGCTCTAGAACCAGTACTAGCTCTAGAACCAGTACTAGCACCAAAACTAGTACTAGCACTACGATTAGTATCCACGACGGCGAAGCTAGCCTCGGCGCTAGCGGCAAAGGCAGGAAGCTGAAGAAAAAGAAGACCAGCTAACGCTGCCAATACTTTGATGAATAGGCTCATGGGATGTGATTCTCGCACAAAACCAATGTCAAACTATTATTAATAATGAGTATATACACCGGCCGAAAGTTTAGAAGAAAGTCAACTAAGAGTCTCTTAATAACGTAAAAGACAAAAAATAGAAGACACTTAGCAGTGGAAACCCTTAGCCCGCCGATTTCTTCCCCATATCCCCAAGATATACCTTCACCTCAATCACTCCGGAAACGATTCTGCACTCCGCAATAAACCATCCTGTATTTTCAGAACCAGAGTCAGCGGCCTTACGGTTGGCTGAAATTGAACGCGATCACATAAAGAAAGCTCACGACTGGAAGGCCATTGCCCTCATAGCCAGCTTTGTCTTTGCCAGCACCCTTGCCGATCGCATTATCGCCCTTAATCTTGGAGCCACTACAGTTTTTCTCGGGCCAGGAGGAGAAAATCTGGGCCTTGGAGCGGCCTTCATATTCTTACCTCTGGTAGTTTTTGCCTTACCTGTAAGCCTGGCTGTTTCCTCTTTTTCTGAAAATTTCTCCGCCAAGAGATTGCACTGGCTCAACACAACCATAGCTTTGCGAGCACTAATTCCACTGACATCAACCCTGGTGTTGGCTAAAGATTTTTTTGCCGGTTCACAGTCTGCTGTCGGAATTACACTGGCGACAATTTTCCTACTAGGGCAACTGACTCTAGCTTCTACCCTTGTACAACTGCGAACAGTCGCTTCTAGACCATTGCCTTATCTAAGCTTTATTATCGCCGCATTCTTCGCCGGACAATGGGCAGCTCTCTACTTTGCGCCACTGATAGTATCTGAACCTATTTGCAATTTCAGCCTTGCTCTATTGTTTTTATACGCCCTAGCCATCGGTGCTTCTCATTATGGCTGGAAGAGTCTGGCCAGATTCAAAAATAAAGAAGACCTAGTGCGGCACGCCATTGCCTCCGTAGAAAATCGTATTCCCAGCGAAGCGGCTGACATGAGGCCCTGGCAGTTTGCTAGATTTCTAGCAGCGACAGTTGCCCTCTACTTGCCTCTCTTTGCGCCAATGTTCGTCAGTTTGCTTTTTTCAATAGAGTGCAATCAAGCTGGCACTTTCATGATCAGCAATCTCAGTGCCTCGCTTAGCCTAGCTTGCTCTGGTGGCGCCGTTCTCTCAATTTTCCTCAACCGCCTAGCGCGCAAAAGAGTGATCTTACAGGTGGTGACATTAGCATCGCTCTCACTCTATTTGCTTGGAGCCTGGTCACACACCTGGTTTATCTGTTATGCCACACTAACGGCAATGGCTACAATTGCCGGCTTGATATTGCCTGACTGGTATCACCACCTGCTCACACACTTATCACAGAAGCAGCTCCCTCACTTCCTTGCAGCCAAAGATACTATCTTAGTGCTCGTCTATGCACTTTGCAGCATGCCCGTCGAGCAGACTTTGGCGGTGGTATCAGGCCTTTATTTTCTCAAAGAACTCAACGTGCTAGGAGCTGGGCTAACTGCTGTCTCCATTTTGCTTTCACCGCTAGTTCTTAGATCTAACAAATAGATGAATAAAGACAACATCATTTTCATATTGGTGCGACCAAATTTTCTTGGCAATATCGGCTCTACGGCCAGAGTTATGAAAAACTTCGGTTTTTCTCAACTTCGTCTAGTCAATCCTCCACGCAACTACCTCGATGCTGAAGCACGAAAAATGGCTGTTGACGCCTTTGATGTCCTTAAAAGGGCAAAAGTAGAAAGCTCACTATCTCAAGCACTAAGCAATGTCAATTTGGCTTTTTCCACCTCGGCCTGCCAGCATCGCACTGAAGAGCCTGAGGCATTGGGAAATTTAGTGGAGAAACTTCATCAGCAAGACTTGACTAAAGAGAACAAGATAGCCTTTGTCTTCGGAGACGAACGGGACGGTTTAACAAGAGAAGAAATAGCTCGCTGTCACGAACTCATCTTGGTTCCAACAGAACCCACTTTTGCTAGTCTCAACTTGGCGCAGGCACTAGGGATAGTGGCATACGAACTGAGCCGCACTGAAGGCTTGCACAATCACAAGAAGATCATTAGTGAGATTTTGCCATGCGGTGCAGAGGAAGACGAGCTCATGAACCTGACGAGCGAACTGATGGACCGGGCCAATTTTTCGCGAAGATATAACCGCGACCTAGTAACTATGCAGCTCCGCAGCGCCCTACAAAAGATGCGGCCAAACAAAAGAGAATTTGAACTCTTGCGGGGTTTTCTCTTGCGCCTCAATGACAAACTAAAGTAAAAGCAGTGGGCACACAGATAGAGGATGGATATAACCTTGGCTATAAAACTGTACGCTCGCTTCAGCTCCTTGCAACCAGTCAAAATTTTGCAGAAATTACTTCCAAATATGAGTTATTATCTTCTTCGCACTTACTAGCTAGTCAAGGTAATTAAGGAAGTAGGAAATTGATGCGTCTTCGCAATGAACAGGCTCGACAAACGGTTCCAGCATTCGTTTGCCTTCTAGCTGCGGCCTTGAGCCTTCCACTTGGCTTGACTGGTTGTAGCGAACCATCTTCTACCACAAGCGGCAGCTCAAACGGTGAAGGGAAGACTGACCCAGCTCTTCAGGCTCAGCGAAGCGAAGAAATGTTCGTTAGCCCTGCCGAAGAAAAACGTTTTGTCACTGACTCAGCAGACACTAAAGTCGCTTTTCCTGAAGCTGAATTTGTCAAAGGCCGCAAACTTATTGATCAGTTGAATGCTGCCGAAGCTGAAAAAGTCTTGATGAGTAAACTCGATGATGCCATCAAGTCAGCTGCCGGCGAAACCAAACTTGGCCAATACTGCGCTCGCATCAGCACAGCCCTTCACATGCAAGGCAAAGACAAAGAAGCGCTCAAGTATGCCATCTTGGCTGGCCACATTTTTTATAAGCAACCAGCAGAGAAGCGCCCCCTTCCCCGATGGTTCTTTAACGTACACCTTCACCAGGGCCTCGGTTACAAAAAACTACGGTTATTCCCAGAAGCAGAAAAGCAGCTGCGTAAAGCGATCAATTTTGCCTCTAGCGCACCTGCCGGACAGGTAGATTGGAATTGGCACCGCTTGTGTCTTATCGAACTGATTGATACGCTAGAACATGAGAAGAAGACTAGCGAAGTTAAAGTCGTCAAAGGCGAATTGAAAGCTCTCGAAGATAGCCATCGCTAGTCAAATAGTAAATCTTGTGCCGATCTAGTGCAGATTCAGTGTAGATTTTGACTAATAAACAACTTAAACCTGTGCGCAAACAGTCGATTCTAAACGAGCTTCTCAGCCGTGAAGAATGGTCGCGTGTGCGCAAGCCAATTATTTCTGCCTTTCTTATTTTGCATTGCACTCTCAACTATTGCTATTTATTCAACAATCATCCTTATATTAATAACGTCAATCATTTTTTCTTTGGCTACTATGCTTTTATGGGCCTAGAGCAAGCCTGGAACGTCTTTTCGCCAGGACCTCGCACAACCAATCCGCACCTAACGGCTTTAATTACCTATCAAGATGGCACTACAAGGTTGTGGGCCTATCCACGCATGGAACGGTTAGATTTTTTCACAAAGATTCCCAAAGAGCGTTATCGCAAATTTTTTGATGACAATGCCGCCTGGAATATTCCAGTAGTATGGCCCGACATTGCTCACTATATCGCTCGCATAAACTATTTCGACGCCGACAATCCTCCAATTATGGTGTCGTTGATTCGCTTCTCATCAGTGATTTTACCCATGGAAGAAGGACTGCACAAGCCGAACTTACCGCAATCAGATACGAAAGTACTGGGCGTCTATACCATCGCCGCGCAAGACTTGAATGGGGTGCAGCACAAGTGAGCATTTATACAATTTTGCAGGCCTGGGATAGGTTTTGGTTCTCCGAAGTTTCACCACTTTCGGTGGCAGTCTATCGCATACTATTAGGCTGTCTTACCATAGCCTTTATCCTATTGCTTATTCCCGATCTCTTTGTCTGGTTTGGCTCCCATGGAATGTGTTCCAACCAAGCAGTAGCTGATTGGAATAACGGGCATGCCGTTTTTCTCAATCTCTTTTCTTTCTTTCCTGATAATGACCAATTTCTGGTTGTTTTTCAGTGCGTCTTTTTCTGTGCTGCAGTAGCTCTGACCCTAGGTTTTCATGCCAGAGTGGCTGCAACTATCTGCTATCTTTGCTTGACCAGTCTCTATCACCGCAATCCATTTATATTTAACGCTGGTGATACTTACTTACGCGTCTCTACCTTCTGGTTAATATTTTCGGCTTCCGGCAACGCTCTTGCTATCACGGGAAGGAAGCAGCGCAGTAACCCAGAGGGTAAGTTTAACAATTACAAGAAAGTCAGCATCTGGCCACTGAGGCTACTGCAAATACAGCTGGCCACGGTTTACTGGCACACTTTCTTTTGCAAAATTGTCGGTGGCCCCTGGATAGATGGCAGTGCTGTATTTACGGCTTCGCGTATTGAAGACTTACAGAGGCTACCACTGCCTTACGTCTTTGAGCACACTTGGACCATCAACCTTTTGACCTGGGGGACACTGGGTATTGAAGGTGCGCTATTTACTCTTATATGGATTAAGGAGTTCCGCTACTGGGTGATTGCCTTTGCTGTTATTTTCCATCTCACCATCGAATATCACATGAATATTCCGCTATTTGAATGGCTGATGATCGTGAGCTACATACTGTTTTTCGAACCAGAACATCTAGCCTGCGGTCTTACTTGGTTGCGAAATAAATTCACTAACCGGAAAGTAACTTCTCGGGCCTAATTCTAAACACCCCGACGGTCTTTAAGATCTTTTGCTAGTTCAGATAAATTGGCTTGGGACAGTTCATCTAGGCGTCGATATTTGGCGCCATCAGCTTCATTCAAATGCTGTCGGCTCTGCTGCGAGCACTTTTCAAAAAACGCTTGGGCTAGAGCAAAATGTTTCTTGCGATCAGATTCTTCTTTTGAAGAATTGGCCCACAGATAGTGAAGCACGGCTTGTTCATTTAGCAGCCCGGTCTTCAGATATTGCACTTGACTCTTAACTTGTGGCTGGTCAGCTGCATTTGCCTGATCTAAAAGATTGGAGATTTTGTCATAGCGATCTTGAGCGAATTGATAGAGACCAGACTCACGACAGCTTAGAGCGGCAAACTTGTTGAGCCTCACTCGCTCGACCAACTCGGCTTCTTTGTCTCCAGAAACCTTGTTATTAGTAATGCGAGCATCAGCATCGTCTACTGTATAACGACCAGCGTTATAGTCGCCCAAGAAGAAGAGCAACTTCGCTAGACCAATACGGGCCTCAATAATGTCATGGTCGGGTGCGGCCATTTCTTCCAAAATTCTGATCTTATCTCGCAGGGCACTTTCTTCTTTCTTAGCGGTCTGCTCAAGCTCTATTTTGCCGGCCCAACTGGAGCGCCAAGAATAGATGTAAAGCATAGCAAAGCACCAAGAAACCAGTGTTACTGATATCAGCCAATAAAAGACTGTCACTCGCCTTATCTTTGTCTTCACAGTACCTCCCAGAAATCTCCTTGCTATATCTATATTCACGCTACTTACGATTAGATATCAGGTAGGTTGAAATCTCAAGTGATCAAGACACATACCTAAATTCAAGAGCCTCAAAGGCTTTTACGAAAGTGCTAAAATCGCAGCCGTTATCCTTCATGGAGAAATTCAATGGCCCTGTTAAAGGCTGTCTCAATTGCAAGGTCAGCTCTAACGCTAACAGCTATATTGGCTGTACTCAGCTCCAACCATGCTTTGGCAGCAGAAGAAGCGGATTCATCCAATACAGAAAATGACACTGAAGACAGTAAGCCTGCAGTCAAAGCTGTCAACGAGAAAATTTTGCCATTGATCAATGACGCATATAAAGAGATCGGTCGAGGCGAATCAGCCAAGGCAGTCAAGACACTTGTAAAAGCCTTGAACATTGACCCCGACTCAATAACAGCTCGACGCTACTTGGCTTTTGCAATGGTACAAGTGAGACAGTATGTGCAGGCGCTGACCCAAATGCAGAAATTGAGCAAAATTACACCAATGAATGCTTTTGATTGGTATGTCTTTGGTGAAGCCTATGCTGGAGCCGGTGCCCTGTCACACTCCCAGAGCTGCTACCAACAGGCCTTGACCATATCCCCAGCCTATCACGCTGCTCGCGGTGGCTCAGTCAAGGCGCTAGTTAAGCAAGGACTTTTCACCCAAGCACTTCAAGAAGCAGACAAAGGTGCCCCTTATGCCACAGATAAGGTTGTAAAGAATTACTACGCAGCTCTTCGTCAAGGCGTACTTGACGCCCAAACCTACCAAAGAGATGCCGCTCGATTAGGTTCAAGCCAAGGAGTTAGCCAGGAGCAAATGGAGGAACAGGCAAGCAAGCCTGTTTTGATTAACCCAAGCATGAGCGAAGGAGATAACTAACTTTATTGGCAGCCAGAACAGCGCTTGACAATTGTGCGTAAAAGCCAATTTGTGAGCTTCTTCGACAGTTGACAGGCCTTTTTTTGACGTGCTAAGTTAAAAGGTAAGGTTAACTTAGGTTAACTTCGATTAACCTGCCCCGAGCATAAGTTCAGGGGTGATTTATTTGGCTTACCACGGGCAAATATAAAGAAGAATTTCTCGGAAAATCTGCGCATCAGCTAACGGACGGTAGATACATATGGCCAAATTTGTGACGAAACGAAGAAAAAGAAAGGGAGCAATGGCAGCGGAGTATGTCGCTACCATGTACGTTTTGTTCCTGTTCATTTTCTTCCCAGTGTTGAATTTGGGAACTTGCGGAATGAGGGCATTTTTCCTCTGGTTTGCCTGTAACCAAGCAACAATGCTTGCTGCCAAAGCAAAAACTTTCAACACCTTGGTTTTTGTACCTGAGCCATCTGGTACTCCTTATCCTGGTGCCTACGCAACAGCCCGTGCCAGGGCCGCTCAGATACGCGGCATGTTCCCAGGCGTAGATTGGACAACGAACGCCACCAACCCCGAGGTTCGTATCATCAGAGCTGTCATTCCTGGTTCTGGAGCACCAGCTGTAGCAGATGTGATCGGACCTGCAACTCTCGGTCTGGGTAACATCCCAGACGTTGACCAATACGTATGCACCATAAGAGTGACCATCAATGGTCAGGTTTCCCCGCTCGTCCCTGTGCCATGGTTCAACATACAGGGTCTATCTAGCCCAATGTTTCTGACAGTTAGTTCAGAAGCCCAATTTGAAAACCCACCCGGACTGCAGTTCTAGAAGGCAAGCTGAAAAAAGCGGATTAATCAATAGAGGTTGTAACAATAATGAACGAACGTAGGATACGAAATCAGAAGGGGGCGGCGGTAACCGGGCTTGTAATCGCACTCTTCATGTTTATCATGCTTGCTGGATTCTTTGCTTTCGACTCAAGTCGCTTGCAGATGGCCCAGCGAGAATTGACAGCAACTTGCGACGCAGCTTCTCTGGCCGGAACGGCCATGCTAACCT
>JBIPOV010000118.1:0-14997 GCA_044378815.1 Obscuribacteraceae bacterium (SeqCode) | reverse complement strand
CCATTTTGCTAACCCAAAACATCTCAGAAAGACATCCCTGTTTCAATTACGCCAGAGGGATGCCTTTCGCATATGCCGTGTAAACTCCTCGCCGAATATCCGCGCATCTAGAGGACTGTTCACACCAAGCACTAGCCCATCCGACAGCGGCGCCTCAGCAGCGAAAAAACTGAAAGTTAGCTCCCACTCAACGCTAGATGTCGCAGGACAGAAGATGCCATACGTTATTGGTAACGCCGAGCAAGCAACAAGACCAGACGGCAAGGTTGATAACACTTTCTTTGGTGCTCTCAAATCAACGACCAGCGGAAAGATTATTTTCGTCATGGCTCAATCGATAGACACCTCAGCTAAACCGCAGCCTCTAACAATCGAGACAGTGAAAAAACTGACTGATTCAATCACTAAGTTCTAGTTGGCTGCGACCGCACGTTCGAAAAGGGTTAAGAGACTGCTGCATTTTGCAGCCGACTTTTAACCCTTTTATTTTGTCGGCCTTAACCCCAATAGAAACATACGCTTGAACTCAGCGACAAATTTTCAGCCACATTATGCTTAACTGCGAGACTTTTTAAGATTCCGGACCTTTTAATATTCCGGACAGATTTTAGACATGGTTTAGACATTTCGCCATAGTTTAATTGCCCAATAGAGACCCAACCAACTTTATTGGCAGGCCAAATTATGAGTAGATTTCATACGACTCTTCCGTCTAGTAACAAAATGAAAAAACTATGTCAGCCAAACAATGATTGGCACACGTCCTTGCAGATTTTCTGCCTCTTTATAGCCGTAGGCATTGTCTCATTTATTTTGTTCTGCATATCAGACGTAATGTCTGAAGCAGTTTCATTTATTACTACTGGATTTTTTAATGGCACTTTGGCAACCCAGGACTGGATTTGGTCAACTGCTTTCGCTGCTTTCATCAGTACTTCAGTAATATTGAGTCTGTCTATTCTGGGGAAGGTTTATCTACGTTCTAAATTTGGACCTCCTTCATATGTTCATTCATTCGTAATCGACCTCCCTCAAATATTTGCCATACCATTGTGCCAAGATTACATGACACACCAAGTCGCTGATGACTATTGGCTGCTCGATACAGACGGCAAACGAGTAATTGGGCTAATGAAAGAGACCTGTCACTCGTCAACATATGTAGAGCTCACGACAATGGCGATAGAGCAAGAACGAACACTAATTGTCGTCAGAGCTGCCACTGTCCCTACTGGCAGAGCAGCTCTTCTGAGCGGCTTCTTTTGTGACTTTGGTAAATGCCGAGAAGCTGCCTGCAGCGCGATGGCAATATTTAGTTCGTACATAAGTCACTGCAGGCTGCAGGATATCAACACCATGTTTGCTCGAAAGGGCGATGCGGTGCCGATCGGCTGGTGTCCGCCGCCACTGCACATAAAGACAAATCAGCTCCAGGAAGAACTTTCCTGCAGGATGTGAAAAGCTCGGTCCTTGCAATAGAGTTCAAAGGAGTTTCAAATGACCACAGGAAAGATCTCCGAATTATTGGCAGAAATACTTGTTGCTCAAGGAAAACTATCCCCGGCAGAAATACCCATGCTTGTAGAGACCTCAGCTAAGTCTGGAATACCCCTTGGTCGTATATTGGTGACGACTCAGAGGCTCAGCGAGTTAGAACTCTTATCAGCTTTAACTGCTGCAAAAATTGCGCTCAATGGCCAGATTTCAGTAATTAGAGCAGCAGTTATCCTTGCTTATAGCTTCAAGACTCAACTCCCTTTCCAGCTACTTTGGCAAAGAGATGATTTAAAGACAACCAACAGTGTAGTTTTGCTCCTAATCGCTTCTGGACTACTTGACCCCACTAAAGTGCTAAAACTAGCTAATACCGGTACTCCACATCAAATGATTGGAGGCAAAGATCTTTTCAACGCTGGCTTAATCACACTGGGAGAGTGGCAGGAAGCACTCGAATTAGTCTTGCAAATCAAACGAAGAGAACTGTCAGTGCGCCAGGCTTTGTTCGAGGACAATGAGCAAAGCATTACTGGCGACAGGCCGGCGGTGACAAACCTGAATTCGGAAAGACAAAGACTTGGCTATCTGCTTTTGCAAGCTGGCCTGGTCAATGTAACTGAACTTCTAAGCGCATTGGAATGCGGGTTAGACTGCGATGAACTTCTCGGCAAAGTACTGGTGCATCGAAATAAAATTACTGCATCGCAATTAAGAATAGCGCTGAGAATACAAACTGGTATTCAATCAAGGATGATTTCGCATGCCCAATTCAATGATTGGCTTACAAATTTGGGTCTGGCTAATCTGAACTATTCAGTCAATCAAGTCGCTTGAGCATTTAGAAAGTGGAACTCGGAGAAAATCTAATGAGCTTAGAATCAAGAAAGACGTTTTGTTTCGAGAGTCAGCCTTTTGCTGAGTCCGAATGCACGACGAACCTATTTCGCGACGAACTATTTGAGGAAATAAAACGAGCGAAGCTCAAAAGCATAGTGCGATCCGAAGTCGGTGGCGAAGTGAAGCTCAATTTTGATTTAGGGCTAAGCGCTGCAGGAATCGAATATACCGATGCAATATCAAGATTAAAAACTACGCTCGGTCCCATAAACGTTTCAGCGCGTGATATTGAACAAATTAGCCGAGGTGAATACTCCACAGATCAGGTAAAGCAAGCTGTAAAGAAAGCCCTCGATGTAAGGGAGGCTTTCGATGAAAAGCAATTGGTTCGTGACTTGCAAATACTTGAAGCTTCTCGCAGTAGGCTTTTGAAGGAAAATCCATCTTTGCGGGAAGAAAAGCTTCCCGATTTCAAAACCTATTCAGTGAATAGCCTATACGACGCTACTAGTGTCAAAAGGGTTGCTTTCTATTCCTTCAAAGCGCGCGGCATACATGATGAAGCCACAAAATACGCTGTGGAGTTGATGCCTCACCTAGACGAGAACGTAGACGAAAAAACGGCTATCCAGTCGTATCTTCGCGAGCGTTCGCTTACTATTAGTCCGTCTATGCAAAAGCGCTTCGGCGAAATCTTTGAGAAGCTAGACGCCGACCGTGGTGGCACTGTAAGCCGGGAAGAACTCGATACATTTTCAAGACTACCTTCGAATGCAGAAGATTCTCAAACAATCAAAGCAATTTCACACCACTACGATGAACTGCCGCTGCGTTTTGATGACACGTTCTGGAAAAAGGATGAAGGAATTTCTAGAAATGATATGGCAAATTTGGGAGGTCCTGCCCAGGATCAGCCTGCCAAAATGATAGACGCTATATGGGAATGGATGAACAGTGGTTCGAACGACTCAATATACACTGGTGCCCAATATAAGGTGTTTACGGCAAATTAACCCCTTATGATCACCCCTGGCGCAGGCGATAACCTACCTTGGGGATGTTTTCAATGATATCACCATTAGTATCACCAATTTTCTGACGTATACGCTTAATTGATGAACGCAGCGCGTTTAACGAGGCCTCGTTATCTACATGCCAAACTCGATCAAGTAAGGCTTCGTTACTGAATGTTTGTGCCGGATGTCGCATCAGCAATTCCAACACTTCAAAATCACGCGGTTGCATGAACACTTCAATTCCGTTTCGAGACACTTTGCGAGTAATTGTGTCAAGCTCAATACAGCCATGGCGAAGAGTGTTTGAAAGAGCCGTTTCTATTGGCCGTCTCAGCAGCGCTCTAACGCGTGCTAATAATTCCCGACTATCAAAAGGCTTAGTCAGGTAATCATCGGCGCCCGAATCTAATCCGGTTGTTCTATCAATTATTTCTGCATTTCCGGTCAGCATCAATACAGGTGTTTTTCCACCACCTCTGCGATACTCACTGCAAACGGTTTTCCCATCCACGTCTGCTACATTGATGTCGAGAATAATCAGATCAAATTGGGCGTAGGCAAGCCTATCGAGAGCCTCCTGGCCGAATTCAACAGCCTCAACAGTATGCCGCTCGGCTCTTAGAATTAAGACCACGGAGTACTGAAGCTCTGCATCGTCTTCAAGGTAGAGAATTTTTGCCATTGCCAATTATTCCGACACGAAGAACTGCTGCTTGACCATACAACTCACTGGTGCAAAAACCTGTATATTATATGACCAAAGACCACATGAAGTTCCAATTTGCTGCGCAGAGCATAATGCAATTAAGGTATTCGCTAACTTTTAAGGTGATCGCTCTGGTAACCTTGCCACTTGTTTTTGAGTTGGCTTGCGTGTACATGCTGGCAAAATTTGCTAACGACGCAGAAAAAGAAGCTGAGCAGGCCGAACACTACCGCCTCGTCAGCGATGAGATTAGCGCTATTGTTTCTACTGCTTTTAGGCTTGGTCACAGCGAATCAGATTGGCGCACAACCATTGATACAGGGCCGAATGTGGTATCAAATTCTAGCGTATCTGGGATGATTAAGCATGTCGATAAGTTAGTCGAATTAACCAAAGACGATGAGCAATTTCATAGTGCGTCGTTGCGCCTCAGAGATTTGTTTTCGGGTGCGCAAAGTTCTTGGAGTCAAGCGCGTCAAGCTCTTGACGCCGGAAATCGCGTGGAATATGTGAGTCTCTGCCGGAGCCTTCGAAGCACTAAGTTCGAAATTTACCGACTTCTTTCAGACGAATTAATCGATCTCGGCCGGCAAACGGCAAGCATACGTGCAAAGGCGCATGAGCGGGTCGTTTTAGAAAGGCAAAAATTAAGACAGGCTCTATTTGGTATGGCCGCTGGAAATATTGTTCTCTTTTCAGTGATCGCCTTTGTACTAACTCGCCGCATAACTATTCGTCTCTCCTTACTAGCCAATAACGCTGCGCGCATTGCCCAAGGGCAGTCACTTCATGCTCCTGATACAGGAGCGGATGAAATTGGAGAAGTCGACACGAGCTTCCATATCATGGCAAATGATTTAAAAAAGGCGGAGCAGGCGCGTCAGGATTTTATCGCCATGGTGACACATGACTTGCGCACCCCTCTGTCAGCCATGAAAAACATTGGCAAAATGCTGCAAGGTGGGGCCGCAGGAGAACTGCCCGACAGCGCCATTGCGATGCTGAAAAAATCTGATATCGCCAGCACTAGAATGATCAATTTAATCAACGATTTTCTCAACATTGAAAAAATTCGCCATGGGCAATTTGCCTTAAATCGATCACTGGTGCTGATTGAAGAGTTGTTTCAGCTCTGTGAGGAAATCACAGAGCCTATAGCTGACGAAAAGTCTGTGACGCTTGTCTGGCAGAACGCCGAATGCGAAATTTTCGTTGATGCTGAACGTATCCTGCAAGTTCTCGTCAATTTGGTCTGCAATGCCATCAAATTTTCCCAACCAGGAGGAGAGGTGCTCATCGACGCAAGCCCTTATAAGGACGATGCTGGAGAATTGGAAATAAGTGTAAAAGACTTTGGTCGCGGCATTCCAGAAGAGATGCTCGACAAAGTTTTTGACCGATATCAGCAAGTTGAGGCGTCTGACCTGCTAGTTCAAGGAGGCTCCGGATTAGGACTATCAATTTGCAAAGCGATTGTTGAACTTCACGGCGGACAAATTTGGGCAAATTCAAAGCCTGGCGAAGGTACTACCTTCGTCTTTCGATTACCACTTTCAAAAGATTAGCCCATCAGCGATTGAGCTATCACATCACAAAGCGCTCAGACGAAAAAGAGGACGTCACGGTGACGTCCTCTTTTAATACTTTCGATTTGTTATCGATTTGCTCTAGTGCTACGAAAAGCGCAATTGATCTCCATCGACGACAGATGCAAGACTGGCTCTTTGACTTGTTTGCATCAAGCGCGCAACTCTCATCTGAGCAGCTTGCATCAAATAAGTGTTGTTATCCATCATTTTCATAAGGTCTTCAGCACTGCAGCCTTTAGAAACCTTGTCACTCTGCTCTTCTAGGCGCGTGATCGAATCCATATGGAAGCCAGGCAAGCCGTTGGGATGACGCTCCGGATAGAGAGCCAATTTCAACAGACTTGCACCAATAGGGCTTTCAACACTGAGGTCGACTTTGGCCAAGTTTTGCTCGTCCAAGAACAGGCGCTCAGTAGCACGGCGCTCGACCATTTCAACAGGAGGCATATCTTCAACATTGTTATTGCTTCTATCGCGCGTTTCGCGCTGATGTTGAACCATGATGAAATTCCTTATCGCAAAATCTATATACCACGCCAGGCGATTAATTATCTTGACAACCGCTTAATTCAACGACTAGTTGGGAACCAGTCAAGTGCATCGCTGCATCTGAAAAGATAATATGGTGTCAAGGGGAGCGAAACAATGCGAGGGCTCTCATGTTCGACGTCTCTTTGGGGGAGGAGTCCCACTGAAAGTAGTTGGATTTAAGCTTTCTTCTCCCGAATTGGTGGAAACCGCATCAACCGACCCCGCACTTCCTGAGCTACTAGTAGTTGCAGCACTGCTAATGGCCCCTGAGGTGTTAGTTGCCGCATCGGTACTGGCAGGCCCAGATAGTTCAGCCACCGGCGAGGCCTCGTGCAAAGCAGCCTCCGCCGCCATGGCCACCTGCCCCAGAGGGGTCTGCTCTTCCATACTAACCAACTCGTCGGCCAACATTCCCACCGGACCGGCCACATCATTAGTAGCAACCGCCGTGGCCTCAAGCTCGAATGACAGCGATACCGCAAATGGATTAGGAGCCGATTGATCGCGATGCTGAGTCAAACTGCCGTCTAGCAATTCACTCAACAAGTCATCTTCTATCGCGGCAGCGGCGGCCAGAGCAGCGGCCTTTTCCATGGCAGCGGCCTCTTCGGCTGTCATGGCCGGAAGATTTGTCTGACTCACCCGTGGGGGCAAAGGAGCCGGAGGCGGCACAAAAGTAGGCTTACGCTCAATGGTCTCGTCGATCTCATCAGGAGGCGGCAGCATAGGTTCTTCGAACAACTTATTCGAGCGGCGACGAGGTCGCGGCTGCACTTCCCCTTCCTGTTCTATAGATTTTTCGGCTATGGCCGCTTGATCTTCCGGGGCAACGCTGATTGCAGCTGCAGTCTCACCAGCAGCACTTGGAGAGAAATCAGTAACTGGAGAAATGTCAGCCAAATCGGCCCGCATTTGCGCTTCGGCCTGGGCTTTCTTCTCTTCTTTCTGTTTCAACTTATCTTGAACATCCTCGGCCTCTAACTGCTCAGGGGTGAGTAGTTTGTCTAAGGCAATCGGCTCAACGAAAGAAGGGAGGGTGCTAGCTGTCGCTGCTTTACTTAGCTCAGGGCCTTGCTCAAGGTCTAGTTTGAGCTCCTCTTCGCCATAGTCGTCGCCCGAGTCATAATCTTCAGAAGATTCTTCATAGGCAGAGGCCTCAAGCTCGGCTGCCCCCTGCTCATCCAGCTCGACCGAGTCATCTAGCGGAGCGGCACCAGGCACGGCCTTGGCCTGGCCAACAGAAGAGGCTATGCCAGCGGCGCTATCATCTGCACTCTCCGCCCGCTTGCGGCGCCCGCGACTGTCTTCAGGGGGCTCTTCTTCGACACTTTCATCTATGGCGCCGAGCCTGGGAGAAATAGCAAAAGCTCGATCGGCTAGCTCTTCCATATCATCCATGATGTCGCGATAACCACTGAGGCGATCACCAGCATTAAATGGAGTGCTAAAACGGGCGCTAGAACCAATGCCACCAAAAGAAGAATATTTGCCCAAGCCATAGCCAAAACCGCCCAAGTTGCTGGATGGCAGCACCTGGGGCAGAGTACTACTGTCTGACTCTTCTTGATAATCGCTAACGCCAGTGCCAATATCGAGGCTAGAAGCAGCTGAGCCAGCTATGCCCCCTGCACCGGGGAGAGTTGAGCCAGTGCCAATGCCGGTCGGAGGGTTCAAACTGTTAGTGTAAGCAGCAGTTGAATAGCCCGAAGCACCGGCAGGCGCCCAATCAAAATCGTCATCGGGAGCGGCCACGGCAAAGTCACGACTATTGAAACTTGCAGCCGAACCACTCTGCAGACTGGTCGAAGCTCCTATGGCCGAATTAGGCAATTCAGTAGGGCCTGCCAACTCATCGAGGAAAGACTTAAGCTCATTATGGATGCGATCAAGGTCAGCCAAGACTGGAGCAGCCGCTAAAGAAACTTGCTCAGCACTGGGCTGGCTATTCCCGCCTGCAGAATCAATCCCCATGGCAAGCTCAAGGACTTTTTGCTTGACAAAGGCACTGACAGACTTAAAGCCGCGTTCCCGCGCCAATTTCTGCAGTTGCTCGAACTGCTCCACTTTTAAATTGACTACGATCTGATGCTCGCGCATTGGCCCATTGCTTCCTTTACTGTCATTCTAGCCGAGAATTCGCCATCGCCAACAGCCTCCTAGCGAAAAGACTGTTCTATTGCACATTTATTCGCTCGACCGCTGCCACTAATCTAAAGCAGTAAATCGAGTTAGGGCTGTCGAGCAAGTTAAGGAGAAGATGAAATGGACAATCGCGAATACAGCAGACAAGAACAACTGCGAGAAAATCTACTCAAAAAAGCTGCACTTAGTAAAATCGATGAACAAGAAATCTGTAGCTCGCATCCTAGCGCCCATCTCTGGCAAGACGCCTACCGCGAAACAGCTGCGTATCTTAGCAAAGAGCAAGAGTCGACCCAGCAAGCACTGCATGCCGTAGGCAACTACATCAAAGCAGAACCTGGCGATACCAGAGTGCAAGCCATGTTGGGGGTTGGCAGCGCAGCATTTGCCATTACCGCCGCCGTTGTCGAATCTCCCGTAATCATTGGCGCCGCCAGCCTTGGTGCTGTTGCTTGCGGTGGTGCCTTTATCTGGTCCGGAGCCAATAGTGCCATGAAGCACTACACCGGCAAAGACTTACATGGGCGATAGACTAATCCCCGGCCACCATCATCGAAGCAATCTTGATTGTCGGAGAAACAGTACTAGAGCGGAAAACCAAATCATTACCCACCGCATCAATCTGCTTGAACATCTCCAGCATATTGCCAGCTATGGTGATGCCTTCGACAGGAAAAGTTAGCTCACCCCTCTCAATCCACAGCCCAGATGCGCCCCGGGAATAATCGCCAGTAACCACGTTAAATCCAGGCCCCGAGACACTTGTAAGATACAAGCCGTTAGGCACGGAAGCAATAATTTCTTCTGGCGAAAGCTTACCCGGAGCGAAATACAAATTGCCAGTGCTGCCACTATTAGGTGTGGTGCTAAGTCTTCGAGCCGAATAGCTACTGAGCAAATAAGTATTGAGCTTACCGTTTTCAACCAGTGTGCGCTTCAGTGCTGGCATACCTTCGCCGTCGTAAGGGCGCGAACCCAAGCCACCAATCATAAGTGGGTCGTCGATAATTGTCACCGCTTCACTGGCCACCATCTGGTCAATCTTTCCCGCTAAGAAAGAACTGTTGCGGTAGACATGGGAGCCCGCCGTAGCACCGACAAACTGAGCTAAAAGCTGGGCGGCCATGAGCGGATCAAACACCACTGGCACCGCTTGCGACTTCACCTTTTTTGCCCCGAGCATACGCAAGGCGCGCTTAGCCGCAGTAATGCCAACTTGCTCTGGTGATTCCAATTTATTAAAGCTCAAAGCCCCCGAAGACCAGCCACCTACCTGCATTTGGTCATCCTGCGAGGCCACCACCGCGGCACTTATTGAACAATGCGTGCTGCTATAAGAGCCGACAAAACCATGGGAATTGGCGAAGACAGTATATCCACTCCAATCAGTGAAACTAGCACCGCGCGAATTAGAAATGCGCTCGTCATAGCCACAAGCAGCTGATTCGGCGGCCAGAGCCATTTGAATCTTCTTCTCAGTGGTTATTTTGGCGATAGCATCATCGGTCAATCCTAAATCTGGTATTTTCTTGGCAAGATACCTTGCTTCAGGCAAACCAGCAAAAGGATCTTCTTCTGAGGCAGTGGCCATAGCAATAGTGTTGCGGACAAGTTCTGTGAGAGCCGGGCGGCGCAAGTCAGAAGTAGATGTAGAAGCGCTCTTCTTACCCACATAAGCTTCAAACTGCAAGCTTCTGCTCTGTGCACCTTCTAAGGTCTCAACTTCGCCCAGACGCACACCAGTTTCAACCGAGTTAGAAGAAGAGATGCGCACATCACACTCAGTTGCGCCTAAGCGCTTACCTTCCTTAATGACAAATTCGGCAATAGGAATTAGATTATTTTTGCTGCTAGTCATTATTGTGAGCCACCAACTGTAACACCATTAATGCGAATAGTCGGCATCCCCACTCCCACAGGAACGCCCTGACCAGCCTTGCCACAGGTGCCAATACCACGGTCAAGGGAGAGGTCATTTCCTACCATAGCGACGTTGTGTAAGGCCTTGGGACCATTGCCAATTAAGGTTGCACCCTTTACCGTGCGAGTGATTTTGCCATTCTCGATGAGATAGGCACCCACAGCGCTGAAAGTAAAATTGCCATTGGTAATATCGACTTGACCACCACCGAAGTTGGCAGCGTACAAACCATACTTTACCGAGGCAATAATCTCTTCAGGAGTAGACTCTCCACCAGCCATATATGTATTGGTCATGCGGGGAATCGGTGCATAGCGATAATCTTGCCTACGACCATTGCCAGTCACACCCGACTTCATCAAACCAGCATTTTTCTTGTCTTGCAAATAGTTTTTCAAAACACCATTTTCAATAAGAACAGTGCGTCCAGTCGCCGTTCCTTCATCATCAAAGTTGAGAGAGCCACGCCGGTCTTGCATCGTACCGTCATCAATTACTGTCACCAATGGCGATGCTACAGCTTCACCCATAAGGCTAGAAAAAGCAGAAGTGCCCATGCGGTTAAAGTCGCCTTCTAAGCCGTGACCTACCGCTTCGTGAATTAGTACTCCTGGCCAACCAGACCCCAAAACTACATCCATCACACCAGCAGGGGCTGGGGTAGAAGCGAGTAAATCAATGGCCATTTTGGCAGCAATGTGAGCATGCTCTTGCCACACATTATCTTCAGCTAGAACACTAAACTCATAGCGACCACCGCCGCCAGAGTTGCCAGTTTCTTTGCGACCATTCTCTTCAGCCAGGCATGAAACCGAAATGCGCACTAATGGCCTGAGATCCACAAAAATTTGCTCTAATGAATTGACGATGATAATCGTGTAGCTCTCACAAGCGATAGAGATCGTGACGTTTTGAATGCGCTCATCATATTGACGCACCTCTTTATCTATTTTGCGTAGCAGATCTATTTTTTCTTGTAGGGCAATATCAACCGGACTATTGAGAATCGGATAGAGATTATGCCGACCAAGACTGTCGCTAGCATCAAGAGCAACATTGGCATTACCCGATGCGTGTTCGGTGATAGCGCGTGCCACTTTGGCGCACTGCAAGAGATTAGTAAGATTGACGTGGCCGGTATGTGAATAACCAGTCTTATCGCCCACCACCACTCTCACACCAGCTCCGCTAGTAGTAGAACTAGATGTATTCTTCAAAACGCCCTGGTCAAAAGTGAGACCCTGAGACGTTCCCGCTTGAAAATAGATATCGCAGAAAACCCCTTGTTTTTTGCCCTGTTCACCACGGGTAGCAGTGTCTAAGACTCTTTGCACTTGCTCGGCACTAAGGCCAAACAACTTTTGCAGTTGGGTTTCAGCAGCTTCAATAATCATTCTCAGGTTTCTCATTATTTATCGACTGGTATAACAACAACGATAACTCTCTTCTGCTATTTCGACATAGAAAACCATGATGAAAATTAGCACTTGAGAACCTACTGGCGCCAGTTGCGCCAATTTCGAAGCAATGGCAAAGGCCGAGGCTATACACAAGCTAAGCGTCGTCTCACCTAGAGTTAAGCCCACAAAGAGCTTACCAGTGGCTGCTTCCAGTCAATTGTGTCGAGAGATTACGAAGCGCAACATTTCGCAATTAGATAAGTCTTGGCTGTATTAAGAGCTCTAAAAAGCGAAAGTAATGTGCATTTTTCTTTTTAACTCAACAGCAACTTTTGATCTAAACAAACCCCTTCTCTTACCTACGAGCCATTTCCCAACACCGCTTCCCCCAACTTGGCCGGATGTCTAACATCGCACCAAGAAATGAAGGACGAGCGCAACGAATGGCACCAAAGGTCGAGAGAGACAACCTGGAGGCGTTGCCCATGTCTGCTACTCCCGAAAAAATCGTCGTACTCAAGGCCTTCCTCCCGGCCTCCGCTGCCCGTTCCTTCCACGTCTCGTGCGAAGTCGGTGATGTTCTCATCGTCGACAAAGAATATGACCACGGCACCATGTGCCTGAAAAACGGCGTGATTTGCTTTCTCCTCGAAGAGGAAGTCTACAAATTCTGCCGTCGCGAGCCTGCCTGAACCCAGCCGGCCGGCGCAAATCTCCACCCTTCTGAAAGTTCAAATGAACAGTCACACCGCTCCCAGTCCAGCTGCAGTTGCCTCCTACGCTAAGCTCCTGCAAGAAGCCCGCGATCTCTTCGCCATGGGTGTCTGCATCGAAGCATCCGAAAAAACGAATCTGGCGCTCTTCGAAATGAAGAACGTTCTCTTCTTCGCCGCCAACAACCCGCAGCTGGCCGACGCCTATGCCCTCCAGGCGGCCATCTGCACCGAAGTGCGCAAGACCTTCCACGGCAACGACCTCAAAGACAGCTATCTGCGGCACTTGCTCGACGCGTACAAGGCCGAGATCGCCTGTCGCGAACTGGGATGCGAAACCGAGGCTCTGGCCAAGGCACACTTCCTCTACGGCCGCACTTTGGCAGCTGACCTTGGCGACAGCAGCGGCTACAAAGAAATCGCCAGAGCAATGACGATCCTCGCCAACATGGCCCAGTACGACGGTGTCGAAATCAAGGCAACTTGGCTCTACTGAGGCAGAGAAAAAGCTGCCGCAGTGATTCACCAACTGTAAGCAATTAGGAGACAAAATGCTACGCACAATCAATCAGGGCCTAGTCCTCAATGCCATCATGGAGTCTGGCTTCGGCTGCACCTATGACCATTTCGACATCGCCCGCTTCGTCAAGAACGACGGCCAGGGCAACACCGCTCGCCTCGAAGTCACTTCCATGCATCTGCAAGAAGCGCCGCCCGCCTCCGAATTGGCCGACTTCTTGAAGAAGCGCGACCGCTTCGACATCGTCGCCAGCATCGGCTACGACCTCTCGCGCCTGCCGCAGATGCTGTCGGAAGTCGCTCTGCGTCTGGCTTCGGAGGGCTGTATTCTCAGCCTGCCCGACGAGCAGATGTTCCCCCATGGCAAATTTCCCGGCGGTGCCTGCGCCCTGATCACGCGCACAGTGGTCGTGCCCTCGACCAATCCCAGGCGCTCGCTGATCATCCAGGTGACCGTGCGGGCCCACTACGAAAAGAATTCTTAGGTCTAAAGTTCTTCCGACACACCTGAGCCAGCAATGGCTCAGGTTTTCATTTGGAGTACCAAATGTTTCCCGAACTTTCAAAACTCGCCCAAATCAAAAACGGTGCCGACATCGGCCCCGACCAATTCGAAAAGACCTTCGGCAAAGACCCTGCTGCCGAACTGAAGAAGTGCAAAGTTACTCGCATCGTCAACAGGGACGGCACCATCTCTGTCACCACGGCAGCGGTGCAAGAAATGCCCCTGGCCCGCAACGGCAAGATGCGGCTGGCCAAGAGCTTCTCCTTTCAGTTCGTCAGTCAGCCGAAGAAAATCGCCATCAGCAAAATCAAGGGTATCGAAGCAACGAGGCCCGACGCTCCTGGCTGGGTCAACCTCGTTGCCATCGAACTGACAGCAAGCGGCGACAAAGTCACCGTTGCCTCAAAGGTGAGCTGGCTGTTCTTCAGCTTGACTCTGAACGAGACCTACTCGCTCAAAGAAATCGAAGCGCT
Organism: Obscuribacteraceae bacterium (SeqCode); assembly: GCA_044378815.1. Taxonomy (GTDB): domain Bacteria; phylum Cyanobacteriota; class Vampirovibrionia; order Obscuribacterales; family Obscuribacteraceae. The sequence goes on along the minus strand of JBIPOV010000118.1, from coordinate 1,148 downwards.
CGGCTGGAAAATGCCGACGTAACAAACCCAACCCCCAAACATCACACCACAAAATGAGCCAAATCATCATCAACGGCCAAGTCGTCACTGCAACCGACGTGGCTTTCGCCGTCGGCATCATCAAGACCAATGCCGAAATTCACGCCCAAATGCTGAGCAATTTCTCCGAAGACAGCGACGAGTTGACCCGCGCCTACCGCGTCGCCAACTGCCTGAGCGCCGGCTGCGTCGTTGCCATCGCCAGCCTCGCCATGAGCCAGTCGCAGGTGGACGAAACCGGCCAAGCGTCGGGCATCGCCTCTGAACTGGCTGGCATCATCTTCAAGCAGCACGACGCGCACTACGTCGCCTGGAACGACTGCAAGGACGGCAAGCCGCCGGCTCTGCCGACGGACATGGCCACGCGCAAGGCCGCCCTCGCCGGTGCAATGGCAGCACTGCTGAACTCGGTGGCAGCAAGCACCATCAAGGTGGACGCTCTCACCGACGGCCCCGTCAAGGTCGACGCTAAGGCCCTGCTCGAGACCATCGCAGCCATCGTCAAGGGTGCAGCTGAATCGGTGCAGTTCGCCGACAACACCTTCGCCATCAACGTCACCCAGGAACAGGTCGACGAGCTGGTTCTCGACACCAAGCTGCAACTGATGGCCATGGGCAAGAGCGAGGACGAAGCCCAGACCATCATCGACACCAGGCTGGGCAAGACCGATGCCGAGCGCATCGCCAACGTCAAGGCGATGTCGGAAGCACCGCTCTGCCTGGGCAGCGAAGGCACCATGAACGGTGGCACACTCTCGGCCGAGCAAGAGATCGCCATCGGCGTCGAAGCGGTCAAGCGCCTGGACGCGCTGATCGTCTAACAGCTAGCCCAGGGTTAGTTAAGCGGGGGTCCTCAACTGATGTTGGGGACCCGCTTTTATTGTTAGCTTTCGAGCTGAGCGAGGAAGCGCTAAAGTGGCAACAAGAGAAGCAATTTTATTTTTTAATACATTTAATAGACCAGTCTACTAATTATTAAGGACCCTGCCTATCACCTTAGTTCAGCTAAAGTGACAGTTTTTGCAAAAGAACAAGCACGGATGAGGCTTTGCCAAATTCGTGCTTGTCCGAATCTTCGGTTGGCTCGAAATGAGAACTCGTCAAGGTAG